>CAVUNF010000038.1:0-51511 GCA_963742695.1 uncultured Alphaproteobacteria bacterium
GGCAGCGGCGGATCGATGACGGCAGCCGAAACGGTGGTCGAGGAAATCCGGAAAGCAGGCGGCACGGCGATGGCCGACGGCGCCGATGTTTCGAATTTCGAGCAGGTCACGGCAATGGTGGAGCGTGCCACCAAAGAGTGGGGCAGCGTCGATCTGCTCTGCGCCAATGCCGGCATCTTGCGCGACAAGTCATTTGCGAAAATGGAAGTCGCCGATTTCGCAAAAGTGCTGGACGTCCATCTCACCGGCACCTTCTATTGCTGCAAGGCGGTGTGGAACGGCATGCGCGAGCGCAATTACGGCCGCATCGTCGTCACCACGTCCTCGTCGGGCCTGTTCGGCAATTTCGGCCAGGCCAATTACGGCGCCGCCAAAGCCGGTATGATCGGGCTGATGAACGTGCTGGCCGAGGAGGGCCGCAAGAACAACATCCGCGTCAACACGATCTCACCGACTGCGGCAACGCGAATGACCGAAGAATTGCTGCCGCCGCAGGCGCTCGAATTGATGAAGCCGGAAGCGATCACGCCGGCGGTGCTGTATCTGCTGGCCGAGGAAGCGCCGACCCGCACCATCATGGGCGCCGGTGCCGGATCCTTTGCGGTGATCAAGGTCATGGAGAGCGAGGGTGTTAATCTCGCCCAATCCGACTGGACGCCCGACGCGGTCGCCGCGCATTTTGCTGGGATCAGCGACATGTCCAAGGCCAAGGCGCTGCAAGGTGCGTTCGAACAGACGCAGAAGTACGTCGCACAAGCCGCGGCGCGGGCGGGGATTAAGTTGTAAGATGACGCCGTCATTCCGGGGCGATGCGAAGCATCGAACCCGGAATCTCGAGATTCCGGGTTCACGCGAAGACGCGTGCCCCGGAATGACGTAAACCCCATCTATGCCCCTATCCCCACCTCACATCGCCGTCATCGGCGCCGGTCCCGCCGGGCTGATGGCGGCCGAGGTGCTGGCGCAAGGCGGCGCCGCCGTCACCGTCTATGACGCGATGCCGTCCGCCGGCCGCAAGTTGCTGATGGCCGGGCGCGGCGGGCTCAACCTGACCCATAGCGAGCCGCTGCCGGAATTTCTCAAACGATATGGCGACGGCAAGGCCGTTGCTCGAACCCGCCATCACCGCGTTTTCGCCCGATCGCTTGCGCGAATGGAGCGAGGCGCTGGGGCAGCCGACCTTCGTCGGCTCCAGCGGTCGGGTGTTTCCGCAAGCGTTCAAGGCCTCACCCTTGCTGCGGGCGTGGTTGCGGCGGCTGGATTCGCTGGGCGTGCAATTCGCGCTGCGCCATCGCTGGACCGGCTGGGACGAGAACGGCCATCTGCTGTTTCAAACTCCCGACGGCCAACGCGTCGTAGAAGCTGGCGCCACCGTACTCGCGCTTGGCGGCGCCAGCTGGCCGCGGCTCGGGTCCGACGGCGCCTGGGTGGAAACGCTGGCCGCACGGGGCGTGACGGTCTCGAAGCTTCGGCCCGCCAATTGCGGTTTTACCGTCACCTGGTCCGACATCTTTCGCGACCGCTTTGAGGGCCAGCCGCTCAAGGGCGCAGCGCTGTCGTTCGGAGTGTATATCGTCCGCGGTGAAGCCATGATCACGCGAACGGGCATCGAGGGCGGCGCGATCTATGCGCTGTCGGCTGAGTTGCGTGAGGCCATCCTCAGTAGGGGACGGGCAACCCTGCACGTCGCCCTGCGGCCCGATCTCGATATGAATGATTTGGTTGCGCGACTATCCACACCGCGCGGCAAACAATCCTTTTCGAATTTCCTGCGCAAGGCCACACACCTGTCGCCGGTCGCGATCGGCCTGTTGCAGGAGGCCGCGATGGCGTCCGGCGCCACGCTGTCGTCGCTGTCGACGGCATCGCTCGCCGGATTGATCAACGCCGTGCCGATCGAGTTGAACGGCGTGGCGCCGATTGCACGCGCGATCTCGACCGCGGGCGGTATCGCCTTTAGCGAACTCGACGCTGATTTTATGATCCGCCGCTTGCCCGGCGTATTCGCGGTGGGCGAAATGCTCGACTGGGAAGCGCCGACCGGCGGCTATCTGCTGCAGGCGTCGTTTGCGACGGGAGCGGCGGCGGGGAGGGGCGTGTTGAAGTGGCTAGAAGGGCGAATAGCGAGCGGCGAATAGCGAGTGGAATTTTGCTATTCGCCATTCGCTACTCGCCTTCCTTCCCTACCGCAACTTCCCCCGTGCCGCCACCTGCAGCGTTCCCAAAATCTCGTCGCCGCGCACCATCACCACCTCGTCCATCATGTTGACGACGACGCAGACATGATTGGGTACGATCCGCACGACATCGCCGATATTGGGCCTTGTGTTGCTGCGCGCGAGGTCGAGAAAGCCGTGCTCCTCGGCAAAGCGCGCGATCTTGGCCTCGGGATGCTCGAGAATCAGCCCATGGCCTTCCAATCCGCCGCCGGTGTCCGATGTCAGCGTCTTGGAGCCGGCATCCAGAATACCGCGATCCGGACCGGCGCGGCTCACCACCGTCGAATAAATGCTGAGCGCGCAATCTTCCCAGGTCGCGACGCCGGCCGCCACCTGCATGCGGTCGTTGTAGATATAGGTGCCGGGCCGGTGTTCGGTGGCGCCCTTGAGTTTGCCAAGGTTTTTCATGTTGGGCGAACCGCCGGTCGAAACCATCGCGGCATCGAGCCCGTGCGCGCGCACGCCGGCCAGCGCCTCGTCGTAAAAGCGTTGCGCTTCGGCCCAGCCGGTCTCGGTCGGGTAAAGCATGAAGCCGCCGAACACCAGGCCCTTGGATGCCGCGATCTCGCGCGCCAGCGCGATCGCTTCCGTCGGGGTTTCGACCCCGGCACGCTTGCGGCCGGTGTCACACTCGACCACCACCGAGAGCGGCCGTCCGGATAGTTCCGCCGCCCGCGGCAATCCCGCGATGACAACCGAATTGTCGGCAGCGACGGTCATGTTGGCTTTGGCCTGCAGCGCGGCGAGCCGCGCCATCTTTTCCTCGCCGATCAGATTGTAGCTGATCAGGATGTCGTCGATCCCGGCCTCCGCCATCACCTCGGCCTCGCCGATTTTCTGGCAGGTGATGCCCCGGGCGCCGGCTTCGACCTGCAGTTTGGCCAGTATCGGGCTCTTGTGGGTTTTGATGTGCGGCCGGTTGGCGACCCCGGCGGCATCGCAGGCGGCCTGGATCCGCGCGATGTTGCGCTCGACCCGGTCCATGTCGATGACGGCGGCAGGCGTGCCGTAGTCGCGGGCGATCTTGGCGGCGAGGGGTGTGGTCATCGAAGCGACTCCAATTCTGTTTCCTCGCAATGACGGTAGAACGTCCTAAGCCTGCTCAATCTCTTCGCGCATCACTTCGAGCTCCAGCCACTTTTCCTCGGCGGCCTCGAGCTCCTTCTGCGCCGTCGTCAAAGCCGCCGAAGCGGTGTCGAACTTCTTGCGATCCTTCTTGTAAAGATTGGGATCGTCAAGGTGCCGCTGCTGCTTGGCGATCTCGGCCTGCAGCTTGGCCATGGTCTTCGGCAGCGTCTCCAAGGCGTGCTTGTCCTTGAAGTTGAGCTTTCGCTTCGCTGAGGTCGAAGGCGCGCCGGGCCTGGATTCCTTTTTCTCCTCGGCGCCGGCCTTGACGGCCTCGCGCTTCAGGTCGGCACCGCGCTGTTTCAGCATGTCGGTATAGCCGCCGGCATATTCGATCCAGCGGCCGTCGCCTTCCGGCGCGATCACCGAGGTCACCACGCGATCGAGAAAGTCGCGGTCGTGGCTGATCAGGATCACGGTGCCTTCGTAATCGCCAAGCATTTCCTCCAGCACGTCGAGGGTTTCAAGATCGAGGTCGTTGGTCGGCTCGTCCAGCACCAGCAGGTTCGAAGGCTTTGCCAGCGCCCGCGCCAGCATCAGCCGGCCGCGTTCGCCGCCCGACAGCACTTCCAGCGGCGTGCGCATCTGCTCCTGCGCGAACAGAAAGTCCTTCATGTAGCTGACGACGTGCTTCGGCTTGCCGCCGACCATCACATTGTCGCTGCCGCCGCCGGTCAACGCATCGGCCAGCGTTGATTTCGGATCGAGGCTTTCGCGATGCTGGTCCAGCGTCGCCATTTCGATGTTGGCGCCGAACCGTATGGTACCGCTATCCGGCGGCTTGCCGCCGGTCAGCATCTCGATCAGCGTGGTCTTGCCGGCGCCGTTGGGGCCGACGATGCCGATGCGGTCGCCGCGTTGCACCCGGATCGAAAAGCCGTCAACGATGGTGCGGTCGCCATAGGTCCGGCCGATACCCTTGGCTTCGATGATCAGCTTGCCGGATTTGTCGGCTTCGGAAGCAGCAAGGTTGGCATTCCCTGCAGCACCGCGATAGTCGCGGCGCTGCTCGCGCAGCGCGAAGAGATTGCCGAGCCGCTTGACGTTGCGCTTGCGGCGGCCGGAAACGCCGTAGCGCAGCCAATGCTCCTCCATGACGATCTTGCGGTCGAGCTTGTGCTGGTCGCGCTCTTCTTCCGCCAGCACCTCGTCACGCCAGGCCTCGAAGGCGGAAAAACCGCGGTCGATCTGCCGGATCTCGCCGCGATCGAGCCAGGCGGTGGAGCGCGAAAGATTGGAGAGGAAGCGGCGGTCATGGCTGATGATGACGAGCGCGCTGCGGCGGCTGCCGAGTTCGGCCTCCAGCCATTCGATGGTGGTGAGATCGAGATGGTTGGTGGGTTCGTCCAGCAGCAGGATATCGGGCGAGGGCGCCAGCACGCGCGCCAGCGCGGTGCGGCGGGCTTCGCCGCCGGAGATATGCGCCGGGTCCTCGTCGCCGTGCAGCCCGAGCTGCTCCAGAATGTAGCGGGCCTGGTAATGGTCGTCGCCGGGGCCGAGGCCATCTTCGACATAGGCCAGCGTGGTGGCAAAGCCCGAAAAATCCGGCTCCTGCGGCAGATAGCGCACGGTCGCACCGGGCTGCACGAAGCGGCTGCCGCTGTCGGATTCGACCAGGCCTGCCGCGATCTTCAGCAGCGTCGACTTGCCGGAGCCGTTGCGGCCGATCAGGCAGACGCGCTCGGATTGCGACACCGACAATTCGACGCCCGACAACAGCGGCGTGCCGCCGAAGGTCAGCTTGATATCCTTTAACTGGATCAGGGGAGGCGCCATGGTTTCTTCAGTTCAACTTTGTTTTGCGACGGGCTGGTCTGCCCGCTGGCGCTGGATGCGACGGATGGTCTGGTCGAGCGCCGACAGGAATGCCGAGCGGTCGCGCGGCGCGAAGCCCTTTGGACCGCCGGTGACTTCGCCGGAAGAGCGCAAATCGGTCATCAGATTGCGAACCGCCAGCGTCATCCCGATCGAAGCTTCCGAAAACGGCTTGCCGTTCGGTGCGATCACCTCGGCGCCCGTTTTCACGCAGCGACTCGCCAGCGGGATATCGGAGGTGATGACGATATCGCCCTTTCCGGCGCGCTCCGCAATCCAGTCATCGGCGGCGTCCATGCCGGAACCGGCCGCGATACGCTCGATCAGCGGATCCTGCGGCACCCGAATGAATTGGCCCGCGACCACGCTGACCGGCAGGCCATGGCGGGCAGCGACGCGGTAGATTTCGTCTTTGACCGGACAGGCGTCGGCGTCGACATAGATGCGGGTAGTAGGGTTCAAAACTGGTATCATCGGTTGGGATTTGGCGGAAAACGCCACGGCGCTCCCTAAGAATGCGCGTGGTACCCCATCAGCACGGGAATTGCGAGCAAAAGCGGGCCGAAACCCCGCTTGCCACGGCATTTTGTTCGCGTACCATTATCCCCAGAAACGCCAACCAAAATAACAGGAAACGGGCATGACCAGCCGCATCGAGCCGTATCGGGTCTCGGCCTACAACACCTCAAAACATTCAGAAAACAAGATGCATGACGATACCGTGGCGAAGCGGTTCGGATTCGCGGGTGGGCTGGTGCCGGGCGTCGATGTGATGGCCTACATGATGCATCTGCCGGTGGCGAAATGGGGCCGCGCCTTCCTGGAGCGCGGGCTGATCGAGGCGCGCTTCGTCAAGCCGGTCTATGACGGCGAACTGGCCGATGTCACCGGCGAAGAAAGCAACGGCGCGCTCTTGATCGAGGTCATGAGCCGGGGCGAAGTTTGCGCGACCGGCAGTGCCTCGCTGCCGCCGGCGGCGCCGTCGTTTTCGCTTTCCGATTATGTCGAGACCGCGGCCGTGAGCGAGCGCAAGCCGGTGGATGCGGCGTCCTATGCGTCAGGCAAATGGCTCGGTGCGGTGCCACGGACCTGGGCGGCTGATGCGGCAAGAGAATATCTGGCCGACATTCGCGAAACCGAAACCATCTACGCGCGCGAGGGACTTGGGCATCCCGGCCTGCTGCCGCGGGTCATGAACAAGGTGCTGGTCGACAATGCCATCATGGGCCCGTGGATTCATGTCGGCACCCGCATGCAGCTGCTGTCGGCCGCGCGTATCGGCGATGAATTGACCGCGCGGGCCAAAGTCAGCGCCAATTACGACAAGAAAGGCCACCGCTTCGTCGAACTCGACGCGCTCGTCGTCGCCAACGGCAAGGTGCCGCTGGCGCATTGCCACCACATCGCGATCTACCAGCCGCGCGAGCAGGCGGCAGCGTAGGCCATGCACTCGCAGCATTCTCATTCGTCATCCCCGCGAAGGCGGGGATCCAGTACGCCGGGACATCACGGCTCTATCACAGGTGTCTCGGAATACTGGGTCGCCCGGTCAAGGCCGGGCGATGACGGCTGAGGGATGAGACGCTCACATGAGATTATTTAAGGAATAATGGAATATGACCATCACCATCGATTACTATCTGTCGCTCAATTCGCCCTGGACCTTTATCGGCAGCGGGCCGTTCGCCGAGATCGCGGCGCGACACAACGTCACCGTTAACGCCAAGCCCGCGAAATTCGGACCGATCTTCGAGCAGACCGGCGGGCTGCCGCTGCCAAAGCGCTCGCCGCAGCGGCGTGCCTACCGGATGATGGAGCTGAAACGCTGGCGCGAGGTGCGTGGCATTCCATTGAACCCCGAGCCGAAATATTTCCCGTGCGACGACAGCGCGGGGGCGCGGCTGGTGATCGCGGCCAACCTGCAGGGCAAGGATGCCCACAAACTGTCGCTGGAGCTGGGCCGTGCCATCTGGGAGCGCGAGGAGACGCTGGCCGATCCGGAAGTCATTTCATCTGCTTCCAAACGCGCCGGCCTCGATGCCGCGGCGTTGCGCGCCGGCGCCCCGTCCGACGCCGAACTCGACGCGATGCTTGAGCAGAACACCCAGGACGCGCTGAAGGCCGGCGTGTTCGGCGCGCCGAGCTACGTGCTGCCGTCAGGCGAGATTTTCTGGGGCCAGGACCGCTTGGAGCTGCTGGAGCGGGCGTTGAAGAAGAGCTGAGCTAGAGAGAGCGCACTGCACTTGCATCATTCTTCAGCCGTCATCCCCCGCCTTGTGCGCAATTGCGCACTGGAGCGGGGGACCCAGTACGCCGTGGTCTCTCGTTTTATCACTGACGTCACGGAATACTGGGTCGCCCGGTCAAGCCGGGCGATGACGATTGTGGGTGTGGCGAGTAGCGCGCTTCACGCTTCGCCACTCACATTTCGAAGACGCGCCCGGGATTGAGGATATGGTGCGGATCGAGCGCGCGCTTCAACGTGCGCATGGTCTCGATCTCCTCCGCAGTGCGGCTGAGCTTGAGGTACGGCCGCTTGAGGATGCCGATGCCGTGCTCGGCCGAGATTGAACCGCCGAAGTCGGCGGTGATGCCGTAGATGAGCTTCTTCATCGCTTCATGCTTGTCAGCCGGCGGCGAGTATTTTGCGTTGACGTGCAGATTGCCGTCGCCGACATGTCCGAGCGCGACCATGTAGGCGTCCTTGTCGACCGTCTTGATTGCCTTCTCGACGGCATTCGTAAACGGCTCCATCTGGTCGATGGCCAGGCTGATGTCGAATCCGACAGTGGGTGCGGTCGCACGGCTGAGTTCGACACTGGAATCGCGAATCCGCCAGATCGCGGCACTGGCTGCGCCTGAGCTTGCAATCGTTGCATCGAGGATGATTTCTTCGGCCAACGCATGTTCGAGCAGTTTTTCAACGTCGGTGCGAAGGCGCTCGGCATCGCTGCCTGAAGATTCCATCAGAATGTAGAAGGGGTGGTTGGTCGGCAGCGGCGCGGCGACGCCTTTCACCAGCTCGGTCGTGAGGCGATAGTAGGTGTTCCACATGATCTCGAAGGCGGTCAGCTCGCCGCCAAGCCGCTTGCGCGACAGCTCGAGCAGCGCCCTGACCTTGTCGAAGCTCGACAGCGCACACAGCGCCACCTGCTGTTCGGCCGGCGCCGGGAAAATCCGCAATGCGGCGCGTGTCACCACGCCGAGTGTGCCTTCGGTGCCAATGAACAATTGCTTGAGGTCGGTGCCGGTGTTGTTCTTGATGTATTTGCGCACGCCCTTGAGCACGGTGCCGTCAGCGAGCACTGCCTCGAGCCCGAGCACGAGATCGCGCGTCATGCCGTAGCGGATCACGCGATTGCCGCCAGCGTTGGTCGAGATGTTGCCGCCGATCGTGCAAGTACCGCGGGCGCCGAGATCCAGCGGATACATGAATCCATGCTCTGCGACCCGCTCTTGCACGCGCTGAAGCGGCACGCCGGCCTGGGCGATGACGACCCCGCCGCCGGTATCGACCTCCTCGATCACGTTCATGCGCTCCATCGACAGCACGATTTCGCCGGCCATCGGCGTGGTGGCGCCAACCAGCCCGGTCATGCCGCCCTGGGTCGTGACCGGGACGCGCGCCCGGTGGCAACTCGCCAGGAATCGCGAGACGTCCTCGGTCGTGCGCGGCCGCATCACGGCAAGCGGCGGGGCAACCGCTACGCCGGCTATATCGGTGTGGTAGCGCGCGTCGATACCGGCGCCGGTCAGAACCGTGCTGGTATCGAACGCCGCGCGGAGTTCATCGATGAGAGTGTGTGGCACTCACGCCACCTTCTTCTTCGCATCCTCGATCGCGCGCCACACCCGCTCCGGGGTCAGCGGCATGTCGATATGCTCGATGCCGTAGTCGGAGAGCGCGTCGACCACCGCGTTGCCGATGGTGGCGAGACTGCCGGCGCAGCCGGCTTCGCCGCAGCCCTTGGTGCCCAGCGGATTGGACTTGGCGGGCACCGCATGATCGCCGACTTCCATCATCGGAATGTCCTCGGCACGCGGCAATGCATAGTCCATGAACGAGCCGGTAATCGGCTGGCCGCTGGCGTCGTAGCTGACGCATTCCATCAGCGCCTGGCCGATGCCCTGCGCCACGCCGCCATGGAGTTGCCCCGCCACCAGCATCGGATTGACGATGGTGCCGAAATCATTGACGCCGGTGTAGCGCACGATTTGCACGATGCCGGTTTCGGGATCGATCTCAACCTCCGCGACGTGACAGCCGTTTGGAAACGTCGACGGCACGGCTTCCGTGGTGTGGTCGACGTCGAGCGTATCGGGCACGCCCTCGGGCATCTTGCCTTCGCGCAGCCGCTTCGCCAGCTCGATGATGTCGATCGCGCGATCGGTGCCGGCAATGGTGAAACGCCCGTTGCCGAATTCGATGTCGCCTTCGGCGGCTTCCAACAGGTGCGCCGCGGCGCGCTTGCCTTTCTCGATGATCAGCCTTGAGGCCTCGACGATCGCCATCCCGCTCGCGGTGATGGAGCGTGAGCCGCCGGTGCCGTTGCCGGTATGCACGATGTCGCTGTCGCCCTGTTCGAGCCTGACGCTCTCGAAGGGTACGCCGAGCTGCGCGCACAGCACCTGCGCGAACGGTGTGGCGTGGCCCTGGCCATAATCCAGCGTGCCGGTGATCAGCCGCACCCCGCCGTCGGCCTCGAACACGATCTTGCCGAGTTCGACGCCGGGAGGGGCGGTGACTTCGAGATAGGAGCCGACCGCAATGCCGCGCAGTTTGCCGCGCTTGCGGCTTTCTTTTTTGCGCTTGGCAAAGTTGGCGTGATCCGAAATTTCCAGCGCCTTGTTGAACACGCCCTGGAAATCGCCGCTGTCGTAGGTCATGCCGGAGGATGCCGTGAACGGCATCTGCGCGGACTTGATGAAGTTGCGCTTGCGCAGCGTCAGCCGGTTGATGCCCATCTCGTCGGCGGCGCGATCGATCAGGCGCTCCATGTAGTAATTGGACTCAGGCCGTCCGGCGCCGCGATAGGCGCCCATCAGCGTGGTGTTGGTCAGCACGCACTTGATGTCGACGGTGAGCAGGGGCGTGCGGTAGACGCTGGCGATGTTCCGGCTGACGTTGAGCGACAGCGGAATCGGCGCCACGCCGGTGACGTAGGCGCCGAGATTGCCGTAGCCGGAAACCTTGACCGCGAGGAATTTGCCGTCGGCATCGAGCGCCAGCTCGCAATGGATCTGCTGGGCGCGGCCATGACTGTCGGACAGGAAGCTGGTCGAGCGCTCGTCAGTCCATTTCACGGGCCGGCCCAGCGCCTTCGCCGCATGCAGGATGCAGAGATATTCGGGATAGTTGATGTTCTTCATGCCGAAGGAGCCGCCGACATTCGCCGTCAGCAGGTGAACCTTCTCGTTCGGAACCTTCAAAATGTTCTTGGCGAGGTTTTGCCGGTTGCCGGCAACGCCCTGGGTCGGGACCTGGATGGTGTAACGCTCGCTCGCCTTGTCGTAGGAGGCGAGCGCTGCGCGCGGCTCCATCGCCACCACGGCGACGCGGGTGTTGACGATGTCGAGTTTTGTGACGTGCGCAGCACCGGCGAACGCGGCCTCGACCTTGGCGGCGTCGCCGTAGTGATAATCCAGCGCCACATTGTCGGGGATGTGGTCATAGAGCAGCGGCGCGCCAGGTTTTGCCGCTTCCTCCGGCTCGGTTACGGCCGGCAACGGATCGATGTCGAGCACCACGGCTTCGCCGGCATCGCGCGCCTGCGCCAGCGTCTCGGCGACCACGAACGCGACGGGGTCGCCGACGAAGCGCACCTTGTCGGTCACCAGCGCGGGGCGGTTGGTCTGCAGCAGCGGGGTGCCGTCGCGGCTCTTCAGCGGCAGGCCGCAGGTATAGGGGCCGTAATCGGCGGCGGCGAGGTCGTGGCCGGTCCACACCCCCAGCACGCCCGGCATCGCCTTGGCCGCCGAAGTGTCGATGCCGCGGATGACGCCGTGGGCGTGGCTGGAACGCACGATCCAGGCATAGAGCTGGCCGGGCAGCTCGAAATCGTCGGTGTATTTGCCCTTGCCGCGCACCAGCGTGTCGTCTTCCTTGCGGCGGACCGGCTGCCCGACACCGAATTTTTGCAGTGCGATAGAGTTTTCCAGCGAGCCTGACGACGGTTGATCTTGCATCGAAAAATCCTGAAATGGCCGATTTTTGCGCGATTTCGCGGCTTCCCCGGAGATAACGCACGGATACTCCGGCGACAACGCCTGATTGGGCATAGTTCCATGTGACGGCTGTTGCGCAGCCCTTCGGCGCTGTTAAAGTTTCCGTGAACGGAAAATTCCACGCCGGCCGCAACGGGCCGCGGAAAGATACTTTGGATGAACGATGACACGCGGCTTCGCGACGGCCTTGGGCCGCGCGGGGATCTGCAAGGATCGGTCGCGGCGGGAGGGGCCCGCGCAACGCCCCATTCGCCGGCCGCTGGAACTGGAACCGGCGTCTACGCTGCGCTCGACCTTGGCACCAACAATTGCCGCCTGCTGATCGCTTGCCCGACCGGCGACGGTTTTCGCGTGGTCAATTCGTTTTCGCGCATCATCCGGCTCGGCGAGGGGATTTCCGCGACCGGCTATATCAGTGAAGCCGCCATCGAGCGCGCCATCGCCGCCCTCAGCGTCTGCCGCGACAAGATCCAGTCCAAGAAGGCCGGACGGCTGCGGCTGATCGCAACCGAAGCCTGCCGTGCGGCGACCAACGCCGACGACTTTCGCGACCGGGTGGCCGCTGAAACCGGCATCCGGCTCGAAGTGATCGATCGCGAGACCGAGGCCGCCTTGGCCGTGATCGGCTGCTCGCCGCTGCTCGACCCAAAGGGGCGGGGCGCGATCCTGTTCGACATCGGCGGCGGCTCCACCGAACTGGTCCGGATCGAGCGCGATCCCGACGGGCCGGACACCACGCCGCGGATCAAGGCCTGGATGTCGATGCCGCTCGGCGTCGTCACTTTGGCCGAGCATTTCGGCGGCCGCGACGTCACGCCGGAATCCTATGCGCTGATGGTGCAGGAGGTCGCGCAATACATCGCGCCGTTCGAGGCCGAACACGGCAAGGACCTTGCGGATATGCACCTGCTCGGGACCTCCGGCACGGTGACGACGCTGGCCGGGGTCCATCTCAATCTGGCGCGCTACGATCGCCGCCGCATCGACGGCGTCTGGATGAGCGATGCGGAACTCACCGCGACCATCACGCGCCTGCTCGGCATGAGCTACCAGGAGCGCGCCAGCAACAACTGCATCAGCGTCGAGCGCGCCGATCTGGTGCTGGCGGGCTGCGCCATTCTCGATGCCATCCGCAACGCGTTCCCGCTGCCGCGGCTGCGCGTCGCCGACCGGGGCCTGCGCGAGGGCATGCTGGTCGAAATGATGCGCGAAGACGGGGCGCTATGCCGATAGGCGTAGCGGTGCGCGATGTGCTAGAGCCTCGGCCATGGCAAAAGACACCACCGGACGGCTCCGGGTCACCGTCAAGAGCGCCGGCCGGCTAAAGCTGTCGTCAAAGCTTTGGCTGGAGCGGCAGCTCAACGATCCCTATGTGGCGCAGGCCAAGCGGGACGGCTTGCGCTCGCGCGCGGCCTACAAGCTGATCGAGATCGACGACAAGTATCACTTCCTCAAGCGCGGCATCACGGTGGTCGATCTCGGCGCCGCCCCCGGCGGCTGGAGCCAGATCGCCGCCAAGCGCGTCGGTGCCGCCGACGGCAAGGGCAAGGTGGTCGCGATCGATCTGTTGGAGATGCCGGAGATTGCCGGCGTCAGCTTCGCGCAGCTCGATTTTCTGAAAGAAGACGCGCCCGCAAAGCTGCTGGCGATGATGGATGGCCGCGCCGATGTGGTGCTGTCCGACATGGCCGCCAACACCACAGGCCACCGCAAGACCGATCAGCTGCGGATTCTGGGGTTGGTGGAAGGCGCTGCCGCCTTTGCCGCCGACGTGCTCAAGCCCGGCGGCACCTTCGTCGCAAAAGTGTTTCAGAGCGGCGCCGACGCCACGCTGATGACCCAGCTCAAGCGCGATTTCGCCACCGTCAAGCACGTCAAGCCGGCCTCGAGCCGCAAGGATTCTTCGGAGCGCTACGTGCTGGCGATGGGATTTCGCGGCGTGCCGACAGAGCCGTAGCCCGGATGGAGCGAAGCGAAATCCGGGACTTGGAGTCGCTCGTGGGACTCCCCGGATTACGCTTCGCTCCATCCGGGCTACGAAGCCGTTTGTAGGCTCTTCCCCGCCTTACCGGAAAGCGACGATCGGAGGCTTCTCGGGAATCGGAAACGTCGGCCCGGTCGTCGGCGGAATCAGCGGCTTGATCGGGTCACGCTTGATCGCTCCGCCGGTCACCGCGTTCAGTTGGTCGAGGGTGAGTTCGGACTTCTTCATGTCAGTCGCCTCCTGGTTTGCTGATGATCGTTAGACGCCGATGGTCGGCTTGGCGAAAACGTCCTTGAACACCCAACCGCTGGTCGGATAGGGCATCGGTATCGGGCGTCCCGGAATGCAGCCGCCATCCTTCACGCCGCCGGCGACGGTGTTGAGGGCCGCATCGTCGAGCGCGCGGACCGACTGATCCGAGGTCTTGAACTTGGTCATTGTCGTCTCCCGTATGTGCTTGGAGCGAGACCATTCCCGCCATCCATGATGGAGCGATACGACGCAAGCCGGGTTCCCGCCGTGATGCGTGTCACACGGGCGGCAGCGCCAACCTCACCTCGTCATGGCCGGGCTTGACCCGGTCATCCACGACTTGCTTTTGCGTATGAAGAAAGGCGTGGATACCCGGCACAAGGCCGGGCATGACGAACTCGTGGATCGTGGCTGTGTCTACCCCAGCCGCTGATCCCGGGCGTCTTCGGTGCCTTCGCTGGCCGCCTTGGCGGCGGCCTTGGCCGCGCCCTTGCGGCTCGAAATCTCGACCGCCTTGCGGCCGGAGATCTCGTGGCCGGCATCGTCGGGCATCTGCCAGAAGAAATACGCCGAAATCGCCGAGATGATCGCGACCACGATGAACGCCGGCGCGAAATCGGCGGCGCTGAGTTCGGTGACGTGGCGCACCAGCATGGTGGATTCCACGCAGAACGCGCCGACGGCGACGCCGGCGGAGAGCGCCAGTTGCTGGTTGACGCTGACCAGCGTGGTGGCGCGGCTCATCTGCCGCGGCTCGACCTCGGCATAGGCGACGGTGTTGATCGCGGTGAATTGCAGCGAGCGGAAGAAGCCGCCGACCACCAGGATGATCATGATCAGCAGCAGCGGCGTGGTCACGGTGAACAGCGCGCTGGCCGCGAGAAACAGCGAACTGACGATCGCATTGATCACCATGATGTTGCGGAATCCGAACGTCCGGATGATGCGCGCGGCCAGCGTCTTCATGCCCATGGCGCCGACCGCGGAGGCGAACGTCACCAGGCCCGAATGGAATGGCGACAGTCCAAATCCGACCTGCATCAACAGCGGCAGCAGGAACGGCAGCGCGCCGATGCCGAGGCGGAACAGGAAGCCGCCGATGACGGCGGCGCGCATCGTCGGCAGCCGCAGCAGCGAAAAATCCAGCACCGGCGATGCGGTGCGCCGGGCGTGGATTACATAGAGCGTCATCGAGATCGCGCCGATCGCGACCAGGGCGGCGACCACGGTCCAGGGCAGCAGATTGAGGCCGGCGACCGAAAGCCCGAAGGCGATGCCGCCGAGCCCGATCCCGGCCAGCACCAGCCCGTAGAGATCGAACGGCTCGGGATCCTCGCTGCGGATCGGATCGATGTAGCGCAGCGCCATGAAGATGCCGAGCAGGCCGATCGGAATGTTGATCAGGAAGATCCAGTGCCAGGAAAAATAGGTGGTGATGAAGCCGCCGAGCGGCGGCCCGATCACCGGCCCGATCAGCGCCGGCACCGTGACCCAGGCCATCGCATTGACCAGCGCGCTCTTGTCGATCGAGCGCAGCAGCACCAGCCGTCCGACCGGCGTCATCATCGCGCCGCCGATGCCTTGCACGATGCGCGCGATCACGAAATCGGTGACCGAGGAGGACAGCGCGCAGCCGATCGAGCCCACCATGAACACCGCGATCGCGATCGAGAACACCGCGCGCGCGCCAAAACGATCGGCGGTCCAGCCGCTCGCCGGAATGAACACCGCGAGCGACAGCAGATACGAGGTGATCGCGAGTTTCAGCGTCAGCGGGCTGGTGCCGATATCGGCCGCGATCGCCGGCAGCGAGGTCGCGATCACGGTCGAATCCATGTTCTCCATGAACAGGGCGGTGGCCACGATGAGCGGGATCAGGCGTTCTTTGGTCATCGTGATTCGGGGAGGGTGGGAAGGGAGAGGCGAACCGGCTGTATCATCGCATCGCAGGCCAAGCCATTGCGGAACCCGCGAAACCACCTAAATCCTGCGTGACAATGTTGGCTGCGTGGCTTGAACGCTGCGCGGCTTTAACGCTGTGCGGCTTCTAACGCTGCGCGGCCTGGCCGCCGGAGACCGACGATGATCTACATCCTTGCCGCTTTGCTGCCGCCGATCGGGCTGCTCGTGAACGGACAGCCGTTTTCGGCGATCTTCAATCTGATCCTGATCGTGTTTTGCGTGATTTTCGGGCTGATTTTTCACGTCCTGCTGCTGGTGCCGTCGGCGCATGCGCTGATCGTGGTCTACATGAAGCGGGAAGACCGCCGGCATCGGGAAGTGGTGGAGGCGATCCGCCAGCACGGCCCGCCGCCGGGTTATCCTCGCTGACGCTGCGGAAACCGGGTTATCCTGCTAGACGGACCGGCGCGGCTTTTGCCCGCGAAAAGCCTGTGCATGGCTGGCAAACGCTTTGATTCGGCGCCCTGCCATGCTATCGACCACCGCCAACCCTACCGATGGGCTTCGATTCGACGGTGATGCGCCTTGCGTCGCCGAAGACGGCGTTCATCCCTTAGGTCGTATCGCGGCAAACAGGCCGCCGAATGGAGTTGGCAATGGCGCGTGATGCAGGGACTTCAGGGGATTCGCGAAGCCTATACGTTTGACGACGTGCTTCTGAAGCCCGGCCTGTCGGATATCCTGCCCTCGGAGGCCGATATCCGCTCCCGCGTCACCCGCGCGATCCCGCTCAACATTCCCATTATCGCCTCCGCGATGGACACCGTCACCGAAGCGCGCATGGCGATCGCGATGGCGCAGTCCGGCGGCATCGGCGTCATCCACCGCAATTTCGACATCGACGGCCAGGCCGCCCAGGTGCGGCAGGTCAAGAAGTTCGAATCCGGAATGGTGGTCAATCCGCTGACCATCGGTCCCGACGCGATGCTGTCGGACGCGATGGCGCTGATGAAGGATCACGGTTTTTCCGGCATTCCGGTGGTCACCGGCGCCAGCAAGGGCGTGCCGGGAAAACTGGTCGGCATTCTCACCAACCGCGACGTGCGTTTTGCCACCGACCCGCGCCAGAAAATCTCCGAGCTGATGACCCACGAAAACCTCGTCACGGTGCGCGAAGGCGTCAGCCAGGACGAGGCGAAGCGGATGCTGCACAAGCACCGCATCGAAAAGCTGCTGGTGGTCGACGATCAGTACCGCTGCGTCGGATTGATCACCGTCAAGGACATGGAAAAGGCGGTCGCGCATCCGCTGGCCTGCAAGGATGCGCAGGGCCGGCTGCGGGTCGCGGCCGCGACCACCGTCGGCAAGGACGGCCACGAGCGCACCGAGCGGCTGATCGACGCCGGGGTCGACCTGATCGTGGTGGACACCGCGCACGGCCATTCCTCGCGGGTGCTGGAAGCCGTCAACCGCATCAAGCGGCTCTCCAACGCCGTGCAGGTGATCGCCGGCAATATCGCCACCATGGAAGGCGCGCAGGCGCTGATCGATGCCGGTGCCGACGCCATCAAGGTCGGCATCGGTCCGGGCTCGATCTGCACCACCCGCATCGTCGCCGGCGTCGGCGTGCCGCAACTCACCGCGATCATGGATGCGGTCGAAGCCGCGAAGAAAGCCAACATCCCCGTGATCGCCGATGGCGGCATCAAATATTCCGGCGACCTCGCCAAGGCGCTGGCCGCCGGCGCCGATATCGCCATGGTCGGCTCGTTGCTGGCCGGCACCGACGAGACGCCGGGCGAAGTGTTTCTGTGGCAGGGCCGTTCCTACAAGGCCTATCGCGGCATGGGCTCGGTGGGGGCGATGGCGCGCGGCTCCGCCGACCGCTACTTCCAGCAGGACATCAAGGACACGCTCAAGCTGGTGCCGGAGGGCATCGAGGGCCAGGTGCCCTACAAGGGCCCGGTCGGCAACGTCATGCATCAGCTCGCCGGCGGCCTTCGCGCGGCGATGGGATATGTCGGCGCGCGAAACCTCGCCGAATTCCACGAGAAGGCGCAGTTCGTGCGCATCACCGGCGCGGGCCTGCGCGAAAGCCACGTCCACGACGTCACCATCACGCGCGAAAGCCCGAATTACCCCGGCGGGGCCTGATTCAGCTGCGCTAAATTGACCACCACAAGTGCCGCGAAACGCGGTACTGTCGGCATCAGGGATCGCCGCTCTGCACTGGAATTCACGCTTGCGATTGTGCCGCGGTTTTCGAGAGATTCATC
Source organism: uncultured Alphaproteobacteria bacterium (assembly GCA_963742695.1). GTDB lineage: Bacteria > Pseudomonadota > Alphaproteobacteria > Rhizobiales > Xanthobacteraceae > Bradyrhizobium. Next base: position 17,799 of record CAVUNF010000038.1, read on the forward strand.
TCAATCATTCAGAAAAGAAGTTGTCATTATGGTCGATTGGTCGGACGACAGGATTGCTGCGCTTTCGGATCAGGATCTGAAAAACCTGCTGGTCAATGCGGAGCGGAAATCGGTCGCCGAAGTCATCGCGCAGTGCAAGGCCGAGCTGGAAAAGCGCAATGCCTTAAAGCCGCGCAAGGCCTCGAAGCCGCGCACCGAGCTGAAGGAATTCGAGCACGACATGTCCGGCGCAGCTCGCCACCGTCGGCAAGGAGATGGCGGAGAAGTACGATCTGTCGGAAGAGACCGCGAAGGCCAATTCGGTCGGCGTCAAGGGTTTCAAGTCGCACAAGCTGCTCGACGCCAAGGGCTATGCCAAACTCGGCGGCATGCAGCGCGACGGCTCGGTCGCGGTCGACCGCTATATTTCCTATCGGCGCGGCAAGGACATCGTTTCGCTCAGCGTGTTTCTGTTGAAGGACCAGCCGGTCGAAGCCCATGAGTTTCACGTGATCGCGCCGAGCACCCTGCTCGATGGCGCGAAGCCGGTGGCCGAGATCCGGCCCACCGCGACCGAAGCGCAGAAGCAGTCGGCCGACAGCGGCCTTGCCTTCAAGGATCTGCCGAGCGCCGCGGCGGCGTTCGATGCGGCGCTGGCGAAGATCACGGCTTAACACTCACCGTCATTGCGGGCGATGCGAAGCATCGAACCCGGAATCTCGAGATTCCAGATGTGCAATTGCGCATCATGTTCGTGCTGCGCATCGCCCCGGAATGACGAAATCAAAAAACCATCGGAGGAAACAACCATGTCCCAATCCGCAAAGCGCGTCGTTCTGGTTTCCCGCCCCGTCGGCGAGCCCAAGGCGTCGGATTTCCGCGTCGAGGATTGCGCGCTGCCGACCGCCGGCGAGGGCCAGGTCCTGCTGCGCACCATCTGGCTGTCGCTCGATCCCTATATGCGCGGCCGCATGAGCGACGGGCCGTCCTATGCGGCGCCGGTGCCGGTCGGCGGCGTGATGGAAGGCGGCACCGTGAGCGAGGTGATCGCCTCGAACAATCCCGGCTTTGCCAAGGGCGACATCGTGCTGTCGCGCGCCGGCTGGCAGACCCATGCGCGTGTCGGACGGCAAGGGGCTGAACAAGATCGATCCGAAGCTCGGCTCGATCTCGACCGCGGTCGGCGTGCTCGGCATGCCCGGCATGACCGCCTACACCGGGCTGCTGGATATCGGCAAGCCGCAGGCCGGCGAGACCGTCGTGGTCGCGGCGGCCTCCGGCGCGGTCGGCTCGGCGGTCGGGCAAATCGCGAAGATCAAGGGCGCGCGCGCGGTCGGCATCGCCGGCGGCAAGGACAAATGCGACTACGTGAAAAAGGAACTCGGCTTCGACGACTGCCTCGATCATCGCGATCCCGAGCTTGCAGCGAAGCTGAAGGAAGCCTGCCCGAAAGGCATCGACGTCTATTTCGAAAATGTCGGCGGCGCGGTGTTCGAGGCGGTGTTTCCGCTGCTCAACGCGTTCGCGCGCATGCCGGTGTGCGGCCTGATCTCGGAATACAATAATTTCGGCGAGACATCGCCGAAATGGGCCGGCAAGATGATGCGCGCGGTGCTGACAAAGCGGCTGACCATCCGCGGCTTCATCGTCAGCGATTTCGCCGCCCGTCACGGCGACTTCCTGCGCGACATGTCGGGCTGGGTGCGCGAGGGCAAGGTCAAGCACAAGGAATTCGTCACCGAGGGTCTCGACAGCGCGCCCGCCGCGTTCATGGGCCTCTTGAAGGGCGCCAATTTCGGCAAGCAGCTGGTGCGGGTCGGGCCGGACAAGGCGTAGAGCTGAATGAACGGCGCCAGGCGCCGTTAGGTCTTCGCGCCGATCAGCTCATCCAGATCGATATCGATCTGGCCCGGCGCGCGCATGTGAAGAACTTCAAAGCTGTCGGGCTGGAAGCGGTATTCCACCAGCCCGACTTCCTTGACGGCCGATCACCGGCTGCATCCGGTCGGGAATGATGAAGCCGGTGGACGGCGCCCAGACGTGCCTGGCGTGGCGGTGGGTAAAATCCCGGCGCTGGTGCACATGGCCGCTGGCGATCAGCCGCACATCGACCGCGCCCAGCATCTCGACGAGGCGGCTGCGCGCCGGCTGCGGTACGTAGCGGATCGCCGTCTCCGCAAGTTCCGGATCGTCGGGCGAATTCAGAAACAGCGGCTTGTGCAGGAACAGCGCCACCGGCTTGCCGTGGGCGCCGGACAGTTGCGACGCGAGCCAGTCGAACTGTTCGGCCTCGCGGCGAGGCCGGTATTCATGACCATTGAATTGAGGCCGATGAAACACCAGCCGGCGGCATCAAACCGCCAGCGGTCCTCGCTGAAAGCAGAGATAAAGGCCTGCCGGTCCCGTTCCGTGGCCGGGTGCGACGGCGCAGGGCCGACCGCGGTCGGGTTGTCGCCGATATCGTGATTGCCGGGCAAATAGCGGCAGGCCACGGGAAGGGCGGCGTGCAGTTCGCGGGCAAACACGAGATCATCCGGATTGGTCGGTGCACTGAAGGCGAGATCGCCGGTGTTGATGATGAGGTCGGGTCTTCTCGCGTCGATATGTTCGCTGACGCGATGAAAATTGTCGGTCAGCTTTTGATGACGGCGGGTGAGGTGGGTATCGGAAATCTGGGTCAGGCGAAATTCGGGCATGCAGTGTTCCTTCGAACGCAATTATATAATTGTCGACGACGGAATGGTGAAAATCAAATCGCATCACCAACGCCCACCGTCATCATCCGCGAAAGCGGATGATCCAGTATTCCAGAGCGGCGGTGATGAATCGAGAGGGCGCGGCGTACTGGATACCCGCCTGCGCGGAGTATGACGGCAGTGCGCGGGGTGGTGCCTACAGCACCCGATACCGGATCGCAAAGGCGTCGTTCGGCTCGCTGCGAACCGCGCCTCCAGCCTGCGCGGCGACGCGATCGGTCAGATGCCACGGCCCGAACTGATCGGAATGGCTCGGGTTCGCCGGCAGCCGCAGCTTGAACCGGCGCTGCGGTTGACCCGGCAGGTTGAGCACCACGACGCGATCGGTGGTGCGGTAGTCGAGCGTCACCGAACCGCGGAGCAGGGTGTGGCCATGGTCATCGGAGGCCAGCGTGCCCTGCATCTTGGCAAGCTTCTGGTTTCTGTCGGTGACCAGTTCGACCTGGGTGTCGCCGACGGCCGACAGCGCGGCCTTGGGCAGCCGGATTTCAAACTCGACCGCGGGTTTTGCCGGGTTGATGCCGAGATAGGCCTGCGCGGCATGCCGCATGTCGTAGGCCACGAAGCCGAGCAGCGCGAGCACCGCCGCGGCGGCAAGGCCGTGCTTGAGGACATCGCGCGAGCTGCGATAGCCGGTCCGGAAATAGACGGTCAGAAGGATGGCCACCGCGAGGGCGGCGGCGACCCCCGATAGCCCCGACATCAGCATGCCGAGCACGCCGTCCGGGGTGTCGTCGGCCATTTTGAACAGCGAGACCACGGAGTTGCGGGGGACCTCGGCAAGCGTTATTCAGGACGGGAGAGGTCAGGTTCATCGCAGCATCTCGTCAGGTCGCCCGGGGTGCCGGTTCCGGCCGAAATCGGTGGAACCCCCTGTAGTTGGTCACGGCAACCGCGATTGTGGTTCAAGGGGTCTTCGGGCGGATTTGTTGTCAGGGGGGACCCCGGTCGCTATAGCGGGGGTTCGCGCTCACGCTTGGGGGAAATTCCGATGTCGGTTCAAACGGTTTTGCTGCCTGTATTCGTTCTGGTGGGGCTTACCTTCGCCCTGCTGCTGTGGATGGCCTCGGCGCGCACCCGCGCCCTTACCAGCCGGCAAACCAGCCTGAAGGATATCGCGCTGGGCCAGCAGAACTGGCCGCAGCAGGCGACCCAGATCGGCAATTGCTTCAGCAACCAGTTCGAGATTCCGGTGCTGTTCTACATCCTGATCGCGCTGGCGCTGCCGCTGCGCCAGGTCGACTACGTGCTGCTGATGCTGTCCTGGGTGTTCGTGGTCACCCGTTTTGCCCATGCCGGCATTTTCGTCACCTCCAACAACATGCAGCAGCGCTCGCTGGCGTGGTTTGCCGGGGTGCTGGTGCTGTTCGCAATGTGGCTCTATTTCGCGCTCAAGATGCTGCCATCATCTGAGCGCGCCTCGAAAACAACTGCTCCAACTGAACGCTGTGCAAGGTCTTGTTTAAATGACACCCGCCGCGCGGCTCTCCGCCGCCATCGAACTGATCGAGACCATCGACACCCAGCGCGTCCCGGCGGCGAAGGCGCTGAAGGAATGGGGCACCGCGCATCGCTATGCCGGCTCGGGCGACCGCGCCGCGATTTCGGGCCTGATCTGGGACGTGCTGCGGCGGCGTTCGTCGAGCGCCTGGATCATGGAGGAGGACACGCCGCGGGCGCGGCTGTTGGGCATGCTCAAGCTCGAGCGCGGGATGGACGCCGATGCCATCGCAGCCCTGTGCGACGGCGGCCGCTTCGCGCCGGAGCCGTTGACCGACGGCGAACGATCGGCGCTGACGTCGCGCTCGCTGGCGCAAGCGCCGGCGCACATCGCCGGCGATTACCCGGAATGGCTCGACGGCTACCTCGCGCAGGTGTTTGGCGATGACCGCGTCGCGGAGGCGACCGCAATGGCGAGCCGCGCGCCGCTCGATCTGCGCGTCAACACGCTGAAGGCCAAGCGCGAAAAAGTGCAGGGATCGACCGCGCATCTCGGCACCTCGCCGACGCCATGGTCGCCGATCGGCCTGCGCATCGACCTCGGCGCCGACGCCCGCAATCCCGGCATTCACGCCGAGGAGGATTTCATCAAGGGCGCCATCGAAGTGCAGGACGAGGGCTCGCAGCTCGCGGCGTTGCTGTCGGCGGCAAAACCCGGCGAGCAGGTGATCGACCTCTGCGCCGGCGCCGGCGGCAAGACGCTGGCGCTGGCGGCGATGATGCAAGGCAAGGGCCGGCTGATCGCGACCGACCACGACAAGCGGCAGCTGGCGCCGATCTACGAGCGGCTGTCGCGCGCCGGCGTGCATAATTGCGACGTGCGGACTCCGAAAGGGCCGAACGACACGCTTGAGCGATATCCACGCCTCCGCCGATCTGGTGCTGATCGACGCGCCCTGCACCGGCACCGGCACCTGGCGGCGCAATCCCGATGCCAAATGGCGGATGCGCCCCGGCGCGCTCGAGGTGCGGCTGAAGGACCAGGTCGCCGTGCTCGATCGCGCCGCCGCTCTGGCAAAACCGGGCGGGCGGATCGCCTACATCACCTGTTCGGTATTGCCGCAGGAAAACGGCGAGCAGGTCCGGGCCTTCGTCGCCCGCCATCCCGAATTTTCGGTGGTGCCGCCGGAACAGACCGTGACGGTGCTGTGGGACAAGGCCGAGGAATTCGCCGCTGCCACGTTGCAATCGCCTGAGGGGTTGTTGATGACGCCGCGGCGGACGGGGACGGATGGGTTTTTCGTGTCGGTGCTGCGCCGAGCCTCATCCTGAGAAGGGGACTCAATCCACAATAAACAGTTTCGCGCCTGTTTTCGTCGATGAGCGATGCGCGGCGTCGCCGAAATCCGATACCTGGTAGCTCATGCCGGGCAACAGCTTGAACACGCGGCCGTCGCGCAGTTCGGTATCGAGTTCGCCCTCCAGCACGTAGAGCACGTGGCCCCGGTCGCACCAGTGGTCGGCCATGTAGCCCGGCGTGTACTCCACCATCCGCACGCGCAGATCGCCGATGTCGAGGCGGCGCCACAACGCCTGGCCGGTTTCGCCCGGATGCGTGGTCGCAGCAATTTGGCTCCAATCGGTGACGGTAAAAGGCAACGCCGGAATTTTCATGGTCAATGCACCAAATGATTGGCCGACCCCTGAACGATCATGCCCAACATGTTTACCCGCAGATACTCGCAGATCTTTGCACCGCGGTCGTTCTCGTAAAACACCACCACGCTGTCCGGGCTGACAAAAATATCGATCAGTTCGAAGTGCAAACCGGGCAGCAGCTCGAGCGCCTTGCCCCAATACATCCGCAAGCCATCCTTGCTGCGCAGGGTTCCGCTGGCTTCAAAACCCAGCGCCGCGATCTTGTTCGAGGTCATCTCGCAATTGTCGGCATACAGCGCCAAAACCCGCTCCAGATCGCGGGAATTCCAGGCCGCGATCCATTCCCGCCCGAGGGCGGCCAGGTCAGCGGCATCATGAGATTGGCTCGGCATGATTCCCCTCGGCGTAGTTAGGTCAATAATATTGACCTAACTCGGCCAAGTCCATACCCTCAGAAGAATGTGGGCCAGTCATTCCCTGCGGTTGCGGGTACCGCCCCCGTCGCGTAATTCCTGTCCATGACAGCCCCACAGCCAGCCGCAGAGTCGACGCCTTCAGTGGCCTCGGCGCATGACAAGATTCTGATCGTCGATTTCGGCAGTCAGGTGACGCAACTGATCGCGCGCCGGGTGCGCGAGGAGGGCGTCTATTCCGAGATCGTGCCGTTCCAGAAGGCCGAGGCCGCCTTCAAGGAGATGAAGCCGAAAGCGGTGATCCTCTCCGGCGGCCCGGAATCGGTGCATGAGGCGGGCTCGCCGCGCGCGCCGCAACTGATCTTCAATTCCGGCGTGCCGGTGCTCGGCATCTGCTACGGCCAGATGACCATGGCGCACCAGCTCGGCGGCGACGTCGAGGGCGGCCATCACCGCGAATTCGGCCGCGCCGATGTCGAGGTCAAGGCCGCCAGCCAGTTGTTCGACCGACCTGGGGCATGGGCGAAAAGCATCCGGTGTGGATGAGCCACGGCGACCGCATCACCAAAATGCCGCCCGGCTTCGTCGTCGCCGGCGTCTCGCCGAATGCGCCGTTCGCGGTGATCCAGGACGAGAAGCGCAAATATTACGGCCTGATGTTCCACCCCGAAGTGGTGCACACGCCCGACGGCGCCAAGCTGATCCGCAATTTCGTCCGCAAGGTCGCAGGCCTCACCGGCGACTGGACCATGCGCGCGTTTCGCGAGGAGGCGATCGAGAAGATCCGCGCCCAGGTCGGCAAGGGCAGGGTGATCTGCGGCCTCTCAGGCGGCGTCGATTCCGCCGTCGCCGCGGTGCTGATCCACGAGGCGATCGGCCACCAGCTCACTTGCGTGTTCGTCGATCACGGCATGCTGCGGCTCGACGAGGCCAAGACCGTGGTCGACCTGTTCCGGCACCACTACAACATCCCGCTGGTGCATGTGGACGCCTCCAAGCAATTTCTCGGCGAACTCGCGGGCGTCACCGACCCCGAAGTGAAGCGCAAGACCATCGGCCGCCTGTTCATCGACGTGTTCGACGTCGAAGCCAAAAAGATCGGCGGCGCCGATTTCCTGGCGCAGGGCACGCTCTATCCCGACGTGATCGAGAGCGTCTCGTTCACCGGCGGCCCCTCGGTGACGATCAAGTCGCACCACAATGTCGGCGGCCTTCCGGCGCGCATGAACATGAAGCTGGTCGAGCCGTTGCGCGAATTGTTCAAGGACGAAGTCCGCGTGTTGGGGCGCGAACTCGGCCTGCCCGAAATCTTCGTCGGCCGCCATCCGTTCCCCGGCCCCGGCCTCGCGATCCGCTGCCCCGGCGAGATCACGCAGCGAAAAACTCGACATTCTGCGCAACGCCGACGCCGTCTATATCGATCAAATTCGAAAGGCCGGCCTCTACGACCAGATCTGGCAGGCCTTTGCGGTGCTGCTGCCGGTCAAAACCGTCGGCGTGATGGGCGACGGCCGCACCTACGAATACGTCGTCGGCCTGCGCGCCGTCACCTCGACCGACGGCATGACCGCGGATTTTTATTCGTTCGACATGAAGTTTCTCGGCGAGACCGCGACGCGGATCATCAACGAGGTCAAGGGCGTCAATCGGGTGGTGTATGACATCACGTCGAAGCCGCCGGGGACGATTGAGTGGGAGTGAGGTTCTAACCTCCGGGGACGCATGACGAAGCATCGCATCTACGCAATGAGCTTCGCGAGCGTCTATCCGCTCTACGTCGCCAAGGCGGAAAAGAAGGGGCGCACCAAGGCCGAGGTCGATGAGATCATTCGTTGGCTGACGGGGCACAGCCAGAAGACGCTGGACAAGGAGTTGAGCAGGAAAACCTCCTTCGAGGACTTCTTCGCGCAGGCGCCCCGGATGAACGCCTCACGTTCGCTCATCACCGGAGTGGTCTGCGGTGTCCGTGTCGAAAATATCGAAGAACCGATCATGCGGGAAATCCGCTATCTCGACAAACTGATCGACGAGCTCGCCAAGGGCAAGGCGATGGACAAGATCCTTCGAGGGAGGGATGCCGTTACTTCGAAATGAGTTCGTGGTGTCGATTTCCGGCCTGTCCGCCGTAATTCAGAGAGTGAAGGCGATCACTCGGAATACGGCGTGCCGTCCTTGTGCATGAACCGACCGTCGGCGTTTGAGCTCATCATGTCGATGTCGGAGCAGGTGGTCACGTCGGCGGGTTGACGCGAGCCGACCTCCAGATAGACCGCCGTCACGTCCGATCTGTTGATCATGTGATGGCCGTTGCCGGAACCTTTCGGAAATGCCGCGCAATCGCCGGCCCGCAGCACCGTCTCGCCGCCATCTTCGATCAGCGTCAGTTCGCCTGCGAGCACATGGACGAACTCGTCTTCGTGCGAATGCCAGTGGCGCTGGCTCGACCAATTGCCCGGAGGCAGGCGCATGAGATTGACTCCGAAATCCGTGAGCCCGCCGGCATCGCCGAGCCGCTGCCGTACGCGTTCGGCACAGGGCGTGTTGAATTGCGGCGGATAGCCCGTGCCTTTGCGTTCCGGCACGGCGGCGATATCGATCTTGGGCATGGGCAGCGTTTCCCGGTGATCAGCTCGGATGGGTTAAGCCACTCGCGATACCCATCATCCTTTGATGGGTATCGCTTCGCTCCACCCATCCTACCGCGCCTCCTGCCAGTGCGGATATGTAACATAGGCGGTCACTGCACCCTCACCATGCGAGCGGATGGTAACCTTCTCACCCTTGGGCATATGGACGATCTCGCCTGGACCAGCGGTGACCGTGCCGGCGTCGGTCGAGACCGACAGCCGCCCCTCCAGGACCACCATGACGTCGTCGACGGCGAGCGTCTCGTCGATGCTCTGGTTGGGCCCGTAGCGGCCGAAGCCGATGGTGATCGGCCCGCCGTGGCGCTGGTCGATGACATTTCCCGCGAACACCTCGCCATCCTGCCCGGGCGAGCGCTCGAACGATGCGTCGGCGATGGCGAACTTGCGAACCTTCATGGGCATTCCTCTTGTACGCCGTGGGTCCAGTCGGGCGCGGCGACCATCAACGTCTGAGGCAGGTAATTGGTTCACCCCCTCACAACGACGATCACCCAAATTTCAAATGCCGGATGTCTATCAGTCGCTCCCACGGATTGAAATGCGCGACGTATGACCTCACATAACATACGGCTCGTCTGTTCTTTTATTGCATGGGCCGCGAGACAAGGAGATGACCATGACACAGAGACAAGCCGTGTTTCCCGCCCGACGGCAAGCGCTGTACGAGAAGTACAAGTACTCGGCCGCGATCCGCTCGAACGACCTTCTGTTTGTCTCGGGTCAAGTTGGCTCCCACGAGGATGGTAGCCCTGAGCCGGATTTTGAGCGTCAGGTCGAGCTTGCCTTCGAAAACCTGAAAGCCGTGCTGGACGCCGCGGGCTGTACCCTCGCTGATATCGTCGATGTCATCACCTTCCACACCGATCCCGAGGCGCAGCTCGAAACGTTTCTGAAGGTTCGCAACAAGTATCTCGGCGAACCGCCGTATCCGAACATAACTGCCGTGGGTGTCAACTGGCTTGCCGGTTTTGATTTCGAGATCAAGGTCATAGCGCGCATCCCGAACGGCGGCTGAAAATACCAGCTGGTGCGACTCGCGCCTCGCCCCGGCCAAATGCCGGCTGCGCCGCACGTGCTCCCATGTTACGAATCCCGTATCGCCCATCCGGAGCCAGCCTTTCATGTCCGTCGTCGCGCCCAAAGCCAGCCCACTCCCACCGCCGCAGAGACCGATCCGGAAACCCTCGGCTTCATGCAAGGCTTTCCGCCGCCGCCAAAACAAAACCATCACTTTCCACAACGGTTCGTTCCGCAGCTTTCCGGAATTGCGCTGGGCCTGGAGCAATATCCGTCAGCTGGTGCCGACGGTAAATGTCTGGCGCGGGGCAGGGCCGGCGTCGGTGTTGCCGCGCGAGGAGCACGATATCGGCGCGTCTGCGTCCGTCACCATGGACGGGCGGCCGATGACGTTCGCGCGCATGCTGGAGGAAACCTATGCCGATGGGATCGCCGTGCTGCATCGGGGCAAGCTGATCTACGAGCGCTATTTCGGCGCGCTGAAACCGCACAAGCCGCATATCTCGATGTCGGTGACAAAATCCTTCACCGGCACGCTGGCCGGAATGCTGGTGGCGGAGGGCAGGATCGATCCGCAGGCGCCGGTGACGGAATACATTCCCGAGTTGAAGGCCGGCGCGTTCGGTGACGCGCGCGTGCACGAGGCCATGGATATGACCACGGGCCTCGAATACACCGAGGTCTATACCGACAGGAATTCCGGTGTGTTTGGTCTGCGGCGGGCGAACGGCATGGCGCCGATCGAGCCGGGTTTTGCAAGGCGCGACCAACATTTTCGATTTCCTCTGCGCGCAGAAGAAGCAGGGCGAGCACGGCAAGGCTTTTGCCTACAAGACCGTCAATTCCGACGTGCTGGCCTTTATCTGCCGGCGCGCCAGCGGCATGACGCTGTCCGATCTCTTGTCCGAGCGCATCTGGATGCCGATGGGCGCCGAAGAGGACGCGCATTATCACGTCGACCGCATCGGCACCGAAAGCGGCGGTGGCGGCCTTTCGACCACGCTGCGCGATCTCGCCCGCTTCGGCGAGACGATCCGCAATCACGGCCGGTTCAACGGCCGCCAGATCGTGCCGGCAGCGGTTGTCGAAGATATCGCCCGCGGCGGCGATCCCGAAAAATTCAAGCCGGCCGGCTACACCACGTTGCCCGGCGCGTCCTACCGGAACCAATGGTGGGTGACGCACAATGCGCACGGCGCCTACATGGCGCGCGGCGTTCACGGGCAGGGCATCTATATCGATCCGACAGCCGAGATGGTGATCGCGCGCTATGCATCGCATCCCGCCGCCGGCAACGCCGCCAACGATCCAGTGACGTTGCCGGCTTACATGGCGCTGGCAAAGGATTTGATGGCTGGAGCGTGATGCCGCCATCAGCGTGCGTCCTGCAAATTCCGCGACGAAAGAAATATTTTGGGGATGTCGGCACGCGGACGGTTGAGCCGTCCTTTGCGTGAAAGAGGAGATCGATCGAGGAGAGCCCCAAAATGCCGGACAACGAAAACATCTTCCGCAGCGTGGCAACGCGTTTGCCGGCGCAGGATTTGACGCGGGCGCGGCGTTGGTATGCCGAAAAGCTCGGCCTCGAGCCCGTCGAGGAGCGGCCCGGCGGACTTCGCTATCGCATCGGAGAAGGCGAATTTGCAATCTTCACCTCGGCCGGCCGGTCGCCCGGCACGTTCACGCAATTCGCCTTCACCGTCGACGATCTCCACGCCACGGTCGCGCGCTTGCGCAGCCGTGGCGTCGAATTCCTGGAGTATGACAGCCCAGGGCTGGTGACCGTCGACGGCATCGCGCGGGTGGAGGGCAACTACCCCAGCAAGGGCAGCGCCGAACTCGGCTGCTGGTTTCTCGACAGCGAGGGAAACATGATCGGGATCGGGCAGTCGCTGGCTTAGAGGGACTGTAGGTCAGACCTCATTCTGGGGACGCCAGCTGCAAACACAAACCTCATCCTGAGGAGCGGCCGCTTGGCCGCGTCTCGAAGGATGGCCACAAAAACAGGACTCGCGGCCATCCTTCGAGACGCGCGCAAGTGCGCGCTCCTCAGGATGAGGTTGCGATGAGCTGCTTCGCCTGCCGCCCAAGCGAAATCTTGCGATCCCGCTGCGACAAATCAACACGACGGGCAAATCACCAAAAACCTGTCTAGTCCCCTTTGCAAAAATATTTCTGTTTTTCAGAAGCGCAAATCACCCTACATGATTTGACATCCCGTCCCACTCAGAGGGGCGTTCGCGATCGTCACGGACGTGGGGCGGGGATGCGGTGGACGTGAGAGCTGCGCCTGACGCGCGTGGCTCGAGCGTACGGCGAAATCGTGTCGTTCTGGCGCCCGAAGCTGGCGCCAAGCTCTTGAGAAACAAGTTCTCAGGGGTGACGGTGGCAACAGAGCTCGGCTCACCGGGGAGATCACGTATAAGCCGTAAAGCCATTGCGCAGGGAAGGCCGGATGCTCTCCGCTGGACCTGTATGCTCGTGTGCGCACTTCTCGTGCAATTTGCACACGGGACCGCGGGTGCAGCGCGCACCCGGCTTTCCCTGCGCCCTCTGATTTCGAGAGGGCGAAACCAAACGCAAAACTCGGGCGCATCGCGCCGCGAGAGTGCTGATTCATGTTTGGCGATTTGAGCGCCACATTTTCTGCTGTCGTCCTCCGCGAAGGCGGGGGACCCAGTATTCCGAGGTGCCGGTGATGGAAGCGAGAGGGCGCGGCGTACTGGATCCCCCGCTTTCGCGGAGGATGACGGCAGTGTGTGGGGCGGCGCCACGCCCCACGCTGAATGGCGGCGGCGTCGCTGTCAGGAAAGCGGCGAGTGCACGCAATCGCCCATGGTTTACGAATTGCAAATCCATTCGATCAATCTCGATCCTGTTCAGTGAGCCGGCCTCAACCGCGCGACATTTTCTCGAAATGCTTGATCGGCCAGCCACGCTGTTTTTCGGAACCGTTTAACTTTTGCTGCTATCCGTTTTTTGTCATTGACGGTGTTTTGGGTCAAAATTTTTAAGCAGGGGAGATTGACGATGAGGCGGAGCATCCTTCTTGCGCTGTTGCCGGCGCTGCTTGTCGCGGGCTGTATGGAGTCCGGTCCGGTCTACAAGGTCCCGATCGTCAAGGCGCGGCAGATCCTGGCGAATACCAGTCTCCCGCCGGTGTTCGGCAGCCACGCGCCGACCGTTCAGATCCAGGCCAACAAGCCGGCCGAGGTCACCTGGGTCGTCAGCAAGGACGGATCCGAGATCATGCGTTACATCGCCACGGTCAGCGAGGCCGGCGAAGGCCGCACCCGCATCGGGTTGGCGCTCAAGGGTGAGCGCTTTGCCAACAATTTGAGCGCCAAGAATCTTTATCTGGTGGCGATGGAAGAGAAGATCGCCTCGGCCATGGAAGGCCGCACCATGGATATGTCGAAAATCAATCCGGCGCTCGCCGTCGCCGTGGTCGCCAACATGGGCGCGATGCGCAAGCAAATCGACGCCTCGCTGGATGAGGCGGTCAAGGCCTCGGAGCAGCTTGGGCGAACCCGTCCTGCTCCCCTCAAGCGCTTAGGCGACTAGTCGGATGTTGCGTAACGGAATTAAAGCGTTTGCTGTGTGCGCAGCCGCCATCTCGCTAGCGGGTTGCGACGCGCTTACCGGAAAGGCCGATGTCTATAAAATGACGGTGGCCCGCGCCTACCACAAGCTCCTGAATGCCCAGATTACCCCTTCAGGAAAGGGGCCGTTTGGTCGTCTCGAGATCGAAACCACCGGCAAGCGGAATGAGCTGGTGGAGTGGACAGTCAAGGCAAGCCGTGCCGACCCTGTCTGCGTCGCTACTTTCAAGTCTCTGGAAGCCGAGAAAACGCGCGTCGCCATCTCCTGCAAAGGTGGAGACGGACCGGCGGATGGAATCATGGCGAAGCTGATCCGCACGCGCGTGATCGAGCATGTGGACGCCACGCTCAAGGGGCGGCCGTACGATCACAAGAAGGCCGACGACGGCTCGACGGCGGCGACGTGGCCCAAAGACGTGATCGACCATGGCAATTTCGGTACGGCCGCGACCAAGGCGCTCGAAATGGAGCGCAGGATGGCGGAGGACATGCGCCAGATTTCGCGCAACCGCTGAGGACAGCGGCAACCGCACTCCGGAGTTCCCATTAAATAAGTCTTGACTTATATAAGCACCAGCCGATATTCCTTGCCCGTCAGGAAACGGAGAGCAAGGAATGCAGATCGACGTCGCCAGCGTGCTCGGACTGGTCACACGCAACGTGCGCAATTTCGACAAGGACGGCAAGCCGGCCAGCACGGTAACGCTGACACGGCTGTACGATACCGATGCCGATGATTTGTGGGACGCACTGACCAGCAGGGAACGCATTCAGCGCTGGTTCCTGCCGGTCGAGGGCGACTTGCGATTGGGCGGAAAATACCAGCTCAAGGGCAATGCCGGCGGCACCATCACGGCGTGCACGCCGCCGCGTCATTTCGCAGCGACGTGGGAATTCGGTGGTGCGACGAGCTGGATCGACGTCAAGGTCGCGGCCGATCGCGACAAAGCGCGGATGACGCTGGAGCACACTGCAATCATTGAGGATCACTGGACCCAGTTCGGCCCGGGCGCGGTGGGTATCGGCTGGGACCTCGCGGTGATGGGACTTGCGCGGTATCTGGTCGGGACGCCGCTCGACCATGAGACGGCCGAGGCGTGGATGGGCTCGCCGGACGGCAAGGAGTTCATGCGCACAGCGGCGAGTCCTGGCGTGCGGCGCATGTCGCGAGCGGTGTCGATCCGGCCTCGGCAAAGGAGCGATCGGACCGCACCATCGGATTCTATCTCGGCGAGACCCCGCCTGATGTCGCCCACCCCGGCACAGGAAGCTGATGCACATTTTCGACGTCCTGTCCGATCCGGTGCGCCGCCGCATCCTCGAACTGATCGGTCGCGGGGAAATGGCCTCCGGCGAAGTGGTGGAGGCGATCGGGGCCGAGTTCGGGATCACGCAGGCGGCGGTGTCGCAGCATCTCAAGGTGCTGCGCGAGAGCGGCTTTGCACGGGTCCGGGCGGAGGCGCAGAGGCGACTCTATTCGGTTGACGCTGCGGGGCTTCAGGCGGTCGATGCGTGGATCGGCCAGTTCAGGAATTTTTGGGAGCCGAAGCTGGACGCATTGGCGACGGAAATCGCGCGCGGCAAACGCAAGCGGCGGAGCGCGCCAATCGTCGGACGGACCGGGAAGAGGGCGTAGATCCAGCTGCCGTTACGCGCCGTAGCCGCCCGGCACGATCCGCTCGTTCAATTTCTGATCGACGATTTCGACCGTGCGATCGATCTCGGCATTCGGCGTGCCAAGCTCATGCGAGATCAGTTTCACCAGCAGGTCGACGCGCTCGATGAAGGGGGCGCCGCTGGCGACCGCGCGGGCCGCCGACGAGGGCTTGAGCAGGCTTTCCGCCGCCTTGGCATATTTGCCGAACGGCACCTGATCCGCCGGATCGGCGCCGAGGCGCCGGGCGATGGCGTCGACATGGTCGTAGATCGCCTGCGATGCCTTGAGATCGCCGTGCACGGCGTCGCGGATCGACTGCGGCTCGTGCAGCGTGATGCAGCGGTAATTGCCGGTCAGCAGCATCGACCATTTGGCCAGCGGCACGAACAGCGAATCGAACACCTTGAGTTTGACCGGAACGTCATGGCCATCGAGCTTCACGGCGTCGATGCCGGCTTCCAGCTCGCGCAGCAGCGCGTTGTGCTTTTCGTCCGCAAATGCCGCCGCCTTGAAGTTGGTGGGAAGGCCGACATGAGGCACATTCGCCGCCTCCTCGGGCGGACGGAAGGCCTGCGGATCGGGCGAGCACAGCGACACCAGTCCCGGTTCGAACCGTTCCCAAATCTGCGAATTGGTATAGGCCTCCTCGAGGTCCATTTCGGCCAGCGCCGGGATCCGCTTGAGATAGGGCAGCGGCGGCATGTTCATGATCGAAAGGCAAGGCAGCTTCGCCACCGCGATCTTGATCATCAGAACCCGGATCGTATGGTTGGTGTATTGCGGCTCCTGCATCGCAAGGCCGACCAGATCATAGCGCGAAATATCGACCTCGCCGGGCGTCACCGCGTCCAGCTTGCCCGGCAGGTCGCGCGAAAAGATCGCCCGGTGCATCGCCTCGTCGCGCAGCTTGATGCGGACTTCGGTGCCGTCGCGGTTGATGAGTTCGGCGGTTTTCCTGCGGCAAACCAGGGTCACGTTGTGACCCGCCATCAACAGCTTCGTCGCCAGCAGGGAGCCATAGGAGGCCCCAAGGATCAGGATATTGCGCGCCATACTTATTCATCCACCGATTATCTGACGTTCCGGCCGCTCGTCAGGCCAGGAATTTCCGTCTGGGTTCCGCGGCGGTGCCTAGCGCAAATTACAAGGTCTGACAATGATATAGCGGCGTCGGATTTATCCTCGGCGGCGCGCCAATGGGGTATCGCAGGACCCGCAAAAAATATCAGCCATTTCGCCTTCCGTGCTGTCGGTTCCGGCCTGGTTCGTTCGTCTTCCAATGAGATAGAAACCCACAACACGGCGCATAAGCCACAGCGAAAGGACACCCAATGGCCAAGACCTCGAGCAAGAACACGCTATGCCTGTGGTACGACAAGGATGCCGAAGCTGCGGCGCGCTTTTACGCCGAAACCTTCCCCGACAGCGCCGTCGGCGCCGTCCACCGCGCACCCAGCGACTTCCCATCCGGCAAGAAGGGCGACGTGCTGACGGTCGACTTCACCGTCGTCGGCATCCCCTGCATCGGCCTCAACGGCGGTCCGATGTTCAAGCATAGCGAAGCTTTCTCGTTTCAGATCGCCACCGATAGTCAGGAAGAGACTGACCGCTACTGGAATGCCATCGTCGGCAATGGCGGTCAGGAGAGTGCATGCGGCTGGTGCAAGGACAAATGGGGCCTCTCCTGGCAAATCACGCCGCGCGTACTGACCGATGCGATGGCGGCCGGCGGTGCTGAAGCCAAGCGCGCCTTCGAGGCCATGATGGGCATGAAGAAAATCGACGTCGCGGCGATCGAGGCGGCGCGGCGCGGGTGAGTGGGGGGTACAGGTCGTTGCGCAAAAAAATATGCCGGCCGCCCACCGACCTGTATCTTTTGGCCCGTCCCGTTCGTCTTGCATTTAGAAAATGCATTGGAGATCGGAAATGGAAAATTCTCGCTATCGCTGGGTGATCGTCGCGGCCGGCGGCTTGCTCGGCTGTGTCGCGATCGGCGGCATGTTCGCGCTGCCGGTGTTCCTGCAGCCGATCGCGCGGGACACCGGCTGGTCGGTGACCGGCATTTCCAGCGCCATGACCATCGGCTTCCTGGCGATGGCCTTCACCAGCATGATCTGGGGCACCTTGTCCGACCGGATCGGGCCGCTCCCGGTGGTGCTGACCGGCTCGGCTCGTGCTTGCGGCAAGCCTCGGGCTGGCCAGTCTCGCGACCTCGCTGGTCGCGTTTCAATTCATCTTCGGGCTGATGGTGGGAGCCGCCACCGCTGCGATCTTTGCGCCGATGATGGCCTGCGTCACCGGCTGGTTCGACACCCATCGCAGTCTCGCGGTGTCGCTGGTTTCAGCCGGCATGGGCATGGCGCCGATGACGATGGCGCCGCTCGCGGCCTGGCTGGTCTCGAATCATGACTGGCGCACCTCGATGCAGATCGTGGCGCTCGTCGTCGCAGTCATCATGATTCCGGTCTCGCTGCTGGTGCGCCGCCCGCCGGCGCTTGAAAGCGGGCCGTCCGCGCCATCGGACGATCCGGCTCATGCGGAGATGACGATTGCGCAGGCGCTGCGCTCGCCGCAATTCATCATCCTGCTGCTGACGAATTTCTTCTGCTGCGCCACCCATTCGGGGCCCATCATCCACACCGTGAGCTACGCCATCAGCTGCGGCATCCCGTTGGTCGCCGCCGTCACCATCTACAGCGTGGAGGGGCTCGCAGGGATGGGGGGCCGCATCGCATTCGGCCTGCTCGGCGATCGCTTCGGCGCCAAGCGGGTGCTGGTGCTGGGCTTGCTGGCCCAGGCCTTCGGTGCGCTCGGTTTCGTGTTCGTGCGCGACCTCGGCGCCTTCTATACCGTTGCGGCGCTGTTCGGCTTCATCTATGCCGGCACCATGCCGCTCTATGCCGTTCTCGCCCGCGAAAACTTCCCGCTCAAGATGATGGGCACTGTGATCGGCGGCACCGCGATGGCCGGCAGCCTCGGCATGGCGACAGGACCGCTGGCCGGAGGTTTGATCTACGACGCCTTTGCCAGTTACACTTGGCTCTATATCGGCTCCTGGATCATGGGGCTCGGCGCGTTCATGATCGCCTTGACGTTCAGGCCGATGCCATCATCGGCACGTCCTGCGCCGGTGCCGGCGTGAAGGCGTTGCGCGGTCACGCGGCGTGGGTGTTGGGGCGCGCGAAGGCCGCCTCCATCTCACGCCGGACCTTGACGGCGAGATTGGCGGGATCGTAGGCGACGTCGCTCCATTTCAGACGCTGGCCTTCGGCGATGTCGGTCTTGAGCTTGACGTTGTGCGCTAGCCCGAGCGGCAGATAACCCTCGTCGAGCGAGGTCGAGGCCGGCGTCTGCTTGCCCCAGACGCAGAAGCCGCCTTCGCCGTCGAGCATCTCGCCGGCCTTGAGCGCGCGCTTGGCAGTGGCGACGACATCCGAGTTGAACATGACCGGCGCGCCGGTCGGCTCCTTGCGCAGGGCGGCCGAGGCGACCGAGATGCCGAGTTCCAGCCCGATCATGTGGATCGGCCGGTACAGGCAGGCATATTTGCCGGTCTTGTCCGGCAGCATGCTGTATTCGCGAAAACACTCCTCGGTATAGGCGCTGTCGCTCTCGATCACGACATAGGTGCCCATGCACGAGGCTGTTGGGGACGTCAGTGCCGTCGCGATAGACGGAAGACGTAACCTCGGTCACGCCGCTGCGCTCCAAGACGCCGCCGTCCGATTTTGGCTTGCATATCTCGGCATGCTCGAAACGTGTCGCCGGTGGAAAGGACAGACCCTCGGCCTGCGAATGAAGGCCTGTCGCATTGCAGACGGCGGTCATCTCGATGCCCGACTTGGTGCCATCGACGAAGCTGTTGAACATCTTCGGATTGATCGAGTTGCGATCCTTGATCTTCATATACTTGTCGAGGATGTCCCAGACCGTGTCGGGCGTCGACTGGTGGTAGGTCGGGTGGTAGCGCGTGCCCTTGCCCGCCGACACAACCTTGAAGCCCGCCGCGCGCGCCCAGTCGACATGGTCGGCGATCAGCGCCGGTTGGTCACCCCAGGCGAGCGAATACACCACGCCGGCCGCTTTCGCCTTGCGGGCCAGGATCGGGCCGGCGACGGCGTCGGCTTCGACATTGACCATGACGATGTGTTTGCCGTGCTCGATCGCTTTCAGCGCGAAGCGGATGCCGGCGCCGGGATCGCCCGTTGCCTCGATGATGACCTCGACTCCGGGATGGGTGACGAGCGTATCGGCATCGTCGGTGATATGCGTCGCGCCGTTCTTGAGTGCGTCCTCGATCGAGGCGGCCGCATACTGCTCCTGCGGCCAGCAGGCGAGCTTCAACTGCGAGCGGGCGCGCGCGGTGTTGAGGTCTGCGACGCCGACGATGTGCATGCCGTCGGTGTTGCGGGCCTGCGAGAGGAACATCGTTCCGAACTTTCCGGCCCCGATGATCGCGACCGTGACCGGCCGTCCGGCCGCTTTCCGTTCCAGGAGCATATGATGCAGGTTCATGTCGTCACGCCTTCCGCCTTCGGCCGATCGAGGGATCGGGCCAGCCTCATCCAGAGAGGGTCAGGCGAACGGAAAAGCGACTGCCGCACCGCGCCTCTGGCGGCGGGCAGGAATTGGCCTGGCGAACGTGGCCGCCTGCCGATCTCCCGCTATCGCGGACGTCTCTTCCCGATCGTCAGCAGCTTTGTTTGATGAGCTGCATTCCTCATTAGGGAATGCTAGCATGGCCAAATGGTTCAAAAAAAGCGAATAAGGATACCTGAATCGATGAGCCAGTATTCATCAATGATCGGCGAGCTGCCGCCGCTGCAGTGGCTGTTGACCTTCCGCGCCGTGATGGAGGCCGGCAGTTTTGCCGGTGCGGCCAAGCTGTTGAACCTGACCCCCTCGGCGATCAGCCACCAGATGCGCGCGCTGGAAGGCATGCTGGAGCGCCCGCTGTTCCTGCGCGTCAAGCGAACCGTCATCCCGACAGAGGAAGCGCTGACCTACAGCGCATCGATCGGGGAGAGCTTCGCCCGGCTCGTGACCGCAACCAGCCGCGTCACCTCCGGAGCCGGCGTGCGCCGTCTGCCGATCCACGCTTCGCCGAGCTTCGCCACCCTTTGGCTGGTGCCGCGGCTCGGACAATTCCTGCGCGAGCATCCGGCGATCGACATTGCGCTCTACGCCAGTCACGAGCCGGCTCGACTCGGCCAGGACGGCATCCTGGTCGATATCCAGTATGCGCGTCCGGTGCCGGATTCCTGCGAGGCGGTGCCGTTGGTCGAGGAGCTGATCGTGCCGCTGGCGAGCGCGAGCTTCATCGCCGAGCACCGATTGATCACCCCCGCCGATATCGCCCGCGTGCCGTTGATCCACTCGTTGCGCTGCGTGGTGCCCTGGGATCAGTGGTCGGCCAGGCACGCACCGCTGGTCCCGCTCAATCCGCGCGGCCTGCAGTTCGACCGCGCCCATCTTGCGCTCGCGGTCGCGGCAGACGGGCTCGGCCTGGCTCTGGAATCGACCTTGCAAGCCGGCGACCATCTGCGCCGGGGCGCATTGACTATGCCTTTCGGGCCGCTTGGCATTCCTGCTGTCCCCCATCGCTTGCTCTATCGCCGCGAGGATCGCGCCAATCCCGAAATCATCGCCTTTGTCGATTGGGTCACTGGCTTGCTGGCGCAAGAGCGCCTTCCGAGTGGCACTGATGGGTGATGGGAGTTTTGCAGTAACTCTCGCTGTTCGAAATTATAGTCAGCAGAAGTCAACGCGGGCGAACCTCATGTGCATCTCGCTCACTCACGCGTAATTGGAAACAGCGCCCGCACGCGCGGGTCGCGCAGCCATAGCCCGCCCCACATGAACAGCCCGAGATAGATGCTGAACAGGATGTGGCTGAACAGCGGGCTGCCCGCCCGGATCTGGGTCGCCATCGCGCCGCCGAGAAGCCCCATCATCAGCACCGCACCGAGCACGCTGGTGCGCGGGATCAGGTAGAGCACGAGGCAGGTCAGTTCGATGATGCCGATCATGAATGCATAGCCGGCGAGGCCAGCCAAGCTGGGCCATCGTCTGCTCCGCGATCGGCAGCTGCAGCAGTTTTGGCGCAACCGAGGCGCCCAGCATAAACAGGGCGAAAAGCCCGGTAAGGGTGCGGCCGGTCCAGAGCATCGCGGGCGTGTTCATTGCCAATCTCCTTGAATGAGGCTTGATCATCTCGGCCCAAGGACGCAGCAACCCGGGCCTATCCGACATGTCGGACAGTATTTTTTTGATGGGGCCGATCGACTCCGGCACGCCGGGCCTGCAAGGTCCGCTGATGGCGCCCGTCAAAATCGATCCCGACAAAGTCCGCGCGTTCAAGGACGCCGAGAGTTTCTACAAGTGGCTCGGCAAGCACCACGACAAGGAAGACGAAATCTGGATCAAGATCCACAAGGTGGATTCCGGGTTGAAGTCGATCACGCCGAAGGAAGCCATCGACGTCGTGCTGTGCTGGGGCTGGATCGACGGCATCCGCAAGGGTTTTGACGACAAGAGCTTTCTGCAGCGCTACACGCCGCGCACCAGGAAAGGCACCTGGAGCCAGATCAACGTCGACAATGTCGCGCGGCTGGTCACCGAAGGCCGCATGACCGAGCACGGGTTGACGACAAGTCGAGGCGGCCAAGGCCGACGGGCGCTGGGCGCGCGCCTACAACAGCAAGGACATGAAGATTCCCGGGGATCTGCAGGCCGCGATCGATGCCGAGCCGAAGGCCAAGGCGATGCTGGCGAAACTCAGCGCGCAAAACCGTTTCGCGCTGGCCTTTCGCACCCACAACATGAAGACCGAGGCCGGACGGAAGAAGAAGATCGAGGCTTTCGTCGCGATGCTCAAGCGCGGCGAGACGATCTACCCGCAAGGCAAGAAGTGAGATTGCGTGCAAGGCGGGCGGAAGTCACACGCCGATCCCGCGCGTCAGGGCGCCGGGTCGCTGACTCCGCCAGCGCTTCCTTGCGGCTGCGCCGGATCGCCGGAAACACCATCAGCAGAAACAGCATCGCGACGATGGCGAGCAGCGTGGCGCTGATCGGGCGGCGCAGGAAAACCGTGAAGTCGCCGTCCGCGAGCAGCATCGCGCGCCGGAAATATTCTTCCAGCTGCGGGCCGAGCACGAGGCCGAGCAGCAGCGGCGCCGGCTCGACGCCGACCTTGATGAAGAAGTAGCCGATCACAGCGCAGCCGAGCATCAGCCAGACATTGAACAGATTGTTGGCGATGCCGAAGGTGCCGATGCAGCAGAACAGCACGATCGCCGGAAACAGCATCCGGTAGGGAATTTTCAGCATCGAGACCCAGACGCCGATCAAGGGCAGGTTGATGACCAGCAGCATCAAATTGCCGACCCACATGCTGGCGATCACGCCCCAGACCAGTTCGGGCTGCTCGCGCATGATCTGCGGGCCGGGCTGGATGCCCTGCATCATCAGCGCGCCGATCATCAGCGCCATCAGCGCATTGGCGGGGATGCCGAGCGTGAGCAGCGGGATGAAGCTGGTCTGCGCGCCGGCATTGTTGGCGGCCTCCGGTCCCGCGACGCCCTCGATCGCGCCCTTGCCGAAACGCGAGGGATCGCGCGCGAGCTTTTTCTCCAGCGCATAGGAGGAGAACGGCGGCAGTGCCGCGCCGCCGCCGGGCAGCACGCCGAGCACCGAACCCAATAGCGTGCCGCGGACCATGGCCGGGAAGGCGGTGCGCAAGTCCTCGCGGCTCGGGATCAGGCTGCGGATCGACTGGCTGACGACGCGCATCATCGCCGGGCGTTCGAGATTGGCGATGATCTCGGCGAGCCCGAACATGCCCATCGCCACCGGCACGAAGTCGAGCCCGTCGGAGATTTCAGGGACGCCGAAGGTCATCCGCGGCGCGCCTGAATTGACGTCGATGCCGACGAGGCCGATCAGGATGCCGAGCAGCACCATCGCAAGCGACTTGGCGACCGAGCCGTGGGCGAGCACGACCGCTGCGATCAACCCGAGCACGAGCAGGCTGAAATACTCGACCGCGGTGAATTTCAGCGCCAGCGCCGCCAGCGGCACGCTGAGCACCGCGATGACGACGGTCGCGACGGTGCCGGCGAAGAAGGAGGCGATCGCGGCGATGGCCAGCGCCGTGCCGGCCTTGCCCTGCTTGGCCATCTCGTGGCCGTCGAGGCAGGTGACGACCGAGGAAGTTTCGCCGGGCACATTGACCAGGATGGCCGTGGTCGAGCCGCCATACTGCGCGCCGTAGAAAATGCCGGCGAGCATGATCATGGCGGACGGCGGCGACAGCCCGAAGGTGAAGGGCAACAGCAACGCGACCGCCGGGATCGGCCCGATGCCGGGCAGCACGCCGATCGCGGTGCCGATGACGACGCCGATCAGGCAGAACAGCAGATTGTGGGGCAGCAGGGCGGTGGCCAGCCCGATCTGCAGATTGTCGAACAGCTCCATGTCAGAACCATGCTCCAGGCCAGATCGGCACCGGCAAAGCCAGCACCTTGACGAAGAGCAGCACCGCCGCCGTCGAGAGCCCCAGCGCGAACACCACGGATTCGACCGGCCGCGCTTCCCGCGTTGCGAGGCTTGCGATCAGGATCGCGGCAAAGGACGACAGCGCCAGACCGAAGCGCGAGGCTGTGAGCGCGAACACGGCAACCGAAGCCGTGATCGCGAGCAGGGGTTGCAGCCGGACCGGTGCGATACCGACAAAGGGGCGACGGAGCCCGCGGATGCTGAACCAGAGCCCGAAGCCCAGCAGCATGATGGCGATGACGCGCGGCATATAGCCTGGTCCCATGTCGGCGGCATCGCCGCCGGACAGGGTGCGCGTTGCCGCCAGCGCGATGCCGGCGACAACGATCAGGAACAGGCCGAAGAGCAGGTCCTGCCAGTCCGTTCGGCGGGCGTTCATTTCAAGTCCTGCATCGCAAGCCTCGCATCGCAAGCCTCGATTGCGTCACTCGCCCTTGATGCCGGCCTCGCGGATGATGTCGCCCCAGCGCTTTGTTGAGTCCTTCAGCCAGGTCGCCATCGCCTCCGTGCTGCCGGCGCGGACTTCGCCGCCCTGTTCGGCGATCTTGGCTTTGAGTTCCGGTGTTTCCAGAATCTTGCCGATCTCGGCATTGAGCCGTGCAATCACTGCCGGCGGCGTACCGCTGGCCACGACGATGCCTTGCCAGGTGCCGAATTCGCCGCCAGGCAGCTTGGCTTCCTTGAAGGTCGGCAGATCGGGAGCAGAGGGGACGCGGCGCTCGCCGGTCACCGCGAGACCGACCAGTTGCTTGTTGTTCACGAAGGGAAGGGTTGCCGACGCGCCATTGATGAGGGCGCCGCTCTCGCCGGCGACCACCGCGCGCGTCGCCGCAGCACCGCCCTTGTAGGGC
This sequence comes from uncultured Alphaproteobacteria bacterium, assembly GCA_963742695.1. GTDB lineage: Bacteria > Pseudomonadota > Alphaproteobacteria > Rhizobiales > Xanthobacteraceae > Bradyrhizobium. The sequence continues at coordinate 42,377 of CAVUNF010000038.1, forward strand.
ACATGCTTGAACTGGACGCCGAGTTCCTTCTGCATCACCATGGCGGTGATGTGATTGGCGCCGCCAACGCCGGAATTGGCGACGGCGAGTTTGCCGGGATTGGCCTTGGCATAGGCGATCAGTTCCGCCGGCGTTTTGACCGGAATCGATTCATGTACGGCCAGCACATAGGGGCCGAACATCACCATCGTGACGGGGGCGAGGTCCTTCTCGAGATTATAGGTCAGGTTCGAAAACAGGCTGGGCGCCGTCGTGAGCGAACCGAGATCCGTCAGCAGCAAGGTCGTGCCGTCAGGCGTTGCCTTGGCGACGGCGTCGGCGCCGAGATTGCCGGATGCGCCGGGCTTGTTTTCGATCACCACCGACTGGCCGATCGCCGCCGACAGTTTCGTGCTGATCAGCCGGGCCAGGATGTCGGAGGTTCCACCGGGCGCGAAGGGCACGATGATGCGCACCGGCCGTTCGAAGTTTTGGGCGTAAGCGGCGCCGGGCAGTTGGGTGAACAGGATGGCCGCAGCCAGTGCGGCGCCGTGTGCAAAACGTGAAACCATTGCTTCCTCCGGTCGAAATCGCGCAGGCGCCTTGCGGCGCCGCGCACCATCGCGGTCTTCGGCCGCGCTGACGGCACAGTAGGCGATGACCGATGCAGCCACAAACTAGAATGAGGATGGTTTGATACCAATTTTGGATCAAACGGCGGGATACGCTAAGCTGGAGAGCATTTTCAGGCCCAAAAAGGGAGCGGCATGTTCGAATTGAGTCAGGTGCGCTGCTTCGTGGCGGTGGCGGAAGAACTGCATTTCGGCCGCGCCGCCGCCCGATTGAACATGACGCAGCCGCCGCTCAGCCGCCAGATCCAGATTCTCGAACGGATTTTGGGTGTGACGCTGCTTCAGCGCGGCAATCGCCTGGTCAGGCTGACGCCGGCCGGACAGAGCTTTCTGACGGAGGCGCGGCAGATCCTCAAGCTCACGGAGAGTGCGGCGCTGCTGGCGCGGCGCGTCGCCGAGGGCAAGGCCGGCTCGGTCAATATCGGCTTCACCGCCGCATCGGCCTACAGTTATGTCCCCGAACTGGTGGCGGCGTGCCGTCAGCAGATGCCGGATGTCGAATTGATCCTCAAGGAGATGGTCAGCGGCGACCAGCTCAAGCGTCTGGGGGCGGGCGAAATCGATATCGGTCTGCTGCGGCCGCCGATCCCGCGCAGCGGGCTGCAATCCTTCCGGGTCAAGTCCGAGCCGTTGATCGCCGCCGTGCCGGCCGGGCACCGGTTGGCGAAAGCCACGACGATCGGCCTGTCGGAGCTCGCGGCCGAACCGTTCATCATGTACGCGCCCTATGAAGCGCGTTACTTCCACGATTTGCTGGTGGAGCTGTTTTCGCGCGCCGCGCTGACGCCGGTCTATATCCAGCACCTGGCGCAGATCCATTCGATCCTGGCCATCGTGCATTCCGGCGTCGGCGTCGCCCTGGTGCCGGAGGCGGCGCAGAACCTGCAGTTCAGCGGCGTCGCGCTGCGACCGCTCGCCGAGCCGCAGCAACGGGCGGCCGAACTCTACTTTGTGTGGCGGGACGACAACGACAATCCGCTGTTGCCGCTGATCGCCACCATCGCCCGCGAGCTCGCAGGCGGCGCCTGAGAGCTTCCGAGCAAATCTCGGACCTCATCCTGAGGAGCCGCGCGTTTCGCGCGGCGTCTCGAAGGATGGCCGCGAGTCCGAGTGTTGCATCCATCCTTCGAGACGCTTGCTTCGCAAGCTCCTCAGGATGAGGTCAGTACTCTTCATGATGCCCGAACCATCCAATCAATGGATCATTCGATCCAGCAATTGGTCTGCCGCGGCATCGGTCCTGGTCTAATCCTGACGCCTTCACAGCGAGGGAGGGCCGCGATGAGCAGAATGACCCCGAAGGAAATGGCGCTGACGATCGGCAACGGGCTGCTCTCGTTTCCCGTCACGCCGTTCGACCCGCAAAACCGCTTCGATGCCGCGCGCTACCGCTCCAATCTCGACTGGCTCTGCAGCCATGAGGTGGCCGGTCTGTTCGCGGCCGGCGGCACCGGCGAATTCTTTTCGCTGACGCCGACCGAGGTGGTCGACGTGGTGGCGACGGCGGTGCAGGAGACGGCCGGCCGCATGCCGGTGCTGGCCGGCGTCGGCTATGGCACGGCGATGGCGAGCGAACTCGCTGCCGGGGTCGAGCGTGCCGGCGCCGACGGCATCCTGCTGTTGCCGCCGTATCTCGCCTTCTCCGAGCAGGCCGGGCTGGCTGATCATGTCGAGGCGGTCTGCAAGGCGAGCAAGCTCGGAGTCATCGTCTACAACCGCGACAACGCCATCCTCACCGAGGACACCATCGCAAAGCTTTGCGAACGCTGCCCGAACCTCGTCGGCTTCAAGGACGGCGTCGGCGACATCGAGCAGATGACGCGCATTTATCTGCGCATGGGCGACCGGCTGACCTATGTCGGCGGATTGCCGACGGCCGAGACTTTTGCGTTGCCCTATCTCGAAATGGGCGTCACGACCTATTCCTCCGCGGTGTTCAACTTCGTGCCGGAGTTCGCGACCAAGTTCTACGCGGCGGTACGGCGGCGCGACCGCGAAACCGTTCAGGCCGGCCTGCGCGACTTCATCATGCCGCTGATCGCCATCCGCAACCGCAAGCGCGGTTATGCGGTCTCGATGATCAAGGCCGGGATGAAGGTGATCGGCCGCGATTCCGGCCCGGTGCGCTCGCCGCTGACGGATCTGACAGCAGGCGAAGTCGAGGAATTGGCGGCGCTGGTCGCCCGGCTGAAAGCAAGCGAGTTTTCCAAGCGGTCGCTCGCGGCAGCCTGAGTTAGACGGCCGGCGTCACCCGCTCGAACAGGTGCTCGTAATGCAGCACCAGTCCATTGTCGTCGACCACCAGATCCGCTTCGAAACCGAGCGACAGCCCGAGATCGACATAGCGTACGCGCCGAGGTCCTTGCCGGTCGTAGCGCTGGCGCGACCGCGCCACCGTCAGCGCGGGTCCATCGATGAAGGCGGTGTCGAGGGTCAGGCTCTCTCCCGCGCCATGCGGCGTCCTGCGAATTGGGAAGGTGTTGCAGAACGGCGTGATCGACAGATCCGGCTCCTCGGCGCCTTCGAGATCGCCGCGCAGCACGCCGTCCACCCGCCAGCCGGTGCCGGCGCGCTCCAGCTGCAACAATCCATGGCCTTGCGAATTCCAGCGCTCGACCGTGACGGACAGCGCATGCCAGCCGGGATCGAGCCGCCAGCGGTGATCGATGCGAAAGCCATCGGCTTCGAGGCAGATCGTGGTCGCCATGGCGGTGACCTGGTCGGGCTCTATTGCAAGTTCCAGGCGCTCGAGACCCTCGATATCGGTCCGGCGCCAAAACAAAACGGATGTGCTCATGATCAGGACTCGCTCGCAGTTCCCGCCCTTTGCCGTTACGGGGACAACGATCATGCATTACGCGGTCGAACGATCGAACACGTACAATTGTTCAACGCAGATGTCTCGACCGGTTCCGACAAGCGCGTCGCAATTTCGTTACGCCGCGTTGCGCGTACCGCTCGGACCCCGGTCGGGACCTGGATCGCGGCCGGCGGCGACAATTGTCAGCCTGTCGAGGTAATGCGCCCAACCCTTGTTATGGTTGGCGCGGGTCGTCTCATTGGGAAGGCCGCTATGGGTCATGCGCAGCAACGTGCCGCCATCCTGTTCGATCAAATCGATTTCGATCAGGCTTGATCCCGCCGGCACCTCCGCGTCGGTGTCCCAGCCAAAACTGTAGGCGAGGCGGTGCACCGGTACGACCTCGCGGAATGCACCGCGCGCCGTGGCGCTGCCGACGCCTTTCAAAAGGTATAGCCCGCCTGGATGCACCTCCGTCGTCGCCTCGGTGCCCATCCATTGCACGATCTTCTCGGGATCGGTCAGGAAGGCGAACACGCTGGCGCGCGGCGCCGCAATGTGGGTCTCGCGCTGGAGCACAAACGATTCAGTCATCGAAAACCTCGCTGGCCGGTTGGCATGGGGCAGTGCAGCCCTGCAAACATATGTCTGCGCGCGAATTTACCAAGTGAGGTTGATGACAATGAAGCGCCCCTGCCACATGATCGAGCCATGCAACTGAGCTCGACACTGACATGGCTGGTCGATGCGGCCAGCGAATCGCCGGGCGCCGACCGGTTCCTCGCCGAACTCGGTGCGCGCTTGACCGGGGACGATCTGCCGCTCGCCGGTGGCGCGCTGACGCTCGCGGTCGCGCACCCGATCATCGCGCGCCGCACCTGGCTATGGCGGGCCGAGGATGGGGTGGTGATCGAGGCGGTGGATTTCGCGTCGGCAGGATTCGGCGGCGCGGGGTCTAAGGATTCCTCCGGCGACGCTGGTCGGAGCTGGTTGGCCGGGCTTGCGGGCGGGGCGGTGCATGAAGGCGTCGTGGGGGCGGGACCCGATGGACCGGTGCTCGGCTGGATCGGACCGCGCCGATTCACACCAACCGAGGCCGGCCGGCTGCGCGATGCAGCGCGTTTTGCCGCCGCACCGCTCGCCAACTTATCGTCGCGCGCGACGCTGACCGCGGTGCTCGAGGCCTATCTCGGCCGGCGCAGTGCGGCGCGCGTGCTGGCCGGACCGATGCGGCGTGAGGCCGGCGAGACCATCCGCGCCGCCTTGCTGTTCGCGGATCTCCGCGGTTTCACCGCGCTGTCCGAAGCCAATCCGCCGGCGGAGGTGATCGCGGCACTGGGCGCCTGGTTCGACTGCATTGCCGGCTCCGTCCACGCCTTCGGCGGTGAAGTGTTGAAATTCATCGGTGACGGTGTGCTGGCGATCTTTCCGGTCGCCGGAGGAACGCCCCGTAACGCCTGCGACGCGGCGCTGCGTGCGGTCGCGTCCGCGCAGGCCGGCATGGCGCATCTCAATGATGCGCGGCGGGAGCAGGGACTGCCGCCTCTGGCGTTCGGCGTGGCGTTGCACCTTGGCGAGATTCTGTGGGGCAATGTCGGGGCGGCGGACCGGCTGGATTTCACCGCGATCGGTCACAGCCGTCAATCTGGTGAGCCGGCTCGAAGGGCTTTGCCGGCCGCTCGGCCAAACGATCTTGGTTTCCGGCGCGGTCGCCGCTGAAACCACCGCAAAACTGATGCCACTAGGGACGCACGCGCTGCGCGGCATTGTTTCGCCCTGCGCCGTCTACACCGTGCCCGACGGCTAGCGCTGGAACTCACGAAACCGTGCAAAGAGAAATTAAACCGACTGGTTGACAATTGGCTCTGGAGCGTCTATGTTAAACCACATGGTTGAACAATCGCACCTCGATGCCGTCTTTCATGCCCTCGCGGATCCGACGCGGCGGGCCATGCTTGGCCAGCTCGCGGAACGCGAGCTCACGATCGGAGAACTGGCGACCCCGTTCAGCATGAGTTTTGCGGGCGCCTCGAAACACGTGCGGGTGCTGGAAAACGCCGGGCTGGTGACACGGACGATTCTCGGCCGAACGCATCTATGCCGTCTCGAGGCGGCGCGGCTTGCGGAAGCCGATGCGTGGCTGCGGCGTTACCAGCGTTTCTGGGGTGCAAAGCTCGACACGCTGGAAGCTCTTCTGCGTGCGGAAGACGAGGCGACAGCAAAAAATTCAAAAAAGTTGAAGGAGTAGATCGATGAATGCAGAAGCAAAACCCGATGCCTACGGCACGCTGATCGAACCCGCGACGTTGAAGATCCAGCGGCTTCTGCCCGGTCCGATCGAACGCATCTGGGCCTATCTCACCGACAGCGAACTGCGCCGCAAGTGGCTCGCGGCGGGCGCGATGGAGATGAAGCTCGGCACGCCCTTCGAGTTGGTCTGGCGCAACGACGAACTCAACGATCCGCCAGGCGTGCGGCCGGAAGGCTTTCCCGAAGAACATCGCATGCAGAGCCGGATCACCGAACTCGATCCGCCGCGCAGGCTTTCGATTGCCTGGAATAACAGCGGCGACGTTACCTTCGAACTGGAGCCCAAGGGGAAGGGCGTGCTGCTCACCGTGACGCATCGCCGTCTGCCCGACCGCTCGACCATGCTCAAGGTCGGTGCCGGCTGGCACATGCATCTCGATATTCTGGTCGCCCGCGCGATGGGCGAGGAGCCGGCGCAGTTCTGGGAAGGCTGGAGCCGCCTGCACAAGGAATACGGCCAGCGGCTGCCGGGCTGAGGGAACGAGATCGTCATGCGCCGGTTTGAGTTGAGCATGGCCGGATGACGACGGGCCTGTGCTGCAAGTCGGCGCGTGCGCACAACAAGCATCATTAATAACAGGAGGTTAGCCATGAAAACTCATGTCGTTTCGGCGCAGGAATGGAAAGCTGCGCACGAGCAGATGCTCGTGAAGGAGAAGGCCATGATGCGCGCGCGCGATGCGCTGGTCGCGGAGCGTCGGCGGATGCCATGGATGGCCGTGGACAAGGCGTACGCATTCGACGGGCCCAAGGGTAAAGCGAGCCTGATGGACCTGTTCGACGGCCGCCGGCAGTTGATCGTCTATCGCGCCTTCTTCGAGCCCGGGGTGCACGGCTGGCCGGAGAACGCCTGCGTTGGCTGCTCACTTATGGCCGACCAAGTTTCGCACCTCGCGCACGTGAACGCACGCGACACCACCCTCGTGTATGCCTCGCGCGCGCCGCAGGCCGACATCGCGCGACTGAAGGCGCGGATGGGTTGGGAACAAATCCCTTGGGTTTCCCTCACCGACAGCTTCGATGCCGATTTCGGCGTCGATGAATGGCACGGCCACAACGCGTTCATCCGTGAGGGCGACAAGATCTTCCGCACCTACTTCATCAACAGCCGCGGCGACGAGGCGATGGCCTCCGTTTGGAGTTTCCTCGACATGACGGCGCTTGGGCGTCAGGAGGAGTGGGAGGACTCGCCGGAGGGCTACCCTCAGAGCCAGCGATACAAGTGGTGGAAGTGGCACGACAGTTACGTTCCCAACGCCGCGCCCGATCCGAAATGGGACAAGGTGTCGGCCGCTGGAGAGGCCGCCTTCCGGAAACGCAGCGGCTAGGCGCAACGCGGCAATTGCTGCCGAAGGAGGCGGAGCCATGAGACACCAACCTGGCGCACCTGCAGTGGTCGATCGCGGCACTTTCCAGGCCGAGCTCGATGCATTGCGGGTTCGAGAGAAAGCACATACCCGAGAAGGCGACGCGCTTGCGGCCGCCCGCCGGCGGCTCCCGATGGTCGAGATCAACGGTACCACTCCGCTCATTGGCGAACGCGGGGCGGTGACGCTGCTGGATGCGTTCGAGGGACGCCGGCTGCTGATCGCCTATTACTTCATGTGGCACGCCGGCCAGCCTGCGCCGGAACAATGCGAGGGATGCACCTTCTTTACATCGCAGGTACACGAGCTGTCCTACATCCATGCGCGCGACGTCACCTACGCCACGTTCTGCCAAGGTCCGTACGAAGAGAGCGTTCGATACCGCGACTTCATGGGTTGGGAGATGCCCTGGTACTCGGCGCAGGATTCGCTCGACACGCTGCTGGTTGGACGCAGGATCGGCATGATGCACATCGTTTGTTACCTGCGGCAGGGATCCGATGTGTTCGAGACGTACTGGACCACGATGCGCGGCGTCGAGGCGATGGATAACAGTTACCGACTGCTCGATCTGACCGTCTACGGACGGCAGGAGCTGTGGGAGGACTCGCCGACCGGCTGGCCGCAGCGGTGGGAAGGCAAGCAGCGGATGCGTACCGATGGACGTCCCACGTCGCAGTGGCCTCGCCTGAAGGCCGGGCGGTCCGACGACCTCGGCACTGGCAGGCAGTGAGCGCACTTTCTCGACTTTCCAATCGCCGACGAGGCGAGGGGAAATACCCTGGAGAAAAACATGAGCGGGACCTGTATCGGTAGACGCGGCTCCGGCGCGGTCGATGGTGAAAACGGCAGCACGGCCGCGATGGGCGCAGCCGACTTTCTCTACCTCGCGGCCGCGCCAACCTTCGCCATCATGGCGCTGCTGACGGCTGTCCTTGGCGGATCGCCGGATACGCTGTGTTCGATCATGCCGGCATCGCCGTTGACCGGAATGGTGCCGATGTACGTGCTGATGAGCGCTTTCCATTCGGCACCATGGCTGAGGCTGATCGCCAATTGGCGAAGCGGCGCCTGCCAGGCCTGATCGGCGTTCGCCAAGTCGGACGGACTCAGCCCCGCAATCCCTTCGCAAAGCGTTTGATCAGCCGCTCGCGCTTGAGGCGGGACAGCCGCTGGATCCAGAACACGCCGTTGAGTTGATCGATTTCATGCTGGTGGCAAACAGCGCGCAGGCCCTCGGATTCTTCGCTTTGCGCATGGCCGTCGACGTCGCGATAGCTGATCCGGATGCGCGCATGACGACTTATGTCGTCCTTGACCCCCGGCATCGAGACGCTGCCTTCCTGATGCACGATCATCTCGGGTGACGCCCAAATGATCTCCGGATTGACGTAAGTTTGCGCGCCGTCGTTGGCGTCGAGCTCAAGCACCACCACCCGCAGGGAGACACCGATGTGCGGTGCGGTAATTCCGATCCCCGGTGCCGCGTGCATGGTTTCGAGCAGATCTCTCGCCAGATCGCGCAGCGTGCCGTCAAACTCGGTCACCGGCTGCGCCGGGAGCGCAAGCCGCGGGTCGGGATAACGGACAATCGGGCGGACGGTCATGATCCCTGTCGTATGCCGGGGATTGGAGCCGGATACCAAAATTCCTTATCTATTAGCCTTGACTAATTGATTAGTGTGTACTAATTGATAATGCATGATGGAACCCGCCGACATCAACGCTGTGATGCGCACGCTCGCCGATCCCACCCGGCGAGCGCTGTTCGAGCGGATCGTCGGTTCCGGTGAGATCACCGTGGCCGAACTGACGCGGGGCAGTGGCGTGACCCAGGGCGCCATTTCCCAGCATCTCAAATCCCTGAAGCAGGCCGGCCTGGTCGCCGAGCGCCCCGAGGGCCGCAACGTTTTCTATCGCGTCGAGCCGAAGGGGCTCGCGCCGCTCGTCGACTGGATGAGCCACTACGGCGTCTTCTGGCGCGAGCGCTTCGCCGACCTCAGAACCATTTTGAAGGAGATTGATCCATGAACGACACCGCATCGAA
>CAVUNF010000039.1:0-10038 GCA_963742695.1 uncultured Alphaproteobacteria bacterium
CCATGCGCCGCTCGGCGGCGCGCTCGGCGCGGTTCAAGGCGGGTTTTGAGGGGTCGACCTTCGGGTGAGACCATCTTCTGCGTTTTGGCTCTGGCGGCCCTGCTCGGCCCACGACGGCTTTTGGCCGGCTTGGCCGGGACTTTGGTGCTTTGGCGTGTCTTGCTCATGTTCTTGTTTATGACTGACCGGTCAGTCATTGTCAAATCCCATCGAGAGAGACCGATTTCACATCGGCGTGACTGTATTGGCCGAGCCCCTCGATGAGAGGGTGCAGGGAAGACCGGGTGCGCGCTGCACCCGCGGTCTCATGTGCGAATTGTGCGAAAAGGGTGCACATGAGCATACAGGTTCAGCGGAGAGCATCCGGCCTTCCCTGCGCAATGGCTTTACGGCTTATGCCGCGCTCACCCCGGCGACGAATTCTTTGTTGTCACCGTCGCTGCCGGCTTGATGGCTGATCGTCTCCGGTCGGAATCGATTTCGCCACCGACAGCTTGGCATCAGCAACGGATGCCAGGTCCACACGGTTTTGCCGTACGCAGCCACCCGACTTCGCCAAAAGGCTCAACCGGGCTAAGGCGCCGTTCGTCTGCATGCCGCCGATCGCTCACGGGCCGAAGCCCGCCCTGCCATCACGTGTCACGCCCGACGCTGCCGCGTCCACCGCACCCCGTCCCGCGTTCGTGACGCTGGCCAACGCCCCTCTCAGTGGGACGGGATGGCAATCATATAGGCCGATTTTAATTTCTGAAAAACAGAAATATTTTTGCAAGGGGGGCTGGACGACCCAAATCATATTGAAATATTTCAGCAAATTAGATTTTACGCGCAATGACCTTATCGCGTTCAACGGGTGCCTGGCTGCGCGGTTTATCCTCCAAATGGGGGAAGCGCCGTACCGGTGTCGAGGGTAGGTAATCTGATCCGGAGGATTGCAATGTCCGGCACAAGCGCAGCGCCCTCACGCAATATTCTGCTGGGGGCGCTGTTGCGTTGAGGCCTGTTTTGAATTTGTGAATGGCCTAATTCGGCCAGTACCGAGCGGCCCGAATTCGAACCGCATGATGGTTCGAAGCGATCTGATTTAATATGTGTGACGGCCGTCACAGCCCCCGGGATCGCCGCACGGCATACTCGCTTCAGATCGACGGCGAGTTTTCGCCGACCACGGAGCGGGGACGATGATCAACCAGACCTCAATCTTGAGCGACGCCGAACTGGAACAGGTCGTCGGTGGCAACGTGGGTACGCCGGTATTCAGGACCGTGCTCGACAACTCGGCAGCCAGCCAGATTGCCAGTCGGGCACCATCCGCGTCCGTCGGCGAAATGAAGACTATCACAATTGGGCGTCCAGTTTTTTAGAACCGGGCAGCCACACCAGCAGGCCGCCTCCGCTGGCGGCCTTTTTTTTGCGCGCACCGTGCATTGGCCCGCGCCCATCCGACAAAAGCCCAATAAAGCCGGAGATTTGTCCAGGCGTATACTGTCGGGAACCGCCGCCGGAAGACCCTGGTCCGGCGCAAGAAAAATGGATGGTCGCAAGATGCCCGATATGATCGCCTTCGCCGCCGTCATCGTGCTGCTTCCGATGGGTTATTTCCTGCTGGCGTCGCCCGCCTTTCTGCTGGTGGGGCTCGACATCCCACCTGTCACCCAGTTGTTGCGCGGCATGTTCAACGTCCATGTCATGGCGATGATCGTTGCCGGCGTCATCGCGACGTTGTCGTTTGTCGTGGCGGGGCGACCGGGTTTCACCGTCGGAATCGGCTTGATCGCGGCTTTCGCGTATCGGTCTTTCCGCTGGTTCGTGCAGAAGATGGATGCCCCAAATTACGTTAAAATGGTTCAGCAAACCTTTAGCGTTCAAGGGCTGTCCAACTGCATCGGCTGAGATCACGAAACGGTCGACGTTGCCAGTCTACTTTCATGCGAAAGCAGGTACTGGCCTGTCTTGGTGGCCTAGTTTGAAAATGGTAGTGGGCTGGTTTCAGTAATGAACCAAGTTCCACCTTTGGCGTTGGCCGTTAGGAGGACCGCACATGCCCAGCACCCGAAACAGAGTTCCCGCCCATACTGACAAGGCTATCAACGCGGAAATCGCCAAAAATACGGAGCAGCGAGTTCGATATTTAAGTCAGCATCCACAGGAGATTCCCACGCGCTTGAAGGAGCTAGAAGAAGAGTGGGACATCGAGCGGGCGATTGAGTGCAACGCATCTGCTTTGGCGTTTACCGGCGTTGGATTAGCAGCTACATCCGGGAATTTGCGGTGGCTCACGCTTCCCGCAGTAGTGACCGCTTTCTTATTTCAACACGCAGTTCAAGGCTGGTGCCCGCCTGTGCCGATCCTGCGCAGGTTGGGTTTTAGGACGGCCTACGAAATTGAAGAAGAACGCCAGGCGTTGAAGGCCTTGCGTGGAGATTTTGCGAACGTCGATACACCTGAAGGTGCGATGAAGGCTGCAAGAGCATGAGCCCCATCGATGGCAGGGTACGCCGTTGTACGCCTGCATTTTCGCGGTGAACTGGTTCTCGCCCAAGGCCTGTTCGGCAGATCATTTTCCGCCGTCGATCCATTGCAGTTGGAGATGGTAGCCGCCTCGATTGGCGGTCTCGTTCAATGATCCTTCGATTCCTGGGAACGTGATCTACCTCACGTTATCGCAGATCGACGCCCCGCATATTCGCTCCATACCAACGGCGCACAGCGCCACAACACGGAGCGGGACCATGAACGACCAGACCTCGATCTTGAACGATATCGAGCCTAACAACGAACTGAGCATCGACGAACTGGACGCCGTGAGCGGCGGCAACATCTTTCTCGATATCTGGAGTCGCGTAAAGGCGGCTATTTGTATCAAGAACGCTAATTGCGACATCGATCACTCGGGCGTTCTTCGCTGAAGCTGAAACGAGGCCGCCTCCGTCGGTGGCCTCGTTTGAAAATCGCAGAGCCTGCTTCGATATGCGTGACGACAGTCACAGTCCCAGGGATCGCAGCACGGCATACTCGCTTCAGATCAACGGCGAGTTTTCAGCAAACACGGAGCGGGACGATGATCAACCAGACCTCAATCTTGATCGACGCCGAACTCGAACACGTCGTCGGTGGCAAGGTGGATACGCCGGTATTCAGAACCGTGCTCGACAATTCGGCAGCCAGCCAGATTCGCAGCCGGGCACCATCCGCGTCCGTCGGCGAAATGAAATCTCTTCAAGTTGGGCGTCCCATTTTTTAGAGCCGGGCAGCCACACCAATAGGCCGCCTCAGATGGCGGCCCCTTTTTTGCGCGCATCGTGGCTTTGCCTGCGCCCATCCGACAAAAGCCCAATAGAGCAGCCGATTTGTCGGGCGTATATCACCGTGCCGCCGGCCTGATCGGGTCTAGCCCTCCGGCGAGAGCACTGCGGCGTTGCTGCAAATGATGACGCCCTGAAATCCCGTTTGCCCATAATCCATCTGGATCGAGCCACCGAGTTCGGACGCGACCACCATCTCCAGCAGTCTCGTGCCGAAGCCGCTGTGGGTGGGCGCGGTTGCCGGAGGGCCGCCCTCTTCGACCCAATGAAGCACGACGTGTTCGGCATCCGGTCTGTCCCAGCTCAACCGAACAAGGCCGGTCGGGACCGTGAGGGCGCCGTACTTGACCGCGTTGGTGCAGAGCTCGTGCAGGACCATGCTCATCGGCGTAACGGCCTTCGAGCGCAGCTGGATTTCCGGACCGTCGATGACAAAGGGATCGCGGTCCGCCGAGCGATAGGGCTTTGTGAGCGTTGCAATCAGCTCGATCAGACTGGCGGCCTGGTCACTGCGATCGAGAATCAGATCGGTGGCGGTCGAAAGCGCGCGCAGCCGTCCCGCGAAAGCCTGGAATTGGGTTTTGTCCTGGCTTCCCTTGAATGACTGGTTGGCGATCGCCTGGACCACCGTCAGCGAGTTCTTCACGCGATGGTGGAGTTCGCGCGCGACGATCGTCAATTTTTCCTCGGCGAGCTTCCGTTCCGTGATGTCGAGGATGCTTCCGGTGACCTGCGGATTGCCGTCGCGCAGCGTGTATTGGGCGCGCAACAGCAGAGTTTTTTGCTCACCGGACGGTGTGATGATGGCGACTTCGCTCTGGATCTGGGTGCGGTCATTTTCGACTCCCAGCCCCTCATCTCTCGGCTCATAGACGCCTCGTTCGGTGTCGCGCAGCACGACTTCGAACGTGGCGCCCTCTCCCGCCAGCCGTTCCAGTTCGCCCGGCGCGTAGCAGGCGCGGTAATCATCGAAAGTAGGGTCGGCGTCTTCCGCAAACCCAAACAGCCGATTGAGTTCGGGCGAATTGGTGGTGGTGCGTGACCGCAGGTCTACCTCCCAGATGGCAACCCTTCCCGCCTCCAGCGCCAGCTTGAGCCGCTCCTGGCTTTTCTGAAACGCGGCCTTCGATTTCCGCAGTTCGGTCTCGTCTTCGACGACGCCCGTCAGGCTTTCGAGGTGCAGGCGTCCGTCTGCAATGCCGGTGCCGGGACTTACCTGCGTCGCGATCCATCTGATTTCCCCGGAATCCGCGCGCTGGATGCGATAACCGAATTGCAGAACCTTGTCGGTGACGTCATCGCCGGAAGACAGCGCCAAAAACAGATGTCGGTCGTCGGGATGGGTCGCATCCAAAAACGTTTCGAAGCTCAGCGATGTGCCCTTGCTGAAACCGTAGATCTCGTAAAACCGGTCGGACGCGATGAACTCGCCGCTGGCGCGGTCCCAGTCCCATACGGCAGCGGCCTGCATGGCGTCAGCCAATCTGGCGTCGCTTGCGCGACGGAAGCTTCTCATTCGACTCCTCTGCGCCCCGTTTATTCGACCTCAGGCCGGGTCATAAGACCACGGGGCACCGCTCACGGGCAATGTCCGTCAGACGACACAGTGTCTAAAGGATGAGCTAGCTGTGAAACTTCAGCCCGTCGACGATCTTGTCGATCACCTTGCGCTCGGCGCGCATCGCAAGGCCGACCAGATTGAGCTCGCCGCGGATCACGGCCCTCACCACCTCGCGGTTGGCGGCGTCGTGTGTGGTTTTGAACATATCCTCGGTATAGACGGCGGGCTTGACGTCGCGCGCCAGCGCCCGCTCCAGCGCACGGGAAAGCTGCGGCCGGTCGGCGCCGTAGATCAGGATCGGCTGGCCGATCAGCGACAGATATTGGGTACCGGAGCCGTCCGCATAGGGCTCGCCGACGCATTGCGGGAACGCCGCGGCAATGCCGCCGGCCAGGAACGCCGCAACGTTCAGCTTCTGCCACGCCTCCAGGTCGGTCCGGATCACGACCGCGATCTTGGTGTCGAATTGCATTGTTCACCCCGACGTCATTCCGGGGCGCGTCGAAGACGCGAACCCGGAATCCAGAGGTTATTGGTGGGAAATTATTAGCACGAGATTCCGGGTTCGCCGCTGCGCGGCGCCCCGGAATGACGGAATACCCTACCCCTTGGCGTCGCAGGCCCAGGCGCGGATTACGCATTCCTTGCCGCCGAACTCGTAGCACTTCTTGGTCGCGGCGTTGAGCGAGTTGGAAATTTTCGGCTTGACCGCGTAGCCGTGGGCGCCGCAGGGGTTGGCCATGTCGATCGCGAACGCCGCGCAGGCGCGCTTCATGGTCACGGCGGTGCATTCGCCCTTGCATTGCTTGAGCGCCGCGGCGCGCGCGCTGGCTTCGGCAGGATAGTCGTAAGCCTGGCCATAGGCGCCGCATTTGCCGACCGCAAAGGCGCCCGCGCCCCAGGCTTCGGTAATGAGCTGCGATGCGCCCACCAGCAAGGTCAGCGCGATGACGAACAGCGCACGGCGTTGCGCGACAACAGTCGAAACGATCAAAATCCCCTCCCCCGAGGCCCTTAGCCGCGGGAATTTACCCGAGGGGGTGTTTCAACTTGGTGAACGAGGGGTTGAAAATGGGGGGTGGGGGCCCCGGGAAACCTCATCCTGAGGAGCGGCCGTTTGGCCGCGTCTCGAAGGATGGATGCACGGACTCGGGGCCATCCTTCGAGACGCATCGCTTCGCGATGCTCCTCAGGATGAGGGAAGCGGTTTCCGCTACCCCCGCCGCGCGTCTTCGAGCGCCTGCGGGGTATCGATATCGAGGAAGGCGCCAAAACCCTCGACCGGGACTTCCGCCACCGCCTCGCTGTGCCTGGCGATCAAATGCCGGGCGCCGATATCGCCATCCAGCGTCATCAACTCGTTGAAGAACCGCCGCGACCACAGCACCGGATTGCCGCGCCTGTTGTCGCTGACCGGCACGGCGATGAGGTTGCCGCGGTCGGGTGTAAAGGCCTCGATCAGCCGGTCGATCAAATCAGACGAGATCAGCGGCATGTCGCCGAGGCAAATCACCGCCGCATCCGCGTTTGGAGGCACTGCCGCGACGCCGGCCTTGACCGAACTGGCGAGGCCTTCGGCGAAATCCGGATTGCGCACGAATTTTACTTTCAGGTCGGCCAGCGCCTTCTCGACCTGCTCGGCCTGGTGGCCGGTGACGACGATGACGCCCTGGGCCCTCGAGGCCAGCGCCTGCTCGGTCACGATCCGGACCAGGGTCTTGCCATTCAGTTCGGCCAACAACTTGTTCGGACCGCCCATCCGGGTGGAGCGGCCGGCGGCGAGAATCACCGCCGCGACGTTGCGGTTGCTGTCTTCAGCAAGATTTTCGCGCGGCTGCGGCCGGGTGACGATTTCCATCAGCAATCCGCCGACGCCCATGCCGGTCAGTTCGGCGCGGGTGACCTTGAGGCCGGCCAGCAGGCGCATCAGCACCCAGTCAAAACCGTTCTCCACCGGCGAGCGCGCGCAGCCGGGCGCGCCCAGCACCGGCACGCCGCCGGCATTGCCGATCAGCAGGAGGTTGCCGGGATCGACCGGCATGCCGAAATGCTCGATTGACCCCCCGATCTCGGTGATGGCGGCGGGAATCACGTCGCGGCGGTCGGCGATGGCGGAGGCCCCGAACACGATCACCAGTTCGGCGCCGAGGCCGAGCAACTCCTTGATCGACGCCGCCAGATCCGCCTCGTCATGCGGCACCCGGCGCTCGGCGATGATGGCCGCACCTGATGGCGCCAGCCGCTCCGCGGTCACCCGCAAGGTTTTTTCAATCACCTTCGGCGCCAGCCCCGGCAGCAAGGTCGAAACAATGCCGACGCGCTTGATCAGATACGGCGCGACCCGCAGCCCGCCGCCGCTGGCCGCAGTCACCGCCGCATCGCGCAGCGTCGCTTCAACGCCGAACGGAATGATTTTGACGGTGGCGATCATCTCGCCTTCGACCACCGGCTTGAAGGCGGCCAGCGTTGCAAAGGTGATGGCTTCATCGACGCCGTTGATGCGATCGACCTTGGCGCGGTCGATCACCAGCACGCCGGCCTTGGCCGCGAACAGATTGGCGCGGCCGGTGAAGGCGCGCTCGACAGTCACGCCGTCGCCGGCGACGGCTTGCGCAATGCTGGCGGCGGCGGCGTCTTCGGAGACGTCACCGGCTTCGAGCCGCACCACGACGATTTCCTTGACGCCGGCTTTGTTCAGCGCCTCGACTTCAGCGGCGCCGATGGTGGTGCCCTTCTTCAGCACCAGCGATCCCTGACGCAAAGTGTGGACGGTGACGCCGCCGACCGCGTCGGCCGGACTGGCGGGACCGAACTTCATGCCGCCTTTTCCGCTTTTTCCCTGGGCAGACGCAGCTGCGCGGTGATCTCGGCCATGATCGCCACCGCGATCTCGGACGGCGACACCGCGCCGATCGGCAAGCCGATCGGGGCGTGAATGCGGGCGATGTCGGCGTCCTTGGCGCCCTGCGCCCTCAAGCGTTCGCCGCGCTTGGCGTGAGTCTTTCGCGAGCCGAGCGCGCCGATATAGAAACAATCGCGTTCGAATGCATGCAGCAGCGCCGGATCGTCGATCTTCGGATCGTGCGTCAGCGCCACGAACGCCGTGTAGTGGTCGACATTGAGCGGCGGCAGCGCGACATCAGGCCATTCCGCGATCAGCGGCACATCCGGAAACCGCTCCGGGCTCGCAAACGCGGTGCGCGGATCCACCACGGTCACGTCGTAGTCGAGCGAGCGCGCCAGCGGCGCCAGCGCCTGGCTGATATGTACCGCACCGACGATCACGAGTTTTGCCGTCGGCGCATAGACATTGAGAAACAGTTTCTTGCCGTCCACCTCGATGGATGCCGCTCTTGCCCATCCGCAGCTGTTTTGAAAGATCGTCACGCAGCGGATCGCTGGATATGTCGGCGGCCTTGACCAGCCGCTGCTCGCCATTCCCGGTATCGGTGACGATGATCACCGGCCGGCGCGCGGCGCGTTCGACGTTGACGGCCTTGAGCGTCTCGAGCTTCACGACTGGCCCACCTTCTCGACGAACACCCGGATGGTGCCGCCGCAGGACAGCCCGACATTCCACGCGGTCTCGTCGGCGACGCCGAATTCCAGCATCTTCGGCTTGCCGCTGGCGATGACGTCGAGCGCCTCGGTGACCACGGCACCCTCGACGCAACCGCCGGACACCGACCCCAGAAAGGTGCCGTCATCGTTGATCACGAGGCTGGAGCCGGCAGGGCGCGGCGCCGAACCCCAGGTTTCGACCACGGTGGCAAGGGCGACGCCATGGCCGGCCTTCTGCCAGTCCTCAGCCGCTTTGAGAATGTCTTCGTCGCGATTGAGCATGGGAGCCTCTTTTCAAGCTGTCTTCAAGCGGCGGGTCGAATCAGGCTGCGGTGGTGCATCGGCGCCGCCGAGGAGAGTGCCGAGATCAGCGCCTCCATTGAACTCAAATTATGTACCGGGCGGAATTCGTCAACGTGCGGCAGCATCATTTTGATGCCCTGGGCCTTGGCCTCGAAGCCGCCATAGCGCAGCAGCGGGTTGAGCCAGATCAGGCGGCGGCACGATCTGTGCAGCCGGTCCATCTCGAACGCCAGTCTGTCGTCGGCCTCGCGCTCCAGCCCGTCGGAGATCAGCAGCACGATGGCGCCCTGCCCGAGCACCCGCCGGCCCCACAATTTGTTGAAGGCGTGCAGCGAGGTGGCGATCCGGGTGCCGCCGGCCCAGTCCTCCACCGCCTGGGAACAGCTCGCCAGCGCCTCATCGGGATCCCGCGCCCGCAGAGATCGCGTCACATTGGTCAGCCTTGTGCCGAACAGAAACACCGACACCCGCTTGCGCGCATCGGTGACGGCATGCAGGAAATGCAGGAACAGCCGCGTATACTCGCTCATCGAACCCGATATATCGAGCAGCGCCACGATCGGCGCCGGCTTGTCGATCCGCCCGAGCCGGCGGATATCGATGATCTCGCCGCCGGTGCGCAACGAGCCGCGCAGCGTGCGGCGCATGTCCAGCCGCAAGCCGCGCGCATCGGGCTGATAGCGGCGGGTGCGCAGTTCGGCCTGCGGCAGTTTCATCTGGGCGATGGCGCGGGTGACGCTGGCGATTTCGGCCGCACTCATCTGCGCGAAATCTTTCTTCTGCAGCACTTCGCGGTCCGACACCGACAGCCTGAGCTCCTGCTCCTGGGCCTGCGGCGCCTCGCTCATCTGTGGTTGCGACATCGCCTCCTGGACCCGGCGCGAGGCCGGCGGCGGCTTTTTCCTGGCGTGCTCGGGCAACGGCACCGAATCCAGCATGTTCTTCCACTCGTCGGCGGCGCGGAAGAACAGGTCGAACGCCTGCGCGAAAATCAGCGCATGCTCGTGGCGCTTGACGAAGATGGCTTCGAGCGTGGTGAAGACATCGGCGCGGTTGCCGATCTCGATCACCTGCAGCGCGTTCAGCGCGTCGATCACGGCACCGGGACCACCGGCAGCCCGGCGGCGCGCAGCGCGCGGGCAAAGCCGATGACGTTGTCCGCCATCTGGCCGGTGGGTGGATTGAGGTGATCGATGGCCATGGGGCTTACCGTCATTCCGGGGCGCGCGCAGCGCGAACCCGGAATCGAGAGATTGTTGCGCGAGATTCCGGGTTCGTCGCTGCGCGACGCCCCGGAATGACGACTAG
>CAVUNF010000040.1:0-23106 GCA_963742695.1 uncultured Alphaproteobacteria bacterium
CCGTTCATTCATCCAGGCGAAAATCCCCGACATGAATTTTCATGCGAACTCGTCCCGGTCCGATTCCGCCTGCGCCGTGAGAGAATAAATGCCCGGCCGCGAGGCCGGTTCGTATCTGCCGTGAACAGCGGTTGACACTCGACCGCAACACCAATGCTTGGAAGGCGTATTCTGATGGACGATCTGTTGCGGGAGTTCCTGACGGAAACCAACGAGAGCCTGGACACCGTCGATAATCAGTTGGTGCGGTTCGAGCAGGATCCGAACAACGCCAAGATTCTGGATAACATCTTCCGCCTGGTTCACACCATCAAGGGCACCTGCGGCTTTCTCGGACTGCCGCGGCTGGAAGCGCTGGCGCATGCCGGCGAGACCCTGATGGGCAAATTCCGTGACGGCATGCCGGTCACCGTCGGAAGCGGTGTCGCTGATTCTCGCCAGCATCGACCGCATCAAGGAAATTCTCGCCGGCCTCGAGGCCACCGAAGCGGAGCCGGAAGGCACCGATCAGGATCTGATCGATCCGCTGGTCGAGTTGAGCATGAGGACTTTCGATGGCAGCCGGTCGGCGCCTGCGCTTGTCGCGTCGCGCAAGCTCCGCTGTCAGCGCCGCGCCGGTCGCGCTGCGCCCGCGGTCGAGCAGGGCACCCTGGTGCCGCAGATCCTGGAGCGTCAATTGCGTCCCGGCGAAGTGTCGCTGGATGAGCTGGAGCGGGCGTTCCGCGAGACCGCGACCGAGGTCGCGCCTGCCGCGCCCGCGCCTCAGCAACACGCAGCGCCCGCGCCGAAGCAGGACACCGCGCCAGCTATCGCCTCCGCAAAGCCCGCGGCGGGCAAATCCGTCGTCGAACTCGAAGTGCCCGAAGCAGACAAAATCGCCAACCAGTCGATCCGCGTCAACGTGGACACGCTGGAACATCTGATGACGATGGTGTCGGAGCTGGTGCTGACGCGCAATCAGCTGCTGGAGATCTCCCGGCGCAACGAGGACACCGAGTTCAAGGTGCCGCTGCAGCGGCTGTCCAACGTCACCGCCGAGCTGCAGGAAGGCGTCATGAAGACGCGGATGCAGCCGATCGGCAATGCCTGGCAGAAGCTGCCGCGCATCGTGCGCGACCTCGCCGGCGAACTGCACAAGCAGATCGAACTGGAGATGCACGGCGCCGACACCGAGCTCGACCGCCAGGTGCTCGACCTGATCAAGGATCCGTTGACGCACATGGTGCGCAACTCCGCCGACCATGGCCTGGAGACCCCGGCCGAGCGGCTGGCCAACGGCAAGCCCGAGCAGGGCACCATCCGGCTGTCCGCCTATCATGAAGGCGGCCACATCCTGATCTGCATCGCCGACAACGGCCGCGGCCTCAACACCGAGCGGATCAAGGCCAAAGCCGTCTCCAACGGTCTCGTCAGCGAGGCCGAACTGGAGAAGATGACCGAGGCCCAGATCCACAAGTTCATCTTCGCGCCCGGCTTCTCCACCGCCGCCAGCCGTCACCTCGGTATCCGGCCGCGGCGTCGGCATGGACGTGGTGCGCACCAATATCGACCAGATCGGCGGCACCATCGACGTCAAGTCGGTGGCCGGCGAGGGTTCCTCGGTCACCATCAAGATCCCGCTGACGCTGGCCATCGTCTCCGCCTTGATCGTGGAAGCCGCCGGCGACCGCTTTGCCATCCCGCAGCTCGCCGTGGTCGAACTGGTGCGGGCACGGGCCAATTCCGAGCACCGCATCGAGCGCATCAAGGACACCGCGGTACTTCGACTCCGCAACAAGCTGCTGCCGCTGATGCATCTCAAGAAGCTCTTGAAGATCGACGACGGCACCTCAAGCGACCCCGAGAACGGCTTTATCGTGGTGACGCAAGTCGGCAGCCAGACTTTCGGCATCGTGGTCGACGGCGTGTTCCACACCGAAGAGATCGTGGTCAAGCCGATGTCGACCAAACTGCGCCACATCGACATGTTCTCCGGCAATACCATTCTGGGCGATGGCGCCGTGATCATGATCATCGACCCCAACGGCATTGCCAAGGCGCTCGGCGCTTCCGGCGGGGCCGCGCGCGAGATCGCGGACGAGAACGCAGCTTCCCGCGCCAGTGCCGCCGAACAGCTGACCTCGCTGCTGGTGTTCCGCGCCGGCTCCAGCCAGCCCAAGGCGGTGCCGCTCGGGCTCGTCACCCGGCTGGAAGAACTCGCCGTCGACAAGATCGAACTCTCCAACGGCCGCTACATGGTGCAGTACCGCGACCAGCTGATGCCGCTGGTGCAGATGGAAGGCGTCAGCGTCCAGACCTCGGGCTCGCAGCCGATCCTGGTGTTCGCCGATGACGGCCGCTCGATGGGGCTCGTCGTCGACGAGATCATCGACATCGTCGAGGAACGGCTCAACATCGAGGTCGCCGGCTCCAAGGACGGCATTCTGGGTTCCGCCGTGATCAAGGGCCAGGCCACCGAAGTGATCGACGTCGGCCACTTCCTCCCGATGGCGTTCGCCGACTGGTTCTCCCGCAAGGAGATGCGTCCCTCGGCGACCTCGCAATCGGTGCTGCTGGTCGACGATAGCGCGTTCTTCCGCAACATGCTGGCGCCGGTCTTGAAGGCCGCGGGCTACCGGGTGCGGGTGGCGCCCAATGCGCAGGAAGGCCTCGTCGCGCTGCGCTCGGGGCAGGCCTTCGACGTGGTGCTGACCGATATCGAAATGCCCGACATGAACGGGTTCGAGTTCGCCGAAGTGATCCGGGCCGATGCGCATCTGAACTCGATGCCGATCATCGCACTGTCCTCGATGGTGTCGCCGGCGGCGATCGAGCGCGGCCGGCTGGCCGGCTTCCACGATTACGTCGCCAAGTTCGACCGTCCCGGCCTGATCGCGGCGCTGAAGGAACAGACCGCCGAACTCAACCGGGCGGCATAGGCATGAACAAGTTCAGCCTGAAGGAAATATCATGAGCAGCAAGACTCCAAACCACCGAAGGCGCGGTCGGCGAATACGTCACCGCGATGATCGGCGGCCAGTTGTTCGGCCTGCCGATCTCGCGGGTGCAGGACGTGTTCATGCCGGAACGGCTGACGCGGGTGCCGCTGTCGTCGGGCGAGATCGCCGGCGTGCTCAATCTGCGCGGCCGCATCGTCACGGTGGTCGACATGCGCGCCCGGCTCGGCCTGCCCAAGAACGACGACGGCAAGCCGCCGATGGCGATCGGCGTCGACCTGCGCGGCGAATCCTATGGCCTCCTGATCGACCAGATCGGCGAAGTGCTCAAGCTCGCCGACGACGGCCGCGAGGAAAACCCCGTCAACCTCGATCCCCGCATGGCCAAGCTCGCCGGCGGCGTCCATCGCCTCGACGGCCAGCTCATGGTCGTCCTCGACGTCGATCGCGTCCTCGAAATCGTGCCCAAAACCTCGCTCGCCGCGTAGCCTGAACTGCAACCGCAACGTCCCGCCTGGGAGAAGACGAAATGAAGACTTGTCTGGTGGTCGATGACTCCGGTGTCATCAGAAAAATCGCAAGGCGCATCCTGGAAGAGATGAACTTCCTGGTCGTCGAAGCCGAGGACGGCGAGCAGGCGCTGGAAGTCTGCAAGCGCGAATTGCCCGACGCGGTTCTGCTCGACTGGAACATGCCCGTCATGGACGGTTACGAGTTCCTCGGCCATCTGCGCCGGCTACCCGGCGGCGACGCGCCCAAGGTGGTGTTCTGCACCACCGAGAACGGCATGGACCATATCGCGCGCGCGCTGCACGCCGGCGCCAACGAATACATCATGAAGCCGTTCGACAAGGACATCGTCGCCGCCAAGTTCCAGGAAGTCGGTTTGATCCAGGTCGCGATGCCGGTGTAGCCGGTCCGATCGTCTTCGAGTTTTGTATCAGTTTCGAGAGGCCGCCAGTGACCCCGCCCGATTACGAATATCTGCGCAAGCTTCTCAAGGACAGATCCGGTCTCGATCTGTCCGCCGACAAGCAATACCTGATCGAAAGCCGGCTGCTGCCGCTGTCGCGCAAAGCCGGTCTGTCCGGCATCAGCGAACTCGTGCAAAAAATGAAGGGCGGATCCACCGCCGATCATCGACCAGGTGGTCGAGGCCATGACCACCAACGAGACGTTCTTCTTTCGCGACAAGGTGCCGTTCGATCATTTTCGCGATTCGATCATGCCCGAAATCATCAAGGCGCGCGCCGCCCGCAAGAGCATCCGGATCTGGTGCGCCGCCGGCTCGACCGGCCAGGAGCCCTATTCGCTGGCGATGTGCCTGAAGGAAATGAGCGCCGCGCTCAGCCGGCTGGCGGATCGAAATCATCGCCACCGATCTTTCGCAGGAGGTGCTGGAGAAATCCAAGGCCGGAATCTACAGCCAATTCGAGGTCCAGCGCGGTCTGCCGATTCAAATGCTGGTCAAATACTTCAAGCAGATCGGAGAGATGTGGCAGGTCAATGCCGACATTCGCGCGATGATTCAGCACCGGCAACTGAATTTGCTGCACGACTTTTCCCAGCTCGGGGTTTTCGACGTCATCTTCTGCCGCAACGTCCTGATCTACTTCGACCAGGATACCAAGATCAACATCTTCAACCGTCTCGCCAAGACGACCGAGCCGGACGGCTTTCTCGTGCTGGGCGCGGCGGAGACCGTGGTCGGCCTGACCGATGCCTTCAAGCCATTTCCGGAACGGCGCGGTCTTTATCGGCCCAACGCTGCACGCGCGACACGGCCGCCGTGGCGGCGCCGAAGGTCGCCGTGATGGCGGGGCGCTGACGGAATGGCAGACGACAGCACAGGACCGCCGGAGCGGGTGACGTTCAGCCGCGGATATGGCGTCTGCATCATGGGCATCGACGGGACCTGGCGCCGGGATTGCCTGCTCAACGCGATATCGGACAATGACGCCATCCTTACCGTGGAAGGCTCCATTCAGGGACTCAACCTCAAGGAGTTCTTTCTGCTGTTGTCGTCGACCGGCCTGGCCTATCGCCGATGCGAACTGGTGCGCGTCAACGGCACCGAGATCGATGTCCAGTTCCTGAAGGGCAAGAACAAGAAAAGCGCGGCGCTCAGCAATAGTCGGCGCTGACGCAGCGGTCTGAGCGGGCATGCCAGGCACCGCGAGAGTTCGCCGTAAAGCGGCGGCCTCCGGAACGCATGCGTCCAGTGCGGCATCGCCAGCTGGCGATCCGTGCGGGGACGCCGGTTGATAGGTTTGGTATCCACAGGAATGCACGCCAGCGCGTTGCAGGCTCGAGCGGCTCGCCTTCACATAGCGGGCGTGACGTCATCCAGCACGATGACATTGGGCCGCTCCTGATTGCCGGAGGATGCCCTCGATGATTCATGCTGGCCTGGACGTGATCAGGGAGATCAACGACGATGCGTCATTCGATTGGGCGGGTTGCCGCCTGCCATTCTGCATGACTGCTCTCCTTATGCTGTAGTTCCCCCAGCGCTACTTGTGCGTTAAGTCGTGGTCCCGTACAAATACGGGTGGGTCCGAATCCGTACCGGACGTGGTACGATTGGGGCGCGGGCACCTTATTTCACGATCGATGGACGATGGCACATGGCCGAAAACACCCGTTTCCCGCGGTGAGATTTTCGTGGTCGACGACGACCCCGCCATCCGCGAAACCTTATCGCTGGTTTTGTCGGCAGGTGGCTATCAGGTCATCTGTTTCGCGGACGGCGCCGCGTTGCTGGCGGTCGCGCGCAGCCGGACGCCCTCCTGCATTCTGCTCGACGTCCATATCCCCGGCAAATCCGGACTCGATATTCTGAGGGAGCTGCACGGCGAGGATTATCCGGCGCCGATCTTCATGATCTCCGGGCAGGGCGATATCGCCATGGCGGTCAGCGCGATCAAGAACGGCGCGCTGGACTTCATCGAGAAGCCGTTTCGGGGCAGCGAAATCGTGGCCCGGCTGGATGAGGCGATCGGGGCCTATGCGCGCCGGCAGGCCGAGGACAATGCGTCGAAAGCCGCGTCGCTTCATTTCCCCGGGCGCGAACCGTTGACGCGCAGGGAACGCGAAGTGCTGGAGCAATTCACCTCGGGTGCTTCCAACAAGGAAGCCGGGCGTCAGCTCGGAATCAGCCCGCGCACGATCGAAGATCATCGCGCCAACATCATGAAGAAGCTCGGCGCAAGGAATGCCGCCGACCTCATCCGGATCGTGATGACCGCCTGCGCGGGGCCTGAACCGCGCGCGTCAACCTCGATCGATACAGCCAGTGCCGCGATCCGACTCGTCAGCCGGCGAGCGCCTTGCGGATCATCACGGCCATGTCCGACTTGCGATAGGGCTTGGCCAGCAGCAGGACTCCGGTATCGAGCCGGCCATGGTGGATGATCGCGTTTTCGGTGTAGCCCGAGGTAAACAGCACCTTCAATCCGGGCTTGGTCTTCTGCATTTCGTCGGCAAGCTGGCGGCCGTTCATGGCGCCCGGCATGATCACGTCGGTGAACAGCAGATCGAATTGGTTGCCGGCGGCGACGACAGCCAGCGCTTCCGCCGCGTTCGCCGCTTCCAGCGTGACGTAGCCCAGCGAGTGCAGTTGCGTCAGCACGTAGTCTCGCACCAGCTTGTCGTCTTCGACCACCAGGATGGTTTCGCGTCCGCCCTCGACGGCCAGCGCCGCGGCGGCCTCGGCGGCGAGCGGACCTCCCGTGCCCGGCGGCAGGTACATCTTGATCGTGGTGCCGTGGCCCTCCTCGCTGTAGATCTTGATATGCCCGGCGGATTGCTTGACGAAGCCGTAGACCATGCTCAGCCCGAGGCCGGTGCCCTTGCCGGGTCCCTTCGAGGTGAAGAACGGGTCGAACACCTTGTCGAGTATGCCGGCCGGAATGCCGCTTCCGGTATCGCTGACCGCGATCAGGGTATAGTGGCCCGGCCGAACGTCGCTGTGCTGGCTTGCGTAATTTTCGTCGAGAAAGGCCGAGCCGGTTTCCAGCATCAGCTTGCCGCCGCGCGGCATCGCGTCGCGCGCGTTGAGCGCGAGATTGAGAATGGCGGTCGTCAGCTGGTTGGGATCGACAGTGGCGAGGCACACTTCGTCGGCGAATGCCGATTCGATCTCGATCTGCTCGCCCAGCGTCGGCCGCAGCAGCTTGGCGGTATCGATGATCAGCGTATTGACGTCGATCTCGCGCGGCTGCAGCGGCTGCTTGCGGGCGAAGGCCAGCAGATGCTGGGTCAGGTCGGCGCCTCGCGAGGCGGCCTCATCGATCATCTTGGTGATGGCCGCGAGTTGCGGCTCCTTCTGGACCGCCTCGGCGAGGATTTCGATCGTTCCCGTGATGACGGTCAGGATATTGTTGAAATCGTGCGCGATGCCGCCGGTGAGCTGGCCGACCGCTTCCATCTTCTCGGCCTGCCTGATGCGGTCCTCCGCCGCGATCTTGTCGGTGAGGTCGCGGATGAATCCGTTGAACACGACGCCGTCGCGGCGCCGCAGCGCCGGTGATGCTCAGCTCGACCTTGATTTCCTTGCCGTCGCGGCGCAGCGCTTCGATTTCGATGCGGCGCCCGAGGATCTTGCGGCCTTCGCCGGTGCGCAGGAAGCGTTCCAGGCCCGCTTTGTGGGCGGCGCGGTGAAGCTCCGGAATGATCAAGTCGCTGAGGTTTCGTCCGAGCACTTCGCTGCGCGACCAGCCGAAGATGTTTTCCGCCTGCGAATTCCAGTCCGAGACGATGCCGCTCTTCGTCCATCTGGACAAAGGCGTCGAGCGCGGTATCGACGATGCCGCGCGCCAGTTGCTCGCTTTCGCGCAAGGCTTCCTGCGCCAGCCGGCTTTCGGTCATGTCGCGGCCGATGAAGAAATGCCGGCGCACCGGCTCGGACCATGCGCCCATCCACGACAGCGTCACGATGCGGCCGTCCTTGTGGACGTATCGCGTATCGAAGTTCCTGGTATGTTGTCCGCGCCGCGCGGCGCGCATTTCCTCGCGGGTATTGTTGAGATCGTCGGAGTGGATGAAATCGATCGGCGCTGTGGCCGATCATTTCCTGCGGCAAGTATCCCAGTATGGCCTCCGAGCTCGGGCTGACCTGGACGAGCATGCCCTTGGGATCGGTGACCAGGATCAGATCCTGCGAGGTTTCGAAGATGCGCCGCCGCTCCTCGATCTGCTGGCTCAGCGCCTGCTGGGTCCTCTTGCGCTCGGTGATGTCGCGCGCGGTCTTGGATATGCCGATGATCGCTCCCGACGGTGCTCTTGATCGGCGAGATGCTGAGCGAAACCTCCACCGTGCTGCCATCCTTGCGCAATCGCACGGTTTCGTTCTGTTCGATCGTTTCGCCCCAGCCGATCCGGCGCAGGACGTCGTCGATCTCCGGCACCCGTTCTGGCGGGCACGATCAGGCCGATATGCTTGCCCACCGCTTCCGCCGCGGTATATCCGAACAGCCGTTCGGCGGCCGGATTCCAGCCGGTGATCGTGCCGTCCAGCGACTTGGTGATGATGGCGTCGTTGGAGGATTCCACGGCGGCGCTGAACAGCCGCTCGCGCGCGGCGTAGTGGTCGCGCGCGGCTTCGGTGCGGCGATGGTCCAGGATCTCGCGCTCGAGCGCGGCGGTTTTCGCGTTGGCTTCGCCGATCACCCGGGCGAATGCGCGCGCCAGCACCCCGGTCTCGCCGCCGCATCGACCGGAATCGCGGCCGCACCGCTGCGGCCGGTGCCTTCGACCGCCGCGGTCAATTGGCTGATCGGGCGGGTCAGCGACCGCGCAATAAACACCGCCAGTGCCGCCGCGCACAACACCGCGATCAAGCCGACCAGCAGCGAGCTATTTCTGGATCGCGGCCGCCGGCGCCATGATGACGGCGTTGGGGACGGTCTTCGATGACCGCGACCCATTCATTGCCGGCCAGGATGGCGGGGGCGAGGGCTATCCCGCCCGGATCGGCGCATCGTGATCCGGTCACGATCTCGCGCGACGCCGCGCGTCGCGCCAGCGAGCGGCGCCAGATGCGGGAAGTCGGCTTTGCCAGTCGTTCGGCTTGCCGAGCACCGAGCCGAATTCGCGCGAACGGTCGGGGTGAACGAGATAGTCGCCCCTGTCGATGACGACGTAGACGCTTTCACCTGGCCGCGCCGAGGCCGGACCCGGTCAAAGGCCGGCCGCATGTCGACATTGATGATGAAGATGCCGAACGGCTTGCCGTCGTCAGCGAAGATCGGCGTTGCCACCCGCAGCGTCGGCACCGTGCGGCATCCTCGATCAGTCCGTTGAACCGATCCAGATCGAGCGGCGAGACGTAGATTTCGCCGGACTTCAGCTTGATCGTTTCCTGGAAATAGGCGCGATCGCTTCGCTGCTGCAATTCGCTCGTCGGGAACGATCCGAACCGCGCCGTTCGGTCCCATCGCGGTCGACGCGGACGATCTCGCGACTGGCCGTCATCGAGCGCCGATAATCGCGGAACATCGCATAAGCGGGCTTGGCCTCGAGTTCGGCCGCCAGGCGGCCCGCGATCCGCTCGCGCCAGGTCTTTTCGGAGACGCCATCGACCGGATCGGTGCCGCCGGCTCGACGGGCGCGCATCAATCCGTGCAGCGCCACGCGCAGACCGAAAGCTTGCGACGTCGCCGCGCGCGCCGGCGACATAGGATTCGAGGTCGGTCGGCGACCAGCCGCGAATGGCGTCTCGATGCGGTCGAGCACGCGCGGCAGCAGCGCCTGTTCCAGGCTTCGATAGTTCAGCCATCCGACCGCGGACACCGCGATCGCCACCAACACGATCATCGCGACGGCTAGTCTGGCTGGTCAGCGTCATCTGTGCTTTCGCGCCATTTCCGGTCCGCCCGATCAGCCGATGGCGGGAACGGGCAACGCGCTTGTGCATCATGGACCGGAAGCCGTTTCACCGGCTGCGACGGATGATGACGATGAGCCCTTTGCGCGCTTCAAGACAACCCGCAACCGCCTGCCAACAGGGCGGCCGGCTTGAAAGGCTTTTGCAGGCTGGCGATCGCCCCGAGCTTGATCGCCATGGTCAGGAAATCCGGCGCCGGAAGCCGAGTCCCAGGTCATCGGGATTGCCTGAGATCACGATGATCGGGATCAGCGGCTGCTGCTGATGAACCAGCCGCATGGTTTCCAGCCCGTCCATGCCCGGCATGAAAATGTCGAGAAACAGCAGATCGAACTTCCCGGATTCGAAGATCGCCAGTCCTTTGCGGCCATCGCCGGCGACGACGACGCTGTGGCCGGCCCGTTCCAAAATCAGCCGGATGGTCGCCTGGACGGCGGCATCATCGTCAACGATCAGGATCTTTGCCAAAGCCGACTTCTCCGGTCCGAGCGTGAATCAAGTCGATCCAGGGTCGAGAGTTCGCCCAATTTGCGGTTGCGCGCAAGCAATTCCACGTCGCTTCCAAGATGTTGTCAATACGCCGTTCTCGCGTGCCTCATGTGCACGATAGAGGGCAGACGCGATCACGACGCGGAGTGGGACAAATTTGATTCGCATCTGATTCGCGGGTGATTGGACTTGGCATTGTGTCGACCACGTTCAAAATTTGGAGTGGGCAAGGCAAGAAAGCCGCCTGGAGGGAGCCTTCAGTCATGACGCGGCGCAAAACCAGGCTTGCCTCGCAGGGACGGCCTGTGAGATGACCGTTTGGGTTCCAAAGGGGTGCAAGAATGACCAAAAAGAAAACTCCGGAAACGCTCCGCAGCGCGCGCTGGTTTGCGCCCGACGATCTCCGCGCCTTCGGCCATCGCTCGCGGGCGATGCAGATGGGCTACGCGCCGGAGGAATGGAAGGATCGCCCTGTCATCGCGATCCTCAACACCTGGTCGGACGCGCAGCCCTGCCACATGCATTTCAAGACGCGCGTCGACGACGTCAAGCGCGGCATCCTGATGGCCGGCGGCTTTCCGATGGAGTTGCCGGCGCTGTCGCTGTCGGAATCCTTCCAGAAGCCGACCACCATGCTGTACCGCAACCTGCTGGCGATGGACGCCGAGGAATTGTTGCGCGGCCATCCCGTCGACGGCGTGGTGCTGATGGGCGGTTGCGACAAGACCACGCCGGCGCTGCTGCTCGGCGCCACCAGCATGAATCTGCCCGCGATCTATCTGCCCGCCGGGCCGATGCTGCGCGGCAACTGGAAGGGCAAGACCCTGGGCTCGGGCTCGGACGCCTGGAAATACTGGGACGAGCGCCGCGCCGGAAAGATCTCCGACAAGGACTGGGTCGATGTCGAGGCCGGCATCGCCCGCAGCTACGGCACCTGCATGACCATGGGCACGGCGTCCACCATGACCGCGATCGCCGAATCGATCGGCATGACGCTGCCCGGGAGCTTCCTCGATTCCGGCCGCCGACGCCGGCCATATCCGCATGGCCTCGGAATGCGGCCGCAGGATCGTGGAGATGGTGTGGGAGGACCTGACGCCGAAACACATCCAGTCCCGCAAGGCGTTCGAGAACGCCATCACCGTGGCGATGGCGATGGGCTGCTCGACCAACGCGATCATTCATTTGATCGCGCAGGCCCGCCGCGCCGGCCAGGACATCGGGCTCGACGATTTTGAAATCGCCAGCCGCAAGGTGCCCGTGATCGCCAATGTGCGGCCCTCCGGCGACAAATACCTGATGGAGGATTTCTTCTATGCCGGCGGATTGCCGGGGCTGATGAGCCGGATCAGGGATCACCTGCATCTCGATGCGATCACCGTGACCGGCAAAACGCTCGGCGAAAACATCGAAGGCGCCGAGGTCTACAATGACGACGTCATCCGAACGGTTGCCAACCCGATCTATGCCGAGGGCGCGCTGGCCGTGCTCAAGGGCAATCTCGCGCCCGACGGCTGCGTCATAAAACCCAGCGCCTGCGAGCCGCGCTTCCTCAAGCATACCGGGCCGGCGCTGGTGTTCGACGATTACCCCTCGATGAAGAAGGCGATCGACGATCCCGATCTCGACGTGTCGGCCGATCACGTCCTGATCCTGCGCAATGCCGGACCGCAGGGCGGTCCCGGGCATGCCGGAATGGGGCATGCTGCCGATCCCGACCAAACTGGTGAAGCAGGGCGTGCGCGACATGGTGCGGCTGTCGGATGCGCGGATGAGCGGCACCAGCTACGGCGCCTGCATCCTGCATGTGTCGCCGGAATCCTATATCGGCGGGCCGCTGGCGCTGGTGCGCAATGGCGATCCGATCACGCTCGATGTCGATGCGCGCACCATCAATCTCGATGTTTCGGAAGCGGAACTGGCAAAGCGCCGCGCCGAATGGAAGCAACCCGAGACCCGTTTCGAGCGCGGCTATGGCTGGATGTTCACGCGCCACATCCGGCAGGCCAATGAAGGCTGCGATTTCGATTTTCTGGAAACGAGTTTCGGCGCGCCGGTGGATGAGCCATCGATTTATTAAGAGATTGGAAGCCGTCATTCCGGGGCGATGCGAAGCTCGAACTATGATGTGCAATTGCACATCGGAGAATCCCGAGATCCGGGTTCGCGCTGCGCGCGCCCGGAATCACGAACAAGAGGGGAGGGAACAAATGCCAAAACTATCCGACGCCACCCGCGCCAAGCTCAAAACCATCTCGACCGCCACGGTCGCCACCGCGCTGTTCAAGCGCGGGTTTCGAACCCAGTGCATTCAGGACGTGCATCCGCTCGGTCCCGATCAGCCGACCCTGGTCGGTGAAGCCTTTACGCTGCGCTACATGCCCGCGCGCGAAGACCTCAACAAGCTCGACGTGTTCCGCGACCGCTCGCATCCGCAGCGCAAGGCGATCGAGGATTGCCCGCCGGGTGCGGTGCTTGTGATGGACAGCCGCAAGGACGCCCGCGCCGCGTCCGCCGGCGCCATCCTGGTGACGCGGCTGATGCAGCGCGGCGTCGCCGGCGTCGTTACCGACGGCGGTTTTCGCGACTCCGCCGAGATCGCAAAACTCGGCTTTCCCGCCTATCACCACCGCCCGAGCGCGCCGACCAATCTCACGCTGCACCAGGCGATCGAGATCAACGGCCCGATCGGCTGCGGCGATGCGCCGGTGTTTCCCGGCGACGTCATCCTCGGCGACAGCGACGGCGTCATCGTGATCCCCGCGCATCTCGCCGACGAAATCGCCAACGAAGCGTTCGAGATGACCGCGTTCGAGGATTTTGTCACCGAACAGGTGCGCGCAGGGCCGCGGCATCTTCGGGCTCTATCCCGCGACCGACGAGCAGACGCTGGTTGATTTCGCGGCGTGGCGGAAAAAGACGGGAAGGTAATGCGGACCATTCCCGAATGGATCAATCGGTGCGAAAGTCGATGCAACAACAGGGAGGTCACGCCATGCTTATGTTCAACAGCCTGATCGACGGCGAATGGATGTCCGATGGGGCACGTTCGCCCAACGTCAATCCCTCCGACACCAATGATATCGTCGGCGAGGCCGTGCGCGGCACCCGCGCCCAGGCCGAGGCCGCCGTCGCGGCCGCCAAGGCAGCCTTTCCGGCATGGTCGCGTTCGACGCCGCAGGTCCGCTACGATATTTTGAAGAAAGCTTCGGACGAGATTCTGCTGCGCAAGGAAGAACTCGGGCCGGCTGCTGTCGCGCGAGGAAGGCAAGACGCTGCCCGAAGGCATCGGCGAGGCGGCGCGCGCGGGACAGATTTTTGCGTTCTTCGCCGGCGAATGCCTGCGCATGGCGGGCGAGAAGCTGGCCTCGGTGCGCCCCGGCATCGACATCGAAATTACCCGCGAAGGGCTCGGCGTGGTCGGCCTGATCACGCCGTGGAACTTCCCGATCGCAATCCCGGCCTGGAAGATTGCGCCGGCGCTGGCCTACGGCAACACCGTGGTGATCAAGCCCGCCGACCTGGTGCCGGGTTCGACCTGGGCGCTGGTCGATATCCTGCACCGCGCCGGGCTGCCAAAGGGTGTGCTCAATCTGGTGATCGGCCGCGGCTCGGAGGTAGGCGCGGCGCTGCTGGAGCATCCCGACGTCGCCGCCATCAGCTTCACCGGCTCGGTCGCAACCGGCCACAAAGTCGCCGCGGCCTGCGTCGCCTCGCGGCCGATGAAGAAATTCCAGCTCGAGATGGGCGGCAAGAATCCGCTTGTCGTCCTCGACGATGCCGACCTCAAGGTTGCGGTGGAATGCGCGGTCAACAGCGCGTTCTTCTCCACCGGCCAGCGCTGCACCGCCGCCTCGCGGCTGATCGTCACCAAGGGCATTCACGACAAGTTCGTCGCCGCGCTGAGCGAGCGGTTGAGCGGCCTCAAAATCGATGACGCGGTGAAAGCCGGCACTGACATCGGCCCGGTGGTCGATCAAAGCCAGCTCGATCAGGATTTGAAGTATCTCGCGATCGGCAAGGAGGAGGGTGCCAAGCTGGTCTTTGGCGGCGAGCTTCTCAAGCGCGATGCGCCGGGCTTCTATCTGCAGCCGGCATTGTTCACCGAAGTGACCAACAAGATGCGGATCGCACGCGAGGAAATCTTTGGGCCGGTCGCGGGCGTGATCCGCGTCAATGATTACGCCGAAGCATTGGCTACCGCGAACGACACCGATTTCGGCCTGTCTGCCGGCATATGCACCACCAGCCTGAAATATGCCAGCGACTTCAAGCGCAATGCCGAAGCCGGGATGGTGATGGTCAATTTGCCGATTGCCGGCGTCGACTATCACGTGCCGTTCGGCGGCCGCAAGGGCTCCAGTTTCGGACCGCGCGAACAGGGCAAATACGCCGCGGAATTCTATACCACCGTCAAGACGGCGTACACGATGCCATAGCCACGGTCAGGATCGAACCGATTACCAGATCGAACGTCCGTAGCCCGGATGGAGCGAAGCGCAATGCGGGGATGTTAACGAGAAAGGCAACCCGGATTTCGCTGCGCTACATCCGGGCTACGAAGTCTCGTTCACCAATCCCACCGCCCACAGCGCGAACGCATACGCGATCGCGACTTCATCGAGCCGGTGAAAACGCCCCGAGGCGCCGCCGTGGCCGGCGCCCATGTTGGTGCGCAACAGCACCGGGCCGCCGCCGGTCATGGTGGCGCGCAGCCGCGCGATCCATTTCGCCGGCTCCCAATAGGTGACGCGCGGATCGGTCAGCCCGGCCATCGCCAGGATCGCCGGATAGTCCTTGGCCGCGACATTGTCGTAAGGCGAGTACGACAGGATCGTCTTGAAGTCGGCTTCGCTCTCGATCGGGTTGCCCCATTCCGGCCATTCCGGCGGCGTCAGCGGCAGCGTGTCGTCGAGCATCGTGTTGAGCACGTCGACGAACGGCACTTCGGCGACGATGCCGGCGAACAATTCGCCGGCGCGGTTGGCAACCGCGCCCATCAGCATGCCGCCGGCGCTGCCGCCATGGCCGACGATGCGCTTGGGGCCGGTGTATTGCGCCGAGATCAGCGCGCGGGCGCTGGCGGCGAAATCGTCAAAGCTGTTGGTCTTGCGGTCGCGCTTGCCCTCGAGGTACCAGCCCCAGCCCTTGTCGGCGCCGCCCCTGATATGGGCGATGGCATAGACAAAGCCGCGGTCGACCAGCGACAGCCGGTTGGCGGAGAACGACGCCGGCATCGCCATGCCGTAGGAGCCGTAGCCATACAGCAGCAGCGGCGCGGTGCCGTCGCGCTTGAGATTTTTGGCGTGCAGGATCGAGACCGGCACCTCGGCGCCGTCATGCGCGGTCGCCATGATGCGCGTGGTGACGTAGTCGGCGGGGTTATGGCCTGACGGAATTTCCTGCCGCTTGCGCAGAATGCGCGCTGCGCGTCGCCATGTCGTAGTCATAGACTTCCGACGGCGTCGTCATCGACGAATAGGAAAAGCGCAAATTGGTGGTGTCGAATTCATAGCCGCCCATGGTGTCCAGCGAATACGCCGCCTCGTCGAAGGCGATGGCGTGCTCCTCGTTGGTCGCGAGATCGCGGATGATGATGGAAGGCAGCGCATTGGCGCGCTCCAGCCGCACCAGATGGCCGGAATAGAGTTCGATATCGATCAGGTAGACGCCGGCGCGATGCGGGATCAGGTCGCGCCAGTTGGCGCGCTCGGGCGCGGCCAGCGGCGCGGTGACGATCTTGAAGTCGATGGCGTCATCGGCATTGGTGAGAATCAACAGCTCGTCGCCGCGGTCGGCGACCGAATATTGCACGCCAACCTCGCGCGCCGCGACCAGCCGCGGCGGCGCATCGGGATCTGCTGAGATCGATCAGCCGCTGCTCGGAGGTTTCATGGTCGCCGCCGGCGATCACGCAAAAGCGCCCGCTGGTGCTCTCATGCAGATGCGTGAACCAGCCGGAATCCTGCTCCTCGTAAACCAGCACATCATCCGCCTGCGCTGTGCCGAGGCGATGCCGCCAGACCTGCATCGGGCGATGGTTGTCGTCGAGTTTGATGTAGAAGAAGGCCTTTGAATCCGCGGCCCATACCACGCCGCCGTCGGTCTCCTCGACGAGGTCGTCAAGGTCGGTGCGATCGGCCCAATCGCGCACCCGGATCGAAAAATATTCCGAACCTTTGATGTCCGCGCTCCAGGCTTGCAGTCTGTGGTCCGGCGAATGCCGCGCGCCGCCGAACTTGAAATATTTGTGGTCGGCCGCCAGTTGGTCGCCGTCGAGCACGATTTCGGCCTCGCCGCCGTGGCGCGGCACACGGCCGAACATTTCATGCTGCCCGCCGTCGCGGAATTTTCGCATATACGCGTAAGGCCCATCCGGCGCCGGTACGCTGGAATCGTCCTCCTTGATCCGCCCGCGCATTTCGGCGACCAGCGTCTTCTGCAACGGCGCGGTGTGGCCGAGCAGGCTCTCGGCAAAATCGTTTTCCGCCTCCAGATAGGTCCGGATATCCGCCGACAGCAGCGCGGGATCGCGCAGCACCTCCTGCCAGTTGGCATCCTTCAGCCAGGCATAATCGTCGACGATGGTGATGCCGTGGGTGGTGAATGAATGCGGCCGGCGGGGAGCGGAGGGGGCGGGTTTTGTTTTTGTGGCTTGTGTCACGGAAGTCCTCAATTGCGGCGGATACACTTCCGCTGTCTCCTATATCGGTTCAATACTGGGAGATTGCCAGTGGCTGCGGCCATAGAGCTTCCCAAAGAAGTTCGTCATGCCCGGCCTTGTGCCGGGCATCCACGTCTTAACAGTGTTTCAGCAAGAAAGTCGTGGATGGCCGGGTCAAGCCCGGCCATGACGACAGAGACCGAACGCCGTCATCACGACGGCATCAACTCTTCTCAGCCGCGCGGCGATGCTGGCGCTCTCGAAATCCGAAAGCCTGCTCAGCGCGGCATCTCTCAAAAATCTGAAATTTGCAATCTCGGTCGCGAGCTGCTGCAGGCGACGTTGGCCGTTGGAAATTTCGGTGCTGAACAAGTCTTGATGGTGACTGTCGACCGCGTCGCGTTCAAGGTATTCGTCGGCGCCATTTCCCATGGTGACGGCGGCGCGGGCCAGGACATCTTCGACGCGCCGGCTCAGGCCGGCATGTTCCCGCTCCGCAGCGTCCAAAGCCTGCTCGATTGCGCCCAGGATGGAACTGGCGCGCGCCCGGTCGGTTTCGGCGTCTCGCTCCGCCGAGCGCGCCCTGAAGCCGCGGTCGCCCAAATTTCGAACGTAGTCGTGCACGCGGTTACGCAAAAGCGATTGAAACATTTCGGTGTGTCCGGTCAGAAGCCTTGGTGGATCGCCACTGCTTCAAATCACCAGATCATGGCCAAGAAATGCAAATCTCGTGACGCCGCTGCCTAGGTTGTCATTCAGTGCTGGATGGGAGCGTTGCGTTGGAAACTTAACGAAGCATTAACCAATCGATGCACGGTTGCGCGGCGGCCGCCTAACTATTCCGCAGCCGCGCAGCGGCATTGCCGCCACCGGGGATTTGGTTCACCGCCAGCACCACCGCGAAGGTGATGGCCAGCATCGCGAGGCCCAGCACCGAGATCGCGGCGAGGTCGCCGCTTTCGTTCAGATCGTAGATCAGCACCGAGAGCACTTTGGTCTGCGAGGTGAACAGCACGATCGCCGCGGAAAGCTCGCGCATCACGCCGATGAAAATAAAGCACCAGGTCGCGATCACGCCGGTTCGCAGCAACGGCGCCGTGATCTGGCGCAGCGACTGCAGCCGCGTGGCGCCGAGAATGCGGCTGGCATCCTCGAGTTCGGGATGGATGGTGGCGAACGCCGCCTGCAATTGCTGATAGGCCGCGGGCAGGTTGATGGTCAGGAACGCGATAAGGAGAATCCACAGCGTGCCATAGAGCACGAACGGCGGCCGCGTGTAGCTGAGGAACAGCCCGACGCCGAGCACGATTCCGGGAACCGCCACCGGGGCGGTCGCGAGAAAGCCGAGCACGCGATGGCCCGCGACCACGCGGCGCGTGGTGACATAGGCGATCACCAGCGCGAGCAGGGTGCCGATGGTGGCGGTCGAGGCGCCGAGGATCACGGTGTTTTTCAGCGCTAATTGTGTCGACGACAATTCGGTGAACACGAAGACGATATTGTGCAGCGTGAACGTCGCCGGCGTCACCAGCGTGGTGGCGTTCGGCGAGAACGCCGCGTTGAACAGCGCGAAATACGGCAGGAACACCGGGCTCAGCAGGATCGCAAGGCAGAACGCCAGCGCCGCCCAGCGCCACAGCCCCCATTTCGACCCGGCGCGGCGCGCCGTATTTGCCGCCGACCACCGAATAGCCGCGGCGGCCGAGGATGAATTTTTGCGCCTGCAGCAGCAGGATGGTCAGCACCAGCAGCGGCACCGCGGCGGCGGCGGCAAGCTCCAGCTTTGGCGGATACTGGAACAGGCTCCAGATCTTCGTGGTCATGGTGTGGAAGCCGGCCGGCAGCGCCAGGATCGCCGGTGAGCCGAACAGCGTCATCGCCTGCAGAAACGCGATCAGCGCGCCGGCGACCAAGCGCCGGCAGCGCCAGCGGAATCGTGACGCGCCGCGCCGTGGTCCAGGCCCGGCCGCCGAGGATGGCGGAAGCGTCCTCCAGTTCGCCCGGCATGTTGTCGAGCGCGTTCGCCACCAGCACGAACACGAACGGAAAGGTGTAGCAGGAGATGACGAAAATGATCCCGGTCATCGAATAGATGTTGAACAGATGCTCGCCGGCCTCGATGCCGGTCACGAAGCGATAGAGCTGGTTGAGCAATCCGCTGTTGGGCGCCGCCAGCAATTCCCAGGCGACGGCGCCGAGAAACGGCGGCGTCACGAACGAGGCCGTGACCAGCGCGCGTATGAACGCCCGTCCCGGCATGTCGGTGCGCGACACCAGCCACCCCATCGGCGCCGCTATGATGCAGCAGATCACGGCCGAGGTGGTGGCGATGGTCGCGGTGGTCATCAGCGGATCGAGAAAATCCGGATCGGTGAACAGCGTGACGAAATTCCGCAGCGTCAGGCCGCCGGTCTTTTCGGAGAACGCTGTAGATCGCGAGCCACGACAGCGGCATCACGATCAGCACCACCAGGCACGCCGCAAACAGCCACAGCACCGGCTGGGTCCAGTCGATTTTGGCGCGCGGGGTTTCGACGGTGGCGGTCGTGATGGTCATGCTGCTTTCAATTCAGAATTCGCCTCATCCTGAGGAGCCGCGCTCTTGCGCGGCGTCTCGAAGGATGGCCGCGAGTCCGATGTGTATGCCGCCATCCTTCGAGACGCATCGCTTCGCGATGCTCCTCAGGATGAGGGAGGAGAAAGTAAGCGCCCTCACACCATGAGGTCCTCAAACCCGAAACAACTTCGCATAACGCGTCTTGATCTCCTCCGCCATCGTCTCCACGCCGGCGGCGTCTTCCTTCATCAGCTTGATGTCGGAAATCTTCCGCCGGCCCGGCTTCGATTGCACCTGCGCATGCGCCGAATACTGCGCGGTGTAGTCGGTGAAGAATTGCTGGGTCTCGCGGGTGTGCAGCCATGCCTGGAACAGCCGTGCGGCATTGGGGTTCGGCGCCGACGCGAAAATCCCGGTCGGTCCTGCGATCGTCGGCGAGCCCTCGGTGGGATATACCGGCTCGACCGGCTGGCCGGCTTCCTTCAACAGTATGACGCCATATTCATTGCCGTCGGCCATGATCGCGCGCTCGCCCAGCGAAAGCTTCTTCGGCGGATCGGTCGACGACTGCACCTGCATGACACGCTGCTTCGACAGTTTTTCGAAATATTCCCAGCCCAGTTCGCGCACGATCTGGAATGTCGCGGTCATGATGGTGCCGCTATAGGCCGGATGAGCCTTGACCATCTTGCCGGCCCATTTCGGGTCGAGCAGATCCGCAAAGCTTTTCGGGGCATCTTCGGGCTTCACCAGCTTGGTGTTGTAGGCGATCGACGACAGATAGATCCGCGACGTCGCCGACATGCCGTCGGGATCGCGAAATTCGGGCAGAAAATGCTGCGCGATGTCTTCGGTCACGTACGGCGCCAGCCATTTGTCCTTCTTCCAGGTGATGAAGTGCGAGGCGTCCGAAGAGTTGATGATGTCGGCGGCGCGGATGCCGGAGCCGAATTCCTGCGCCACCCGCTGGAACAGCCGCTCCGAGCCGGAACGCTCGATCTGCACGGCAATACCCGGATATTTCGCCTCAAAGGCCTTTCCGAGTTTCTCGCCGACAGGGAGATCCATCGACGAGTAGAACACCACCTTGCCTTCTTTTTTCGCCGCCTCGATCAATTGCGGCGTGATCGCCTCAGGAGGCGGCGCCGCGGCCTTGATGGGGCTTGCGAACACGGTCAGCCCAAGGGCCGCCGAGCCCTTGATCAGATCGCGCCGGGTGAGTTTCTTTCGCATCGTGGTCACCTATCGGTTTTCGTCATTGCGAGCGAAGCGAAGCAATCCAGCTTCTGACTACGGAGAAAAGCTGGATTGCTTCGTCGCTTCGCTCCTCGCAATGACGGTTTTAGCGTTCTAGTCACACCCGAAAAATCTTCTGATACCGCGCCTTGATCTCTTCGCTTTGTTTCTCGGCGCCTTCGGCGTCTTCCTTCATCAGCTTGATGTCGGCGAGCGGCTTGCGCCCCGAATGCTCCTTCACCTGCGTGTGCAGCGAACGCAGCCCGCCGGCGTCGATGATGATCCGCTGCGCGTCCGGGGTGAAGCAGTAATTCTGGAACAGCTTTGCCGCATTGGGATTGGGTGCGGCCTTGAAGATCCCGTTCGGCCCGACGATGAAGGGCGTACCTTCCGTGGGATAGACCGCCTCGACCGGCTGGCCGGCTTCCCGGAGCAGGAAGATATTGTATTCGGTGCCGTCGGCCATCACGCTGCGCTCGCCGAGCGAGAGCTTTTTCGGCGGGTCGGTCGCCG
Organism: uncultured Alphaproteobacteria bacterium; assembly: GCA_963742695.1. Classification (GTDB taxonomy): domain Bacteria; phylum Pseudomonadota; class Alphaproteobacteria; order Rhizobiales; family Xanthobacteraceae; genus Bradyrhizobium. Next base: position 21,282 of record CAVUNF010000040.1, read on the forward strand.
ACTGCACCTGCATGATGTTCTGCTTTGCCAGATTCTCGTAATACTCCCAGCCGATATCGCGCACCATCTCGAAGGTCGCGGTCAGGATGGTGCCGCTGTAGCCCGGATGCGCCTTGACGATCTTGCCCTTCCATTTGGGATCGAGCAGGTCCTTGAAACTTTTCGGCGCGTCCTCGGCCTTCACCAGCTTGGTGTTGTAGGCCACCGGGCTCAGCGTGGCGCGGAAGCCGGCATAGGTGCCGTCGGCGTCGCGGTGCTCGGGCTTGTAATGCCTGGCGACATCTTCGGGCACGTAAGGCAGCAGGATGCCTTGGCGCTTCCATGCCAAAAAATGCGCGGCGTCGGATGAATTGGCGACATCGACCGCGCGGATGTTGCTGGCATATTCCTGGCCGATGCGCTGGAACACCCGCTCGGCGCCGGTGCGCTCGACCCGCACTTCGATGCCGCCGAACTTTTCCTTGAAGGAGGCTGCGATCTTCTCCGAGACCGAAAGATCGATCGAGGTGTACCAGACCACCTTGCCTTCTTTTTTCGCCGCCTCGATCAGTTGCGGCGTGATCGCTTCAGCCGGCGGCGCCTGGGCGCGGACCGAAGCCGGAAACACCGCTCCCAGCGCCAGCGCGGCCGAGCCTGTGAGAACATCGCGCCTTGAGAGTTTTTTCTTCTTCATCGCGCTCTCCCGTTCACTTCTTATTATCGGCTCAGCGCCCGGCAGCGCTCCGGCGGCAGCGTGAGCCAGACCTCGGCGCCTTTGGAAACCGGGTTTTCCGTTGTGGTCACGATCCGCAGGCTGGTGCCGTCAGCGGTTTCGACCATGTAGTCGCGGCTGGCGCCGAGAAACACCTGCCGCGTCACGGTGGCCTTGACCGCGTTCTGCTGATGCTGTGGCGTCTGCGTCGACAACTGGATGTCGTGCTGGCGGATCGCGACCACGCCGCTCTGGCCGGCAGTGAGTTTTGCGCCGACCACTTGCAGGGTAGCTCCTGCGAACGCGATATGATTTTGGTCGCGGGCGACGCCCTTGATCACATTGCTGGCGCCGATGAAGCGCGCCACGAATTCCGATTGCGGCCGGTCGTAGATGTCTTCCGGCGTGCCCAATTGATCGACCTTGCCGGCATTCATCACCGCGATCATGTCGGCGGTGGTCATCGCCTCGGACTGGTCGTGGGTGACGTACACCGTGGTGTAGCGGTATTCGTCGTGCAGCCTGCGAATTTCAAACCGCATCTCTTCGCGCAAGTTCGCATCGAGGTTGGACAAGGGCTCGTCGAGCAGCAGCGTTTCCGGCTCGACGATCAGGGCGCGCGCCAGCGCCACCCGCTGCTGTTGTCCGCCCGACAATTCGCCGGGATAACGCTGCGCCAGGACTTCGAGTTTGGTGGTTTCCAGGATCGCGTTGAGTTTTTTGGCGATGGTGTCGCGGTCCATTTTGCGCAGGCGCAGGCCATAGACGATATTTTCCGCGACCGTCATGTGCGGCCACAGCGCGTAGCTCTGAAAGATCATCGACATCTTGCGCTGCTCGGGCGGCAAGGTTTTGGTCACCGAGGACACCAGCCGGTCGCCGACCAGGATCTCGCCGTCCGACGGTTCGAGAAAGCCGGCCAAGAGCCGCAGCGTCGTGGTTTTGCCGCAGCCGGAGGGGCCGAGCAGGCAGACCAGTTGCCCATGGTCGATCCGCAACGTGACGTCATCGACCACCGCGAGCGGTCCAAATCGCTTGGTCAGGCCGCGCAAATCAACGGACGCCAATCGCATCACTCCCTGGGTATTTTTTGGGCGCCGTTGTCGGCCTTATTTATCGCTGGATCAATATAAG
>CAVUNF010000041.1:0-129297 GCA_963742695.1 uncultured Alphaproteobacteria bacterium
GCATATCTTCACCCAACGGGCTCAGGGAGCATGACACCTGGCGCTACGTGATGATTTCGCGCCCGACGGCCTGCTGCTGGAATTGTTCGAGTTCGACGATCCGGAGGCTCCTTGCAATATCAGCGGCCGGCTCTGATCCCGTCAGATTTCGCAGCCGCCTAAATTCAAAGCCTTGCGCAAGCCGCCAAACGCGCTGAGCCGGCAGGGCTCGGTACGGCCAGCGGCCCTGGAACGCTCGGGAATGGCCGTGCGCTTGATCTCGATGGTCTTCGGCTTCGATTTGGGAACGGCAGCGGCAGTGACCTTCCTTGATTTGGGTTCGTGCCGATGGGGATTGATAATCCTCGCGGTATCAGAAGAACATGCTGGCCTCCGACGCAGAAATGCGTTCGTCGACCGGAGCAGGCTGCGCCGGCGTCTCGCTTTTCGCATAGGCAATTTCAAGTCGATCCGCCTTCGCCAATGCATCCTGTGAATCGGAAATGCCCACGTCTGTCTCGGCAAGGGGCTGAACGGCCGCCACGGCGATACGCGGTGGAGCCCTGAGTTCCATTGCCGCCAGTACTCCCACCCCCAATGGGATGAGGAGGCCCAACAACACCATTCTCAGCATGATGCTTCTCCGGCCAGGATGAGTGCCGGTGCAAATTCTCCGATTTAATGAGGCAACTCGGCGGCGGCCCACGCAACAAACTGACCCACGGACAGGGTGTTTGCCGACAGGGTTAACCGCCCGCCGATGCCGCCTCCTGAGGGTGCTTGGCGCAACCGCCGCTTTCCCCCATACTGCGCTCAAATAATTCAAAAATGCCGGGGGACACCATGGGGAAATTGATCGTCTGCGCGGTGTTCGCTATCCTGGCGGGCACGCATCCATCCCATGCGCAACAGCCAATGCCAAGGCCCAACAGAACGTCATCGTGTTCGTCGCCGATGGTCTTCGGGCCGCTGCGGTCACGCCCGAGCGAGCCCCGACCTTCGCCCGGATACGCGACACCGGCGTCAACTTCTCGAACAGCCATTCGGTCTTTCCGACCATTACGACCTCGAACGCCTCGATCATCGCGACCGGTCATTTCGTCGGCGACACCGGCGATTTCGGCAACACGTTCTACACCGGCTTTCCGGTTGCCAGTGCCGCCCGAACCGTCATGCCTTTCATCCAGGACAATGCGGTGTTGAGCGAACTCAATGCGCATCACGGCGGCAATTTCATCGCCGAGCGCTCGATCATGGCGGCAGCGCGCGAAAAGGGCTACTTCACCGCTGCCCTCGGCAAGGTCGGGCCGGTGGGGATCCACGATCTCACCCAGCTTGACGGCAAGACCACGATTTTCTTCGACGACGATACCGGCAAGAAGAACGGCATCGTGTTGCGGCCGGATCTCGTCGAGATGCTCAAGAAGGCCGGACTGGCGCTGGAAACCCCGGGGCGTGCGCAACGCGAGAACCCCGGCAAATCCACCAATATCATTCAGCAGAAATATTATCGGGACATCGTCACCAAGGTGCTGTTGCCGCATTTCAAGGAGAACAAGAAGCCGTTCATGCTGCTGTACTGGTCGTCCGATCCTGACGGCACCCAGCACTCCCAGCGCGACAGCGTCAATGAGCTTGTTCCCGGCATCAATGGACCGACCTCGCTCGCTGCCATCAAGGTAGCCGACGACGACCTCTCGGCGATCGTCGCGACGCTCAAGGAGCTCGGGCTCGAGGCCGATACCAATATCTTCGTCACGGCCGACCATGGTTTCAGCACGGTATCGAAGCAAAGCAAGACCAGTCCGGCGGCAAAAGGGAAATACGAAAAAGTGCCCGAAGGCCAGTTGCCGCCCGGCTTTCTGGCGATCGATCTGGCGCACGCCCTTGGCCTGCCGCTGCATGAGCCTTCCGCCGAAGGACCTGGCGTCGACTACAAGGCTGGGAAATTTCCGCGCCGCGCCAGCGCTTCGATCGGCAACGATCCGGCCAAACCCGATATCGTGGTCGGCGCCAACGGCGGCAACGATCTGATCTATCTGCCGCAGGACAACGCCAAAACCCTGGTGGGAAAAGTGGTCAAGGCGCTGCTGGCGCAGGACTACACCAGCGGCGTCTTCGTTCGCGATGACCTCGGGCCGGTTGCGGGAACGCTGCCGATGAGCCGGGTGGGCCTCAAAGGCGGCGCGCGAACGCCGACGCCGGCGATCGTGGTGAATTTCCGTTCCGAAACCACGGGCTGCGATCAGCCGCTGTTTTGCAGCGTCGACCGTATCCGATACCACGCTGTTGCAGGGGCAGGGCCATCACGGCAGCTTCAGCCGCGCCGATACCGCAAACTTCATGGCGGCCATCGGCCCAGCGTTCAAGACCGGCTTCAACGATACCGCGCCGGTCAGCAACGCCGACATCGCGCCGACGCTGGAGAAGATCCTGGGTGTCACCCTTCCGCCGGTCGGCAAGCTGCGCGGCCGCGCGCTGACCGAAGCGCTTCCGGGCGGAAAGCCGGTGCTGCCGTGGCGAGCGGATCTTGTCTCGAAGCCGGGCGACAACGGCCTGCGCACCATCGTCAACATGCAGTTCGTCGGCCTGACGCGCTACTTCGACGCCGCCGGCTTTGCCGGACGCACCGTCGGATTGAAAGTGCCGGCGGGAGCGAAGTGAAGCGGCGCCCTTCGCCTCAAATGCAGAGGCCGAGCAGCTTGATGGTGCAGTCCGCTGGATTTGGGCCGGGCTGGCGGCTTGGCCTCACGCTTCACGGCAACAAGGGGCTCGCTGTCTCGCTTGCCCTTTTTGCCCTTCGGCTTCGGCTCGTAGTCGCCGGCGATCACCATGGCCCAGTAGGTGCGCTTGCCGCTGGCATCCCTGGCGCTCGCAATCCCGACGCGGGATGCGTTGCGCAACAGCAGGTTCTTGCGGTGCCCGGAAGAGTTGATCCACTGGCCGAGCGTCTTCTCGAAACTGTCATAGCCATAGGCGATATTTTCGGCGGCGCGGCCCGCACCCGCCGGCGCCACCCGCTTGGTGAAGGGGCCGAGCGCCTCATGACTGAGCTCATTTTTCGCCGCCATCGCCCGCGCCTGGTCCATCGCAATGCGGTCGAGCGTTGCATCGCGAACGACGCGGACCTCGCCGTGCTTGAGGCGGAAGCCGGAGATCAGTTCGGCCGGCGATTCGGCTGATACCGCGGGCGCGGCCAGCAGCAAAAAGCCCGCGATTACGCTGCCAATAATGCGAATTGTCATCGCCCCCAAAGCGTCCATTGCTCACCAAACCAGCGCCATACTTGCTTGCTTGTCCATCGCGAATGTGGACGCTTCGAGGCACGGGGCCATGCTCTTCCCCGGCAGCTTTGCTCGCCCTTCTCTAAAAGCGGCAAATGCACTATCGTCACGGCATGACAGGTACAAAGCGCATCCTCGCCGATCAGTGCTGTGGCGCGATCATTGACTACCAGGTTTGGTTTTTAGAGCAACTTGAGCCGCGCAGCCGCGCGCGGCTGAGTAGAAATATGGGCGCCTTCGCGCGCCTGCTCGCCTATTTGCGTATTCCGACGATCTTCACGCTTGAGCGCCCGGTTGGCCGAAAGGGCGCGGTGCCGGCGGCAGTCACGGCAACGCTCGGCAGCGGCGCAAAGTCATTCGAGAAGCACTTCTTCGATCTCACGAAGGAGAAGCCCATTCGCACGTACCTCAAGGGCCTGAAGAAAAAGCAGATCATTGTCGCGGGCTGTGAAACCGATGTGTGCGTACTGCAGTCGTGCCTTGGCCTGCTCGATCTTGGCTTCGATGTCTTCGCGGTCGAGGAATTGCTGTTTTCGTCCGCCAGCCGCACCGAAGCTGCCGTGGAGAGGTTGAAAAGCGCCGGTGTCGTCTTTGTATCGTACAAGACGTTGTTCTTCGAATTGACCGAAGCGGTGGACGGCGGACCTCATGCCAACAAAATGATCGCCAGGTTCGGCGCGTTCCCGGATGATATCCCGGAAGACGCCGAGCACTGACAATTTGAGATGTAGAGGGGCCCGCCGAAGCGGACCCCGCCACACGGTTGAGTCGCCGACGCGGCAGAAGCCTAGAACTTGATCTGGCCGTACTTGTCGCCGGAATACCAGCCGGCGCCGTTCGGGCCGATATAGACGCCCGTGTTGCCGATGCCGACATCGATGGCACCCGATCCCCGGCTGTAGCTGATGTGGAAGGGACCAATGTCGAGGCCGCCGGCAACCTGATCAAGTTCCTTGGCACCAAGTTCACGCATTTCAGTCGTATGCATTCTACTTCCTCCGTAAGGGTTTGCTGGACCATCGCGTCCATGGGCATCCGGATAGCCGACCCGCCCCAGGCGTTCCGTGCCGTAGATCACCTGGATCAAAGCGCGCCGGCGCCAAGTCAGGGAACATCGGGTTCCCTTCGAGCCATCCAGTTGCTTGGCTCATCCCGTGAAGTGTGAACCTTGATCCCGCCGATGCGTTGCCTAGTTGGATAGGGAGCGGGACAACGGCGTCCACCGATTGCACCAGCCGATAAAGGCGTCGTGGACCCAGGCTGCGTTGCGCTCACATTCGTTGACAGTCAGCTTGCGGGTTTCAGCTTGCGGGTTTCATCCGTAGCGGCAATCCCGCGCCCTCAATGTTCGCGTAACAGCAATTCGCGAGCAGGCACCGGCCTTCGGCTTCGAAGGCGATCAACCACGCATGCCCTGATGAAAGGAGACACAACTGTGATGAGCATGAACTTCAAGCATTGGCTGCGAGTACCGCAACTCGTAATTGGATATTTGTCTCCCCTGCGCCGAGCGGCGCTGGTCGGCGGCACGGCGTTTGCGTCGTTGGCGATGACCGCTGCGTCCGTTCCCGCCGATGCGCGGACCGCTTCGGCCCCCGTCGGAATGACCTCCACGGATTTCGAGCGACCGGCAATGGATGAGTTCTCGAGTCGCCGTGGCCACCACGGAGGCAAGGGCGGCGGCTATGGCGCCGGCTACGCCGGTGGCGGCTACGGAGACCGCAGCTTCAAAAGCAAGGGCGGCTATAAGGCCGGGTACTCCGGTGGCGGCTACGGCGATCGCAGCTTCAAACGTGGCGGCTACGCCCGCGGCAACGGCAGCACCTTTGGACGCTACGGAAGTTTCGGACCGCGCGCTTACTGGTAGTCAATCCGTGGCGGAAATCACGTAGGGCGACGGCGCGTCGCGCTTGTCGGTAAAGGCAAGATGCGGCGCGCCGTTCCCAAGCCGCCCTAGTTGCCGAGCTTGATGCCGGCATCCTTGATGACCTTCGCCCACTCGGGCATTTCTTTCTTGATGACGGCGGCAAATTCAGCGGGCGTGTTGCCGACCGTTTCGAGGCCAAGCTCGTCGAACTTCTTGCGCACCTCCGGCATCGCCAGCGCCTTGACGGTTTCGCCGTGCAGTTTGTCCAGAACATCCTTCGGCGTGCCGGTCGGCGCGAGCAGGCCGAACCACGGCACGGCCTCGAAGCCCGGGAATCCGGATTCCGCCATGGTCGGCAAATCGGGCGCCAGCGCCGAACGCTTGATCGAGGTGATGGCCAGCGCGCGCAATTTGCCTTCGCGCGCCAGCGGCACCACGTTGACGATATTGGCGAACGACATGCTGATCCGGCTGGCGAGCAGGTCCGGCAGCAACGCCGTGGTGCCGCGATAGGGCACCGATGCAATATCGAGGCGCGCCATGTATTTGAACAATTCGGCGGCCAGATGCTGCGAGGTGCCCGCGCCGGCATGGCCGTAGGAAAGCTTGCCGGGCTGCGCCTTGGCGAGCGCCACCAGTTCCGCCACGCTCTTGACCGGCACCTCGGGCGGAACGGCGAGCACGTTCGCCGCAATGAATATTTGCGAGATCGGCGCGAAATCCTTGAGCGGGTCGAATGGCAGTGTTTCGAACAAAGCGGGATTGACGACCAGCGCCGAGTTGCCGCCCATCAGCAAGGTGTAGCCATCGGCGGCGGCCTTGGCGACGCGATCGGTGGCGATGTTGCTGCCGGCGCCGGGCACATTCTCGACCACGAACGGCGCGCCCAGGACTTCCGAAAACCGGTCGGCCAGAATGCGCGCCACAAGGTCCGGCGCCGTGCCGGGCGTGAAGCCGACCAGGATTTTCACCGCCCGGTTTGGATAGGTGGATTGCGCCGATGCCGTCTGCGCCGTGAGCAGCACAACCACGGCGGCGAACAGCTTCGCAGCGAGCTTCATCGTTTCCCCCATCGTCCCGTTTGCCCGGTCTTTGCCGTTGGACTTGATGGGAAGTGTTGCACCGGCGAGCGCTGCCCGCAAGGCGGCAAGCGGAGCTGACCTCATAGTGGCCGGTATGAAATGGGCAACGGCCTGACTTTAACTCGTGTGATGGCCGTCACGGTGAAGCAAATCGCGGCCCGGCATACTCGCTCAGGGATCAACGAGCCATTCGTCACGCCAAGGGAGCGGAACATGACAGACCAGCCAAAGACTTCGATCGATACCGATTTGACCGATCTCGAACTCGACGCAGTGAGCGGCGGGTCGCCGTCGGCGCACCGTTTCGTGCCAGCGTTCCCAGGAGCGGCCCTTCGCAGACACACCTGGTGAACTCCATAACCTCCCAACCTGAGGTGTTGTACGACCCCAGATAATGCCGGATCGAGGCCGCCTCACGTTGCGGCAAGCAAGAATGAGAAGCCCAATCCGTCGAGATTGATCCGCAGGAAAGGTTTTCAACCCGATTGACATCCCGGCTGTTTCGGTACGAGATGTATGTCTGGGGATTTCCGCGATGACCCCGTGAGGCGGCAGCCGAATATCGCGTCCATGCCCTCGATGAAGAGGTGGACGCCATGCCGTCACCAACCGAAATATCGGTAGAACAGTTATCCCGTATCATTGGCCTGCCCGGCGCACCGATGCTGATCGATGTTCGTCCAGGCGACGGTGACGGCAGCGATACAGACCAGAGCCTATTGCCAACTGCGCGCCGAATGGCTTCTCAGACCGTATCGAACTGGGCGCACAACTTTTCTGGCCAACGCGTTGTTGTTTATTGCCGGAATGGCGGAAATATCAGCCAAGGAACCGCCGCCTGGCTTCGGCAAGCAGGCATCGACGCCGAGACGCTTGCGGGCGGCTTCGATGCCTGGTGCAAAGCCAACCAACTACAATTGAGCACCAACCGGCTACCGGTTCGCGACGAAGTCGGTCGGACAACCTGGGTCACGCGAGCGCGGCCAAAGATCGTTCGGATAGCCTGCCCGTGGTTGATCCGTCGCTTCATCGATCCGACAGCGATATTCCTCTTCGTTGCGCCTTCCGAGGTGGCCTCGGTTGCCGAGCAGTTCGCAGCAACTCCCTTCGATACCGGGCACGGGATTTGGAATGATCGAGGTGACGCCTGCACTTTCGACGTGATGCTTGAAGAATTCAATCTCAAGTCCAAACCATTGTCGCGGCTCGCAACGATCATTCGTGGCGCCGATACCGGACAGCCGGATCTTACATCCGCAGTCGGGCGGACTGCTGGCCATATCGCTAGGCTATTCCCGAATGTTCAGGGACGATGTGGCCCAGCTTGAGGCCGCGATGCCGGTCTACGACGCGCTGTATCGCTGGTGCCGTGACGGAACGGAAGAGACGCATGGCTGACGGCCTGCGTCGTCACTTCTCCCAAATCAATCATCGCCAACAAGGGGCATCGTCATGAGTTTTGCTATTCCGTTTGATCTCGCCATCTTTCTGCTAGGTACGTTCGCCGCCGCATTTGTAACCGGGCTTGCAGGTTTCGCATTTGGCATGGTCGCCGCCGGCATCTGGCTTTTCGCTCTGACGCCCGTGCAGACAACGACATTGATTGTCGCTTATGCGCTGCTGGTGCAGGGCTACTCCACCTGGAGGCTGCGACGCGCAATAATCCCGTCGCGGCTGCTGCCCTTCGTCATCGGAAGTGCCATCGGCATTCCCGCAGGTATCGCCATTCTTGAATTGGCATCGTCCGTGCATTTGAGAACGGCGGTCGGCATGTTGTTGATCGCATTCGGCCTTTACAATCTGCTGCGACCGAAAATGCCGACTTGAAAAACGGTGGGGCAAGCCGCGGATGCCGGGATTGGATTCCTCAACGGCGTGCTTGGTGGCTCGACCGGGCTCGGCGGCATTCTTCCGACCTTGTGGTGCGTGTTGCGCGGCTGGCCCCGCGATGAGCATCGCGCGGTGTCACAGCCGACCGCGGTCGCAACCTTCGCTCTATCGTTGCTGGCGCTTCGGCGGGGTAGGGCTGGTTACGCCGGAAACGACCCGGCTGTTTCTTGATCGGACTGCCGGTGCTGGTTGCAGGAACGCTGCTCGGTTGGTCGCTCTACGGCAAACTGAATGAGGCGGCATTCCGCAAGGTAGTGCTCGTCCTACTGCTGGCTTCCGGTTTGGCCATCGTCGTCACGGATCGGTGACCTCCGAATTTAGCACTTTGCCCGTCCGCGCAAATCAGTGAATACTTGTCAAGCGGTTTTTCTGATTTTCAGAAGATATTTATCTTGTCGATTTCGCCAAATCAGAAATATACCTTTGTCATCCCGTCCCATTCAGAGGGGCGTTTCGCGAGCGTCACAGACGCGGGGCGGGGATGCGGTGGACGCGGCAGCGTCGGGCGTGACACGTAATTGCAGGGCGGGCTTCGGCTCGTGAGCGATGCGCTCTCGACTTGGTCGAAGTCGATGCCAACGGCCTCGTCGCGCGGAAAGATACGTTCCTTGACTTTGCCCAGGTCAAAGCCGCGCACGAAGCGGCATGATGGACACGAGCATGACGAACCCTAAAACTCTCGCCGACCAGAAGACACCATTGTTCGATCGCGTGTTGATCAACGCATTACCGGTCGAGCATCTGTGCGATCTCAGCATTGATCTGGACTCGGCCAGGTGATCCCGACCCACCTCGATACACGGTTGACCTTCGTGGTGAAGCGCGGCCGTTTCGAAGGTCCACGCTTCCAGATTTGAGACGTCAGACGAGCGCTACGCCTGGCTTTGCGGAATGGTCACCGTCGGCTACGGCGAATACGGCCCGGGGCGGATCGATAATCGGCTGTTTCGCGTCCTCTGAGCGTTGCGGCCGCTTTTGCGTCGAAGGGAACAGACGCTCGGTCTCACGTTCCCGCCGACAATCCTCGTGCTTACGGATCAGGTGACTGAGTGAAGGCCACGAATATATCCAAATTGTCCTCGGATCCGAATGATGTGCCGCCACCTGACTGGCCCGATGGGCATTGTTCAACCGGGCGATCGCGGCTTGCCTGCCATCGATTTCGCGACATCTCTGGCGCAGGCAATAAAGCGCTCTACGACGGGGCTAAGCGTCCGGCTTCGCAGGGTCGCGACCTTCACCGGCCAGGTACTGTTCGGCAGTTCGATAGGCAGTGCTTTAAGCCCAAAGCGGCCCGCATAAAGATCGACAACAGAACGCGGAAACGTCGCAATGAAGCGCCCCGTTGCAACGTTGTTGGCACGAAGATGCACCGAAATTGTTTTCATCGCGATCTTCGGCATATCGAGCCCGCGCTGCGCGAATGCTCGCGAAATGACCTGATAGTTCCACCGATCTCCGCTGGTCAGTATCCACCGTTCGTCATGCAGCTCGGCGATGTCGACTTTCCGTCGCCGCGCCCACCGGCTCTGGCGTCCTACGACGACAACTAATTCGTCATCGTAGAGCGTCTCGACATTGAAGTCGGTCACAAGCTCTGGATTTTCCAGAGGCCACCCGCCTCTCGCGAGAACGAGGTCAAGTTCCCTGTCCCTGAGTTTCTTCGCGAATGACAGGGTGTTCACCGTATCCACGTCGAGCACGGCCGCGGGATGTTGCCTGTCGAACTTCTCGACGATCGGCTGCAGAATGGCGGCCGAGATTGATTCCGGGCAACCGATCCGAATCTCGCCGACGGTCGGATCGGATAGGAACTCGATGTCCCTGATGCCCTGCTTCAATTCGTCGAACGCCGCGAGGCTGCGCCTTTCAAGCGCAACGCCATAGACCGTTGGGCTTACGCCCTGTGGGCCGCGATCGAGCAGCCGCACGCCAAGAGCGTGCTCAAGGTCGGCGATGACTTCGGATACGGCCGGCTGCGAAACGCCGAGTTCCTGCGCAGCCTTCGCCATGCTGCCCAACCGGATGACCGACGAGAAAACGTAGAGATCGCGCAAGCGCAGGCGCCGGCCGATCTGGCTCTCCCAATCAATCCGCTTTCGCATAAGCAAATTCCTATGTCTACCAAACCGGATAGGGAATTCCTCTTATGCCCCTGCCGACGTAGTTGCAACAGCGGATGCAACTGCACCTTTCATCGAAGGAGATGACTTTGTCACAATTGGCAATCACGGCAATTTGCGTGACTCTCGCGACCTGCGGCATGGGTGGTCGCACCGACGCGCAAACCTATCCCTCTCGCACGGTCACGCTTGTCGTGCCGTTCCCGGCAGGCGGACCAACAGACACAATCGGCCGCGTGATAGCCGAAGGCTTGCAGGCGTCACTCGGCCAACCGGTGATCGTTGAGAACGTTCCCGGCGCGACAGGCAGCATCGGCACCGGCAAGGTCGCCCGCGCCGAGGCCGACGGCTACACGTTGATCCTCGGCACCGTAGCGACACACGTCTTCAACGGCGCGGCCTATGCGCTCAAGTATGATGTGGCCAAAGATTTCGATCCCGTATCGCTGATCGCGTTCGACCCGCAAATCATCGCAGTGCGAAAGGATTTCCCCGCGACGGACCTGAAGCAATTGATCGCGTGGCTCAGAGCCAATCCCGGCAAGGCGACGGCCGGCACAGCTGGTGTCGGCAGCACCTCGCATATAAGCGCTGTGAATTTCCAGAAGATCACCGGCACCGAATTCGGATTCGTGCCTTACCGCGGGCTTGGGCATGCGATGCGCGACCTCGTGTCGGGTCACATCGACATCCTTTTCGATCTTGCCGGCAATTCGGTGCCGCAGGTTCGTGCGGCGAGCATCAGGGGCCTCGCGGTAACGTCGAACAGCCGCCTCCCGTCCGCGCCCGAGCTTCCCACGGTGGACGAAGCCGGTCTTGCCGGCTTCCATTTTCTCAATTGGCACGCCATCTGGACGCCGCGCGGCACTATCGCGTGATGTGACGGACAAACTCAACGCTGCAGTCCGGAAGACCTTGGCGGACCAATCGGCCTTGAAGCGGCTCGCCGACATCGGTCAGCAGATTCCGCCACCCGAACAACAGACTGCCGAAGCGCTCGTCAGCTATCAGAACGACGAAATCGCAAAATGGTGGCCGATCATCAAGGCAGCCGACATCAAGATCGAATGAGTCGAAGCCTGTGATCTGTCAGGTCACAAAGGGCGGCGGCTGGTCTGCCGCTCCCAAAACGTCAAACGGGGTGAAAATGCGCATTCATAATCTTTACGCGGACGAAAACGGCGAAACGCACTTCCGTGACATCGAAATCGAGCTGACCGACACGGGACCGGACGGGACTATCTCGAAGATCTATCCCGCCACGGGCGTCATATTTCGCACGACCCCCGCGGACTGGCTTTTTGATTGGCACGCAACAACCCGCCGCCAATACGTGGTCAATCTGGACGCGCCGCACAAGGTTACGGCGAGCGATGGTGAGACGAGGATCATCGGCACCGGCGAGATCTATCTGGTCGAGGATATGCACAGCAAAGGGCATCGATCCCAGGCGCTGGGCATGCCCCGCCGTTCGTTGATGATTCCGGTCGACTAGCGTTTCGGCTCTTCTCGGCAGGGACGACACGCCAAGTGGTCGGCAAGCTTGATCGCGACACGCTCAAGGCACGCGGGCTCCGCATCCGGTGATCGGAGGTGGCAATATCCGCGTAGACGCGTGCATGGGAGGAATGACTACATGGCCGTTTCATCGACATTCGTGTCTTCGGATGGTGATGGTTACGAACTCCAGATGGGACGATGGAGCCGTCGCCTTGCGCCGCTGTTCGTTGACTTCGCCGGGATCACCGGCGCGGAGCGCGTTCTGGATGTCGGGTGCGGCACGGGCAATCTGAGTTTCGGCCTGGCGCGGAACCCCGCAGTTGGCAGCGTGCGGGGTATAGATTTTTCTCCCGCTTACGTCGAGCACGCGAACCGCCGGAAACGCGACGCTCGCGTCGCCTTCGAAGTTGGAGACGCTTGCGCCTTGCCATTTCCGGATGCGTCGTTCGATCATTCGCTCTCGATGCTGGTCTTGCAATTCATTCCGCAGGCCGATCTCGCGGTGCGCGAGATGCGCCGCGTCACTCGGCCGGGTGGGACTGTCGCTGCGGCGACCTGGGACACGCGTGGTGGGCTCATTTCCTCTCGCATGATCTTCGATACCGCAGCCGTGCTGGATCAGGGCGGCAATGCGCGCAGAGCCGGAATGTGCACCAGGCCAATGAGCCGTCCGGGAGATCTGGCGCGAGCCTGGCGGGATGCCGGCTTAACGGATGTTGTGCAGGACATGCTAACGATCCGCATGGACTTTGCATCCTTCGCGGACTTCTGGGCACCGGCGGAAGGCAAGGATGGGCCGGTCGCGGAATACGTCGGGACGCTCGACGTAGAAACCAAGGCAAAGCTAAGAAACATGGTCGAGCTGGCGTATCTGGATGGCGAGGCAAATGGGCCGAGGTCATACGCCGCGACAGCCTGGGTCGTGAAGGGCAGGGCGCCCCAGTCGGCGTGACCGCCCGGCCTGGGCCGGCGAGTGCGACGGGCAAATCAGCGAAACCCTGTCAAATCATCTTTTCTGATTTTCAGAAAATATTTATCTTGTCGATTTCGCCAAATCAGAAATATACCTTTGTCATCCCGTCCCATTCAGAGGGGCGTTTCGCGAGCGTCACAAACGCGGGGCGGGGATGCGGTGGACGCGGCAGCGTCGGGCGTGACACGTGATGGCAGGGCGGGCTTCGGCTCGTGAGCGATCGGCGGCATGCAGACGAACGGCGCTGAAGCGTACGGCAAAACCGTGTGGTCCTGGCACCCGTTGCTGGTGTCAAGTTGTTGAAGGTCTTTCGAGCCCAACCGGGTTTCGATGCGCCACTAATTCGGCAACGACGGTGACAAGAAAGAATTCGTCGCCGAGGAGATCACGGCATAAGCCGTAAAACCATTGCGCAGGGAAGGCCGGAGTGTTTCCGCTGAACCTGTATGCTCATGTGCGCCATTTCGCACTACCTTGCACATGAGACCGCGGGTGCAGCGCGCACCCGGTCTTCCCTGCGCCCTCTGATTTCCTGAGGGCGGAACGGTTCGCAAAACTTCGGGCGCATCGCGCCGCGAGAACGCGAAGGTGTGTGTGATGAAGACGATCGCGCCTCACCCCTGACGTCATCGCCCGGCTTGACCGGGCGACCCAGTATTCCGATGAGCTATTGATGAAATCGAGAAGGCGCGGCGTACTGGATCCCCCGCTTTCGCGGGGGACGACGGCCTTTTGTGATTTGGCTGTCAGAAATTCCTACGAGCGCCCTGTGGATTCCCTGCATCTGCCCCATCTTGCGCGGTTCCGCTTCCCTCACCAAATGGGTGGCGATCGCGGTCCATCGTGCGATAATGCCGACATCGCGACTCCACCAGCAACAGGCCTGATCTCATGACCGTCCACGAGCGCAACATCTCGGCATCGATCGATCCCGTCAAACTCGACCGTCTCGCCGAAGTCGCCATCAAAATTGGGCTGCAACTCAAGCCGGGACAGGATCTGCTGGTGACGGCGCCGTCGGCGGCGCTGCCGCTGGTGCGAAAAATCGCCGAGCATGCCTACAAGGCCGGCGCCGGTCTCGTCACGCCGTTTCTGTCGGACGAAGAGATCACCCTGGCGCGCTATCGTTTCGGGCACGACGACGGTTTCGATCGCGCCGCCGGCTGGCTCTACGAGGGCATGTCGAAGGCGTTTTCCGCCAATTGCGCCCGGCTCGCCATCGTCGGCGACAATCCGATGCTGCTGGCGGGGCAGGATCCCGCCAAGGTCTCGCGCGCCAGCAAGGCCAATTCGATCGCCTACCAGCCGGCGCTGGAACGGATCGTCAATTTCGACATCAACTGGAACATCGTCGCCTATCCCGCCTGTCATGGGCGAAGCAGGTTTTCCCCGGCGACGAGGACGATGTCGCGGTGGCCAAACTTGGCGGACGCGATCTTCGCGGCCTCGCGCGTCGACAATGATGACGCCGTCGCTTCGTGGGAGAAGCACAATGCCGTGCTGCGCGAGCGGACCGAATGGCTGAACGGCCAGCGCTTCAACGCGCTGCATTATACCGGGCCGGGCACCGATCTCACGGTCGGGCTCGCCGACGGCCATGAATGGGAAGGCGGCGCCTCCACCGCCAAGAACGGCATCACCTGCAACGCCAATATCCCGACCGAGGAAGTCTTCACCACGCCGCATGCGCGGCGGGTCACCGGCCATGTCGTCAGCACCAAAGCCGCTGTCGTATCAGGGCTCGCTGATCGACGACATCCAGGTGCGGTTCGAGGAAGGCCGCATCGTCGCGGCCAAGGCGTCGCGCGGCGAGGAGGTCTTGAACAAGGTGCTGGATACCGACGAGGGCGCGCGCCGGCTCGGCGAAGTGGCGCTGGTGCCGCATTCCTCGCCGATCTCGAAAAGCGGGCTGTTGTTCTTCAACACGCTGTTCGACGAGAACGCCGCCTGCCACGTCGCGCTCGGCCAATGCTATTCGAAATGCTTCGTCGATGGCGGCAACCTGACGCCGGAGCAGATCGCCGCCCAAGGCGGCAACAAGAGCCTGATCCATATCGACTGGATGATCGGCTCGGACCAGATCGACATCGACGGCGTCCATGCCGACGGCAGGCGGGTCCCGGTGTTCCGCAAGGGCGAATGGGCCTGAGCCGACCCCTTCATCCCGGTCATCTAACCGGCGTCGCGCGCCCCGTGCCCGCGGGCAGCGACGAGGCCGTCCCACGCGGCCATGGCGCAGTCGGCAACGGCGAGCAGGGTTTTGCGCGAAACGCCGTCGCGAGCCTGGATCGACATGCCGTGCTGGACGGTTGCGTAGAACGTCGCGACGCGCGCGGCAGTTGATGCCCTCCGGCAATTCGGCTTCGGCAACGCCGCGCTCGAGGCGCCGGCTCGAGCAGTTCGATATTCTCCGCGCGCATCTCCCGCAGCTCGCGATGCACGGCCTCATTTCCGTCGTCGGCGTGAATCGCCCCGAGCACCACAAGGCAGCCTCGTGGCTTGCCCGGTCGTGTGAAATCCTCGGCGCTTGACGCGCAGCATGGTTTCGATCGCCGCACGCGCCGATGGTGCGGTCGCCATGGATTCCCAAATTCGTCCGCCTTCGGTCGCGGTATAGAGTTCCACCGCTTCGCGGAACAACTCCTCCTTGCAGCCGAAGGCGGCGTAGATGCTTGGCGAATTGACGCCCATCGCGGCTATCAGGTCCGACATGGAGGCGCCGTCATAGCCCTTGGCCCAGAACAGTTCCATCGCCCGCCGCAAGGCGGTGGCGCGGTCAAAGCTGCGCGGGACGGCCCCGCTCTGCCATGCCAAGTTCCTTTCTGTGTCGATTGACAAATAAATCACTTGACCCGTTCCGGCAAGCGTTTTATTTTTGTGTCGATCAATACAGAAAGGAATCGCCATGACTGGACTGAAAGACAAGGTGGCGCTGGTGACCGGCGGCAGCCGCGGGATGGGGGCGGCAATCGCCAAACGTCTTGCGGGCGAGGGCGCGAACGTTGCGCTGACTTACGTCAGTGCGGGCGACAAGGCCGGCGCTGTCGTCGCCGAGATCGAGCGTGCCGGCCGGCGGGGCCTGGCGATTGCCGCGGACAACACCGATTCTGCCGCGGTGCGGGCGGCCGTGGAGCGGACCGTCGCCGAATGGGGCCGGCTCGACATCCTCGTCAACAATGCCGGCATCTTCGTCGCCAAGCCGCTCGATGCCCTGACGCTGGACGACTTCGAGCGGACGGTCGCGGTCAACACCCGCGCGGCGTTCGTTGCTTCCCAGGCCGCGGCCGAGCACATGAAAGAGGGCGCGCGCATCATCTCGATCGGCAGCAATCTGGCCGAGCGCGTGCCGGGGCCGGGACTAAGCCTCTACAGCCTCAGCAAGGCCGCGCTCGTCGGCCTCACCAAGGGCATGGCGCGCGACCTCGGACCGCGCGGCATCACGGTCAACATCGTGCATCCCGGATCAACCGACACCGACATGAATCCGGCCGACGGCGAACATGCCGATGCGCAGTTGAGCCTCATGGCCATTCCCCGCTTCGGCGAGGCGCGCGACATCGCCAGCCTGGTTGCGTGGCTCGCCAGCGATGAAAGCCGATTCGTGACCGGAGCCGCGTTCACGATCGACGGCGGTGCCAACGCATGAGGCGCGAACCGGCGGCAACCCGACGCGGCACGCGCGCTCATTTCGCGCTCGCCATTATCCTGCTCGCCTTCGCGATGTTCGTGGTCGTCACGACGGAATTCGTCGTCGTCAGTCTGTTGCCGGCCATGGCGAGCGATCTCAAGGTATCGCTCGCCGAAGCGGGCTGGTTCGTCACCTGGTTCGCACTCGCGGCAGCCCTGCTCGGCCCGCCGCTGACGATGCTGGCCGGCCGGTGCGATCCGCGCCATGTCCTTGTCGCGGCGGCGATCGTCTTCGCTGCCGGCAATCTCGCGATCGCGCTGGTGCCGCATTATTCTGTTGTCGTTGCCGTCCGCGTGCTGCAGGGCTGCGCCTTGCCCGCCATTGCCAGCGTCGCCATCGTAGCAGCCGCCCGTCTGGCCGGTGCGCGGACGCGAGGGGTGGGCAATCTCGCTCGTCAATGTCGGCGTGGTCGCCGCGACCGTGCTGGGCATTCCCGCCGGCGCGATGGTGGCGGACAGGGCCGGCTGGCCCGCGAGCTTTGCGGGCCTCGCGCTGCTCGGCCTTGTCTCGGCAGCTCTCGTCGCCGTCTGGTTTCCGCGCATGGAAGTTGCGAAGCAGCCATCGATGCTGACGGAGGCCTCGCTGCTGTGGCGGCCGGCCTTCCTGATGCATCTCCTGCTGTCGGGTGTCACGTTCACGGCGATGTTTGCCGGCTACACCTATATCGCGGCGCTTGCTCGGTACCGTGGCTGCACCTCGATGCAGCGACGATCGCCTGGGCACTGATGGGATTTGGCCTCGCCGGTGTGTTCGGGAACTGGGTTGCCGGGCGCATGGTCGATCGCGATCCCCTCGCGGCGGCGGCCTGGGTCGCGCTTCGCTCTCATGCTGGCTATGGCGGGGGTCGCACCCGCGGGGAAGAGCTTGTCGGCTATGCTCGTCGTCGTTGTCGGGTTGTGGGGCGCCGCGCACATGGCGGCCTTCGTCATCAGCCAGGTCCGCGTCATGAGGGCCGCACGCGAGGCGCCGGCCTTCGCCATGTCGCTGAATATCTCGGTCTGCAATCTGGGCATCGGCCTTGGCGCAGTTCTCGGCGGTCGAATCGTGGACCACTATGGCGTCGGCGCGGTCGGCTACGGCGGTGCCGCCGCCGCGGCGGTTGCTCTCCTCGTAGCGATCGCGATGAGGGCGAACCGGGCGCGCCGGCTGCGGCTTGCGCGCCGCACTGACACAAAATCAACATCGGCAGGCGGGTCCCGGTGTTCCGCAAGGGTGAATGGCCTGAGCAGGCAGCGTTTACCAAGCGGCCAGCCCTGGGCCGCCATGCAATCAAAGCCATGGCGTTTTGGGCTTGATTGGCCTAAAGCAGCCCCAATCAATCAAATTCACACACGCGGCGATGCATCTGCCCGCCGCACGCAGGTTTCGACCCCGTTAGGGGTTTGAGACCCCGTTCCGCGTTCCCGTCGAGCGCCAACCAAGGTTTTTCACCTCGTGACATTCTCAACCACAAGTCCTCCGCTCGCCCGGGCGTTGACGGAGCGCAATTACGATGCCACCGACGCCGGTGCAGATCCGCCGTGCTGGCGGACGCCGCTGCCGACCGCGACCTGCTGGTTTCGGCGCAAACCGGCTCCGGCAAGACCGTCGCCTATGGCCTCGCCATTGCCAAGAACCTGCTCGGCGATGCCGGGCGGTTCGAGCGCGCCGGCGCGCCGCTGGCGCTGATCGTCGCACCGACGCGCGAACTGGCGTTGCAGGTGCATCGCGAACTGGCATGGCTCTATCAATATGCCGATGCGCGCGTGGTTTCCTGCGTCGGCGGCATGGATCCGCGCGCCGAACAGCGCCAGCTCGCCGCCGGCGCCCACATCGTGGTCGGCACGCCCGGCCGGCTGTGCGATCATCTGCGGCGCGGCCGTCTCGACGTCTCGGAATTGAAGGCGGTGGTGCTCGACGAGGCCGACGAAATGCTCGACCTCGGCTTTCGCGAGGACATGGAGTTCATCCTCAAGACCACGCCGGCCACCCGCCGCACGCTGTTGTTCTCGGCGACGCTGCCGCGCGGCATCGTCGCGCTGGCGAAAGCGTATCAGCAGCAGGCGTTTCGCGTCGAGGTCGCGGGCGACGAAGGCGGCCATGCCGATATCGAGTATCGCGCGATCCGGATCGCCGCGCCCGATGTCGAGCACGCCGTCGTCAACGTGCTGCGCTTCTTCGAATCGCCGGGCGCGCTGGTGTTCTGCAACACCCGCAACGCGGTGCGGCATCTGCAGGCCACGCTGTCGGAGCGCGGCTTCTCGGTGGTGGCGCTGTCGGGCGAATTGACCCAGAACGAGCGCACCACGGCGCTGCAATCGCTGCGCGATGGACGCGCGCGGGTTTGCGTCGCCACCGACGTGGCGGCGCGCGGCATCGATCTGCCGAACCTCGATCTCGTCATTCATTCGGATCTGCCGAACGACGCCGAGGTGATGCAGCATCGCTCCGGCCGCACCGGCCGGGCCGGCCGCAAGGGCGTCAGCGTCCTGCTGGTGCCGCCGGCGCGAAAGCGGCGCGCGGAATTGCTGCTCAATCTCGCCGGCATCGATGCGGTCTGGGGCGTAGCGCCGACGGCGGAGGAAATCCGCAAGCTCGACCAGGAGCGCATGATGAAGGATGCGCTGTTCGCGGAGGAGACGACGCCGGAAGATTTGATGCTGGCGCAGGCCTTGCTGGCCGAACGCTCGCCCGAGGATATCGCCGCAGCGCTGGCGCGGCTCTATCGCGCGCGGCTGCCGTCGCCGGAAGACATTCTCGATCCCGGCCAGGGCGCCGGCCGGTCGCGCGACAGCAATGCCCGGGGCAGGGACGCCAGACCCGCGCGCGGTGACGACAGGCCCGCGCGCGGTGACGATCGCGAGGCAGGGCCGCGGCCGAAACCGGGCAAATCATCGCCGCGTCACGCGCATGGCGGAAGGCAGCGTGTGGTTTCGCGCCGCCATCGGCCGCCGCAAGAACGCCGAGGCGCGCTGGCTGCTGCCGATGATCTGCCGTCGCGGCGGCATCGACAAGAACGACATCGGCGCGATCCGCATCATGGACACCACCACCGAGTTCGAAATTTCGGGAAGGGCTGCGGAATCCTTCGCCGCAAAAATCCGGCGTCCCGACAAGGAAGACAACATCCGCATCGAGGCGATGACGGAAGCGCCGCAGGCGCAGGCGCCCCAGGAGAAACGAGAAGAGAAAAAATCCTATCCGCCGCGGCGCGAAGCCGCCGCCCCGGAGCGCGGCCCGCGCCATCACAATGATCCGCGATCCGCGTCACGAGGCGGCACCGAAGCCATACGCCAAGCCAAGCCAATCACACGAAGCCATACGCGAAGCCTCACGGCGAAGGCGCGCCGGGATCCTTCAGGGATCCAGGCTTCGATAAGAAAAAGCACTATCAGAAGAAGCCTGCCTACGCCGGGCCGCCCGCCGGCGCCGGTGATGCGAGACCCGCATTCGCCAAGAAGAAAAAGAAGAATCGCGGCGGCTAAAGATGCGTGCGGGCGGACCTTCGCCCGCAGCTTGGTTGATATTCCCGGCCACCTCACCCTACAATTAAGCCAAAGTCGCTTAATCGGACCGGGTGGAGACGGTCATCATGCGCGTTCTCATCGCAGGCGGCGGCATTGGTGGATTGACGACTGCGATTGCGCTGCGTCATCACGGCGTCGACGCGCTGGTGCTCGAGCAGGCCGAGGTGATGGCCGAGATCGGCGCCGGCATCCAGATCGCGAGCAATGCCGCGATCGTGCTGCGCGAGATCGGCCTTGAAGCGGCGATCCGCGCCGTCGGCGTCAAACCGCAAAGTTACGATTACCGCGACCTGCGCACCGGCCGCATGCTGTATCAGGCGCCGCTCGGCGACGAGGCCGCCGCCCGCTACGGCGCGCCGATGTACAACATCCATCGCGCCGACCTGGTCCAGATCCTGTCCGATGCGGTTCCGGCAGAGGCCAAACGTCTCGGCGCGCGCGTGGCGGCGGTGTCGCAGGACAAGTGACGGCGTCGAGGTTCGCCTGCAGAACGGCGAGACCGTGCGCGGTGACGCGCTGGTCGGCTGCGACGGCATCCATTCGGCGGTGCGCCAGCATCTGCGCGGCACTGAAGAAAAACACTTCGCCAACATCCTGATGTGGCGCTCGCTGATTCCCGCCGAGCGGCTCGAAGGCCTCGGCCTGGAAGAGCGCGGCAATTACTGGTTCGGCCCCGGCCGCACGCTCATCACCTACTGGGTGCGGCCGAAAAATCTCTACAGCATCCTGGCCTCGGTGCCGGCGCAGGAAGTGCAGCGCGAATCCTGGACCGACAGCGGCGATATCTCCGAGATGCTGCGTTCGTTCGACGATGCCGAGCCGCGGGCGCGCGCCATGCTCGAACAGTGCCGGAGCGTCTTCATCACCGGCATGTATTACCGCGATCCGATCGACAGCTGGACCTCCGGCCGCGTCACGCTGCTTGGCGACGCCGCGCATCCGATGGTGCCGTTTCTCGCCGCCGGCGCCGGCCAGAGCATCGAGGACGCCTGGACCTTTGCCCGCGTGCTGGCGCGGCGGCAGGACGACGTGCCGGGCGCGCTGCTCGAATACGAACGCCGCCGGTTGCCGCGCACGACGCGCATCCAGGCCGGTGCGCGCGCCGCCGTAAAACTGATGCACGAGACCGACGGCGGGCCGCGTGCGCAATCGCAACGGCCGCTGGAAGGGCATGGCGCGGATCGATCCGCTGGCGGAAACCAGCTGGGGACTGGCCTGGGATTACAATGTGGTGAAGGCGGTCGAGGGGCCGCCGGGCGAGGTGCTCAATGTCACCGGCTTGCGCGAAGGCAAGCGGTTGCAGCGACCTGAGAGTCAGCGCGCCTTCGATCTCTGGAAATACGCGTTCCGGCCGGAGGATGTCGCGCGCGGCCATGACGGGCTGCGCGAGGCCTATGACCGGTTCCTGACCACGAATTTTCCGCTGCCGGACACCATCGAGGCGGTCGAGGACGAACTCGGCGACGTCAGGGCATGGCGCGTCGCGGCACCGGACGCAGCGGCCGGCCACGTCGTGCTGCATTTCCACGGCGGCGGCTATCTGATCGGCTCGGCGAAGGGCTCGCTCGAATATGCCGGCCGGCTCGCGGCCGCCGTCGGCGGCGTCTGCTACACCGTCGACTACCGGCTGGCGCCGGAACATCCCTATCCGGCGGCGATCGACGACGCGGTCTCGGCCTATCGCGCGCTGCTGGCACGCGGCATTGCGGCGCGCTCGATACTGCTATCCGGCGAATCCGCCGGCGGCGGGCTTGCCGTAGCACTGGCGCTGGCGTTGCGTACCGCCGGCGATCCGCTTCCCGCCGCCATCCTCGCGGTGGCGCCCTTTGCGGATCTCACGCTGTCGGGCGCCAGCGTGCGCGCTTTCAACGGCAACGATCCCGCCGCCAATCGCGACCTCCTGACCTTCATGGGCGCATCCTATTTCCAGGGCCATGAGCCGACCGATCCGCTGGTGTCGCCCTTGTTCGGCGATCTCACCGGCCTGCCGCCGCTGTTCGTCACGGCGACGCAAGGTGAATGCCTGCTCGACGACGCCACGCGCCTCGCCGAGCGCGCCGAAAAAGCGGGCGTCGATGTCAGCTTGCGGATCGTGGAGGATTCCGTCCACGTCTACACGATCTTTCCGTTCCTGCCCGAGACGCGCGCGACCATGGAGGAGGTCGCCATCTGGGCGCAGCGTCATCTGCGCCGCAACGACACGCGGACCGAGGCGGCGGAATAACGCCGTTGATCAAGCCACCAGCAGCGCGGCGATGAACAGCATCGCCGACAGGATCGGGGCCACCGTGCGGACATGATTCCAGGCCGTCCACACTTCGAGATATCGTCGACCACAATGCGGCTTCCTCCGCCGGCGCGACCGCGGCGAGCTGGTTGTTCAGCGGCACGTTGAACACCATGGTGACGCCGAAGCAGCCGACGAGATAGATCAGGCTGGCGGCGAGCATCAGCATTCCGAAGCTCCGGCCCCACCACATCAACGAGGCGCCGGCAAGCACGACGCAGACGATCGCGGTGCCCATGAAGGCGAGCATGAAGACGGGATTGATGACCGTCACATTGATGGCCTTCATGGCAGCGGCGCCCTGCGCGGACGGAAGACGGCCGAGGGCTGCCATCACAAAGGACGAGAACGCGTAGAAGATGCCGCCGACCACGCCGCTGCCGATCGCGGCCGCGAAGGTCGCTACGAAGATGGCGCGATCAAGCATGGTTGCCTCCCCAGACACCGGTCGCCGCGGTGCGGCGGACATAGTCGGAAAAGTCCCGCGGCGGACGGCCCAGCGCGCGCTGCACGCCATCGGCCAGCGGCGTATTGCGGCCGTCGAGCACGGTGGTGAAGAGATAGATCACGAGGTCGGCGTCCACGTTCGGGCACGCCGCTCGCGACCAGTTCGCCGCGGAAAACTTTCGGCGGCACCGCGGTGAATTTGATGTCCCGCCCGGTCGCCTGCGCGATTTCGCCGATCGCTTCAGCGAAGGTCAAAGCCCGCGGCCCGGTGATTTCGTAGAGTTGTCGCGAATGCCCGGCTTCCGTCAAAGCCTTGAAGGCGATCTCGGCGATGTCGTCGACATCGACAAAGGGCTCCGCGGCCGGACCCGAGGGCAGTCCTACTTCGCCCGCTGCAATGGCGTCCGACAAGGAAGCCCTCGCTGAAATTCTGGAAGAACCAGCTCGCCCGCAGGATGGTCCAGTCCGCGCCGGTGGCCCGCAGCGCCTGTTCGGCTTGCTCGGCCTCCACCTCGCCTCGGCCCGACAGCAACACCAGCTTCTCGACGCCGCTCGCGACCGCCTGCGAAAGAACGCATCGACGATTTCGAGCGCGCCGGGTGCGGCAAGATCGGGCTGATAGGCGACATAGGCAGCCTTCACGCCCTGGAGCGCCGGCCCCCAGCTGTCGCGGTTGTTCCAGTCGAAGGGCGGGCTCGGCCGTCCGCGAACCGATCCGCACCTTTTGTCCCGCCTGCCGGAGCAAATCGGCGACCCGGCGGCCGGTCTTGCCGGTACCGCCCAGAACCAGAATGACGTCGTTTTCGGAACCATCGTTTGCCATGACCCTCTCCATCTGATAACATGAGTATCACTCATGTTATAGAAAGTGATAAACCCTCATGTTTTGGAAGTCAAGCCAAAATGGCTGAAAAAATCCGCGCTTCGGGCAGGGATATCGCCGAGGTGGCGCCGGAAGCCGGCCTTTCCCATCAGCGTTCGCTGGCGCAGCAGCGCAGCCGCGACCGGCTCGAGCGGATCCTGGCTGCCGCCTCAAAACTGATTGCGGAAAAGGGCAGCGATCAGGTGAAGATGAGCGAACTCGCCGACCTCGCCGGAGATCTCGATCGGTTCGCTCTATCAATACTTCCCCGACAAGAGCGCGATCATCCGCACGCTGGCGGAGCGTTACGCTGCCGCGAGCCGCAAATGCATCGACGAAGCGCTCGCCGGCGTGCGCGATCTGAAAGGACTGCGCGAGGCCTTTGCGTCGCTGGTCGACCAGTATTACGCCATCTTCCTTGCCGAGCCTGTGATGCGCGACATCTGGTCGGGCATGCAGGCGGACAAGGAACTGATGGCGATCGAGCTGGCGGAAAGCCGCGCCAGCGGCGAGCGGCTCGCGGCCGTGATGCGGCGCGTTCACCCCAACGCGCGATCCGGAAAAAATCGCCGCATCCGCGTTTCTGGTCTGGCAGCTCGGCGAGGCCACCATGCGGCTGGCGATCTCGCTTCCCCGCAAGGAAGGCGATGGGATCGTGGAGGCCTACAAGCGGATGACGTTGCGCGAGATTGCGGAAATCTGAGCAAGCGGCCGATCCCAACAATAATCCCCAGGCAACGGTGAGGAAGCACCATGGCAAATTCATTGGCAGGCAAGGTTGCGCTGGTCGCGGGCGCGACGCGGGGCGCGGGACGCGGCATCGCCGTGCAATTGGGCGCGGCCGGCGCCACCGTCTACGTCACCGGACGCAGCAGCGGCGCGCAACGATCGGAGATGAACCGGCCGGAAACCATCGAAGAGACCGCGGCTCTGGTCGACAAGGCCGGCGGCCGCGGCATCGCGGTCCGGGTCGACCATCTCGTCCCCGCCGAGGTGGAGGCGCTGGTCAAGCGCATCGAGAGCGAACAGGGCGCGCTGCATATTCTCGTCAACGACATCTGGGGCGCCACCCGGATGGAATGGAACAAGTCGGTCTGGGAATCCTCGCTCGACTACGGGCTGCGCACGCTGCGTCTGGCGGTGGACACCCACGCCATCACCAGCCACTTCGCGATCCCGCTGCTGATCAAAACGCCGGGTGGACTGGTGGTCGAGGTGACCGACGGCACCGACGAATACAACGCCGCCAATTACCGGGTCTCGTTCTTCTACGACCTCGCCAAGGCGTCGGTGAATCGCATGGCGTTCGCGCTGGCGCACGAGTTGAAGCCCCACGGCGCCACGGCGGTGTCGCTGACGCCGGGCTGGCTGCGATCGGAAGCGATGCTCGACGCCTATCGCGTCACCGAGGCGAACTGGCATGAGGCGACGAAAGTGCAGCCGCATTTTGCGATCTCCGAGAGCCCGACCTTTGTCGGGCGCGCGGTCGCGGCGCTGGCAGGGGATCCCGAAGTGTCGCGCTGGAACGGCAAGTCGCTGTCCAGCGGGCAATTGGCGAAGGTCTACGGTTTTACGGATCTCGACGGCAGCCAGCCCGACGCGTGGCGGTACGTGGTCGAGGTTCAGGACGCGGGCAAGCCGGCCGACGTCACCGGCTATCGCTGAATTGCAAACGCGTCAGCTCCATTGTCCGGCTGCGCTATTTCGGCAGTTTGCCCGCCTCGATGGCGTCGATCTGCAACGCGATGTAGCGGCTGTAGATGCGGCATTGCGAAAAGGCGCCGCCGGTAAACCACAGGCCCGGCTGCGGCGTGCGGGTCCACATGTTGCGAAGTTCTTGCGTCTTGTCGTCAAAACCCCAGACCGGTCCGACGCGCTCGGCGACGGCTTCGCCGAACAGCGAACTGACGAGGTGATCGAGGCCCTTGTAGCCGGTGGCCAGCACGACGAGTTCGGCGTCCAGCGTCGAGCCGTCGCCCAGCTTCAATCCGTTGACCGTGAAGCGTTCGATATCGCTGGCCTGGATCAGGCGGATTTTTCCGTCCGCGATCAGTTCGGAGCAGCCGACATTGAAATAATAGCCGCCGCCGCGGGTCCGGAATTTCAGCGGCCAGCCGGTGCCGTCTTCGCCGAATTCGAGCCGGAAACCGGCCTGTTCGAGCCGTTGCAGCAAGGGCGCGTCGAGCTTCTTCACTTCATTGGTGATCAGCTTGTGGGCGGCCTTGATCACCGGCAGCGGCAGCCCGGAGTTCAAGGTATCGCGGATCTCAACCGGCGGTCCGTCGCCGAGATAGGACTGGTCGTAAAGCTGCGCAGAGGGATCGACATTGACGACCATGGTCGGGCTGCGCTGCACCATGGTGACGTCGGCGCCGTGGGCTTGCAGCTCCTGGCAGATGTCATGCGCGCTGGTGCCGGTTCCCAACACCACCGCCGAACGGCCGGCCCATTGTTGTCCGCCCGCGAATTGGCTGGAATGCAGAACCTTGCCGGCAAAATTCTCCAGCGTCTCGATCGCTGGAATGTTCGGGGTGCCGCTGACGCTGGTCGCAAGCACGATGTGTTTCGGCCGCAGCGTGCGCGCGGTGCCGTCCGTCCTTCGCACCCGTGCGGCCCATCGCTGTGAGGCTTCATCGTAGTCGGCGCCGTCGAATGTCGTCCCGGTCCAGAAATTGACCTCCATGCTGTCGACATAGCTCTCGAGCCAGTTCGCGATCTTGTCCTTCGGGATGTAGTCCGGAAACGTCGGCGGAAACGGCAGGTAACGCAAATGGTTGACCGGCGTCTTGTTGTGCAGTTTCAAGCCGTGATAGCGCAGCCGCCAATTGTCGCCGATCCGCAAGGCGCGATCGATCACCAGGACATCGAGGCCGATGCGCTTCAGTTCGACGGCTGCGGAAATGCCGGCATGCCCACCGCCGACGATGAGAACATCGGGCTCGCGGCGCCTCGAACGCGATCTCGGCCTGGCGTTGCTCGAACCAGTCCAGGCCCGCAAAGTCGCGCGCTTGGGATACCGGCGCATCGCTTTTCGATCTGATGTCGCAAATCTGGTTGAAATCCAGCGACGTCGAAATCGTCCAGGCCAGTGGCGAAGCATGCGCCTGATGGATCAGCCTGACGGCGCCGATGCCGGGTCCATGGACGGTGTCGAAAGCGATGATGGCTTCGATGACGTCGCGGCCGGCGACCACCGCCCGGCGGGGCGCGAGCGCTGCCGGATTGATTCGGAACCCGGTTGCGCGAACTTGTGTCGCGCGCTCGATCAGTTCGCGGCAGAGCGTATCGCTGCCGCTGAAGGTTGCGAATTGCCAGGAAATTCCGAACAGGTTTCGCCAATGGCTGTCGGGCAGAAACAGCTTGCTCAGCGCCGTGGCGTCGCCGGCCGTCAGCGCGAGGTCAAATGCCCGCGCCCATTGATCGGCGGCTTCCTCGGCCGAAGGCGGCAGCTTTTCCAGCATCGACTTCCTTCACCCAAGCTTCAGCCGATAAAAATCCGCCGCCGTCTTTGAGAACAGCGCGGTCTTTTCGGCCTCGCTATAAGGTGCCGCGATGCGCTTGAAGGCGTTAAAGATCACCTGATAACTGCACTGGCCCTTGTCGGGAGGAAAGTTGCTCTCGAACATGCAGCGTGCGGGGCCGAAGGCCTCGATGCAGGTCTCGATATAAGGGCGCCACGCCGCCGCCGCCTGTTCCGACGATGGCGGCTTGGGGCGCTCGTGAAAATCGAAACCGAGCAGGCACATCGCGAGGCCGCCGAGTTTTACCGAGACATTGGGGCATTTTGCGACTTCCTGGATCGAGGCCTTCCACTCGACAAAGGTTTCGTCGCGGCGGTTGGCAAAGCGGCCGCGGCCGACCGGGCCGCCGCAATGGTCGAGCACGATCCTGGTGTCCGGAAAGGCGCGGGCGAGATCGGTCAATTCCCCGATCTGCGGGTGAAACAGCCATGCATCGAAACTCAGGTCCAGCGGCGCGAGGCAGGCAAAGCCCTTGCGAAAGGTCGGATCGAGCAACACGCCTTTCGGGCGATTGACGTACATGAGGCCGGCGATTTCGACGTCGGCGTCCCACGCCGAGGAATGCCGGATGCCGCGGAAGCGGCCCTGGCCGGCAACGATTTCCGCTTCCAGCACCGGCTTGGCGCCGTCGCCGAGCAGCAGATTGGCGTGGCTGACGATGCCGGCGCAGATCTGGGCGGGACCGTACCCGCCGCTCGCGCTCATCGCCGCGACGCCGTTGGCGAATTCGACCTCGCCGACCGGGACGGAATGCCTCGGGTCCGCCGGCGCGATACATCGAACGGCAATCGACATAGACGGTGGCCACAATATTGTGGCCCGATGCGATGTCGGCGGCCATCTCCTCGATCATGTAGTGCTGGCCGCCGCGGTGCCACAAATGATGATGCGGATCGACGATCGGGCGCGCGGGGTCGATGATTTCCTCGGTGTGCTGGGCTAGCCAGTCCTGGCGCGGATCGGCATAGAGTCCGCTCGACACGGGGGTATTGCTGGTGGCCATGATGTTCGCTCCCTTTTTTTGTTGTTGTTCGTGAGGTCGCTCAGCCCGTCACACGCCTTCGAGAATAATCACGGTCGGTAACTTCGGCAGCGAATCCCGTGAAATCTTCAGGCCTCGTTCGCTGCGCATGTCGATCTCGAATTGCTGGCCGATCCGGCGCATGAAATCGTCGAGCGGGGTCATGAAGCGGTGCATCGGCAGCACCACGGAGGCGCGCAGGCGCTTGGCGACGGCCGACATGCCGTCGAGCGACATCGTGTAGCTGCCGTCGATCGGCACCATCAGGATATCGATGCGGCCGATCGCCGCGAAATGGCTGTCGTCGAGCGGGTGATGCAGATGGCCGAGATGGCCGATGCAGAGGCCGGCGGCCTCGAAGATGAAGATCGAGTTGCCGTCCCTGATCATCGCCGAGTTCGAATCGTCGCTGTAATAGCGGCGGATGTCGGTCGTCACGTTGCGGATGAACACGTCGCCGACCCGCATTGAGATGTCCGCGGGCTTGCCCTCATCGCCCCAGCCATGCAGCACATGCTGGATGCCGCGATCGGGAAACAGCGAGTAATGGGTGCTGTGGGCGCGGTTCATGGTGACGATGTCGGGCAGCCGGCCGGTGCGGTAGGCGCCGCTGTAGTCGGTGGCGATCCGCACGCCGCCCGGCGTCTCGATGTAATAGGTCGAGTGGCCGGCATAGGTGATCGTGACCTCCTCGGCCTTGGCCGCGACCGTGCGCAGACTGACCGGCGTGGCGCGTGGCGGCGCATTCGACATCGCCAGACATTCGCTGCGCATGGCACCTTGGGCGGCGGCCGATCCGATCAGCTGACACAATACGGCAAAGACGACAGGGAAGGATCGCAACATGACAGAACCGCCTCCGGTGACGCTTGGCGGTAGTGTATCGCGCAATTCCGGGCCCCGCCGCAATTAATTGCGGTGGACGGACCGCACGTATCCCACCAGTCAGGTGGTGGCGAGCGGCACTAATCCTGCGAACGCGAGACCGTCTTTTGACCGCTGCAGGTACTGGGCTTGAACGGGACCGCGACATCCCCTTGCGCCCACCGCAGGCAGTTTTCGAGCTGCGCGTTCTGGCTGTCATTGGGCCAGGGTTTCATGCTGCGCATCGCCGACCATCGTCTGCGCAGGCAGGCTGCGCGCTGACTGTCGAATGTCTCGGCCGATTGCGGGCAATGGCCCGCTACCGAGATCGCGGTATCGGTTCTCGCTGCGACTTTCGCGCGATAGGCGCCAATCGCCCAGTCGACGCAGAGAAGCAGGACGATCGCCGCGATGATGCCGGCCTGGACCGGGGTCACAA
The DNA here is from genome assembly GCA_963742695.1 of uncultured Alphaproteobacteria bacterium. Taxonomy (GTDB): domain Bacteria; phylum Pseudomonadota; class Alphaproteobacteria; order Rhizobiales; family Xanthobacteraceae; genus Bradyrhizobium. Next base: position 29,334 of record CAVUNF010000041.1, read on the forward strand.
TGATTTTGGGCGTAATGCCCTCGCTTCGTCCGGAACTGTAAAGTGATTTTGCCATCGATGTTCTCTCAAACGGGTCGCGTTGATTTCATCGGTACCGATGTCGTTTAGTTCAGATGGCGAATTGGGAATGTGATGTGTTTCACAGAGCCGGGTATTTAAATTGAACCGGCAAGACCGGATCTGCGATCAGGAGGCGGCAATCCGGGAGAGATCTATTCCGTCCTGCAGAAAAATCACGTGCGGACGGCGGCGAAAGTGTCGGCAGATTCCTTTTTCGCTTTGGAGGCGCCCGGACTTCTCACTACATTGTGTTGACGAGCGCATGAGAAGACCACGACGACGTGGCGCCTATGGGAGTTGGCATGACACAGCAGGTCATTGATCAAAGCGGGCAATCGGCAAGCGCCGCACGGGCATCCTCTTCGCAGCGGCTGGAACCGCTCCGTCATGTCGACGCCGGCGTGCTCAATATTGCCTATTACGAGGCGGGCCCTGCGGACGGACCGGCGGTGCTGCTGATGCACGGCTTCCCCTACGACATCCACGCCTACGTCGACGTCGCGCCGATGCTGGCCGCCAGGGGCTGCCGCGTCATCGTTCCCTATTTGCGCGGTTACGGTCCGACCCGGTTTCGCGATTCCACGACGCCGCGATCGGGCGAGCAGGCTGCCCTGGGAGCTGACCTGATCGCGCTGATCGATGCGCTCGGCATCAAGCGTGCGGTGTTCGCCGGCTACGATTGGGGCGGCCGCGCCGGCTGCGTCGGCGCCGCGTTGTGGCCGGACCGTTGCGTTGGCCTGGTATCGCTCAACAGCTACAATATTCAGGATATCGCCAGGGCCATGGAGCCGGCAAAGCCGGAGCGCGAGGTGCCGCTATGGTACCAGTATTATTTTCAACTGGAGCGCGGCCGGGCCGGCCTGGCCAAGGACCGGCGCGGGATCGCCGAGATCTTGTGGCGGCAGTGGTCGCCGAACTGGCAGTTCGACGATGCGACCTTCGCGCGAAGTGCTGTGGCGTTCGACAATCCTGATTATGTCGAGGTGGTGATCCACAGTTATCGTCATCGCTACGGCCTCGCCGCCGGCGATCCGCAATATGCCGAGCTGGAACGTCGGCTGGCGGCGCAGCCCGCGATTACGGTTCCCACCATCACCCTGGATGGCGCCGGCGACGGCGTTGCGCTGGCGACCGATGGTACCGCGAGCGCGGCAAAATTCACCGGCCCGCGCAGCCATCGCGTCATCCCGCGCGCGGGACATAATCTCCCGCAGGAAGAGCCTGAAGCCTTTGCCAATGCGGTGATGGAGTTGGTCGGGAGCTAGTTGCAACGCGCGTCCTGCTGCGCTCGCAATGATGATTTCAGTACTCGTTTCGAAAGCAGATCAGATGTCGAAGAAAGTTATCTCTTTTTGACGACCTTGTTCGCCGCGTTCAACTTGATATCGCCTGCGTCGGCGCAGCAGTTTCCCAGCCGCCCGATCACCTGGATCGTGCCGTTTACGCCGGGCGGCATCACCGACACCACCTCGCGCATGGTCGCGGAAGAAATGTCGAAATCGCTGGGGCAGACCGTGCTGATCGACAACAGGGGCGGCGCCGGCGGAACGGTCGGCACCGAACAGGCGGCGCGCGCCGCGCCCGACGGCTACACGATCCTTTACGGAACCCAGGGCACGATGGCGGCCAACGTCACGCTGCGCAAGAACCTGTCCTACGATCCGCTGAAGAGCTTCCTGCCGGTCCACATGATGGCGCAGTCGCCGACCATCTTCGTCGCCTATGAGGGTGCGCCGTATAATTCCGTCAGCGAGTTCATCGCCTATGCCAAGCAGCATCCGGGCAAGGTGACGTTCAGCTCCGCCGGCGTCGGCACCGGGACGCATCTGGTCGCCGAACTGTTCAAGACCGTGGCCGGCGTCGACATGCTTCATGTGCCTTACAAGGGCAGCGCGCCCGCGCTGAACGACCTGATCACCGGCCGCGTCGACGTGATGTTCGATTATCAGGTCGCGGTCGGTCCGCATATCGACGCCGGCAAGCTGAAAGTGCTGGCGACCACCGCGCCGGAGCGGATGAAATCCATGCCGAAGGTGCCGACCATGGCCGAACTCGGCTGGAAGGACATGACCACCGAGAGCTGGTCGAGCATCATGGTGCCGGCGGGAACGCCGGCGCCGATCGTCGACCGCCTCGCGGCTGCCGCGCATGCGGCACTGACGTCGGAGCGGATCCGCACCCATTTCGAAAAAGTCGGTACCAGCATGATGCTGCTGCAAAAGGGCGAAGCGACACCCTTTATCGAAAAGGAGATCAAGCGCTGGGCGGATGTGATCGAGAAGGCGGGGCTGGAGAAGCAGTAGCGTCGGCCATACCGCACATTAGTTTCGGCAGTGATCTTTATCGTTTGCCGGCCCAGCCGCGAGCGATGATCTCGTTCATTTCCTCGATCGACAAGGACGGACCATCCTTCCTCTTCAAAAGACCGAAAGCGTCGGAAATCTTCCCTGTCGGCCGCGCTGCCTTCACCTCGATCCGTCCATCAGGGAGCTTGTCGACGGTAATTTTTTCACCGGGATGCACCCCCAGATGTTCCAATAGATCCTTGCGCAAGGTGACTTGGCCTTTGGCCGTGACTGTGAGCGTGCTCATGGTGAGTTCTCGATTGCCGACTGAGCCATATGTAAGGTAAAAAGCGGCTTCACCTTCAAGCGCCGCAAAAAGAAAATCGCTCACTCCCGCCGCGGGCTGATCTTCCAGGTGGCGGCGAGCAGGCCCGCGGTCAGCAGGCCGCTGATCCCGGCGGCGATCGGGATCGACAGCGCCAGCGCCGCGGTCGCGGCCCATCCGATCGAGGAAAACGCTTCCGCGAAGGTGGCAAACCGCGACGAGGTCTGGCGGCGGCGAAACTGGCTGCGGCGGGCCTGCACGCGGAACCAGAGCTGTATCGCGGTGGCCGCGGCCGCCGCGATGATGACGCCGGAGGCGGTGACCGCCGCCTGCAGCGGCGAGGCAAAGGCCAGCGCAATCACCAGCGGCGCGAAGATCACGCTGATCGCGATCAGCACCACTTCGATTTTGGCGCGGGTGACGCTCGAGGCCGGCAGCGGCGCGGTCGCCACCAGATCGGCGGCGTCCTCGCCCGATATCGTCAGCCAGGCGAGGCCGCCGGCGAGCTGGCCGGCCGCCATCACGATGACGGGCGTGATCAGCACGATGGCGGCGGAACTGTCGGCAAAACTTCGCCACAGCATCAGCGCCGGCGGCACCAGATAAAGCAGTTGCATCAGCGTCTGCGACATCAGCCAGGGATCGCGCCGCAGCAGCACGAATTCCTTCCATCGCAGCGCCTGCTGGCGCGAACTGGCGCGAAACGCCGTGGTGCGCGTACTTTGGGTCGGCGCGGCATTCGCCGAAGCGCTGACCACGGTGTCGGCGAACCGCGGCGAGAATACCGCCATCACGCCGCCGAGCAGCACGAGGCCAACAGCCAGCAGATAGAGCAGCGTTTCGCCATCGCCGAGCGCCGCGCGCGCCGGCCACCACAGCAGGCTGTCGAAGTCAGGCGCAAACGCCGCCGCGGCATCGGAGGTCAGCACCGCGAACCGCGACAGCGTGCCGGTAGGACAGGATCGCTGCGACCTGCAGGGCGATGACAAAGCCGGCGCCGATGATGGCGGCGAGAATTTGCGCGGCAAGGCGGGTCCGGCTCGGGCCGATCAGGTGAAACAGCACGATCGTGACCGCGATCGCGACCGCCGCGGCGGACAGGCCAATGGCGACGACGACGCCGTAAGCCGCGAACCATCTGACACCGCCGCCGATCACGAGAACGTCGACGAATGGCGTCGAGAGCAACAGCGCCATCGCGGTCACCGACAGCGCGATGGCGGCGATGCGCACCGAAAACACGTTGGCGAGCTGGACCGGCGACGACATGATCAGGTCGAGATCGGCGCGGGCATAGAATACCCGCGTCACCGATTCGATCGCCTGCGACAACATCAGGGCCCACGCCAGCACGATGGTGGCGGTCATGACGATGAGGGTGGATTTTTCCAGCGGCGCCTCGAGGTCGGCAAACCTGCCGATCACGGCGTAGGCCGGCAGATGCATGATCGCGGCAAAGGCGATGAGACCGATGATGGCGGTGCGTTTTCGCCCCCGGCGGCCGCCCGTCATCATCGCCAGCCACTCGCGCCATGCCAGCCGGATTTCGTGCCGGGCAAACCACGTCAGGGCCGCGGGCGAACTCATGCGGCGGCGGCCTCGACATCGACCAGCGCGATGAACATGTCTTCGAGGCTGGTGTCGCCAGCGCCGTTCTGCGCGCGCAGCTCGGCCAGCGTGCCCTCGGCGACCAGCCGCCCCGCCGCGATGACGCCGATCCGGTCGGCCATCCGTTCGGCGACTTCCAGAATATGCGTGGTCATGATCACGGTGCAGCCGGAGCGCACGCGCTCTCTGCAGCAGTCCCTTGACGTGACGCGCCGATACGGCGTCGAGGCCGGTGAGCGGTTCGTCGAGAATGATCAGCCGCGGCTCGTGCACCAGCGCTCCGGCCAGCGCCACCTTCTGGCGCATGCCCTTGGAAAATCCCTCGCAGCGCTCGTGCAGATGCGGCTCCAGCCCGAGCGAGACCAGCAGATGCGCGCGCCGACGGTTCCGAAACCTTGGGATCGATGCCCCAGAGGCCGGCGACGAAGGCGAGGTATTCCAGCGGCGTCAGCTTGTCGTAGATCATCGGCTCGTCCGAGACCCATGCCGTGACCTGCTTGGCGGCGACGGGATCGGCCAGCGCATCGATACCGAGCACCGACACCGAGCCGGCATCGGGCCGCGACAGCCCGGCCACCATGCGCAATGTCGTGGTCTTGCCGGCGCCGTTGGGGCCGAGCAGCGCATAGAATTCCGCCGTGCGGACGGTGAGATCGAGCGCGTCGACCGCGAGGCGGTCAAAACGCTTCGTTAACCCTCGTAATTCCAGCGCGGACTGTTGCGGCTTCATGATCTCGGGACAATCTTTGGTGTTCGGATGCGAACCATGGACCGAAGTTGTTTCGGCGCGGTGAATCGGGGGCGCTAAATTCGGCCAACCGGGGGTCTGTCGGCTGCCGAACAGGGCTGCGGCATTTGTCCGCAACTCGGCCCGACCCCGGCAACCAGCGCTTTGTTGACAGGGATCGGCGGTTTGGGCTGTATACCGCGGCTGATCTCATGGGGCTCGACACAGGCATCTGAGCAGCGAGTAGACACAAGATGCACCAAAGGTGATCGATAGAATCACCGTGCATCGGGGGAGGGATATCGGGAATGCTGGACTTCGTTCAGCAGTTGGTGAGCGGTATTGCGCTCGGCTGCGTTTACGGCTTGATCGCGCTCGGTTTTGTCCTTGTATACAAGGCCACCGAGGTCGTGAATTTCGCGCAGGGCGACCTGATGATGCTGGGCGGATTCTTCGCCTTTACCTTCATCGGGATTCTCGGATTCAACTACTGGATCGGGTTTGCCGCCGCGGTTGCCGCGATGGCGCTGTTCGGCATGGTTGCCGAGCGCGTCGTGGTGCGTCCGATTCTCGGTTATCCGCAGTTCTCCATCATCATGGCGACGATCGGGCTTGGCTATTTCCTGCGCTCCATCGCCGGCATCATCTGGGGCACCGACGACCTCAAGATCGAAACCCCGTTCAGCCAGGGCGTGTTGCGCCTAGGCAGCCTGGTACTGGCCTATGACAAGCTCTCGGTGATCGCGGCGACCATCATCCTGTGCGCGCTGCTCTATCTGTTCTTCAACCGCACCACGCTCGGCACCGCGATGCGCGCCAGTTCCGAGAACATGCTGGCCGCCTATTATATGGGCATTCCGGTCAAGCGCGTGGTCTCGATCGTGTGGGCGATTTCAGCAGCGGTGGCGACCGCCGCCGGCGTGCTGCTGGCGCCGATCACCTTCATTCATTCCAATGTCGGCCTGGTGCTGGGACTGAAGGCATTTCCGGCGGCCGTGCTCGGCGGCTTCGGTTCAATTCCGGGCGCGGTGGTGGGCGGCGTGCTGATCGGCGTGATCGAAAGCATGGCCGGCTTCTATCTGGCGCAGGGCTGGAAGGACGTCGCGCCCTACGTCGTTCTGCTGGCCGTGTTGCTGCTCAAGCCCGAAGGCCTGTTCGGCCATCACGTGCGCAAGAAGGTTTGAGGGCCAGCCATGCGTTTCATGTTCAAGACCGACTATGAAGACGACATCAAGCTGTTTCCGCACACCGGCTACATCGTCACCTACGGCATTCTGCTGGCGTTTCTGGCGATCGCGCCGTTCGTTCTCTCCAGTTATCTCGTCAGCCAGCTGGTTTTCGTCTTCATCTACGCCACCGTCGGCGTCGGGCTGATGATCCTGACCGGGTTCACCGGGCAGGCCTCGCTCGGCCATGCCGCCTTTCTCGCCATCGGCGCCTATACCGCGGGGTACCTGCAGCAATATAACGTCCCGTTCCCGGTTTATTTTCTCATCGGCGGCGTCCTGACCGGCGTGGTCGGCGCGATGGTCGGGTTCCCGGCGCTGCGGCTGCAGGGCATTTATCTGGTGATCGCGACGATTTCCTTCGCCTTCATTATCGAGGAAATCCTGGCGCGCTGGGAAAGCGTGACCCATGGCAATGAGGGCATGCGGGTCAAGGCCCTGCAAATGTTCGGCACCGTGGTGTCGCGCGACAGTCCCTCGTTCTACTTCCTCTGTCTTGCGGTGCTGGCGCTGACCATCGTCGGCACGCTCAATTTGTTGCGCTCGCCTACCGGGCGCGCCTTCGTCGCGATCCGGGACAGCGAGACCGCGGCCCGCAGCATGGGCGTCAACGTATCGCTCTACAAGGTCAAGTCGTTTGCGATCTCGGCGGCGATCACCGGATTCGCCGGTGTCCTGTTCGCCCACAAGATGTCCTTCATCAGCCCGGAAATGTTCACGCTGCAGCTCTCGATCGAGTTCATCATCGTGATCCTGATCGGCGGCGCCTTCAGCCCGCACGGCGCAGTGCTGGGCGCGATCTTCATCGTCATGATCGATCCGTTCCTGACCTACCTCAAGGACGATGTGCCCGGAATGATCGCCGCCGTCGCCGCGACGTTTGGCGCCGGCGCCGAGCGCGCCGCGAAGATCCAGAGCAATGTCGCGGCGTTCGCTTCCGCCAACGGACTGAAAGGCGCGATCTACGGGGTGATCATCGTGCTGTTCGTGCTGTTCGAGCCGCTCGGCCTTTACGGGCGCTGGCTGAAGATCAAGCTCTTCTTCCAGCTGTTCCCGCTCTACAAGCGCGCCACCTTCAAGCGGCAGAAGATCTACGTGAAATCGGAGCGTAACCGATGAGCTATTTTCGCGCCGAAAACCTGTCGTTGCATTTCGGCGGCCTGAAAGCGGTCGACGCGGTCTCCTTCGCCGTGGAGAAGGGCGAGATCCTTTCGATCATCGGTCCCAACGGCGCCGGCAAGAGCTCGATCTTCAATCTGATCTCGCGGATCTACAACCCGACCTCGGGCCGGATTTTCTTCGAGGATCAGGACATCACCGAGGAACCCGCGTTCGGCATCGCCAAGCTCGGCATCGCCCGCACCTTCCAGAACATCGAACTGTTCGAGAATGCCACCGTGCTGAGCAACCTGCTGGTCGGCCGGCACCGGCATTCCACCACCCAGCTCTGGCAGGAAATCCTGTTTCTGCCGAGCGTGCGCAGCAACGAGAAAATCCATCGCCGCCGCGTCGAGCAGGTGATCGAGTTCCTCGATCTCGAGCCGTACCGCGACAAGCTGATCTCGGGGCTGCCCTACGGCGTGCGCAAGGTGATCGAGCTGGCGCGGGCGCTGTGCACCGAGCCGAAGCTGATCCTGCTCGACGAGCCGTCTTCCGGGCTCAATGTCGAGGAGACCGACGACATGTCGTTCTGGATCCGCGACATGAAGACCGAACTCGGCATCACCGTGCTGATGGTCGAGCACGACATGACGCTGGTGAACCGCGTCTCCGATCGCGTGATCGCGCTGAACTACGGCAAGGTGCTGGCGATGGGATCGCCGGCCGAGGTGCAGCGTCATCCCGACGTCGTCGCCGCCTATCTCGGCGCCTAGAGGATGATGCCATGAGCGCTCCCGACATCATCCTGAAGCTCAGCAATATCGAGAGCTATTACGGGCCGATCATGGCCATCCGCGGCATCAGCATCGAGGTGCCGCGCGGCAGGATCGTCACCCTGCTCGGCGCCAACGGCGCCGGCAAGACCACGGTGCTCAAGACCATTTCCGGCATTCTCGATCCGCAGAAGGGCTCGATCGAATTCCTCGGCAAGCCGATCCAGCGCATGGAGGCCGACAAGATCGTGCGGCTGGGCCTCAGCCATGTGCCGGAAGGGCGCGAGGTGTTTCCGTTCCTGTCCGTGCGCGAAAACCTGATGATGGGCGCCTATCCGCGCAAGGATCGCGACGCCGTCGCCGACGATCTGGAACTGGTTTACGGATATTTTCCGCGGCTGCGGGAACGGCTCAACCAGCCGGCCGGGCAGCTCTCGGGCGGCGAGCAGCAGATGCTCGCGATCGGCCGCGCGCTGATGAACCGGCCGACGCTGCTGCTGCTCGACGAGCCGTCGCTTGGTCTGTCGCCGATCCTGGTCAAGGAGATCTTCACGATCATCAAGCGCGTGAACGAGGAGCAGGGCATGTCGATCCTGCTGGTCGAGCAAAACGCCAAGGTCGCGCTGGAGACGGCGCATTACGGCTATGTCCTGGAGATCGGCCGCGTCGTCATGAACGACACTTGCGAGCGGCTGATGCACTCCAAGGACATTCAGGAATTCTATCTCGGCGCCAAGGAAGAAGGCGCGCGGGGCGAACGGCGCTGGAAAAAGAAGAAAACCTGGCGTTGAGCAGCCCTGCCCAAAGAACGGGCTTAAAAAGCCTTGGTTTAAAGGGACTTGGTCAGGCTGCGGCTAAAAAGTCTTGGCTTAAAAAGACTTGGCTTAAGAAAAGGACTTGGCGTTAAATACGGGGTCTGCTTCGAAAAAGACTGGCGATCAATGCCGGCATCCGAGGCAGGGCCCAATGGTGGAGGGAACGAAGTATGGCCAGACCCGCAGTGTTGACTGTGGCGGACACGATCGCGAAGAGCTTTCTGCTTGCGGTGGAAACGCGCGGCGACAAGCCTGCGATCCGCGAGAAGAAGTTCGGCATCTGGCAGCCGACCAGCTGGCGGCAGTGGCAGCAGATCTCGAAGGAAATCGCCTACGGACTGCACGCGGTCGGGTTCCGGCCGGGCGACGTCGCCTCGATCGTCGCCAATGCGGTGCCGGAATGGGTGTTTGCCGATATGGGCATCCTGTGCGCCGGCGGCGTTTCCTCAGGAATCTATCCGACCGATTCCGCGGTCCAGGTGGAATATCTCGTCAATGACTTCCGCTACCAAGGTGATCTTCGCCGAGGATGAGGAGCAGCTCGACAAGATCCTGTCGTGCCGTGCCCGCTGCCCGACGTTGCAGAAGATCGTCGTGTTCGACATGGAGGGCCTGACCGCGTTTTCCGATCCGATGGTGCTGTCGCTGGCCGAATTCGTGGCGCTCGGCCGCAATCACATCCAGGGCCGCGAAACCCTGTGGGACGAGATGATCGCGAGCCGCGGCGCCGGCGATCTCGCCATCCTGGTCTACACCTCGGGCACCACGGGTCCGCCCAAGGGCGCGATGCATTCCAACCTCAGCGTCACCCATCAGATGCGCCACGCCAACGATCTGTTTCCCTCCAGCGACAGCGAAGAGCGGCTGGTATTCCTGCCGCTCTGCCATGTCGCCGAACGGATCGGCGGCTACTACATCTCGCTGGCGCTGGGATCGGTGATGAATTTTGCCGAAAGCCCGGAGACGGTGCCCGACAATTTGCGCGAAGTGCAGCCCACCGCGTTTCTGGCGGTGCCGCGGATCTGGGAGAAATTCTATTCCGGGGTCACGATTGCGCTGAAGGACGCCACGCCGTTGCAGAACTGGATGTACCGCAATGCGCTGGCGATCGGCTATCGCATGACCGAATACAAGCTGGAAGGCACAACGCCGCCGCTGGCTTTGCGGCTCGTGAACCAGGGCGCCTACTGGCTGGTGTTCCGCAACATCCGCCGCATGCTCGGCCTCGACCGCTGTCACCTCGCCTTCACCGGTGCGGCGCCGATCGCGCCGGATCTGATCCGCTGGTATCTCGCACTCGGCATCGACATGCGCGAAGTGTATGGCCAAACCGAAAATTGCGGCGTCGCTACCGTGATGCCGCCGGATCGCATGAAGCTCGGCTCGGTTGGAAAGGCGGCCCCCTGGGGCGAAGTCAAGATCTCGCCCGAGGGCGAAATCCTGATCAAGGGCGACTTCCTGTTCATGGGTTACCTCAACCAGCCCGAAAAGACCGCCGAGACCATCGACGCCAAGGGATGGCTGCATACCGGCGACGTCGGCTCGATCGACAATGAAGGCTTCATCAAGATCACCGACCGGATGAAGGACATCATCATCACCGCAGGCGGCAAGAACGTCACCCCGTCGGAGATCGAGAACCAGCTCAAATTCTCGCCCTACATCTCCGACACCGTGGTGATCGGCGACAAGCGGCCGTTCCTGACCTGTCTGGTCATGATCGATCAGGAGAACGTCGAAAAGTTCGCCCAGGACCACGACATTCCCTTCACCAATTATGCCAGCCTGTGCCGGGCGCCGGAAATCCAGGATCTGATCCAGCGCGAGATCGAGGCGGTGAACGCCAATTTCGCGCGGGTCGAAACCATCAAGAAGTTCTTCCTGATCGAGCGCCAGCTGACGCCCGAGGACGAGGAACTGACGCCGACCATGAAACTGAAGCGGAGTTTCGTGAACAAGCGCTACGCGACCGAGATCAACGCCATGTATGGCGAGCGCGCGGTGGCGTGAGCTCGCACTGAGAGTTTGAAAACGGCGAAGGATTGAGAAGGCCCCACCCTTCGCTCAACACGGGCCAACGAAGAGGAGACTGCAATGTCGAAATCGTCTAGGGCGTTGGGCCTTGCGGTAAGCGCGCTCGCGCTGACCGGTCTGCCGGCCTACGCGCAAACCAAGGTCACCAATGAAGGCATCTCGGCCACCGAGATCGTCATCGGTACCCATCAGGACCTGTCCGGCCCGATCAAGGTCTGGGGCGTGCCGGTTTCCAACGGCATGAAAATGGCGGTCGAGGAAATCAACGCCGCCGGCGGCATTCACGGCCGCAAGATCAAGATGATCCTCGAGGACTCGGGCTACGACCCGAAGCGGGCGGTGCTGGCGTCGCAGAAGATGATCGAGCGCGACAAGATCTTCGCGATGGTCGGCCCGATGGGCTCGCCCACCGTGCTCGCTTCGCAGGACGTTCTGTTCGATGCCGGAGTGTTGCAGCTGTTTCCGCTCACCGCGGCCGAATTCACCTTCAAGTTCGACCCGGCCAAGCCGCAGGAACGGCTGAAGTTCAACAACCTGCTGCCCTATGTCGAAAGCACCCGCGCGGCGGTCAAATACATGATCGAGGCGAAGAGCTTCAAGAAGCCCTGCATCATGCATCAGGACGACGAGTACGGTAAAAACGTGCTCGATGGCTTCACCCAGCAGGTCACCGCGATGAAGCTGACGCCGGCCTCGGTCACCAGCTACAAGCGCGGCGTCTCCGACTTCTCCGCGCAGGTCGCCAAGATGAAAGCCGACGGTTGCGACGTCGTCGTGCTCGGCACGGTGATCCGCGAGACCATCGGTGCGATGGGCGAAGCCAAGAAGCTCGGATGGGACGTGACCTTCCTCGGCGCCACGCCCACCAACGTGCTCGAAGTGCCGGCGCTCGGCAAGGAAGCGGTGGAAGGGCTTTATGCCGCTTCAGGCTTCGAAATTCCCTACGAAGATACCGCGAAGGGAAAAGTGAAGGACTGGCTTGCCAACTACAAGAAGATGTTCGGCGCCGACGCCAATACCCAGGCGATCATCGGCTACAATACGGTGACGACGTTCGCGCATTATGTGAACAAGGCCGGCAAGGATCTGTCCGGCCAGAAGACTGCTCGATGCGCTGGAGTCCGGCGACAAGTTCCAGGATATCTTCAACTCGCCGCCGACCGTGTTCTCGAAGACCAACCATCTCGCCACCACCATCACGCAGGTCCAGCAGATCAAGAACGGCCGCTGGGTGCTGGTGAAGGAAGGCCTGATGTTCTGAGGCTGGCTTCTCGCTAACGACAAAGGGCTGCGCGATGATCTCGCGCAGCCCTTTTGATTTCGCAGCCCTTGATTTCAGAGTGACTATTGCTTCGCCTGTCCCGTGGAAGGGGCGGGAGGCGGCCGGATCGCGTCCGCGGTGCCCTGGATAAAGGCCTGCAGCTTCGGAATGTCCTCTTCCTTCAGCTTGCCGGTGAAGTCGGGCATGCCCTGGTCGCGGTGCGGGCCCTTGAACACGAAGTCTTTCAGGTTCTCGATCGATGCCTTGCCGATATAGGCGAGGTTCCGGACGTTGCCGCCATTGTGGACTCCCGGCACCAAATGACACTGCACGCAGGCAGCGACATAGATCGCGGTGCCTTCGGGCACGTCCTTCGGATCGTATTTGACGCCGGCGAGCAGACCCTCGGTCTGGTATTTCACGAAGTCCGGTAACGGCGCTTTGCCGTCGATCGCGAAGGTGTAGACCATGCCCGGGCTCCGATACTCGGTCACGCGTACCGCGATTCCGAACACGCCGCCCCATCCGACCGCGATCGATACATATTGCTTGCCGTCGATCATGTAAGTCGAGGCGGCCGCCACCACGCCGGTGCCGGTCGGACTCTCCCACAGCTTTTCGCCTGACGTGGCATTGTAGGCGATGAAGCGTCCGTCGGCGGTACCCTGGAACACAAGATTGCCGGCCGTCGTCAGGGTGCCGCCGTTCCACGGCGCCACATATTCAGCGCGCCAGGCTTCCTTCTGCTTCACAGGGTCCCACGCCAAAAGCCGTCCGAACGGCTTGTTCTTGGGTGGGGTCGCGTCGAGCATGAAGCCGATGTTCCAGCCGGCAGCGGAAGCAAATTTGCCGGGCTCCTGGGCATTCTGCTTGAACTTCTTTTCCGGCGTGAGGTTGACCGGCACGCCCTGCGCCGGCAGATAGACCAGGCCGGTCTGCGGATTGAACGACATCGGATGCCAGTTGTGCGCGCCGTACGGACCGGGAATGCTGTCATAGGCTTCGGCGCCGCGTGCCGCCGCCACTTCGATCGGCCGTCCATTGGCGTCGTAGCCGGTCGCCCAGTTCACATCGACGAAGTTCTTCGCCGAGATGAACTTGCCGTTGGTGCGGTCGACCACGAAGAAGAAGCCGTTCTTCGGCGCGTGCAGAATGACCTTTCTGCGGCGCGCCGTCGATCGTGAGGTCGGCGAGGATCATCGGCTGGGTCGAGGTGTAGTCCCAGTGGTCGCCGGGCGTTTCCTGGTAGTGCCAGATGTATTTTCCGGTGTCGGCGTTCAGCGCCACCAGCGAGGCGAGATAGAGGTTGTCGCCGCCGGCCGGGCTGCGAATGTCGCGGTTCCATGGTGAGCCGTTGCCGGTGCCGATATAGACCATGTTGAGGTCGGGATCGAAGGTGATGGTGTCCCACGCGGTGCCGCCGCCGCCATTGATCCAGTATTTGCCGGCGGGATCCCAGGTCTTGGCCGCGGCCGCCATCGATTCGTCCTCGAACGGCTTGGACGGATCGCCCGGCACGGTGAACCAGCGCCAGGCCTGGTTGCCGGTCTCGGCGTCATAGGCGGTGACGTAGCCGCGCGCGCCATATTCGGCGCCGCCATTGCCGATCACCACCTTGCCGTTGAACACGCGCGGCGCGCCGGTGATGGTGTAGGAGTGCGACTTGCTGATCGAGGGTATCCTTTTCCCAGACCATCTTGCCGTTGACCGCGTCGAGCGCAACCAGCCGGCCGTCATAGGCGCCGACGAACACCTTGCCCTTCCACAGCGCGACGCCGCGATTGACCACGTCGCAGCAGCCCTTGTAGCCCTTCTCCTTGTCGATGCTTCGGGATCGTAGGTCCAGATCCTCTTGCCGGTGCGGGCATCGATGGCATGCACCACGCTCCATGACGCCGTCACATACATGATGCCGTCGACCACCAGCGGGGTCGCTTCGACGCCGCGGGAGGATTCGAGCGGATAGCTCCACACCAGGCCGAGCTTCTTGACGTTGTCGGTGGTGATCTGGTTGAGCTTGCTGAAGCGGGTCTCGGCGTAGTCGAGACCGATGGTCGGCCAGTCGTTCGAGGTCGCCGTGTTGGCCTTGATCGAGGCGCCGTCGACCGCCGCTGTGACGGCCTTGATATGATCGGGCGATCCCTTGGCGGCGTTCTGGGCGATGGCGCCGCTGCAGGAAATCGCCAGGCCGAACCCGATCGCGAGTGCGGCAGATGGAGAGCCGCTATGAAGCCTTCGAGGTGTCGGCTGAAAAACGGCGAGCAGAATCAACGCGCGGCAAACGTGTCATCTCTTCCTCCCATCGATCTCTAGCGGATCTGTCGCGATGGTATTCCTGAGGCAGCGATGGCGTCAATCGAAGGTGGTGGCGAACAGGAAAAAGAGGAAAATTTTGTCGTCGATGATTTTCGCATGGCGAAATGCAGCGCGGAAGTTCGATGCGCTGCACCATCACAAAAGCGACTTGAATTGCTTCGATGCAGGCGCTGCATCGCAGATCGATGAGGCGAGGGCACGCGTTGCCCCGCAATGGCGTCACATCGGCGAGGTTTCGATTCCGGGATGCCGCGGCGCTTGCGAAACCAGATCGCGGGCTTCGAACACCGGCATCGGCGCCTCCTGGTAGCGACGGACGCCATCGTGATCGATGACGAAGATCGGCTGGTAATTTCGGACGTGCGCGTCCTCGATCATGGCCATGCGGCGATTGTCCAGCGTCAGCCAGCGGCCATCCAGCCGCGCCGCCGCAACGGCGTGGTCGCCGCCGAGGATGGTGTCGCGCATGATCACGATCCGCAAATCGTCGGCCGGGATGCCGGCGCGCCGCAACGCAACGAACTTTGCGATCGCATAGTCTTCGCAATCGCCGGCGCCGCGGCTGAGCGCGGCAAGCGGCGAGGCCCAGACGTCGATCTCGCCATATTGGGCCAGATCGCTCATCGGCCTGATGGCAAGGTTGATCGCGCGATTGATCTCGCCGAGGCGGGCGCGGCCGTCGCGGGCCTTTGCGGCGTCGACAATGGCGAGGAATTGAAGTGCGGCAGGGGACACGCAGCCGCCGGGGTTGCCCTCGCAAAGCGCGAGTTGCACCATTTCATCGTCGAGACGGCGCTGGACGCCGAGCCATTTGTGCCGCAATCCGCCGTCGGACAGCGCCTGGGCGAACAGCCCGAACGGTTCGGCGGATGTCTCGGCCAGTTCGGAAGCGCCGGATGAATTCAACGTTGCCGCCGCAAGGTCTGCCGCAGGTGCGAACCAGGCGATGCCGCAAGCAAGTACGACCGCGCGCAACGCGCGCGAGTGACCGAAAATCCGCATCTGACGCCCCATGTCCGGGCATCGGCGGGCTGACTAGCCAGCGCGTGACCGGATCGTTTCTGTGGGGAGAGGATGAGCGGGGGAGCTTTTATTCTGCTTAAGGGCGGCCGGTTCGGGCCCAAAACCGGGAAACAGGCTGAAATCCGTCTGGCGAATTTGCTGAAAATTTTATCGATTCCGGTGTCGGCCGGCCAAAAGCCGTCGCCGAACGCCGGTATGCAAGCTTAGACATTTGAATTTTATATAAAAATTAACCGTTTTACGGTGGCGCATTGAAGCCGCCGGTGACGGGCATGGTGACGCTGACCATCAACGACGGTCATGGCACCGACACCCTCAACTTCATCTTCAATGTAACCGGCGAGAATCCGACCCTGTACGGTACGGCGGACAAGGACATTCTTTATGGCACCACCGAAGGCGCCAAGATCAGTTTGTGTTCGCGGCGACTGCCGGCACCGGCCACGACATCATTATCAATTTTACTCCCGGACAAGATGACATCACGCTGGATTACAGCGCGTTGATCTCAACCGGGATGGCGAGCACCTCAACCAGGATACGATCCTGTTGAAAAACGTCGCGTTGGCCACCTTTCCGTGAACGATTTTATTCTCCACCCGGCAATTCCGCCTAGCATCGCGCCCGCGGCCTACGGCAGCCGCGGAATCCCCATTCGCTCGACCTCCGCCAGCACGGCCTCGATGTTCTGGTGGCCGGCGCCGAAATGGTCTTTCCGTTCGGGCAGCGGCAGGGTGTTCACGCCGTCCAGGCGGTAGTACTGGTCGTGAACCAGGCAGCGGCTGCGGATCAGCGGCCACAGCATCAGGCCGAGCATGCGCTGGTCGTGGCCGTATTTCGCGGTCGGCCCCTTGGTGAAATAGCGCCGCATCAATTCGACGATGTCGATGCCGCAATCGGTGCGTCCGGCCCAGGTGCCGCCCATCATCAGTTCATTGTGCAGGACGTGATCGCGCATGACGTGAAAGGGATAGCCGCTGTCGATCCATTGCCGGACCAGATCGGCTTCCGCGACGGATAGCCGCGCATCGCAATCGCGCACCAGGAAACGTCCGACGCTCGGATCGTTCATCACCAGAAAGCGCTGGAACAGGCCGACGCCGGGATATTCGTCCTCGATGTTGCGCAGCTCGGCGCCGTTGTCGCGCAGGAAGGCGACGCAGGCCTTCGGCGCTGTCGGCGTCGACGTAGAACCGGCAGGTCCAGTCGGGATAGACGGTGCGGCTCAGCACCAGGTTGATCATGGCGCCGTAGCTGTAGAAGTGTGCGGTCCCCCACAGCGAAAATGAAATGACCTTTCGCCCGGAAGGCGGACCCGCCGGCTCTGTCAGGGTGAAGGGCGGCGGCGTCCGGCAGGCCTCGGCGTCGCGCAGGTCGAGCGCGCGCTGGCCATGGCGGATCGCCTCTTTGGTGTGGCCGCTGTAGAAATTCGCCACCTTGAGGGTGTCGAGGATGGTGAGGTCTTCGCCGTGATCGGTCGATATATTGCGAGGCCTGCGCGATCGTCTCGTCGTAGCGTTTCATGTTCGAAAGCGTCGCGATCCGGGCCTTCTGGAAGCGGGCGATATCCGGCCGGCGCCCGACCAGTTCTTCGGCCAGCGCAAGGGCTGCCGCCCATTCGCGCTTCTGGAAAAACGCGTCGAACAGCAATTCTTTGGCCACGAGATCGCACGGGGTCGGTGACGACGATGGCGCACAGCTGGACGATGGCCTCGTCGTTCCGGCCGGCCCGGAGCAGCGCCCGGATCGGCTCGTGACGGCCAGGTGCTTGCGCAAGCTTTCCGCTGATGACCTTGGACATCGTAACTCCGGCTCGCGGCGTTCTCTCGTAATGGCCGGGCATAGCCGTCCAAAGACGACGTCGCTTGCTCGACTATGCCCGGCCATCGACGACTTTCTCGATGCTGTGACTGATGCCCGGGACAAGCCCGGGCATGACGAACGACGGCGTCTGGTGCCGCAATCCCCGACTGTGTTACTCAGGCCATATGAAGCGGCTGAGGGTACTACGTCGGTGGTTCATGCGACGGTTCGGGGTGGCGCGGCTGGTGTGCCTGGCGCTCCTGATCGGATTCGCGGCCTTGCGCATCGCCGATCCCTTTGCGGTCGAGGAGCTCCGGCTCCGGACCTTCGATGCCTTCCAGATCATCGAGCCCCGGGTGAAGACCGCAAGGCCGGTCACCATCATCGATATCGACGAAAAGAGCCTGGCGAAATTCGGCCAGTGGCCGTGGCCGCGGACGCGGATCGCGGATCTGGTCGACAAGCTCACCGCGCTCGGCGCCGTCGTGATCGCTTTCGACATTGTGTTCGCCGAGCCCGACCGGCTCAATCCGGCCGTCGCGGCCGACACCATCCGCAATCTCGACGAGGAAACCCGGGCCAAGCTGCGCGCGCTGCCGAGCAACGATCAGATTCTGGCCGATGCCATCAGGCGCTCGCGCGTGGTGCTGGGCGAGTCCGGGTTTCCCTATGTCCTCACCGAATTCGACAAATCGTTGCCGGTGACGGGGCTCGCCATGCGCGGCGAGGAGCCGCAGCAGTTCCTGCTCGATTTTCCGGGCCTGCTGCGCAACGTCCCGGTGCTGGAGGCGGCGGCCGCAGGGCGTGGCCTGTTCACGATCAAGACCGAGCGCGACGGCATCGTGCGGCGGGTGCCGATGATCATGCTGGCGCAGGGCGCGACCATGCCGTCCCTGAGTTTCGAAATGCTGCGGGTCGCCTCCGGCTCCGGCACGATCCTGATCAAGACCGAAAAGGCCGGCCTGCAGAGCGTCGGCGTCCGGGGCTTCGAAATTCCGACCGATCGCAACGGCCAGGTCTGGGTGCATTTCGCGCGCCGCGATCCGTCGATCTATGTTTCGGCGCTCGACGTGCTCGAAGGCCGCGTCCCGCCGGAGAAGATCGCGCAAAAGCTGGTGCTGGTGGGGACCTCGGCGGTCGGGCTTCTCGACGTCAAGACCACGCCGGTCGATCCGGTGATGCCTGGCGTCGAAATTCACGCCCAGGTGCTCGAAAGCGTATTGTCGCGAACGGTGCTGTCGCAGCCCACTTACGGCATTGCCGCCGAATTTTTCGCCGCTCTCGTCCTCGGCATTCTGGTCATCGCGTTTGCGCCGATGCTCGGGCCGGTCCGCCTCGTTGCGGTCGGTGCCGTGTTTGCGACGCTGCTGATCGGAACCTCCTGGTATTTCTACACCCAGCACCGGCTGCTGATCGATTTCACCTATCCGCTGCTGTCGACCACGTCGATCTATCTCACCTTGATCTTCACCAGCTTCGTCAGGGAGCAGAAGCAGCGGCGGCAGATCCGCTCGGCCTTCGGCCAGTACATGTCGCCGGCGCTGATCGAGCAGCTGGCGCAGTCGCCGGAAAAGCTCCAGCTCGGCGGCGAAGAGCGCGAAATGACCATCATGTTCTCCGACGTCAGGGGCTTCACCACCATCTCGGAATCCTACAAGCACGATCCGCAAGGGCTGACCGCGCTGATGAACCGCTTCCTGACGCCGCTGACCAACGCCATCCTCGATCGCAAGGGCACCATCGACAAATACATGGGCGACGCCATCATGGCGTTCTGGAATGCGCCGCTCGACGACAAGGAGCATCAGCTCAATGCCTGCGAGGCCGCGCTCGACATGCTGGAGCGGATCGACGAGCTCAACCAGGAACGCGAGATCGAGGCCGAGGACGGCGGGCACACCTATATTCCGATCAATGTCGGCGTCGGCCTGAATACCGGCACCTGCGTCGTCGGCAATATGGGATCCAACCTGCGCTTCGACTATTCGGTGCTGGGTGACAGCGTCAATCTGGCGTCGCGGCTGGAAGGGCAATCCAAGGAATACGGCTTTCCGATCATCATCGGCTCCAAGACCGCGATGGCGGTCAAGGAGAAGTTCGCGATCCTCGAACTCGATTTCATCATGGTCAAGGGCAAGAAGGAGCCCGAGGTGATCTACGCCATCGCCGGGCGCGAAGACATCGCGCAGTCCGGCCGCTTCCAGCGCCTGCGCAACCTCACCATCGAGATGCTGGCGTGCTATCGCAGCCGCGATTGGGACGACGCGCTGGCGGCGATCGAGCGCGGCCGCACGCACCGACGAGGCCCATTCGCTGGAATATGCTGTACAATCTGTACGAGGCGCGAATCCGCGGCTACCAGAAAAACCCGCCGCCGGAAGACTGGAACGGCGCCTTCGCGCTGCTGACGAAGTGAGCGCTAACGCGTCATGCCGCGGGCTGTGACCCAGCGCATCCATCGTGCTTCGAAGATGACAAGTCGTTGCCGACAGTCGGATGCGCATTCGCTCGGCGTCAAGGGCGCCGTTGCAATGACGCGTTATCGCGCTTCTACTCCACCCCGATCTGCGTCAGATCCTGGAACCAGTGCTGCGCCTGCACGAATTTCTTCACCTTCGGCGACAGCGCATGCGGGTTGGTGTCGTGCACCACCCACACCAGCACCGCGTCGTCGACGATCAGCGCATGCGCCTGCGCCAGCAATTCGTCCTGCTTGGCGGTATCGAAGGTCTGCTTGGCCTCGTTGATCAGCGCGTCGACCTTCGGGTTCTTGTAGCCGCCCCAGTTGACGCCGACCGGCGCGATCTGGCCGGAATGGAAGAAGCGCACGATGGCGTAGAGCGGATCCGAGGTGACATAGGCGATGTTGTTGGAGGTGATGCCGGCGTTCATCTCGTCGGCCGCGCCCTTGCGCCAGGCCGTATAGAGCGTCTCGAGCTCGACCACCTTGAAGTCGATGTCGATGCCGATTTCCTTGAAACTCTGCTGCAGGAATTCGTTCATCGGCAGCGACAGCATCTGCCCGGTGCCGCCTTGCGCGATGACGAAGGTGGTCTTCAGCGGCTTTTCCTTCGAATAGCCGGCTTCCTCGACCAGCTTCTTGGCCGCCGCCGAGATCGTATTTGATTCGAAGCGTCGGCTTGCCGAACCACGGGCTCGACGGATCGACCTGGCCCTTGGCGGGTTTGGCGAGGCCGTTCATCAGGCCGACCACGGCGTCGCGGTCGATCGCGAGATTGAGCGCCTTGCGCAGCCGGATGTCGGTCCAGGGCGAGCCCGGCAGCACGCTGAGGTGATAATTCCAGACATGCGGGGTGACGTTGTCGACGATCCGCATGCCGGCCGATTTGAGCTGCGGCACCGCGTCGGGCGCCGGCGTCTCGATCAGGTCGACCTGGCCGGCCAGCAGCGCGTTGGTGCGCGTCAGCGCTTCCGGCATCGGGATCAGGATCAGCTTGTCGACTTTCGGAATCCGCTTCTTGTCCCAGTAGTCGGCGTTCTTGGTCAGTTCGGCCAGTTCGCGCGGCACCAGCTTGGTCAGCTTGAACGGGCCGGTGCCCGACGGCTGGCTGGCGAATTTGTCCCAGTCCTTGCCGAGCTTTTCGTATTGCGCGGGGCTGGAAACCAGGAACCACAGCATCTGATAGGGGAAGAACGAGTCGACGGTCTTGGTGGTGATCTCGACGGTGGAGTCGTCGATCTTGGCGTAGCTCGCGACCGAGGGCAGGCGGGTCTTCACCTGCGCGCTCTGGCGCTTGTCGAATTGCGGCGCCTTGTCGTTCAGCACCTTGTCGAGATTCCAGATCACCGCATCGGCGTTGAAGTCGCTGCCGTCGTGAAATTTGACGCCCTTGCGCAAGCGTAAAGCGCCATTTGGTCTTGTCGGCCTCGTCGACCTTCCATTCGGTGGCAAGCCCGGGCACCAGTTTGCCGGGCCGGTCCGACACGTCCATTTCCCAGGCCACCAGCGGATCGTAGATCGTATAGGCGGTGAACTGATAGGCGCCGGCGCCGCGGTCCGGCTGGCCCGTGGTCAGCGGAATATCGGCCATCGAAATGCCGTAGCGCACCACGGTCTCGGCCTGCGCCGAAACGGCGGGCAGGGCGGCGGCTATGACGCAGGCCGCGGCTGCAAGAAGCATCGAATTTCGGGTGCGCATGAACTAGGCTCCTGTGAGGGGGTAGTTGGAGCCGAACTTGCAAGCTTGATGCCAGACTAGGCATTTCGCCTTTTCTGCATACGCGCCCACAAGGAGTTGTGCGGGCGATAACAACAGGTCGCGGAATGGCTTCCCTTGGCACAGCCGTTGCATAAGATTTGCATAAGAAATAGTCACCTGAAGCAAGAAGGAAATCTTGGGATGCGTATCGAAAAAACTGGAAAAAGCCGGGTTACGGCGGCGCTTGTGATGCTGGCGATGGGCTCCGTTGCCGGCACTGCCGCAGATCGCCTCCGCCGAGACCATCCTGCGCATCGGCATGACCGCGGCCGATATTCCGCGCACCAAGGGACAGCCCGATCAGGGCTTTGAGGGCAACCGTTTCACCGGCCTGACCATGTATGACGGGCTGACGATGTGGGACCTCTCCTCCGCCGACAAGGCGAGCGTGGTGATTCCCGGCCTTGCGACCGAATGGAAGGTCGACGATGCCGACAAGAAGAAGTGGACCTTCAAGCTTCGCCCCGGCGTCACCTTCCATGACGGCTCGCCGTTCAATGCCGACGCCGTGGTCTGGAATGTCGAGAAGGTGCTCAAGCAGGATGCGCCGCAATTCGATCCGAGCCAGGTCGGCGTCACCGCCTCGCGCATGCCGACGCTGGCTTCGGCCCGCAAGGTCGACGACCTGACGGTGGAATTGACCACCAAGGAGCCGGACAGCTTCCTGCCGATCAACCTCACCAATTTGTTCATGGCGAGCCCCTCGAAATGGCAGAAGCTGTTCGACGACCGCCGAAGGCGCCGACGCCAAGGCGAAATCGCAGGCCGCCTGGGCCGCGTTCGCGAAGCGAAGCCTCCGGCACCGGCCCGTGGAAGATGTCGAGCCTTCACGCCGCGCGAGCGGCTCGAACTCGTCAAGAACGACAAATTACTGGGACAAGGCGCGCGTTCCCAAGGTCGACAAGATGCTGCTGCTGCCGATGCCCGAGGCCAATGCCCGCACCGCGGCCTTGCTCTCCGGCCAGGTCGACTGGATCGAGGCGCCGGCGCCGGATGCGGTCACGGAAATCAAGCAGCGCGGCTTCGTATCTCAAGCCGAACGAGTAGCCGCATGTCTGGCCGTGGCAGTTCTCGCGCGTCGAAGGCTCGCCGTGGAACGACATTCGGGTTCGCAAGGCGGCCAATCTCTGCATCGACCGCGAAGGCCTGAAGGACGGCCTGCTCGCCGGCCTGATGGTGCCGGCCACCGGCACCTTCGAGCCCGGTCATCCCTGGCGCGGCAAGCCGACCTTCCAGATCAAGTACGACAAGCCGGCCGCGCAGAAGCTGATGCAGGAAGCCGGCTTCGGCCCGAACAAGAAATTGTCGGTCAAGACCCAGACCTCGGCGTCCGGCTCCGGCCAGATGCTGCCGCTGCCGATGAACGAGTATCTGCAGCAGGCGCTGGCCGAATGCTATTTCGACGTGCAGCTCGACGTCATCGAATGGAATACGCTGTTCACCAACTGGCGCCGCGGCGCCAAGGATCCCTCCGCCAACGGCGCCAACGCCACCAACGTCACCTATGCGGCGATGGATCCGTTCTTCGCGCTGGTGCGCTTCCTGCAGTCGTCGATGGCGCCGCCGGTGTCGAACAATTGGGGCTTTATCAACAATCCCGAAATTCGATGAACTGGTGACCAAGGCGCGCCAGACCTTCGATCCGGCGGCGCGCGACACGGCGCTGGCCGAACTGCACGCGGCTTCGGTCGACGACGCGGCGTTCCTCTATGTCGCCCACGACGTCGCGCCGCGGGCGATGAGCCCGAAGATCAAGGGCTTCGTGCAGCCCAAGAGCTGGTTCGTCGACTTCTCGCCGATCACCATGACGCCGTAATCGACAGGCGAGACGTTCTTCTCCCTCTCCCCTTGTGGGAGAGGGTGGATCGACGCCGTGCTAGCTGCGACAAGACGTGTGATGGCTCGCGGCCTATCGACCGCAAGCGACCCCTCCTCCAGCACGGCTGATGCCGCGGCCACGTTCGCACGCGAGGGTAGAAGTGACAACGACAAGGTAATCCGTGCTCGTCTATCTCGCCCGCCGCATCGTCTATGTGATCCCGATCGTCATCAGCGTGGCGCTGGTGTGCTTTCTGCTGGTGCACATCACGCCCGGCGATCCGCTGGTGGCGGTTCTGCCGGCCGACGCGTCGCAGGAACTGGCGGCGCAAATGCGCATCGCCTACGGCTTCGACCGTCCGCTGCCGGTGCAGTTCGGACTGTGGCTGTGGAAGGCGGTCCATGGCGATCTCGGCCATTCCATCGCCACCGGGCGCCCGGTGCTGTCGGAAGTGCATGCGCGCGGTCGGCAACACCGTGACGCTGGCGATCGCGGCGGCGATGATCGGCTTTACGCTCGGATTGTTCTTCGGCCTGATCGCCGGCTATTTCCGCGACACCTGGATCGACAAGGTCGCGACCTCGATCGCGATCGCCGGCGTCTCGGTGCCGCATTACTGGCTCGGCATGGTGCTGGTGATCATCTTCTCGGTGCAGCTCAACTGGCTGCCGGCGGTCGGCGCCGGCCCCGGCGGCTCCGGCGCCTGGGGCTGGGACTGGGAGCACATCCGCTATCTGATCCTGCCCGCGATCACCACGTCGGTGATTCCGATGGGCATCGTCACCCGCACCGTGCGGGCGCTGACCGGCGATATTCTTGAGCCAGGATTTCGTCGAGGCGCTGCGCGCCAAGGGCCTGCGCGAGACCCATGTGTTCCGCCACGTCATCAAGAACGCCGCACCGACCGCGATGGCGGTGATGGGGCTGCAACTCGGCTACATGCTCGGCGGCTCGATCCTGATCGAAACCGTGTTCTCGTGGCCGGGCTCGGGGCTGCTGCTCAATTCCGCGATTTTCCAGCGCGATCTGCCGCTGCTGCAGGGCACCATCCTGGTGCTGGCGCTGTTCTTCGTGTTCCTCAATCTGATGGTCGATATCGCGCAGGCCGCGATCGATCCGCGCATCAAGCGGAGCTGAGCCGGTGAGTATCCGCCCAAGGATCGCACGTCCAAGGATCGCACGATGAGCGCGATGACAGACACCGCCCTGCAGGCCGCACCCGCCACCAAGGCGCGCGGCTACTGGACCACGGTCGGCCGCCGCATCGCGCGCGACAAGGTCAGCATGGTCTGCGCGTTTATCCTGGCGCTGATTTTCCTGTCCGCGGTGATGCGCGCCGTGGCTCGGGCTCGCCGATCCCTATCAGGGCTCGATGATCCGCCGGCTCCGCCATATCGGCACGCCGAACTATCCGCTCGGCACCGACGAACTCGGCCGCGACATGCTGGCGCGCCTGATCTATGGCGGGCGGCTGTCGCTGCTGGTCGGCATCTTGCCGGTCATTCTCGCCTTCGTGATCGGAACCTCGCTCGGCCTCATCGCCGGCTATGTCGGCGGCAGGATCAATACCGCGATCATGCGCACCATCGACGTGTTCTACGCCTTTCCCTCGGTATTGCTGGCGATCGCGATCTCCGGCGCGCTGGGCGCCGGCATCATCAACTCGATCGTCTCGCTGACCATCGTGTTCATCCCTCAGATCACCCGCGTCGCCGAGAGCGTCACGACGGGCGTGCGCAACATGGATTTCGTCGAGGCCGCGCGCGCCTCCGGCGCCGGCGCCTTCACCATCATGCGGGTGCACATGCTGGGCAATGTGCTGGGACCGATCTTCGTCTATGCCACCGGCCTGATCTCGGTGTCGATGATTCTCGCCGCCGGCCTGTCGTTCCTCGGCCTCGGCACCAAACCGCCGGAGCCGGAATGGGGGTTGATGCTCAACACGCTGCGCACCGCGATCTACGTCAATCCATGGGTGGCGGCCTTGCCCGGCGCGATGATCTTTGCGGTGTCGATCTGCTTCAACCTGCTCAGCGACGGCATGCGCAGCGCCATGGACATCCGGAACTGATGCCATGAACGAGATCAGCCCAGTCCACGTCGAACTGCTCGAGCCGATCGAAGACCGCGGCGGCGCCGCGCAGCCGCTGCTGCAGGTCAGCGGGCTGACCAAGCATTTCCCGGTGCGCGGCGAGCTGTTTGCCAAGCGCAAGACGGTGCGCGCGGTCGACGACGTCTCGTTCTCGATCGCCAAGGGCGAAACCGTCGGGATCGTCGGCGAATCCGGCTGCGGCAAGTCGACCACCGCGCGGCTGTTGATGCATCTGATGAAGCGCGATGCCGGCGATATCGTCTATGACGGCATGCAGGTCGGGCCGCGCGCTGTCGCTGCGCGAGCTGCGCCGCTGCATGCAGATGGTGTTCCAGGACAGCTACGCCTCGCTCAATCCGCGCCTCACCATCGAGGAATCGATCGCCTTCGGCCCCAAGGTGCACGGCATGGCCGACGAGGCGTCGCGCGCGCTGGCGCGCGAACTGCTCGGCAAGGTGGGTTTGCGGCCGGAAAATTTCGCCAACCGCTATCCGCACGAGATTTCCGGCGGCCAGCGCCAGCGCGTCAATATCGCCCGTGCGCTGGCGCTGTCGCCGCGGCTGGTGATCCTGGACGAGGCGGTGTCGGCGCTCGACAAGTCGGTCGAGGCGCAGGTGCTCAATCTGCTGGTCGACCTCAAGCGCGAGTTCGGGCTGACCTATCTGTTCATCAGCCACGATCTCAACGTGGTGCGCTACATCTCCGACCGCGTGCTGGTGATGTATCTCGGCGAGGTGGTCGAACTCGGCCCGGTCGACCGGGTGTGGGACGCGCCGGCGCATCCCTACACCAGGGCGCTGCTGGCGGCGATGCCGTCCTCCGATCCCGACAACCGCACCGAAACGCCGCCGATCTCGGGCGATCCGCCCAATCCGATCGATCCGCCGCCGGGCTGCCGGTTTCACACCCGCTGTCCTTTCGCGGAGCCGCTCTGCGCAAATGCCACACCAAAACTCACCGCACTCGATACAATGGGCCATGAAGCGGCGTGCTACATGGCCATCCCGGGGTCAGGCCACAGCCGCGCACCGGCACACGCATGATCCGAAAGTGGCACGATTTTTCGAAATGTATGCGTAATAAAGAGCAAGCCGCATGACAAAACCCACAGCGAAAGAGATCAGTGCGATGGCCAATGTCGCCGGCCTGGCCGTCAGCGCCGACGTCGCGACACGCATCGCCAATTCCATCGGCCCGGCCTTCGAAGGCTTTGCGCCGGTTGCCGGCACGCTGCCGTTCGATCTGGAGCCCGCGAGCTTTCTGCTCGTGCAAGCCGGCAAAGGTGTCGAAATGAGCACCGAACCCGCCTTGATGTCGCTGACCGCGGTCGCAAAGGCGATCGCGGAGAAGCGGTCTCTTCGCGCGAAGTGACAAAATCCTGCCTCGACCGGATCAGCCAATGGCAGCCGCGCCTCAACGCCTTCATGGCGATCGAAGCCGAAGCGGCGCTCAAGGCCGCCGATGCCGCCGACGCCGCGCTGGCCAAAGGCAAACCAAGCGGCGCGCTGCATGGCGTGCCGCTGGCGCACAAGGACATGTATTACGACGCCGGCAAGGTCGTCACCTGCGGCTCGAAAATCCGCCGCGATTTCGTCGCCACCACGACCTCGACGGCGCTGCAGCGCCTGAAGGATGCCGGCACGATTCGGCTCGGCTCGCTGCAGATGGTGGAATTCGCCTATGGGCCGACCGGCCACAACGCGCATTACGGCGCGGTGCATAATCCCTGGAATGTCGATCATATCACCGGCGGCTCGTCGTCGGGATCGGGCTCGGCGGTCGCGGCACGGCTGACCTTTGCGGCGCTGGGTTCGGACACCGGCGGCTCGATCCGGATGCCGGCGCATTTCTGCGGCGTCACCGGATTGAAGACCACGGTCGGGCCGGATCAGCCGCGCCGGCGCGATGCCGTTGTCGCAGTCGCTCGATACCGTCGGGCCGCTGGCGCGCACGTCAGAGGATTGCGCCCTGCTGCTCGGCCTGATGGCCGGCGCCGATCCCGGAAGATCCGACCGCGATCGCGCGGGCCGGTGCCGGATTACATGGCGGCGACGCGGCAGTCGATCAAAGGCCTGACCATCGGCGTGCCCACCGCGTTCTATGTCGACGATCTCGATGCCTGAGGTGGCGCGCGTGCTCGACGAAACCGTCGCGGTGCTCAAGCGCGAGGGCGCCGAATATCGTTCAGGTCGAATTGCCGGACCAGCGCCAGCTCACCGCGGCCTGCCAGTTCGTGCTCGCCGTCGAGGCCGCCGCCTTCCACAAGCGATGGATGATCGAACGGCCGCAGGATTACGGCCCGCAGGTGCTGATGCGGCTGCAGAACGGCGCTGGCGATTCCCGGCGGTGTCCTATCTCGAAGCGATGCGCTGGCGCGGTCCGGCGCTGGCCGCGCACAATGCCGCGGTCGCCGGCGTCGATGCCGTGATCGCGCCGGTGGCGCCGGTGCCGCGCCGACCATCGCCGAGAGCGACGTCGGCAACAGCCCCGACGCCGAAGCGGTGATCCAGCGGCTGACGCGCTTTACCCGGCCGATCAATTATCTCGGTTTGCCGTCGCTTTCGATTCCCTCCGGTTTCACCGACAGCGGGCTTCCGGTCGGCATGCAACTGATCGGCCGATCGTTCGATGAGGCGATGTTGTTGCGGATCGGTGCGGCATTCCAGCGCGCCACCGATTTCCACGACCGGGTGCCGAAGGCCGCATGACCAATCTCGTCGAAATCCAGAACCTCAACATTCGCTTTACCGGCGAGCGCACCGTGCATGCCGTCAACGATCTCAGCCTGGTCGCTGGGCGAAGGCGAGGTGCTCGGCCTGCTCGGCGAGTCCGGTTCGGGCAAGAGCGTCACCTTGCGGGCGCTGATGCGGCTGTTG
This sequence comes from uncultured Alphaproteobacteria bacterium, assembly GCA_963742695.1. Taxonomy (GTDB): domain Bacteria; phylum Pseudomonadota; class Alphaproteobacteria; order Rhizobiales; family Xanthobacteraceae; genus Bradyrhizobium. Next base: position 57,698 of record CAVUNF010000041.1, read on the forward strand.
CCGAAGAAGCGCACGCAGATCTCGGGCAAGCGTCAAGGTGCTGGGGCGCGACGTGCTGGCGCTCGACGACGAAGAGCTGTCGGCGTTTCGCGGCCAGACCGTCTCGATGATCTTTCAGGAGCCGGCGCTGGCGCTCGATCCGGTCTACACCATCGGCCAGCAGATCGCCGAAAGCGTGATGCGGCACGAGGGCAAGAGCCAGGCCGAGGCGACGGCGCGCGCGCTGGAAATGCTGGAAGTGGTGCGGATTCCCTCCGCCAAACGCCGGCTCGATGCCTATCCGCACGAGATGTCCGGCGGCATGCGGCAGCGCGCGATGATCGCGCTGGCGCTGGCCTGCAAGCCGAAGATCCTGCTCGCCGACGAGCCGACCACCGCGCTCGACGCCACCGTGCAGATCCAGATCCTGCTGCTGCTGCGCGAGTTGCAGCGCGAGTTCGGCATGTCGGTCATTTTCGTCACCCACGACATCGGGGTCGCGATCGAAATCTGCGACCGCGTGGCGGTGATGTATGCCGGCCAGATCGTCGAGCAGGGCACGCTGAGCCAGATCGTGCGCTCGCCGATCCACCCTTATGCGCGCGGGCTGCTGGCCTCGACGGTCCACGGCGCCAAGCGCGGCCAGCGGCTGGAAACCATTCCGGGCACGCCGCCCTCGCTCGACCAGGCGCCGAGCAGTTGCTCGTTCGCGCCGCGCTGCGGGTTTGCCGAGCCGCGCTGCGTCGAAGCGTTGCCGCCCAATGTGCAGGTGGGGCGGACCGGATCGCCCGGTGCATCCTGGCCGAACGCCGTTGAGCCGGCGTGCCGCGACCTGATCGGTACGCACGGCTAGCCGCCGCCCGGGTCGGCCCAGCGCTCGATCTGGGAGGCGCCGACCACCTGTTTGGGCTGATGCGGGTTGAGCGTGCCGGCGCTGGCCGACCAGCCCTTCGCCAGGATCTGCATGGCGAACAGTTTGGCGTCGACTTCCGACTTGAACGTGCGGGTCGAGCGGACCGCGCCGTCGGCGCTGTCGTCGGTCTTCACCGTCTTGTCCCGGCCCAAAGGCCACGTACCAGATATCGGGTTGTGTCATGCCTGCATAACGCCGATGACGGGCGAAAGTTTCATGTTCTCGTCGCAAGACGTTTGCACGGCGACGCGACTGACCCAGCTGACCGGGCAGATTGGAGTCGTCACGTCAGGCAATTATCGGCTAGGTTCAAGACCAGCGCGCAGCAATGGCGCGCGCCAACAGGGGGAATTCCATGGTGATCTCCAACGAAAGCATTCTGGTTATTTTGTTCGTCGGCCTGGTTGCGGGCTGGCTGGCCGGCAAGATCGTGCGCGGCACCGGCTTTGGCATCATCGGCGACATCCTGGTCGGCATCGCCGGCGCGCTGATCGCCAGTCTGCTGTTTCCGAAGCTCGGCATTCATCTCGGCACCGGCCTGTTGTCGGAGATCATCTATTCGGCGATCGGCGCCATCATGCTGTTGCTGATCGTGCGGCTGGTTCGAACCGGCGGCCGGTTCTGAGCGGCGACGCTGCCACAAGAAAAGGGGCCATCCGCGACGGACGGCCCCCTTCACGTACTCAATGCTGCAGTCGCTTATTCGACGATCTCGACGATCCGGCGGGTGCGCGGCTCGACCAGCACCGTGCGGCCGTTCACGACGGTGTAGCGGTAGTCGCGGACGCCGTATTCCTGCGGCACGTCGTAATAGGTGACGCCTTCTTCCGGCAGCACGGCGCCGACCCGGACGTCCTCGCGATACTGGTAGGACGGGCGGTGCTGCTCGACCACGTAGCTGTGAAAGCGGGGACGCTCGTCGATGCCGAGGACGCCGGTGACGCCACCGACCACGCCGCCAATGACGCCGCCGACCACGGCGCCGACCGGACCGGCGGCGCGTTCGCCATCCCTTGAGCCGCGCTCAATCCCGCCGGGGACGCCCTGGGCCTGGGCCAGCGTGGGAAGCGCGAGGGTGGCGACAATGGCGGCGGTTCCGATAAAACGGCGGATCATGATATCTCCTGTAGTGGTGTATAAGGTGCCAGCTCAAGTGATGCCGAGCTGTTAGGTTCCGCGGTAGCGCCGAAACCCTGTCATAACCAGCCTTTTCGCCCTCGTTTGGTCCGCTCCAGTGCTCCGGCGACGCTGTCCGCGTTTAGGTTAACGCGACGACTTAAATGGACGATCGCCGTAAACATCGGTAAGACTGGGAGCATTACACCGCATCCCTTTGGAGAGATCAGGATTGATGGCAGCCGCTCCCGGTGTCCGGCGTTCCGAACTCGGTGACGCGTTGCGCGCCTGCCGCAGCGCGTTCATTGGCGTCGGCGCCATGAGCTGCATGATCAACCTGCTGTATCTGACCGGCTCGATCTTCATGCTGGAGGTCTACGACCGGGTGCTGCCGAGCCGGAGCGTGCCGACCCTGGTCGGCCTCGTGATTCTCGCCGGCGGCTTGTACATCGCCCAGGGCATTCTCGACCTGATCCGCGGGACGAATCCTGGTGCGGATCGGAACCGCGCTCGACGAAGCGCTCAACGCCCGGGTGTTCGAAACCGTGGTGCGGCTGCCGCTGATGGTGGGCGGACGCAATGAGGGCCTGCAGCCGCTGCGCGATCTCGACAATGTCCGCTCGTTCCTCTCCAGCATGGGGCCGGGCGCGTTCTTCGATCTGCCGTGGCTGCCGTTCTATCTGGCGATCTGCTTCGCGTTCCATGTCATGATCGGCCTGACGGCGCTGGTCGGCGCGATCATCCTGGTCATCCTCACCGTCGTCACCGAATTCATGTCGCGCGCGCCGGCGCGCGAGGCGACGGGGCTGGCGGCGCGCCGCAACGATCTCGCCGCCACCAGCCGGCGCAACGCCGAAGTGCTGGTCGCGATGGGCATGTCCGGACGCCTGACCAAGCGCTGGAGCGAGGCCAACGAGAAATATCTGGAGGGCAATCAGCGCGCCAGCGACGTCGCCGGCGGTCTCGGCGCCATCGCCAAGGTCATGCGCATGATGCTGCAGTCGGCGGTGCTCGCGGTCGGCGCCTATCTCGTGATCAACCAGGAAGCCACCGCCGGCGTCATCATCGCGGGCTCGATCCTCAGCGCGCGGGCGCTGGCGCCGGTCGATCTGGCGATCGCGCACTGGAAAGGTTTCGTCGCCGCGCGCCAGAGCTGGCACCGCCTCAACCGGCTGCTCGAACAGGTGCCGGCGCAATCGATGCCGACCCTGCTGCAGAACCCGTCGAAGCGCCTGTCGGTCGAGGGCGTCAGCATCGTGCCGCCGGGCGATCAGAAGGTCATCGTCCAGGACGTGACCTTCGCGCTCGAAGCCGGCAACGGACTGGGCGTGATCGGGCCGAGCGGATCGGGCAAGTCCTCGCTGGTGCGCGCGCTGGTCGGGGTCTGGCAGCCGTTCCGCGGCAAGGTGCGGCTCGATGGCGCCGCGCTCGATCAATGGTCGTCCGACGTGCTCGGCCGCCACATCGGCTATCTGCCGCAGGACGTCGAACTGTTCGCAGGCACGCGTCGCCCAGAATATCTGCCGTTTCGATCCCGACGCCAGCTCCGAGGGCATCATCGCGGCCGCCAAGGAAGCCGGCGTCCACGAGATGATCATCAAGATGCGCGACGGCTACGACACCCAGATCGGCGAGCAGGGCACCGCGCTTTCGGCCGGCCAGGCGCAGCGCGTGGCGCTGGCGCGGGCGCTGTACGGCGATCCGTTCCTGATCGTGCTGGACGAGCCGAATTCCAATCTCGATACCGAGGGCGACGAGGCGCTGACACGGGCGGTTCGCGCCGCGCGCGAGCGCGGCGCCATCGTGGTGGTGGTCGCGCACCGGCCGATCGGGATCGAGGCGGTCGATCATGCTGCTGGTCCTGAAGGACGGCCGCCATGCAGGCCTTCGGCCCCAAGGAAACCGTTCTGGGCCAGGTGCTGCAGCAGCGGGTCGCGCCGCCGTCGCCGATCAAGATCGTCTCCGACGGCGGGAGTTGCCAAATCATGAGCGAGGCAAAAGGCCGCAGCGCGCAGCGCCTCGATCCGGCTGCATCTGATCATCGGGCTCGCGGTCGTCGTGGTGCTGGCCGGCGGGCTCGGCGGCTGGGCTTCGACGGCGCAGATCTCGGGCGCGTTGATCGCGCCGGGCGCCGATCGTCGTCGATTCCAACGTCAAGAAAGTGCAGCATCCGACCGGCGGCGTGGTCGGCGAAGTGCGCGCGCGCGACGGCGATCGTGGTCAAGGCCGGCGACATCGTGGTGCGGCTCGACGACACCGTCACCAAGGCGAGCCTTGCCATCGTCACCAAGAGCTCTCGACGGCTTGTGGGCGCGGGCGGCGCGGCTGGAGGCCGAGCAGCAGGGCCTCGACAAGATCACCTTTCCCGCCGATGCTGCTCGACCGCGCCGACGATCCCGACGTCAAGAACGTGATGGCGAGCGAGGGCAAGCTGTTCGAGGTGCGCACCACCGGGCGGGCCGGACAAAAGGCGCAGTTGCGCGAGCGCGTCGCGCAGCTGAACGAGGAGATCGCCGGCCTGACCGCGCAGGAGAAGGCCAAGGACCAGGAAATCGCGCTGGTGGAAAAGGAACTGGTCGGCGTTCGCTCGCTCTACGACCAGCATCTGGTGCAGATTTCGCGGCTGACGATGCTGGAGCGCGACCCGGCGCGGCTGGCCGGCGAGCGCGGCGCAGTATCATCGCCTCGCGGGCGCAGGCCAAGGGCAAGATCACCGAGACCGAATTGCAGATCATCCAGGTCGACAAGGATCTGGTCAGCGAAGTCTCCAAGGATCTGCGCGAGACCAACGACAAGATCGGCGAATTCGTCGAGCGCAAGGTCACCGCCGAAGACCAGTTGCGGCGGATCGACATCCGCGCGCCGCAGGACGGCATGGTGCTGCAGTCGACGGTTCATACCGTCGGCGGCGTGATCACCGCCGGCGACGCCATCATGATGATCGTGCCGCAGAGCCGACGACCTCTCGGTCGAGGCCAAGGTCAATCCGCAGGATATCGACAAGTTGCAGATCGGCCAGAAGACGCTGCTGCGGCTGTCGGCCTTCAACCAGCGCACCACGCCGGAATTGAACGGCGTCGTCACCCGGGTCTCGCCCGACGTCACCACCGACCAGCGCACCGGGCAAAGCTATTACACCATCCGCGTTTCGATGCCGCCGGAGGAAGTCGCGCGGCTCGGCGAGGTCAAGCTGATTCCCGGCATGCCGGTCGAAGCCTTCGTGCAGACCGGCGACCGCACCATGCTGTCCTATCTGATCAAGCCGCTGAGCGACCAGCTGATGCGGGCGTTCCGGGAGAGGTAGGGAGCGGCGGGCAGCGCAATCCTACTTACCCTCCCCTGGAGGGGGAGGGTGGACGCGAATGGAATTGCTCGGCGTTTCACGTCAGACGCTTTATGATGTGCTGAAGGAAAAGCAGCCAGTCACGCCGGTGATGGCTTTGCGGCTTGGAAAACTGTGCGGGGACGGGCCCGATCTCTCGCTCAATCTGCAAAAGCGGTATGACTTGCATCAGGCGCAGCAAGAGCTTGGCGAGAAGATCAAGAACATTCCGACGCTGGCAGTCGCCTGAGCGGGCTGCCGTTTGGAATTGGACATCAGGGGGCACGCCATGAAACTTCACCGCCGTAAATTCCTCACAGCTCGCCGGTGCCGCGATCGCCGCGCCGGCCTTGCCGCATTTCGCCGCGGCGCAGGAATATCCGACGCGGCCGGTGCGTATCGTTGCCGGCTTTGCCGCCGGCGGCGGGGTCGATATCACCGCGCGTCTGATCGGTCAGTGGCTCGCCGACAGGCTCGGGCAATCCTTCGTGGTCGAGAACCGCACCGGCGCCGGCGGCAACATCGGCACCGAGTCGGTCGTCAACGCGGCGCCTGACGGATATACGCTGCTGCTGTCCACCGTTCCGAACGCGGTCAACGCTTCGCTGCTTCGACAAGCTCAAATTCGACTTCATCCGCGACACCGCGCCGGTCGCCGGCATCATCCGCGTGCCGATGGTGATCCTGCTGCATCCAACGGTACCGGCGAAAACGCGTTCCCGAACTGATCGCCTATGCCAAGGCCAATCCGGGCAAGGTCAATATGGCCTCGGCCGGCAATGGCAGCGCGCCGCACATGGCCGGCGAAATGTTCAAGATGATGGCCGGCGTCGATCTCGTCCACGTATCCCTATCGCGGCCAGGGTCCGGCGCTGACGGATTTGCTGGGCGGCCAGGTGCAGGTGCTGTTCGCCACCGCGCCCGGCACCACCGATTACATCACAAGCGGCAAACTGCGGGCGCTGGCGGTGACATCGGCGGCGCGCGCGGAATTGCTGCCGGAGCTGCCGACCGTCGGCGGACTTCGTGCCGGGTTACGAAGCCACCCAATGGTACGGCATGTCCGCGCCGGCGAAAGACGCCGGTGGAAATCGTCGACACGGCTCAACAAGGAAATCAACGCAGCGATCGCCGATCCCGGCATGAAGGCGCGGCTGGCCGCGCTCGGCGGCGAACCGCTGCCGGGCTCACCCGCCGCCTTCGGCAAACTGATCGCCGAGGAAACCGAAAAGTGGGCCAAGGTGGTGAAGGCGGCGGGCATCAAGCCGGAGTAGGGGGCGGACTGCGTTTGCCGCCATTGCGAGGAGCGCAGCGACGAAGCGATTCATGCTTCCTCTCTGTCAGCTCACAAAAGCTGGATTGCTTCGCTTCGCTCGCAATGACGGAAGGGGCACGCTTGCGCCGGGACAACGCAAGACATTCACTTCGACAAATTCTGCAGCAGAAAATTCAGCGCGGTGCTCGGCAAACACATGCATGTTGGCGAGCCGGTCGGCGCTGCCGGTCTCCAGCGTCATGACCGACGTTTCCGCGCCCGCGACGGCCATGCAGCTATGGCCGGCGGCGTCGCCGTAGCGGTTGCCGGTCGGGCCGGTGGCGCCGGTTTCGGACAGGCCCCAGTCGGTGCGCAAAGCGCGTGCGGATCTGGCTCGCCAGCAATTTGGCATAGGGCTCCGAGGCCGAGCGGATTCCCTTCATCGCCTCATCGGGGATGTCCATCAGGATCCGCCGCGCGTCGCGGGTATAGACCACGGCGCCGCCGAGGAAATAGGCCGAGGCGCCGGGCACCGCGAGCAGGCTTGCGGAAATCAGGCCGCCGGTCGAGGATTCCGCGACCGCGATGGTCTGGCGCCGCTCGATCAGTTTGGCGGCGATCTTTTCGGCGATCGCAACAAGTTCTTTCATCGCGCCTCAACTCCTTTTGAAGATTCGTTTCAGCAAGGGCGGCTTCTCGGGCTTGTCGGCGAGCGAATGATAGACCACGCGCATGAAATTCTTGGCTGCAAGATCGGTCGGCGCCCATTTGGCGTCGAGATCCGCGAACGGCTTTGCCGCCACCACGTCGTCCTCGCTCTTGCCGTCCTTGACCAGTTTCGCCATCCGGTCGCGCGCGGTGACCAGCATGGTGCGATAGTCCGTCAGCGCTGCCTTGTCGGCGAGCGGCCCATGGCCCGGCACGATCCGGCTCTTGGCATTGGTCAGCTTCAGATAGGCGTCGGCCGCCGCGATCATGCCCTTGATGTTGCCGCCATTGGCGAAATCGATGTTGGGATAGCGGCCATTGGTGAAGGTGTCGCCGGTCGACAGCACATTGGCGGTCTTGAACCAGACATAGGTGTCGCCGTCGGTATGGGCGTTCGGCGATATGCTTGAGATCGGCGACGCGGCCCCTGAGCCGGATCCTTGATGCGGTGGTGTAGGTCTTGCGAGGGCAGCGCATCTTTCGGCGCCGGCGGCGTCTTGGCGCCGGTGAGGCCGTTGGTGGTGCCGGCCGCGAGGCGGTTCTTGACATTGACCTGGGAGACGATGGTGACGCCGTCCTTGGCAAAGGACTCGTTTCCGCCGGTGTGGTCGCCATGAAAATGCGTGTTGATGAGATATTTGATCGGCAGGTTCGAGACCGCCGAAATCGCGGCCTTGATCTTGTCATGCAGCGGCGCGAACTGGCCGTCCACCATGATGATGCCGTCCTTCGCCACAGCCACGGTGATGTTTCCGCCCTGGCCTTCGAGCATATAGACCTCGTCGCCGAGGGCGGTGGTCTTGATTTCGACCTTGGAGAAATCGACCGGCGGCGGGGCCGCGGGCGGCTGCGCTTGTTGCGCGATGGCAGCACCCGCCAGCAGCAGGGTGGCTGCGACCGCCGCTGTTGCCGTCCGAATCATCAAAACCTCCCGCTCGCGCCTGTTTCGCGATTCCTAGCACACCATGGCAGCGTTTGCCGAGGTTGCGGGCCGCAAGCGAGCCTGCTTGAATGCCGGTTCAGGAGCCAAGCGGCGAGCTTACAAGCGTGCCGCGCGCGCACGAGGAAACCCATGGGGAAATCAACGTCATGACGTCACCGATCGCGGGCGGCGTGGATTGCGACCTGCATCCCGCCGTTCCCCATTTGACGAGCCTGCTGCCCTATCTCAACGATTACTGGCGCGATCAGGTGACGACGCGGGGCATGGTCGATCTGGTGTCGCAATCCTATCCGGCCAATTCGCCGATCACCTCGCGGCCGGACTGGCGGCCGGCGGAGGGCAAGCCGGGCTCGAGCCTTGCCGACATGAAGGCGCAGGCGCTCGACCGGTTCGCCGTCAGCTACGGCATCTGCAATCCGCTCTACGGCGTGCAGATGGTGTTTTCGGAGGACATGGCGGACGCGTTCTGCCGCGCGCTGAACGACTGGCTGGTCAAGGAATGGCTCGACAAGGACACGCGGCTGCGCGGCTCGATCGTGATCCCCGTGCAGAGCATCGAGAAATCGGTGGCGGAGATCGAGCGCTGCGCCGAGGACAAGCGCTTCGTCCAGGTGCTGATGCTGGTGATGGGCGACATGCCCTTGGGCAAGCGCGCCTATTGGCCGATCTATGCCGCCGCCGAGCGGCTGGGCCTCGCCGTCGGCATCCACGCCGGCAGCAATTATCACAACCCGCCGACCTCGGTGGGCTGGGGCTCCTATCACATCGAGGATTACGTCGCGCAGGCGCAGGCGTTTCAGACCCAGTTGACCAGCCTGATCGTGGAGGGCGTGTTCGCGCGGCATCCGAACCTGAAAATGGTGATGCTGGAAAGCGGCTTCACCTGGCTGCCGTCTTATCTTTGGCGGCTGCACAAGTTCTGGCGCGGCATGCGGATGGAAACGCCGTGGGTGGATCGTGCGCCGCTGGAAATTGTGCGCAGCAACATCCGGTTTTCGCTGCAGCCGATCGATGCGCCGCCGGATCCGGCGACATTAAATCGCCTGTTTGACCATATGCAGTCGGACGAATTGCTTCTATTCTCGACGGATTATCCGCACTGGCAGTTCGACGGCGACGAGGTGTTGCCGGAGGGGATGTCGCCGGATCTTGTGCGCAAGATCATGATCGACAATCCGCACGCGACCTACCCGCGCCTGAAGCAGTCGGTGCGTCAAGGAGACAACGCCATGAACATGCAGTTCCGCGACCGTCCGGCGCCAGGTGCATCCGTTCAGGTCAAGACCGCGATTGCCGATTGCGACATCCATCCGGCGCGCGCCACCGCCACCGAACTCTATCCGTTCCTGGCCAAGCGCTGGCACGAGCATCTCGAGACCTACGGCAAGCATGCCTATCAGGGCATGATGGAAGGCCCGCCCTATCCGAAGGCGCAGCCCAATGCGTCGCGCCGCGACGCCTAGCCGCCGGAGGGCGGACCGCAGGGCTCGTCGCTGTCGTTCATGCAGAAGCAGCTGCTCGATCCGCACAATGTCGCGCTCGGCGTGCTCAATCCGCTCAACACCGGGCAGGGCCTGCGCAACCAGGATCTTTCCGCCGCGCTGGCCACCGCCATCAACGACTGGCAGATCGCCAAATGGACCAGCCAGGACAGCCGCCTCAAGGGCTCGGTCGTGGTCGCCAACGAAGACGGCCCGGCCGCCGCCGCCGAAATCCGCAAGCGCGCCGGCGACAAGAATTTCGTCCAGGTGCTGCTGCTCAGCCGCAACGTCGAGCCGCTCGGTCAGCGCCGTTACTGGCCGATCTACGAGGCGGCGGAGGAGGTCGGCTTGCCGATCGGCGTGCATGCCTTCGGCTTCGGCGGCAATCCGATCACCGCCTCGGGCTGGCCGAGCTATTACATCGAGGAGATGGTCGGCCATTCGCAGTGCCAGCAGACCGCATTGGCCAGCATCGTGCTGGAAGGCGTGTTCGAGCGGCACCCGAAACTCAAGATGGTGATGATCGAAGCCGGATTCGGCTGGGCGCCGTCGCTGTCATGGCGGCTCGACAAGAGCTTTGAGCGGCTGCACAGCGAAGTGCCGCACCTCAAGCGCCAGCCATCGGAATATATCCGCGACCACATCTTCTGGACCACGCAGCCGATGGAAGACCCAGAGACGGCGCGATCATCTGCTTGAAGTGATCGAGTGGGTCGGCTGGGACAAGCTGTTGTTCGCGACCGACTATCCGCACTGGGATTTCGACGATCCGTCGCGGGTGCTGCCGCCCGGCGTCAGCGACGCCAACCGCGAAGCGTTTTATCTCGGCAATGCGAAGAAGCTGTACGGGGTTTGATGGTCCGTCACGTCATCGCCCCGGTGGACGAGCTGCCGCCGGGCACGCGCAAATTCCTCACCATCGATGAGCGCCCGATCGCGGTCTTCAACATCAAGGGCGAGTTCTTCGGCCTGTTGAACCGCTGCCCGCATCAGGGCGCGGCGCTGTGCGAAGGCCCGCTGATCGGGCTTGCCACATCCTCCGATCCCGGCGAGATCGAATACACGCGGCTCGGCGAAATCATCCGCTGTCCCTGGCACGGCTGGGAATTCGACATCCGCACCGGCCAGTCCTATTGCGACCCCAAACGGTTTCGCGCCCGGGCCTATCCGGTCAATGTCGAACCGGGTGCGAGCGTGGTGAAGGGGCCGTACATCGCCGAGACCTTGGCGGTGTCGGTGGAGAGCGATTACGTGGTGGTGGATCTCTGATCGTCATTCCGGGGCGCGCGTAGCGCGAGCCCGGAATCTCGAGATTCCGGGTTCGACGCTGACGCGTCGCCCCGGAATGACGGGAGAAGTCTTAGTTTCCGTCATTGCGAGGAGCGAAGCGACGAAGCAATCCAGCTTCCTTCGTTACGCAGTAAGCTGGATTGATTCGCTTCGCTCGCAATGACGTCGTTAGCCTTTGTCCGCGCCTACCGCCAAACCCGCGGCTCGTGACGATAGCTCTGTGGCTCCTGACGATAGTACTGGCCGCCGCGCGGGCCCGGAATTCTGGGCTGGGGCTCCGGATTGCGCTGGAAGAAGGAGCCGAAGAAGTCGCCGCCGTGTCCGAAGTTATCGCCCGCGACCATGATATCGGGCGTGCGCGGGCGCGTGATGAAGCCGCCTTGCGGCTGATGGCTCAGCACCGCGACGAATTCGGTGCGATAGTTGGTCTCGACGCTCAGCGGCTCGTCGGAGATGACGATCGAGGATCGCGGCAAGGCGGTCGGCGCGATGCGATCGAGCACCGACTGCGGGATGGTGATGCGGTCGAGCGCGGCCTTGGCGTTGTCAGCGTGGTCGATCGTCACCGCGCTCCAGCGCAGGCCGGAATCGTTGTTCGCCATCGCCGTGAATACATGGGTGCCGATCCGCTTGTCGGGATCGCGGATCGTGACCGGGACCTCGATGGTGGTATCGAACACCTCGCCGCCACCGTCCGGCGCCGGCTTATGCGTGTTGCGCCGTACGTAAAGTTTTCGCGTCGCGCGGCTGATGTAGATCGACACCGGCTCGAGCGCGAGCTTCGCCTCGGTTGCCGCCTTGGCGGTGTCGGCCTTCTTCGTCGCGGCGGCCTTGGCGGCATCCTTTGCGGCGGCGGCGTCGTCGAGCTTCGGTTTCGCGTCGGCCCTGGCGGTGTCGAGCTGCGTCGCCAGGTCCGTGGCTTTGGCGGCGGCCTTTTGCTTGAGGTCCTCGGCCCGCGCCTTGGCCTCATCGGTCTTGGCGGCGGCGAGCGCCTTGTCGGCGGCGGCGAGTTCGGCGTCGGCGCGGGTCTTGAGCCCCTCCAGCTTGCGCAGCGCCGCCGTCAGCGCCACGATCTCGCGCGGCGCTTTCGCGGCGGCTTTCTTCGTCTCGTCGGCCGCCCTGGCTGCCTCGGCCGCTTCGCGGACGAGCGTCTCGGCCTTGGCCGGCGCGGCCGCAATGGCCTCCCGGTTGGGCCCGAACAGCGCCGGATGGGAGAACTCGACCGGCTCGGCGTTCTCAGGCGAGATGATCACGCGCATTCCGATTCGCGTCTTGTCGAACAGTTTTTCGGCAAAGCCAAAGGGCATCCGCACGCAGCCGTGCGAGGCCGCATATCCGGGCAGCGGCCCGCCGTGCAGCGCGATCCCGTTCCAGGTGATGCGCTGCATGTGCGGCATCGAGGCATCGTCATACATGTTCGAGCGGTGTTCTTGATTCTTCTCGACCACGGCGAAGATGCCGGCCGGCGTCTCGCGTCCCGTGGTTCCGGTCGATACCGGCGCGCGGAAAATCCAGCCGTCGGCGTCGTAGAGCGTGACCTGCTGGCTCTTGATCGACACGATCGCCATGATCGGCTCGCCGGCATCGCGCGGCGCCGTCGCCTCGGTGGGGGCCGCGGGGCGCCCCTGTTTCGGCGCGGCGTCGGCGGTTACCGCCGTCAGGGCGGCCATCGCCGCGAGCGTCGCGATGGCGGGAGGGCCCCAACGGCGCATCGATACGGTGGATTGCGCCGTCGAAAGTCGATTTACCATGCCATGCCCCGGTTGAAACGCCTGTCCGCGCTCACGTCGATCAAGTGATTCTCTCATATACGACAGCCCGCGCAGAGGGAATGCGACCAATCGCTTCGCAATGACGGTATTCAACGCTAATCCCCCATCATCCGTCGTTCCCGCGCATAGCGCACCAGCGCCACATACCGATAGATGCCGTGCACGAATTTGCCGTAGGGCATGGTGATGAACAGCGAAAACACCACGCCGAGATGCAGCGCCAGCAGCGGGCCCATCGCCGGCGTCGCGCGCAAAAACAGCAGCGCCATGCCCGTAAGGCTGGTCAGGAACAGCATCACGATGAAGGCGACATCCATGCCGAGCCGGGCCGGTCGATCAGATCAGGATCGCGCTTGCATTTTTCCACCAGCAGCCCGGCAGGCCCGATCAGCAGCCCGATGCCGCCGATCGTGCCCAGCACCACCGGCAGGTCCCACCACGGATACGGCGCCTGCAGCCCCAGCAAATAATGATACAGCGTCGCGACCGAGGTCGAGGCGAAACACAGCCCAAAGCCGTAGAACGTCAGGTGATGATAGATCTTGCGCCGGTCGTTCGGCCGCTCGTCCTCGTTGACGCAGCCGACCCCGCCGCCGTCGAGATAGCGCAACTCACCGGCGTCCTTCATCGCCTGCCACAGCGAGCGGCGCATCGGCCTTCATGCCGACGGGCTCGCCGATATCGCGCCAGAACGCGCGCACGCCCATGACAAGCGCGACGATCGCATAGAGAAACGCGGCGCCGAACAGCGCGCCATCGCGTTGTGCGGCATCAATTTGTAGAACGCGCCCGGGCCGGTATGGACGCCGAACAGCAGCTGGCGGTCGTTGAAGGCGGCGAAGCCGAAAATGAAGGCCGCGACGCTCAGCGCCGCGATGATGCTGATGGCAAGCCCGTTGCGCGCGAACAGGCCGGAGAAGGCGCGCGGCCAGGCATAGGCGGCGTAGGAATCGGCGCGCGCGATCGCCAGCGTCTGGGGGACGTTGACGTTGAATTCATGCGGCGGCGAGAACTGGCAGTCGGTATAGCAGGCGCCGCAGCCATGGCAGAGGTTGGCGAGATAATTGAGGTCGCCGTCGGAAAACGCGCGGCGCATTTCCATCGCCGGGAATACCGCGCAAAGGCCTTCGCAATAGCGGCAGGAATTGCAGACCGTCATCAGCCGGTCGGCTTCCTCGAGGATTCTAGTTCCGTGCATTTTGCGCCGCTTCCCGTCCCGCGATCCGTCCGAACACGCTGCCGATGGTCATGCCGATGCCGGCGGCGTAGCCCTTGCCCAGCACATTGCCGGCCATGATCTCGCCGGCGGCGAACATGTTGGCGGAGGGCTTGCCGTCCTTCATCAGCATCCGCGCCTGCCGGTTCACGCGGGTGCCGAGGTAAGTAAAGGTGATGCCGGGCCGCACCGGATAGGCATAATAAGGCGGCGTCTCGATTTTTCGCGCCCAGTGCGTCTTCGGCGGCGTCAGGCCCTCGGTGCGGCAATCATCGAGGATGGTGTGATCGAAGGTGCCGGGCTGCACCGCCGCGTTGAATTCGGCGATGGTTTTTTCCAGCACTACCGGATCGAGTTCGAATTTGCCGGCGAGTTCGGCGATGCTGTCGGCCTTGATCGGCGGAAACAGCGTCGGCATGAAACTGTTGAGCACGGTCGAATCGAAAATGATGTAGGCGATCTGGTCCGGCTGGGCCGCGACCAGGCGGCCCCAGATCGCGTAGCGCTTCGGCCAGATGTCCTCGCCCTCGTCGTAGAAGCGCAGGGCGTGCTTGTTGACGACGATGCCGAACACGACAGAGTCGTGTCTGCGTGATGATGCCGCCGTCGAATTTCGGCGCGCGGGCGTCGATCGCGACCGCATGGCATTGCTTGGGATCGCCGATCTCCTGCACGCCCTTGGCCAGCAGCATTTTCAGGATCGAGCCGCGGTTATAGGGCGTGCCGCGGATCAGGAAATTATCGGCGGCGTCGCCCCAATATTCCTTCAGCCATTCGATGTTGGCCTCAAAACCGCCGGCCGCCGCGACCAGCGTCGAGGCGGTCACGCTGACGCGGCCGTCGCCCTGCTTCAGCTCGGCGGAGAGAAACATGCCGTCCTCGATGGCGAGGTCGAGCACCTCGGCATCGTAGAGGATCTCGACGCCGAGTTGTTCGGCGGTCAGGTACAGCGCGTTCAGCATCGCCCGGCCGCCGCCGAGGAAGAACGAATTGGTGCGCCCGAGGCTCAGCGTGCCGCCCAGCGACGGCTGCCAGCGCACGCCCTGTTCGACGATCCAGCCGAGGATGTCCTTGGACTCCCTGATCATGTGGCGCGCGAGCTCTTCGTCGGTCTCGCCTTCGGTGACGCGCTGCAGGTCTTCCCAGAATTCCTGCTCGGTATAGGGGCCGGTGAGGATGTCGGTCGCCGCGTCATGGGCGCAGCGCATGTTGCGGGTGTGGCGGGTATTGCCGCCGCGATAGAATTTCGGGGCGCCCTCCAGCACCAGCACGGAAGCGCCGGCGCGCCGCGCGCTGATCGCGGCGCAGAGCGCGGCATTGCCGCCGCCGATCACCAGCACGTCGAATTTTCGGGAGAGATCGACCATGCGTCTTGTTATTATTGTTTGCGCGGAAATCAAACCCGGCGGCGCCGGGCGGGCTTCAGGTCGGGAAGTTGTTCAGGTTTGCCACTAACCGATGACTTTAGCCACTGCCGAAACGCCGACAATTTCGGCATATCGGCCGTGGCCTCGGGCGAAACCAGATAAAAGCCGGCATCCGCCGGCAGCGCGATCTTGAACGGGACCACCAGCCGCCCCTTGGCGATATCGTCCTCGACATAGGAGGTCCGGCCCATCGCCACGCCCATCCCGTCGATCGCGGCCTGCACGGTCATGTAGACCAGGTCGAAGGTGATGCCGGGCTGTTTCGAGATATCGGTCGGCAGGCCCGCCGCCGTGAGCCAGAGCCGCCAGTCGTCATTATTGCCGGCGCTGTTGTGCAGCAGCACATGGTCGGCGAGGTCTTCCGGCCGCCGCAGCGGCTTTTTCCCCGCCAGCAGGGCCGGGCTGCAGACCGGAAACAGTTCGTCGGCCATCAGCCAGTCGGCGCGCAGGCCCGGCCA
Source organism: uncultured Alphaproteobacteria bacterium (assembly GCA_963742695.1). Taxonomy (GTDB): domain Bacteria; phylum Pseudomonadota; class Alphaproteobacteria; order Rhizobiales; family Xanthobacteraceae; genus Bradyrhizobium. Next base: position 73,578 of record CAVUNF010000041.1, read on the forward strand.
TTGCCCGCGGCCATAGCGGATCGCGGCATCGACATCGCCGCTCTTGAAATCGACCAGGTTGATCGAGGTGGTGATGTGGACATCGATGCCGGGGTGCGCTTCCTGAAACGAGGAAAGCCGCGGCAGCAGCCATTTCGCGGCCAGCGACGCCAGGGTGCTGACGGTCAGCACATGGTCGTTATCCCGGCGCAACAGCCGGTCGGTGGCGAGCCTGAGATCGTTGAAGGCGGCGCGGACGCCGGGAAGATAATTCTGGGCTTCCGGCGTCAATGCCAGCGCGCGGTTCTGCCGGATGAACAGCCGGATTCCCAATTCCTGCTCGAGCCGCCGGATCTGATGGCTGATCGCGGTTTGCGTCACGTTCAGTTCGGACGCGGCAACGGTGAAGCTCAGATGCCGGGCCGCGGCCTCGAAGGCGCGCAATCCGTTGAGCGAGGGCAGCCTGGCGCTCATGTCGGAACCGGCAGATGCATGAGTTTATATCATCCGAAGCGGTACAAAGTGTCGTTTGTGGAAAGCCCGGATCGAGCCGATATTACTGGCAAGAGATTAGCTTTAGGAGAAGAAAATGTCCAGTTTTACGCATGAATCAATGATAAATCATCATGGATCAGGGTTTTTTGCCCGGATCGGTGAGACCCTTCAGGTTTGGCGCCGAGCGCCGCCGCCAGCGGCGTCAGCTGGCCGAATTGGGGCCCCGCGAGTTGCACGATGTCGGCCTGTCCTGGAGCGACATCGTTTACGAAGCCGAAAAGCCGTTCTGGCGGGCCTAGGTGCCGCTTGGCCGGCGCCGCCTCCAGAGAGGGGCGCCGGCCACGACTTCGGAACCGACGGAGCTTCCAATGAGTCGCGTTTCAACTCGACGACCTGCGGCAGCATTCCGATATCCTGCGGACGCGCGCCGGCCAGTCGCTGACGGTGCGCTTCGTCGAGCCCGGCGATTCCGACGCGTTGCAGGGCTATTTCCGCTCGCTCTCGGTGGGCTCCCGCTACAACCGGTTTCTCGGCGCCATGCGCGAGCTGCCGCCGACCGAACTCGATCATTTCATCCATGTCGGCGAGGGCGACCGCTTCAGCGTGATTGCCGTGATGAGGATTGACGGTATCGAGACCATCGTCGGCGAAGCCCGCTATGCATTCGAGCCTGATACGGCAAGTTTCGAGTTCGGCCTGTCGATCGACGACCGCTGGCAGGGCCAGGGCGTCGGCTCGGCCTTGCTGAAGAATCTGGAATGCCGTGCCGCCGCGTTCGGCGCCGCACGGCTGTTCGGCGATACCTTGCGCTCCAACGACGCCATGATCGGCCTGGCGCGCAAATCCGGTTTTGCCTTCACCCGCAGCCCCGGCGACTGGAAGCTGGTGCGCTTCGAAAAACACATCGCCGTCGCGCCGAAGGAAATTCCCTGCGCGAGCTGGCGGCTGGCGGCGCAGCAGATGGCGGTTCAGGCGGCGATCTCATCCTGGGAGCCCGGCGGCGTCTCGAAGGATGGCGGCATGCGGCCTTCGGACGCGCGAGCGCTTCATCTGGGCAGATCTACTTCCCCTTAAACACCGCCTTGCGCTTGTCGATGAACGCCTGCACCGCTTCCTTGTGATCGGCGGTCATGGTGGTGCGGACCAGCCGCTCGGCCTCATGGTCGCGCGCGGTGGCGAAATCGAACAACAGGGCTTCGTCGAGATTGTCCTTCATGTAGCGCAGCGCAATCGTCGGCCCTTCCGCCATCGATTTGGCCAGCGCAAACGCTTCGTCCTGCAATTTGGCGTCCGGCACCACGCGGTTGACGAGGCCGATCGCCTCGCATCTTTTTGCATCGACCTTGTCGGCGGTGAACATCAATTCCCGCGCCCGCGCGGTGCCGACCAGGCGCGTCAGCAGCCAGGCGATGCCGTAATCGCCGCTGAGGCCCACCCGCAGATAGCCGGTCGAGATGAAGGCCGATTCGGCCGCGATCCGGATGTCGCAGGCCATCGCGATGGCGAGGCCGGCGCCGACCGCGGGGCCGGGCAATGCTGCGATGGTCGGCTTGCGCACCGAGATCAGCGCGCCGGTCAAGCAGCCGCTGCCGCTCCTGCAAATCGGCGACCTTTTCGTCATAGGACATGTCCAGCCGCTTCTTGTCGCGGTGGGCGCCCATGCCCTTGACGTTGCCGCCGGCGCAGAAGGCGGTGCCGGCCCCGGTGATCAGCAGCGCGCCGACCTCGGGGTTCTCGCCGCAGCTCTTGATCATGTTGCGCAGCGCCGGGGTCAGATGGTCCGACAGCGCATTGCGGACCTCCGGCCGGTTCAGCGTGATGATCGCGACGCGGTCGCGGATCGCGCACAACAATTCGTCGGTGCCGGTGTCGATGGTGTTGTCGGTCATGTTTCCCCCGTTTTATTGTTTTCGTCATTGCGAGGAGCGCAGCGACAAAGCAATCCAGCTTCTTTCTTGGTCCAAGATGGATTGCTTCGCTGCGCTCGCAATGACGGTGATATTGTTGGCCGCTATGCGCTCAAAACTTCTCCACCCAGGGCCGCAGCTCCAGCTCCCAGGTCCAGGCGCTGCGCGGCTGTTGCAGCACGTTCCAGTAACTCAAGGCAATGGCGTCGGGATCGAGCATCGAATCCGGCCGGTCGGCGGGCTCGGTGCGCGCGGCGCTGCGAATGCCGCCGTCGATGACGAAATGCGCGACGTGAATGCCCTGCGGCGACAATTCGCGCGCCATGCTCTGCGCCAGGCCGCGCAGCGCGAACTTGCCCATCGCGAACGGCGCCGATTGCGGATAGCCCTTGACGCTGGCGGAAGCGCCGGTGAACAGGATCGCGCCGTGCTTGTTCGGCAGCATGCGTATCGCCGCCTGCTGCGCCACCAGAAAGCCGCCGAACCCGCTGACCGCGATCGCCTGGGCGACATCGGCGGGCACGAGGTCGACGAAGGCGCCGCGCGCCCGTCCGCTGGCATTATAGACCACCACGTCCGGCACCGCGATCTCGCGCTCCACCAGCCCGAACAGCCGCTCGACCTCGTCAGCGTCGGTGGCGTTGCAGGCAAAGGCGCGGGCGCCGGTCTCGGCGCAGAGCGCGCCGAGCTTTTCGATCTGCCGCGCCGCCAGTGCGACGCGGATACCTTGTTTGGCGAACAGCCGCGCCAGCGACGCGCTGAGGCCTTCGCCGGCGCCGACGATCAGGGCGGTCTTATAGACAGGCGTTTCCATAAGCGATGTCCTTGAATGGAGGAGAGCTGTATCTAGGCGCGCAATCCGGCGAGACAACCCGCGGCCGTCAGAGCGCCATGTCCGCCTTGCATCTCTTGACGGCTTTATCGCCTGTTTTTTCCTGAGATGATCTATATCATCCAAATCGAGGGCGTGGAACGAACAAGAGTTTTGAGATGCAGCAGGTAGCGAAGCACGACGATGTGACCCCTCCCGCCGACCGGCCGGGACTGCTGGCGCCGGATACCTCCGGCATGAATTTCTACCGCGCCGATCCGGCGCTGACCGATCTGCTGCGCATCCATCTGCCTGACCCGCTGTTCCGCCATATCGAGCCGCATCTCGACCGGCTGGGCGCGTCTGGCCGGCGGTCATCTCGACGAATGCGCGCGGCTGGCCGACCGCCACGTGCCGGTGCTGCACCAGCGCGACCGCTTTGGGCGCGACGCGCAATATATCGAGTATCACCCGGCCTATCGCGAACTGGAGAAGGCGGCGTTCGGCGAATTCGGCATCCACGCGATGTCGCTGCGCAAGGGCATCATGGGCTGGCCGGACAAGTACCCGGTTGTCGCCAAACACGCCTTTACGTTTCTGTTCAACCAGGCCGAGTTCGGCCTGGGTTGTCCGATCAACGTCACCGACGGTTGCGCCAAGCTGCTGGCGAATTTCGGCAGTGCGGCGCTGAAGGAAAAATATCTCGACGGCCTTACGCAAACCGACATGGCCAAGCTGACCCAGGGCGGCCAGTTCATGACCGAGAAGGAAGGCGGTTCCGACGTCGGCAAACTCACCACCATTGCGGTGCGCGAAGGCGATCACTGGCGTGCTGTCGGGCGAGAAATGGTTCTGCTCCAATGCCGACGCCGAGGTGGTGATGCTGCTGGCGCGGCCGGAAGGCGCCGAAGGCGGCACCCGCGGCGTCGGGCTGTTCTCTGATGCCGCGGCGGCTCGAGGACGGCTCGCAAAATCACTACCGGATCGTGCGCCTGAAGGACAAGCTCGGCACCCGCTCGATGGCCTCCGGCGAGATCAAGCTGGAAGGCGCTATTGCCTACGAGGTCGGCAAGCTCGACCGCGGCTTCGTGCAGATGGCCGAGATGGTCAATTCGTCCAGGCTCTCCAACGGCGTCAAATCCACCGCGCTTGATGCGGCGCGCCCATCACGACGCGATGACGGTGGCAAAAAACCGCGTGGTGTTCGGCCAACGCATCATCGATCTGCCGCTGGCGCGGCGGCAATTGATGAAGATTATGCTCGCAACCGAGCAGGCGCTGTCGATGAGTTTTCTCACCGCCGACGCGCTCGACCGCGCCGAGGCCGGCAGCCAGGACGCTGCCGCGCTGCTGCGCATCCTGACGCCGACGTTGAAATTCCGCGCCACCCGCGATGCGCGAAAAGTGTGCGGCGATGCGCTGGAGATGCGCGGTGGCATCGGTTACATCGAGGAATTCGCCACCGCGCGGTTGCTGCGCGACGCGCATCTCGGCTCGATCTGGGAAGGCACCGGCAATATCGTCGCGCTCGATGCGTTGAAGCGCGCGGTCGGCCGCCATGGCGCCGAGGCGGCATTGGCAGCCGATTTGCATTCCCGCCTCGACGACAGCCCCAACGTGCCGCAGGCGTGGCGCAGCCGCTTGCGCGATCTCGCTGACCGCGCCATCGGTTTTGCCCGCGAAGTGGCTGCGCGCAGTGACAACGAAGCCGAGGCGCGGCGCGCCACCAGCCTGCTTTATCATGTCGCCAGCGCCGTGGCGCTGGCCTGGGAGGGCGGACGCATCCACGAGATGCGCGGCGATGCGCGCCGGCTGTTGCTGTCGCGCATGGTGATCGATCACCGGGTCGCGGCGAACGATCCGTTCCGGCTCACGGAAAATGCCGTGCAGCGTGCCATCACCGGCCACCTGCTCGGCGACCGCGCCGTCGGGATGGCCGAGGTTGGCGAATTGATTTCGGCGGCCTAAGGTAAGTCGTCATTCCGGGGCGCGCGCAGCGTCGAACCCGGAATTCAGAAGTTTCAATAGCGATTCCGGGTTCGCGCTACGCGCGCCCCGGAATGACGAACAAAAAAGAGAGGAAACACCGATGAAGGCAGCCGTCCTGGTTGAAGTCAACAAGCCGCTGGTGATCGAGGACGTCTCCTTGCAAAAGCCCGGACCGCGTGAGGTGCTGATCCGCACCACCGTCGCCGGGCTCTGCCATTCCGACCTGCATTTCATGGAAGGGCTCTATCCGCATCCGCTGCCCGCGGTGCTCGGCCACGAATCCGCTGGCGTCGTCGAGCAGGTCGGCTCCGACGTGACCTACGTGAAGCCCGGCGATCACGTCGTGACCTGCCTGTCGGTGTTCTGCGGCACCTGCGACAATTGCTCGACCGGACGGCCGGTGCTGTGCACCGATACCACGGTGAAGATGATGCCGGGCGTCTCCAACCGGCTGTCATGGGCGCGCTCGGAAAAACTCAACCAGTTCCTTAATCTGTCGTCGTTCGCCGAGCAGATGCTGGTGCACGAAAACGCCATCGTCAAAATCCGCAAGGACATGCCGCTCGAACTGGCCGCGCTGATCGGCTGCGGCGTCATCACCGGCTATGGCGCGGTGGTGAACACCGCCAAGGTTCAGCCTGGCGAAACCGTGGTCGTGATCGGCTGCGGCGGCGTCGGCATGGCCGCGATCAATGGCGCCGAGATCGCCGGCGCCGGCCGCGTCATCGCGGTCGACACCAATCCCGCAAAACTGCAATTGGCGACCAAGCTCGGCGCCACCGACATCGTCGACCCCCGCAACGGCGACGTGGTGCAGCAGGTGCGCGATCTCACCAATGGCGGCGTGCATCACTCGTTCGAGGTGCTGGGCCGCAAGGAAACCGCGGAGCAGGCGTTCGCGATGCTGGCGCCCGGCGGCACTGCGACCATCGTCGGCATGATCCCGTTCGGCCAGAAGATCGAGCTGCACGGTTTTGACTTTTTGCGCGAGCGCAAGATCCAGGGCTCCTCGATGGGCTCCAACCATTTCCGCGTCGACATGCCCCGGCTGGTCGAATTCTACATGCGCGGCAAGCTGCATCTGGAAGACTGGATCTCGGCGCGGCTGAAACTGAGCGAGATCAACGAAGGTTTTGCCGCCATGAAGGCCGGCAAGACCGTGCGCAGCGTGATCATGTTCGATGCGTGAGTGATGTTGATTTTTGCGACAGTCTAAATGCTCGTCATGCCCGGCCTTGTGCCGGGTATCCACGTCTTACTTCCTGTGCAGCAAGACGTGGATGGCCGGGACAAGCCCGGCCATGACGATTTCACTTGATTGGCCTTCATCTTTACCGCGACACATGCGCCGACACCGCGAGCCAGCTGCCGTTCTGCCGCGCCCAGCAATCCGTGTAGCGGCCGGAGGCCTGTTGACCGTCCGCCGTCGTATAGCGGGTGCGCCGCATGGATAATCGCGAAATCGCCCAGCACGCGAATCTTCACGTCTTCCGCCTCTGAGATTTTTGATCGTTACCGGCACCGCGGTCTGCTTGAGAAATGCTGATCGGTCGACCAGCGACTTGTCGGGATTGGAGCAATAGAAATCCTCGGCGAGGATTTCGTCGAAGCGTTTGACGTCGGAGTTCTGCACGGAGTTGATGTAATCGCGGTTCAGCGCGGTCAGTTCGGCGAGGTCGTTTCGCATGGGCGTTTCTCCCTTCCGTCATTCCGGGGCGCGCGTAGCGCGAACCCGGAATCTCACTTGAAACATCTCTGGATTCCCCGATGCGCAATTGCGCATCTGAGGTTCGAGGCTTTGCCTCGCCCCGGAATGACGAACACCTAATCATCAAACATCGGCGGCGGCACGAAGCCGCCGAATTCGCGCTCGATCAGTTCCGCCAGCTTCAATGGCGTGCGGTCCTCCAGCCAGGGGCCGACGATCTGCACGCCGACCGGCAATCCCGCCGGCGACAGCCCGAGCGGGATCGCGGTGGCCGGCAGGCCGGGCAGGGTGGCGATCCCGGGCCATGCCAGTTGATCCGGATAGACGTAGTCCTTGTCGTCGATGCTGATGCGGCGGGCTTCCTGAGGCTCTGAATGATCGTGCGGATAGGCCGGCGTCGGCATGAACAGGGCAGATCACCGCGTCGAAATGCCCAAACAATTCACGCCATTGCGCGCGCAGCCGGATTCGTCCGCCGTCGGCCATCAACCAGTCCCGGTGGCCGAGCGCGATACCGCGCAGCCGCTCCGCTGCGAGGCTCATGTCGTCGGAAGACAATTGCGCAGCCGCCGTTTGCGCGCCCGCATGGACCTCCGGCGTAAAGGATGCCGAGAGAAACGACATCAACATTCGCATATAGAGCCGCGAGGAGGCAGCGAAATCGGGCAGTAGCGGGCTCGAGCGCGTCACATTCATGCCGGCCTTTCCGAGGTTAGCCGCCAGCTTGCCGATCGCCGTGCGCACATCAGCCGATGTCGGCATCACCGGATCGGTGTCGATCAAAAGTACGCGAAAATTCTTCAATTCAATGTGGCGCGGCGGCGGCAGCGCCAGCTGGTAGGCCTTGCCGGCCTCAAGCGGATCGGGGCCTGCGATGACGTCGAGCAGCAAAGACAGATCGGCAGCGCACCGCGTCATCGGTCCGATCACCGACAGATCACGATTGGACGGCAGTGGCGGTAGTGGCGGCGGCGTGTGGCCTCGCATGGCCACAAGGTCGAAAGTCGGCTTGTGCGCATAGATTCCGCAATGAAACGCCGGTACGCGCAACGAGCCGCCGATGTCGGAGCCGAGCGACAGTGCGCCGTAGCCCGCGGCTACGGCCGCCGAGGATCCACCGGACGACCCGCCCGGCGTGCGGCCGAGATCGAACGGGTTGTTGGTGGTGCCGTAGATTTCGTTATAGCTCTGCCAGTCGCCGAGCCCGAGCGGCACGTTGGTCTTGCCGAGGATCACGCCGCCGGCATCCTTGACGCGGGAGACTGGCAGCGCGTCATCGGTCGGCACGAAATCTTTTTGCGCCGGAATGCCCCATGTCGTCGGGAGTCCGGCGACGTTGTAGGATTCCTTCACCGTCATGGGGATACCGAGCAGCGGCCTGGTCTCGCCGCGCGCGCGGGCGGCGTCGGCGGCGCGGGCGGCGTCGAGGCCGCGATCGAAATCGCGCACGCAAATCGCGTTGATCTTGCCGTCGTGGCGTTCGATGCGGCCGATGGCGTCCTGCGCCAGCTCCACCGCGGAGATTTTCTTTGCCGCCAGCGCCGCCGATAGTTCGGTTGCGGACTTAAAACTCCATTGCGATTTGGCCAAGGCGTTTCTCCTGCTGACTTTGCTTGAGCCAGATGATGCTCAGTTTATCCGCGGCCCGCAAGCCAGGCGACTACCTCGCACATCATATCGGGACCTGCTTGATGGAAATTGCGGTTGTCGGATCAATCAGGTGCTTGCACCTGCGCGCAAAAACGCCAGCAGCAACCGGCTCACCTCTTCGGGCTGCTCCTGCTGCACCCAATGGCCGGCGCCGTCGACCAGATGACAGCCGATCATCCGCGTGCAGGCGGTCGATTGCATCGCCTCGATCACGCCGGGGCGCTGGTAGATGCCCCAGTCCTGCTTCCCTGAGATGAAGCAGGAGGGCACATCGATGTGGCGGCCCGACCAGGTCTGCATCTCCGGCAGGAATTGTCCCGAGGTGCCGCAGCGATACCATTGCAGCCCGCCCTGGAATCCGGTGCGGGCATATTCGGCGCTGTAGAACGAAAGTTCGGCGTCGGGCAGCCATTTATTCGTGGCGATCGTTTCCACCGAGGGCATTTCCTCGGCGACCGTCGCGGCCATGCCCTTGGCAAGATCCATCACGTAATAGGTCGGCAGCTTTGCCAGTTCGGTCGCGGTCCAGCCGGTCAGCGGATACGGCTTGTTGGCTTTCCAGTCCGCGCTCTTGTGATGGTAATAGGCGCGCAGAAAATCATGCACGCCCTGCGGCGCGCGCTGCATGTCGGCATTGGCCTCGCGTGTCGAGTAATACCATTGATAATGTTTTCGCGGCCGCGGCAGGCTCGCGAGTTCGCGATGCACCGGATCCTCCGGCTTCGGCGTTGCCGGCGCATCCGCGGTATTGAACGGCAGCGGCGGTGCGCCAGCGAACGGCGCGCTCATCAGCGCCACCGAACGAAATACATCGGGCCGCACCAGCGCGCACCATGCCGCGACCGAACTGCCGAAATCATGCCCGACCACGGCATCCACGCTTGCATACCCGAACGCCGAGACCAGCCCGAGCGCGTCGCGCACCAGGTTGAGCAGCCGGAACGAATGGAGGTCGCCGTCATAATCGGCGTCCCAGCCGGTGGTGCGGCCATAGCCGCGCTGGTCCGGCGCGATCACGTGATAGCCGGCGGCAGCCAAGTCAGGCATCACCTTGCGCCAGCTGAAGGCCAGTTCGGGAAAGCCGTGCAGCAGCAGCACGCAGGGCCGGCCGGGTGTTTCGAAGCCGGCCTCCAGCACATGCATGCGCAGGCCGTTGATGTTGTCGACATAGCGTGAGCGGATGCTGGGCGGCAGCGGGATGGCGGGGAGGGTGGTCGTTGTGTTCATCGGCATTTCTCCCGTCATGGCCGGGCTCGTCCCGGCCATCCACGTCTTTCTTGTGCGGCTGAACTGTAAAGACGTGGATGCCCGGGACAAGCCCGGGCTTGACGGATGCACGGCGCTCCTCACCCTTCCCTGGAGGGGGAGGTCGCGACTGTAAGGAGCGGCGGGGTGGGGTGAAGATTTCATCCGAAGTGGTCACCCCACCCCGTTCGCATTTCGCTACGCTTCATGCGACCGACCCTCCCCCTCCAGGGGAGGGTAAGCAAGGCTCACACCTTCACCGCCGGCTTCGGCCAATATTTGTCGCGCAGGTGCCGCTTCACCAGCTTTCCCGTCGGCGTGCGCGGCAACTCGGCCTCGAAGTCGATACTTTTCGGGCATTTGATCGGCGACAGATGTTTCCGGCAAAATAATATCAACTCGGCTTCCAGCTCCTTGCCGGCGCGCGCCATGTCGTGCGGCTGCACCACTGCCTTGACCTCTTCGCCCATCTCCTCGTTCGGCACGCCGAAAACAGCGACGTCGGCGACCTCTGGATGGGTGATCAGCACGTCCTCGGTCTCCTGCGGATAGATGTTCACCCCGCCTGAAATGATCATGTAGGACTTGCGGTCGGTGAGGTAGAGAAAGCCCTCATCGTCGAGATAGCCGACATCGCCGAGCGTCGACCAGCCCTTGTCGTTGTAGGCGCGCTTGGTTTTCTCGGGTCGTTGTGATAGGCGAACACCGGCGCATCGGCGAAATACACCGTGCCGATCTGCCCTGTCGGCGCCTCCTGGTCGTTCTCGTCCAGAATCCTGACCTTGCCGACCACGGCGCGGCCGACGGTGCCGCGATGATCGAGCCATTGCTGCGAGGTCGACACCGTGACGCCATTGCCTTCGGAGCCGGCGTAATACTCGATCAGGATCGGCCCCCACCATTCGATCATCTTGGCTTTGACGTCGATCGGGCAGGGCGCCGCGGCGTGGATGGCGCCGACCAGCGAGGAGACGTCGTAGCGCTTGCGCACCTCATCGGGCAGTTTCAGCATCCGCACGAACATGGTCGGCACCAGCTGCGACTGGGTCACTTTGTGTTTTTCGACGATCTTCAGGAATTCCTCGGCGTCGAAGGATTCCATGATGATCGAGGTGCCGCCGAGCGTGATCGCCATCATGTTGAAGCGCAAGGGAGCGGCGTGATAGAGCGGCGCCGGTGACAGGTAAATGCTGTCGGAATTCATGCCGCACATGTCGGCGCACAGGATTTTCAGGAACGGATTGGGTACGTCGATAGGCTTGTTCTCGTTCTCGCGCTTGATGCCCTTGGGCCGGCCTGTGGTGCCCGACGAATACAGCATGTCGTAGCCCGCGACTTCATCTGATATCGGCGTGGTCGGTTGTTGCTGGAGTTCGCGGTCCCAGGAGCGAAAACCCGGCAGCGGCTCGTCGAGCATGTAGAACAGCGGTTCGCCGGGCGCGCCGGTTACCAATCCCTTGATCTGGTCGGCGCATTTAGGCGAGGTGATCACGAGCCTGGCGCCGCAATCCCTGACGATGTAGGCGATCTCGTCCTGGGTGAGGTACCGGCTGATCGCGGTGTAATACAGTCCCGCCCGCTGCGCCGCCCAGCAGGTCTCCATGAACGCCAGCCGGTTCTCGATCAGGAACGCGATGTGATCGCCGGCCTTGAGGCCGAGCGCGCGAAACAGCTGCGCGCCCTGGTTCGACAGCTCGTCGAGCTCGCGATAGCTGATCGCCTTGCCGCTGCCCGCCATCTGATAGGCGATCTTGTTCGGATGCGTGCGGGCGTGGGCGGAGGGGTGGGTCATGGGGGTCCTTGAAAAATGAACTTTCGTCGTCCCGGCCTTGAGCCGGGACCCATAACCCCTGGCGTCAATGAGAAGGCATGGAGTTCGCTCCACGCCCAATCGCTACCACGGTGGTTATGGGTCCCGGCCTTCGCCGGGACGACGCCAACGTTGTTGCAGTTCCCCGCCTACAGCCTTTCGACAATCGTCACGTTCGCCATGCCGCCGCCTTCGCACATGGTCTGCAGGCCGTAGCGCTTGTTGCGCTGTTTCAGGGCGTTGATCAGCGTGGTCATCAGCTTGGTGCCGGAGCCGCCGAGCGGATGGCCAAGCGCGATGGCGCCGCCATTGACGTTGAGCCGTGCTGGATCGGCGCCGGTGGTCTTCAGCCACGCCGTCGGCACCGAGGCAAAGGCCTCGTTGACCTCGAACAGGTCGATGTCGTCGATCGACATGCCGGCCTTCTTCAGCGCCCGTTCGGTGGCGTGGAGCGGCGCATCCAGCATGATCACGGGATCGCCGCCCATCATGGTCATGTGATGGATCCGCGCCATCGGCTTGACGCCGAGCGCCTTCAGGCCCTTTTCGTTCACCACCATGACGCCGGAGGCGCCGTCGCAGATCTGGCTGGCGCTGGCGGCGGTGAGCTTGCCGTTCTCCGCGATCAGCTTGACGCCCCGGATGCCCTCCAGGGTGGCGTCGAAGCGGATGCCCTCGTCGATCGAGTGGATGTCGGTCGAACCGTCGGCGCGGGTGATTTTTAGCGGGATGATCTCGTCCTTGAACTTGCCGGCTTGCGTTGCGGCAATCGCGCGCTGGTGGCTCTCATAGGAATAGGTGTCGAGGTCGTCCTTCGACAGCCCATATTTTTCCGCCATCATTTCCGCGCCGGTGAACTGGCTGAACACGATGTTCGGATATTTTTGCTCGATGCCGGGGCTCTTGTAGGTGCCAAAGCCGTTCTTGGCGGGCAGCTGCGACGCCAGGCCCATCGGCACCCGCGTCATCGATTCGACGCCGGCGGCGATCACGCAGTCCATGGTGCCGGACATCACCGCCTGTGCCGCGAAGTGCAGCGCCTGCTGCGACGAGCCGCATTGCCGGTCGATCGAGGTGCCGGGCACGCTCTCGGGCAGTTTTGAAGCCATGATGGCGTTGCGCGCGACGTTGTTGGACTGTTCGCCGGTCTGCATCACGCAGCCCATGATCACGTCTTCGATCTGGTCGGGCGCCGCACCGGAACGCACGACCAGTTCATTCAGCACGGAAGCGGCGAGATCGGCCGGATGCCAGCCCGCGAGGCGTCCTCCCTTGCGGCCGCCGGCGGTGCGTGCGGCAGCGACGATATAAGCCTCGGCCATGTGCGTTCTCCCTGATTGTTTTGGGTGGGTGTTTGAATGATGGGCCGGATTTAAGTGGTGCGACGGGATTTAGTCAATCAATCAATTAACTCTTGAGTACGGCGGCGGCATCGGCTTATCTGCCCCCGCATTTCCGCAACAGGCAGGCCATGTCAGAGTTGAATACCAGCGTACCGACCCGGCTTCCGGGCGGCAAAAATACCACCGCCGAAAAGCTGCTGGTCGCGGCCAGCGAGCTGATGATCGAGCGCTCGTCGATCGACGTGTCCTTGAGCGACATCGCGCAGAAGTCCGGCGTCAATGCCGCCCTGGTCAAATACCATTTTGGTAACAAGGACGGCCTGTTGCTGGCGCTGCTGGCGCGCGATGCCGCCACCGAGGTGACGCAGCTGGAATATCTGCTGGCGCAGCCGATTGCGCCCACCGCGAAACTCCGGTTGCATATCGGCGGCATCATCCGCGCCTATCACCAGTTCCCCTATATGAACCGGCTGATCCATTATCTGCTGCATGAAAGCAGCGCCGAAGCCGCCAACGAAGTCTCGAAGTTCTTTGTGGCGCCGCTGCTGGACTTCCATCGCCGGCTGCTGGCGGAAGGCATCAAGGCCGGCGAATTCCGCGACGTCGATCCGGTGCTGTTCTACACCAGCCTGATCGGCGCCTGCGACCATCTGTTTTTCGGCCGGCACGCGATGTCGCGCGCTACCGGCGTCGGACCGGTCACCGATGAAGTCTGCCGCCAATACATCAGGCACATGGAAGCGCTGATTTGCGGGGGCATGTTGACGACGAATTCGCGAATGGCTGCCACGGCAGCCGAATGACGATCGCCATTCGACACTCGCCAAGCCTAGAGAAGAAACGCCCAAGGAAAGGTACCCACCATGCAGTTGAAAGACGTTGCCGTTCTCATCACCGGCGGAGGCTCCGGCCTCGGCGCCGCCACCGCCCGCGCCATGGCCGCCAAGGGCGCGAAAATCGGCGTGCTCGACCAGAGCAAGGAAAACGCCGAGAAGGTCGCGGCCGAAGTAAAGGGCATCGCGCTTCATGCCGACGTCACCGACGAGGAGCAGGTCAAGGCCGCGATTGCCAAGGCCGAAGGCGCCCACGGCGTCGCGCGCGTGCTGATGAACTGCGCCGGCATCGGCGGATCGCAGCGCATCGTCGGCAAGGAGGGCGTCTATCCCCTGGCGAAATTCGTCCGCATCATCAACGTCAATCTGATCGGCACCTTCAACGTGCTGCGGCTGTTCGCCGAGCGCCTGGTGACATCAGAGCCGATCGGCGAAGAGCGCGGCGTCATCATCAACACCGCGAGTGTGGCTGCCTATGAAGGCCAGATCGGCCAGATCGCCTACGCCGCATCGAAGGGCGGCGTGGTCGGCCTGACGCTGCCGGCGGCGCGCGATCTTTCGAGCCAGAAGATCCGCGTCAACACCATCGCCCCCGGCCTGTTCCTGACGCCGCTGCTGATGGGATTGAACGAGGAAGCCCGCAAGAGCCTGGGCGCCCAGGTGCCGCATCCGGCGCGGCTCGGCGATGCCTCCGAATACGGCAACCTCGCGGTGCACATCGTCGAGAACCCGATGTTGAACGGCGAAACCATCCGCCTCGACGGCGCCATCCGCATGGCGCCGAGGTAGTTGTTTCTGTCGTCCCGGCCTAGTGCGCAATTGCGCACGGGGCGCCGGGACCCATAACCCCTGGCGTTTCTTCTTGCAAAAGGACTTTGCCACGCGCCACAACGAAACGACACAGCGTGGGTCCCGGCGTTCGCCGGGACGACGATAGGATGATCGAACAAAGAAGATCCGCAAAGGACGAGCCGAGAATTCCGGGAGACGCAATATGAGTGGCAATGCCGCCGCGGCGGTTCTGACGAAGCCGGCCTTTCGCAAGATCCATTGGCTGGAGCGCGATATCGCGGTCGAGCGGCGGCCCGACGGCGTCATCGTGTTGAAGTCGCGGATACCGCTGAAGGCGTACGAGAAGCATCTTCCGGCTTCGCTGACAAAATGGGCGAGCGAACGGCCCGACGCCGATCTGGCTGGCGCAGCGCGCCGGCGCCGACCGGCAATGGCGCAAGCTGTCCTATGGCGAGGCCAAGCGCACGGTCGACGCGCTGACGCAAGCGCTGCTCAATCTCGGACTTGCGGCCGGCAGCCCGGTCACGATCCTCAGCGGTAATTCGATCGAGCACGCGCTGATGACGATGGCGGCGATGCAGGCGCGGTTTCCCGCAGCCCCGGTATCGCCGGCCTATTCGCTGATGAGCCAGGACCATCTCAAGCTGAAATATCTGTTCGCGCTGATCAAGCCCAGGGTCGTGATGGTGCAGGATGGCCCGACCTTCGAGAAGGCGTTGAAGGCGCTCGATCTCGACGGCGTCACCGTGATCCACGTCGCGCGTCCCTGCGAGGGCATCAAGAGCATCGCGTTTGCCGATCTGGCGGCAACGCCGGTCACAAGCGACGTCGAGAACTCAATCGCCGGCATCACGCCGGCGACGGTCGGAAAGCTGCTGTTCACCTCGGGCTCGACCGGCATGCCCAAGGCCGTCATCAACACGCAAGAAATGATGTGCGCCAATGCGGCGATGATGATGCAGGGCCGGCCGCGCGATATCCATGCGCCGCAGTCGACCTATCTGGACTGGATGCCCTGGAATCACACCATGGGCGGCAACGCGCTGTTCAATCCGGTGCTGACCGAAGGCGGCACGCTCTACATCGATGACGGCCGACCGATGCCGGGCCTGATCGACGAGACGCTGAAAAACCTGCGCGAGATCTCGCCGACCTATTACGCCAACGTGCCCGCGGGCTATGCCGCGCTCGCCGCCGCGATGGAAAAGGACGATGCGCTGTGCCGGAGTTTCTTCAAAAATCTGGGTTTGATGGCCTATGGCGGCGCGCGGCTGCCCGACGATCTCTATGACCGGATGCAGGCCCTCGCGGTGCGCGCCACCGGCGAGCGCATCGTGTTCTATACCGGCTGGGGCTCGACCGAGACCGCGCCGACCTCGACCGGGACCTATTGGGATACCGAGCGCGTCGGCCTGATCGGGTTGCCGTTTCCCGGCGTCGAATTGAAGATGGTGCCGACGGGCGCGAAATACGAACTGCGGCTGCGCGGCGTCAATGTCACGCCTGGCTATTTCGGCCAGCCCGAACTCACCAAGGCGGCGTTCGACGACGAAGGATTTTATTGCATCGGCGACGCCGGCGTGTTCGTCGACCCCGACGATCCCACGCAAGGGCTGATCTTTTCCGGCCGCGTGGTGGAGGATTTCAAGCTCACCACCGGCACCTTCGTGCAGGTCGGCTCGCTCCGCACCGATGCCATCGCCGCGGCCACGCCCGTGGTGCAGGACGCGCTGGTCGCAGGCCAGGATCGGCCCTTCGTCGGACTGTTGGCCTGGCCCAATCTGCATGCCTGCCGGCAGATCGTCGGCAACGCCGACGCGAGCTACGAGGATGTCGTCAGGCATCCCGAGGTGCTGGCCTGCCTGAAGCAGGGCTTGCAGGCGCACAACGCATCTTGCGCGGGCGCCAGCAGCATGCGCGTCGCGCGCGCGATGCTGATGGTGGAGCCGGCCTCGATCGACGGCAACGAACTCACCGACAAGGGCTACATCAACCAGCGCGCCGGGCTGGAGCGCCGCGCGGCGCTGGTGGAACGGCTCTATGCGGAGCATCCCGGAGCGGATGTGATTGTTTTGAACTAG
Organism: uncultured Alphaproteobacteria bacterium; assembly: GCA_963742695.1. Classification (GTDB taxonomy): domain Bacteria; phylum Pseudomonadota; class Alphaproteobacteria; order Rhizobiales; family Xanthobacteraceae; genus Bradyrhizobium. The sequence goes on from CAVUNF010000041.1 coordinate 90,221, forward strand.
TCGTCATTCCGGACGGTCCATCTTCGGACCGATCCGGAATCCAGAGGTTACTTTACATCGAGATTCCGGGTTCGCGCTCCGCGCGCCCCGGAATGACCAGCAAGGGTGCACGCCATGAACTTCGATTTCTCCGACGAACAAAAGCAGATGCGCGACGAGGCCCGCAAGTTTCTCGCCGAGAAATGCCCGCCGAAGGCGGTGCGCGCCGTGCTCGACGGCAATGCCACTTACGACAAGGCTCTGTGGAAGGGCCTTGCCGAGATGGGCTTTCTCGGCGTCGCGATCCCCGAGGAGTTCGGCGGCGCGGGCGCCGGGCATCTCGAACTCTGCGTGATCGCCGAGGAGATGGGCCGCGCACTGGCGCCGGTGCCGTTCTCGTCGACGGTGTATCTGGCGGCCGAAGCGATCATGCTGGCCGGCAGCGATGCGCAGAAACAAAAATGGCTGCCGTTGATTGCTTCGGGCGAGGCGATCGGCACGCTGGCTTTGTTCGAAGGCAAGGGCAATCCGTCGCCCGACGCGATCAAGCTCGTCGCCTCCGGCGGCAGCCTCAACGGCGTCAAGAAGCCGGTGCCGGATGGCGCCATCGCCGATTTCGTCATCGTCGCCGCGCGCACCGGCTCCAGCGGCCGCGACAGCGACATCTCGCTATTCCTGGTCGACATGAAGGCCGGCGGCGTCGAGGCCAAGGCGTTGACCAATCTCGATCCGTCGCGCGGACAAGCCGAGTTGACGTTCAGGAATTGCAAGGCTGAGGCGCTCGGCAAGGCCGGCGAAGGTTGGGGCGTGATCTCCCAGGTACTGGATCGCGCCGCGGTGCTGATGGCGTTCGAGCAGGTCGGCGGCGCCGACCGCGCGCTGGAAATGGGCCGCGACTACGCGCTCGATCGTATCGCGTTCGGCCGCCCGATCGGCTCGTTCCAGGCGGTCAAGCACATGCTCGCCGACATGTATGTCTCGGCAACGCTGGCGCGCTCGAATTGCTACTACGGCGCCTGGGCGCTCTCGACCAATGCCGGCGAATTGCCGGAAGCCGCTGCGGCTGCGCGTATCAGCGCGACGCAGGCGTTCCAGCATTGCGCCAAGAACAACATCCAGGTTCATGGCGGCATGGGTTTCACCTGGGAGTTCGACTGCCACATGTACTACCGCCGCGCCAACGCCACGGCGCTCGGGCTCGGCAGCCTGTCGTACTGGGAAGACGCGCTGATCGACCGGATGCGGAAGAAGAACGCGGCGTAATCGCAACGTCATTCCGGGGCGCGCGAAGCGCGAACCCGGAATCTCGAGCATAACTTCTGGATTCCGGGTCTGGTCCCTGCGGACCATCCCGGAATGACGAACAAGGATGATGTCCATGAACTTCGATGACACCCCGCAGGAAGCCGAGTTTCGCGCGACGGCCAAAGCCTGGATAGCCGCCAACGCGCCGAAGCAGTACGAGGAGGAGCTGCGAAAATCCTCGCTCGGCCGCACCCAGCTGAAGGGCGCCAACATCCTCGACGTCGCAAAGGCGTGGCAGAAGAAAAAGGCCGATGCCGGCTGGGCCTGCCTGCACTGGCCGAAGGAATATGGCGGGCGCGGTGCGACCCCGATCGAGCGGGTGATCTGGCAGCAGGAAGAGGGTGCGTTCGGAAGGCTCTCCGGCATGTTCATCATCGGCCACGGCATGTGCGGGCCGACCATGATGGCGTTCGCCGGCGAAGACGAGAAAAAGAAATATCTGCCGCCGCTGGCCTCGGGCGAAAAGGTCTGGTGCCAGTTGTTTTCCGAGCCCGCCGGCGGATCCGACGTCGCCGGCCTGCGCACGCGCGCGGAGAAAAAAGGCGATGACTGGATCATCAACGGCCAGAAGATCTGGACCTCGGGCGCGCATTACTCGGACTACGGCATCCTGCTGACCCGCACCGATCCCAACGTCGCCAAGCACAAGGGCCTCACCATGTTCTTCCTGGACATGAAGAGCCCGGGCGTTGAAATAAAACCGATCAAGCAGGCCAACGGTCAGTCCGATTTCAACGAGGTGTATTTTACCGACGTGAAAATTCCGGACAGCCAGCGGCTCGGCGCGGTCAATGACGGCTGGAACGTGTCGCTGACCACGCTGATGAACGAGCGGATGTCGATCGGCGCCGGCGTTTCCACCGGCTTTCCGGAATTGTTCGAGTTCTGCAACAATCTGATGCTCGACGACGGCCCCGCCATCGAAGACCGCAATGTGCGCTCGAAGCTTGCCAGCTGGGCGGTGAAGGCGAGCGGGCTGAAATACACCAGCATGCGCGCGATCTCGGCGCTGTCGAAGGGCGAGCGCCCGGGTCCGGAAAATTCGATCGGCAAGCTGGTCGCGGGCTCGATGGTGCAGGAGGTCGCCATGTATGCGCTGGATCTGCAGGGCGCGGCCGGCGTGTTGAGCGGGCCAGAGGATGCGGAAGCCACCGGAAAATTCCAGGCCATGCTGCTGCGCGCGCCCGGCACAAGGGTCGAAGGCGGCACCGACGAGATCATGCGCAACATCATCGCCGAGCGCGTGCTCGGTCTACCCGGCGATATCAGGGTCGACAAGGACGTGCCGTTCAACAAGATACCGACCAAGGGAAGAGGATAGTTTCGTCATTCCGGGGCACGCGCAGCGTGAACCCGGAATCCAGAGATGATTAATCGATCGAGATTCCGGGTTCGGCGTTGCACGCACGCCCCGGAATGACAGGGAAGGAAAAGCCGCCATGAATTTCGATGACACCCCGCAGGAAGCCGAATTCCGCGCCACCGCGCGCAAGTGGATCGCGGCCAACGCGCCGAAGCAATATGAGGCGGAGCTGAACAAGGCGTCGCTCGGCCGCATCCGGCTGCAGAAGGAAGAAATCGTCGACGTCGGCAAGGCCTGGCAGAAGAAGAAGGCCGACGGCGGCTGGGCCTGCCTGCACTGGCCGAAGGAATATGGCGGCCGCGGCGCCACGCCGATCGAGAAGGTGATCTGGCAGCAGGAAGAGGGCGTCTACGGCAAGCTGACGCAGCCGTTCCAGATCGGCGAGGGCATGTGCGGCCCGACCGTGATGGCGTTCGGCAACGAGGAGGCCAAGCGGCGCTATCTGCCGAAGCTGGCGTCCGGCGAGGAAATCTGGTGCCAGTTGTTTTCGGAGCCGGCCGGCGGCTCCGACGTCGCGGGCTTGCGCACCCGCGCGGAGAAGAAGGGCGACAACTGGATCGTCAACGGCCAGAAGATCTGGACCTCGGGCGCGCATTATTCCGACTACGGCCTGCTGATCACGCGGACCGATCCCAACGTGCCCAAGCACAAGGGATTGACGATGTTCTTCCTCGACATGAAGAGCCCCGGCGTCGAAGTGCGGCCGATCAAGCAGGCCAACGGCATGCAGGAATTCAACGAGGTCTATTTTACCGATGTCGTGATTCCCGATCACCAGCGGCTCGGCAATGTCGGCGACGGCTGGAACGTGTCGCTGACCACGCTGATGAACGAGCGGATGTCGATCGGCTCCAGGCTCGCCACCGGTTTCCCTGAAATGTTCGAGTTCTGCACCAATTTGATGACCGAGGACGGACCGGCGATCGACGACCGCGCCACCCGCTCGAAACTCGCGAGCTGGGCGGTGAAGGCGAGCGGGCTGAAATACACCAGCTACCGCGCGATCTCGGCGCTGTCGAAGGGCGAGCGTCCGGGTCCGGAAAATTCGATCGGCAAGCTGGTGGCGGGCACGATGCTGCAGGACATCGCCACCTATGCGATGGACCTCGAGGGTGCGGCCGGCGTCTTCACCGGCGATGCCGAGGAAGAAGCGCGCGGCCAGTTCCAGCAGATGCTCTTGAACGCGCCGTCGATGCGGATCGCCGGCGGCACCGATGAAATCCTGCGCAACATCATCGCCGAGCGCGTGCTCGGCCTGCCCGGCGACATCCGCGTCGACAAGGATGTGCCGTTCAACAAGATTCCGACCAAGGGACGATAGTTTTCGTCATTCCGGGCGCACGCGCAGCGTGAACCCGGAATCCAGAGGTTCTGAAATCGAGATTCCGGGTTCGCGCTGCGCGCGCCCCGGAATGACAAAGAGGAATTGTCATGGATACCCAGGCACCGAAGGCCCGTTACGCGACCGAGCAACGCATCGGTGTTCTCGAAGAACTCCTGAACGAGCGCTACTCGGTTCGCGCCTTTCTGCCCGATCCGGTGCCGCGCGAGACCATCGACCATGTGCTCACCGTGGCGCAGCGCACCGCGTCATGGTGCAACAGCCAGCCGTGGCAGGTGCTGATCGCGAGCGGCGAAGCCAAGGAGCGGTTCCGCAAAGCGATCTATGCCGAGGCCGCCTCCGGCGCCGGCGACGACCATGATTTCACGCCGCCGCGCGAATATCTCGGCGTCTATCTGGAACGCCGCCGCGAAAGCGGCTTTCAGCTCTACAACACGCTCGGCATCGTCAGGGGCGACAAGGCGGCCTATGGCAAGCAGGCGCTGGAGAATTACAATTTCTTCGGCGCGCCGCATGTCGCCATCATTCATACCGATGAGCCGCTCGGAATCTACGGCGCGGTCGATTGCGGCGCCTATGTCGGCAATTTCATGCTGGCAGCCCAGGCGCTCGGGCTCGGCACCATTCCGCAGGCCGCATTGGCGCGCCATTCCGGATTGATCCGGCGGCATTTCAAGCTCGGCGACGATCGCCGCGTGGTATGCGGAATTTCGTTCGGATTCGCCGACAACGCGCACAAGGTCAACAGCTACCGGACCTCGCGCGCCGGCATTGCGGATACCGTCACGTTTTTCGACTGACGGCTGCGGCGAGAAAAACCCCGATCGCGGATCGCGATCGGGGTTTTGGTCGTGAACCGTTGGTGACTGATCAGTAGATGCCGTAGCCGCAGACATTGACGGTGCGCAGGCGCATGCCGTGACGGGTCTGAACCATCCGCTGCCGATAGCAATCGCTGATCCCGGTGTTGATATAGAGGCTCGGACCGAAGCCGATGCCGTAACCGTAGCCGTGACCCCAGCCGTGGCCAAATGGAAGCCGCCGGCGGAAGCAGCGGTAGGAGCCAGTGCGGCAGCGCCGAGCGAAGCGGCGGCGATCAGTCCGAGGGTTACCTTGCGAAGCATTGTCTCATCTCCAGTTGATGTGGCGCGAAGCCGTTGTTTCGTCCCTGCCCGTCTGTCGAAGGGACGCCGCCGTGCGTTCAACGGCGACGTGAGGATTCGTGTTTCCGGAGTGTTTCGTCGGGGAGGGGATGACGACATGGTTCGTTTTCCCTTCTCCCCAAGGGGAGAAGGGAAGGCGCGCTTCACAACGGTCAGAACCTCGGCGGCCGTTTTTCCGAAAACGCCTTGATGCCTTCCGCGATCTCGGCGCTGCGCATGCTGTCGCGGTGGCGGCGGTCGGCGGCGGCTTCGTCGAGCTTGCCGCGGGCGAGTTCGTTGATGGTGCGCTTCATGCCGGCCATCGCGACCGGCGCATTGCCGGCGAGGATGGCGGCCAGCCTGTCGACTTCCTGATCCAGCGCCTCGACCGGCACCACGGCGGTGAGATAGCCGATCCGCAGCATCTCCGGCGCGTCGATCTGCTGCGCGGTCAAAAACAGTTTCTTGGCATTGTCGATGCCGAGCCGCGACACGTAGCGCGCGATGCCGCTCTTGTAATAATGCAGCCCGAGCCTTGCGGCCGGCATGAACATCTCGCAGCTTTCGACGGCGATGCGGAAATCGCAGGCCAGCGCCAGGTCGGTCGAACCGCCATAGACCCCGCCATTGAGCCGGCAGATGGTCGGCATTGCTAAATCTTCCAGCCGGTTGGCGACGGTCTCGAACGTCGATCCGGCGTTCTGCTCCTGCGACTTGGCGGCGCGGTCGGCGATCGTACCAAGGTCGTAACCGGCGCTGAAGGCGCGGCCGGTGCCGGTCAGCACCAATACCCGGATCGCGGGGTCGGCCTCGACCCGGTCGAACAGGTCCAGCAGCACATCGAGATCCTCGGGCTGCAGCCGGTTCAGATGTTTTGGGCGGTTGAGCCGGATGGTGGCGCGTGGCCCGTCGACATCGAGCAGCGGCGCGCTCGCGGCCTCGGAAGCGGGCAAGGATTTGGTGGCGGTGGACATGGACATGGGACGGCGGCGCCTGTCGGTAAAAGCTGGCTCACGGCCATGCTGGCCGTTTGCACAGGGTGCCCGGGCCGGGGGTGTCCGTCAACGAGGTGCATCTGCTTCACCCTCCCCCTCCAGGGGAGGGTAAGAAACAGGACTTGCGACGCCCTTCGGCGCGACATCCGGCATCAAGCCGACTTGCGGGGCGATAGTTCCTGAAGCGCGGCACGGGCCGTGTGGCGCAATCCATCCAGGGTGACGTCGCCCTTTTTTGCGGCCTGGATCAGCTTCTTGGCGATGCGCTTGCGGATCTCATGGTCGCCGCCATTTGGCAAGACCCGGCAAACCTCCTCGAGCACCACGTCCATGTTCGCTTGTATGCGTTCTTCCGCTTTGGTCATCTGCCACCTCACTCATGTGACAAAAATCAGGGATGCCAATCGATCGGCGTAAATCGCAATCGCCGCCGGTCCATTTCCTCGCGAAGCTTCTCGGCATATTGCTTCACGCCTTCGCCCGCGAACTTGTACTTGGCGCCCGACCGCCGATCGAATTCGACCTGGCGCCGGACGTTCTCGTAAAAAGCCAGCAGGCGTTCGTCCTTTGATTGGGAGAAATTCATCACTACGCCCCGGTACAAATACCCTTCCACAATTTATGGCCAACTTCGCCGTCCGTCCAGCAAATCGAAAAATGTCGGCAACCGGACTCAGGAACGGGCGACGTTCTTCTGAATTATGGAAACCGGAGAAGGCCATGTTGGTTCCCGGTACGATCGATGTTGTCGGCGAGGCCTACCACATCGCCGCGAACTACCTCAAACAGATCGGAAAACTATCCGGCGACGTGGATATCCATCAACCACTGCTGGATTCGATTGCGGAAGATTTCCGGGCCGGCAAGCAAAGCAAATTGATCCTCGCCAACCGCGCCATCGCCCGGTTCGACCCTGGAAGCCTGAGAAGCTCTGACGCCAGGTGAAAAACACGACAACGAATGCCGCCAAAATCCAAGGCGGGTGCAGAGGAACAAGTGGCAATCCAGGCAATTATGGAGATGTGCAAACGGTCTAATACCCTGATGCACAATCTTCTTCCCCAACGGCCTCAGCTCGCCCCCCGCGCTGAGGCCGTTCCCTTTCTAAAAAGGGGGCGTTGGCCGGTGAACTCACATCGGCGCCATCCGCTGTTTTGAGGAACAGCGCTGCGACACCGCAGTTATTTGGCGGAGGAGGGCCCCCAGAATGGCTGAAGACAACCATAAACCGATGACTGAAGACCAGGTGTCGACGCTGAAAGCGACGGCAAAGCTGAAGAAGCAAAAACCACCACACGACCTTAGCAAGGCCGAAGCTCGCGATCACGTCGAGACGGAATTGAAGACCACAAAATCTAGCGACTTTTAGATCGGTCAGGTAAGCTTATCGAGGTAGCCGAAAGGCGCTTTATCTCCATCCGGCTCGGCCGCGGTTGTCCCCGCAGCCTCCTGAAGCTCGCGCTCTGCCTGCAGATAGAATTCCTGGTCTCGGCCTTCAGGCTGCCCGGCCTCCTGCCAAAGCTGGTAGGCGCGGCGCACTATTTCAATCGAAGTCGGTTTGCTCACGTTACTAATTCCAAGCTTACGTGATTCAACAGCGCCACCCGGTTGAACGTTCCTTTGTCATCTACCCGACACTCCAGGCGTGTGCGGGAACCTACCGGTAACTGATCAGGTTCTATCGTTGGCATTCACATGGAGGACCACGATGGCCAAGGAAAAAGAACTCAAGGACCTGTTTCTCGACACGCTCAAAGACATCTACTTTGCCGAAAAGAAAATTCTGTCGGCCCTGCCTAAAATGGCCAAAGCGGCGCAGTCTCCGAAACTCAAGGCCGCATTCGAAAAGCACGAGGCCGAAACCGAAGGCCAGGTCGATCGCCTCGACCAGGTGTTCGCCTCGATCGACGAAACCCCCAAGGGCAAAACCTGCGACGCCATCATGGGCATTATCGACGAAGGCAAGGAGGTCATGGACGAGTACAAGGGCATGCCGGCGCTCGACGCGGGCTTGCTGGCGGCGGCCCAGGCGGTCGAGCATTACGAGATCTCCCGCTACGGCACCCTCAAGACCTGGGCAAAGGAGCTGGGCTATACCGACGCCGTGAAACTGCTGGAGGCCACGCTGAAGGAAGAAAAAAACACCGACAGTGCGCTCAGTCAGCTGGCCGAGGCGGAAGTCAACCAGCACGCAGAATCGGCGCAAGCCGCATAATGCAAGGGCGGATGTACCCCTTGCACGATGGAGGCCCCGCGAAAGCGGGGCCTTTTTTCTCGCGCGTCCAAAATCAGCCTCGAATATCATTCGGCGCCCCACCGCCTTAAGCACACTTTTGTACACAGCGTTTCAAGGTTTGCGCCGATGGAACCACCTTGCCGAATGAGGGTTTTAAAGGCCGATCGATACAATCGACGGAGGAATTAAAATGAAACGATCGCTTATTGCACTCGCGTGTTTGGTTCTGGCTGGCCCTGCCTTCGCGCAATCCTTGGGAGAAAAAACCGGCGTCAACTCCACACTGGGCATCAGCCCGTCAACCGCGGACTTCGTCAAGGAAGTCGCCATCAGCGACATGTTCGAAATCGAGTCGAACAAGATGGGCCAGGCAAAGGGCAATGCCGCGGAGAAAAATTTTGCGACAATGATGGTCGCCGACCACACCAAAACCAGCACCGAGCTGAAAGCTCTCGTCAGTAGCGGAAAGGTCAAGGCGGAAATCCCTGCCGCACTCGACAGTGCACACCAGAGCAAGCTCGACAAGCTCAAGAAGTCGGAAGGCAAGGACTTCTCATCGAATTTCAGTTCGATGCAGGTCGATGCGCACAAGGACGCGGTATCGTTGTTTGAGCGTTACTCGAAGGGCGGTGATAACGCGGATCTCAAAGCCTGGGCCGGAAAAACCCTGCCTGCGCTGAAGCATCATCTCGAGATGGCGCAGAACCTCGAAAAGTCGAAGTGATGTTGATGGCGATAGGGAACGAAAAACATTGACGTCGCTTGCTCATTTACCGAGCACGTTGAAACGCTCGAGCGCAAACAAGGAGAGAGCCTATGTCGAGAAAAGCAACTTTAGCAATCGCACTTCTTGCTGGCCTTGCATTACCGCTGGCAGCATTTGCCCAAGGTGGTGGCGGTAGCGGCGGTGCTGGAGGGGGCGGCGGCGCCGGTGCAGGCGGCAGTGCAGGCGGCGGCGCCGGCGCTGGCGCCGGCAGTGCCGGTTCTGCCGGCAGCAGCGGAGCCAGCGGCGCATCCGGATCATCCGGTGGTGGCGGTGGCGCGGCCGAGACGAGCAAAGGCGGCAACGTAAAGCCCGCAGATGCCATGCTGCCAAAGGATGGCATGAAAAAGTGACTGCAAAGCTGGCCGCGGCACGCCGCGGCCAGCTTTCAACGGGGAAGTTGGAATATGCCAGTCAAACGAGGACGCGCGAAGGTACGGCTAAGGCCAATCTATGGGTACTTCCTGCTGGCAACGTGGATTCTCGGTTGCGCCGGTGGCGCCATCATTGTTCTTCGCAACAACGGCCAAGTTCCGGAAAAACCAACAGTACCAAGCGTGCTCACGAAGTGACTTGTCACCGGCCCCGCGGTAGACGCGCCGGCGCAAGGACCGCCGCGTCTAATCAATTGGCTTCCCGGCTAGGGGCGCAGCAATTGACGGTGTTGCTCCTTCACCGTTTCATAGCATTCGCACGCGCACGCCTTAAGGCCTTCAACATCAAGGATTTCGATTTTACCGCGAGCGTATTTGACCATGCCGGCCTCTTGGAGCGTTTTCGCAACCGTGGTCACGCTGCTCCGTCGAACCCCGAGCATTTCAGCCAGGAATTCCTGGGTGAACGGCAGGTGATTGCTTCCCGATAAATCGCGTGCGCGCAGCAGCCATCGGCAATGCAGCACCGACGCATCCGTCCCTGCCGACCATGGCCAATTCCGTCATCTCGCCTGTCGTGAGCGTAACGACCAATGATATCACTGCGCTTGTAGGAAAGTAGACTAACGGGATTACGTCGCCGGCTTCGTACAACACTCTTTTCTGATCCAGATGTGTCGCCCGGAGGTGAGGCCGCAGGGCTTCCACATCGCTAGGTGAGAGCGACGATAGAATCACATTGGACAGAATCACATTGGATTGAAGCATTTGGCGGCTCCCTTGTACCAAGCGGGAGCGCGCGAACTCTCAGTTGCCAACGACCACGAGTCGTGGTCAGCAATGAAGCATATATACACGACGTTTGGCTGTGGCTTTGTCCGGTAGGAGTCTTAGCAGGCGTATTTTGTGAAGAAAACGACCCCGGCAGGGGGGCGCCGGGGTCGCCAGTCTAGGGAGGCTTATGCAGGTCGACCCGGCATGAACGCAGAACTGATCGCAGGAAAAACCGTTCCATGTGAGTCAAGATTTATCGTTGGTTGCTAAGTCGCGCAGCGGGCAGACGAAGCCGCTTTATCGGCTCGTACTTGAGGCATGGCCGATTACCGAGCATACGTTATCGACGAAAATGGACATTTTATAAAGCATCGTGGGTTCGTCTGCGCCAACGATACTGACGCGACTGTGTGGGCGCGGCAATTGATGGACGGTCAAGACATTGAACTTTGGAGCGGTCCTAGGTTCGTGGCCCGGCTGAGTCCGAGCCAAATTAATAAACACCGTCTATTGACCGAAAAAGCCGCGTTGCATCCCGACCAGACGTAAGCCGGCTCAGCCGGCACGGATCATCTTTCCAATCCGGCCTCACTCTGCGCCGCCAGTTTTTTGCGATACGCCAGCATCCGCGGAAATGGTGTACCCAGCGTGCGGGCCTGGGTCCTGACGCTAACACGCGAACGCTTGAGAGCCGCCGCCCGGACAATCGATACGTTGCGGACGACAAAGTCCTTGAGACGCTGGTTCTCTTCGGCTGTCCCGGACTTCCCTTTCGTGCCCATGGCTAGAACTCAGATCTTCTCGCGTCGGACGCCTTTGAATTTTCTAGCGGCCTTTTTCTTCCCCGCGGTTTTTTTTACCGCCATGAACTTCCCTGAGGTCTTGCTGCGCTTGGTCCAGGCCGTAGCTCCGCCCAACCTTGACTTGAGCTGGGTTCGCTTCTTGACAGCCCCCTTGCGGGCGTTATCGCCCTTGGGTTTGTTCACTGCCATTGTTTATCTCCCGTTGGGTTGCAGTCGATTTTCACCTTTCCGATTTCGCGACGATCGCCATTCAAGATAGCAACATAGCGGACGGCTGAAGGTGGAGAATCCCGTGCGATTTGCTGCGCTATGACAATTGCCTTTTGTTCGGCATCCTGATCGTCCCGGCATTCGAGACCTGATGGATCGGTTAGCCGATGCCCGTCTTTGACATCAAAAAAATAGAGGGGCATTTGCGCCGGCGTCCTGTTACGCGGATACAATCCGCAAAAAGGCCGCCGGTTCCGCCGCTGGAACGGATGCAGCCTCGTCGACTTGAATCCAATTCCAGGGCCCTGGCGAGCTGATCGCACGGGTTCCGAATGGCGAGCGGCGGATCTTTGTCGATGACCAAGCCAAATAAAGATATCAAGAAATCCAGGGTGCGCTCCAAGACTACGCGGACTCGCCAACCGCAACTCGTGCGTATGCCGGAAGCTCAAATCGCTGCCGTCGACAAATGGCGTGTTAAAGTTGAGCTTTCGCGGCCGGAAGCCATCCGCCGGCTTGTCGACTTGGGACTGAAGGTGAAGCGCAGGCCATAGAACGTTCTGCAAGAACAATGGCAATGAACCTTTGGTCGTCCTGAGAGTTCCAGTGCGGTTACTTCGCAAAACCATCGAGGATCAGTGCAATGGCCAAAAAGGCAAAGAAGCGGAAATATTCCAAAGGCGCATCGAAAAAGGTCGGCCGCGCCATGAAGAAACGTAAAGCCGGAACGCTCAAGAGCGGAAGGTCCGGCAAGAAAGTCAAAAGCAAGAAGCAGGCAATTGCGATTGGACTTTCGGAAGCCCGAAAGAAAGGGGCCAAGGTCCCGAAGAAGCGGTCAAAGAGATCATAAACACACGTTAGCCGGACGATAACTCAACTGCTGGCGCGGAAGCCATCCAATCGTCCAGCAGTTCGTCTGAATTCCATTCGTCGAGCCTGCGCTGTTTTTGGCTTTTGACATTGCGCGTGCGAAATAACCTCAAACTCTTCGCTCGTACTGACGTCTGTTTCATCTGGCTTTCCTCTGTTCGGCGGCGAGAACGACTTTGACTTCTCGTTTTTAGCGGAAGGCTCTGACACGACCCCGGCCTCGGCGGTTGGGGGCTGGCCAAGGCCAAGGCCGTGCCGGGCTATGACTACAGAGCTTCCACAGCCGACAAGACAAATGCAGGCTAATCAGAGCCGTTCCATTCGGAACAGAATCATTTCTCTGCTGCTTGAATCCGGTGTTTGTGGAGTTGCGTAAATGTCCCCAACCGAGAAAATCGAGAAGGCCTTCGACGACGCGCATGTCGTTATCGCTAATTATCTCCAGCCCGGTCCCCGAGATGCCGAAGAAAGTATGGCTGAGATAATACGCGTCCTGGACGACCCGGATATCTTCAATGCGATCATGGTGCTGCGAAAGACCGAGGGGCGCGCGCCGACGCTGGCGACGGTCTAGCTTGTCTTAGTGAGCCCCTTCAACGAACTTTGCCGCAGCAACCCTTCGGATGTGATGTCGCGGTATTCCACCTCGGCCATAAAGCGCGGCTCTACCCATGTTGCCTTTGGTTTCTTTATTGGCTTGGTGAGCTTGACCATTACTCAACTCAACAAAACGCCGGCCCAACACAAAGAGCGGCCCGCCGCTTCTTGGGGGAGATGCGGCGGGCCAAAGTTCACCGTCCTCGGGAGGACTTGGCTGAAATCCGTAGAATGCAGAATCCGTTCCTCAGTCCGCTAGCGGACAGCCACGATACGGAGGAACCCTGAACGTTCATGCCCGTTGTCAGTCTCCAGACATCGAAGGAGATTTCCATGAGCGTCAAAGGTAAAGTGAAGGAAGGAGCCGGCTTCGTGAAAGAAGAATTGAATGAGCACGGCAAGTCCCCGGAAAGTCAGAAGAAGGCTCAGGAAGGCCGTGATATTCGTAACGAAGGCCGCGTCGAGGATGGCAAGCCGCCAAAAACCACCAAGCCAGGCACCGGCCATTAAAGCCGGGCTGATTGGAAGCCGCCTCTGGCAAGCGTCAGTGGCGGCTTTTCATTTTTGACACTCCACTATTCGCTACAGCACAGACATTGCCAACGGGAGCGGCTGCGTGCACTTTTGACTCTACGCTGCCAGCCCTGCTGGCATACGATCTGCACAAAATTCCGTTTCAGAAATTGCCGAAAAAAATCTGCATTGTTCCAACGGCTTCCGAGGAACGAAGTTTTATCGTGCGCCGTTGTCGCAGCGTTAATTCACTCACGGAAGGAAGCCATATGAAAAAGATTCTCGTTGCTACCGCCGCCATGACGCTGATGTGCGGTTCCGCCTTTGCCCAAGGCAGCACCGGCCCGACTCCACAACAGCAATGAAAACAAGCCCGGCATGACCAACTCAGGCGCGGGAATGAACAACAACATGAAGTCCGGCACCACCGGGTCCAGCATGCAGAAGGACGGGATGTCCAAGGACGGTATGCAGAAGGACAACATGAGCCAGGGCGGCGCGTCGAAGGACGGACAGGGTCAGATGAACAAGGGCGGTATGTCCAAGTAAGCCGCATTGCCCCCCGATCGGCTTACGAGGCCGCGCGTTAGCTTGTCCCTCACGGCGCGGCCTTTCGTTGCCGATTTACAGCCGATCGGAAAGCGAGTTGAACTTTATCCGCCGGGCAAATCAGCCGATTTCCTGTCAAGTCCAATTGTTCTGATTTTCAGAAATAAATAACTTGTCGATTTACCCAAATCAAAACTATATCCATTCCCGTCCTGCTCCATTTGAGGGGCGTCGGCCACGTCACGAACGTTGGGGCGGGATGCGATGGACGCGGCAGCGTCGGGCGTGAGATGCGGTGGCAGGGCGGGCTTCGGCGCGTGAGCGATCGGCGGCGCGCAGACGAACGGCGTTGAAACGCCTTGGCGGGAAATTTGGCGGGCAGCACGCGGGTCCGTTGGAAGACTTGATGAGGTCGCTGCGTACGGAGAAGTCGTGTGGTTCTGGCATCCGTTGCTGATGTCAAGCCGGCGGAGACGCGTTGGCCCAACCGGGCTTAAACAACTCCTATCCGCAGGCGACGGTGACAACAAAGAATTCGTCGCCGGGGAGATCACGAAGGAAACCGTTCAAACCATTGCGCGGGGAATGCCGGGTGTTCCGGTGACCTGCGGCCACCCCGTGCATGTTTGTGCACGGCTGCGGGTGCACCGCGCACCCGGCATTCCCTGCGCCCTCATCCTTTCGGGGCGCCAAGGTTTTGCAAAACCCGGGCGCGATCTGCGTCGCGGGAAATTTTTGGCTGTTTGAAAATTGAGTCGAGCGTTCGCGCTTTCTTACCCTCCCCCTGAGGGGTCCGAGACGAGCGAAGCTCGCTCGAGGGTCGACGCGACTGAAAGGAGCGGCGGGGTGGGGCGACAGCCTCGCGTCTTGAGCGGTGCCCGAGTTGAGAGACTTTCACCCCACCCCGTCTCGCATCTAGCGATGCGAGCCGACCCTACTCCTCCAGGGGAGGGTGAAGGTTACGGGCACCGGGACGACGGAGACTTTACGGCTTCCGCCGCCGGGCTATGGGTATGGCTTCCTTTTAGCCTATTGGGGTATCGAATTAGCCAAAATCCCTCACAAAACGTCGCCTTTTCCCCGTATACCAAAACTGCGCCGCGGATATTACGATGAGGGCCGCGCTGCAGCACGATCGCGAAAAACGCCCTCTTCAGAATTGGTTGGCTGGTAATGGATCCCTCTAATCTCGCCCAACATGCCGGCACCGTCGGCGCCGTGTTCGCGTCGGTCTTCGTAATTGCGACGACCACGATGCGGACCATGATTCCGTTGCGGGTTTTGGGCATCATCACCAACCTGGTGCTGATCGCGACGGCAATTCCAAGCCGCAACTACCTGATCATCGTGGTGCAGGCGCTGGTGCTGGTGCTCAATTCCTACCGGCTGCACCAGATGCTGCAGCTGGTGCGTGACGTCAAGAAATCGGTCAACAGCGACCTGTCGATGGAATGGCTGAAGCCGTTCATGACCGAGCGCAATTGCGCCACCGGCGAGGTGCTGTTCTACAAGGACGAAAAAGCCGAGGACATGCTCTACATCGTCAGCGGCCGGTTCAAGCTGGTCGAATCCGGCATCGAGCTGCCGGTCGGCGCCATCGTCGGCGAGCTCGGCATGCTGTCGCCATCCAACATGCGGACCCAAACGCTGGAATGCATCGAAGGCGGTCTTGTTCTCAGCGTCAGCTACACCAAGGTCGAGGAACTCTACGTGCAGAATCCGGAGTTCGGTTTTTACTTCCTTCGTCTCGCCAGCGCCCGGCTGTTCCAGAATCTTGCCACGCTGGAGCAGCGGGTGGCCCAGCTGACCGCCGCGGCGGCGGCCTCCGCGGCGCCCGGGCCAGCCCCCGCTGTGCGCGGGCCGGCTTGAAGGGGCCCGCGACAGTGCGAGTGCCGGTCCGGGTGCGAATGCGGGTGCGGGTGCGAGGTGTTCTTTCCTCGCTGCGCTTTCTGCTGTCCGATATCATCGGCGGCGACGATGACGACGACGAGCCGCCATTCCTGCCCGATGGGTTGCCCGATGGCGGAGCTGCCATCGTCAGCGAGGCCATTCACCAGCTGATCGAGTACCAGGGCGAAGGCTATGCCAATCTTTATTTGCACCGGTTGAAGCGTTTCATCGGCCGCCACGACGTCGATGCCGCCATGTTCGGCGAAATCGCGCGGCTGATGGCGATCCGCATGAGCTACGAGGATCCGATCCGGATCGCGCAATTGAAACTCGCCGAGCTCGAGAGCAGCCCCGGCGCTCCGTCGATCGTCGATGTCAGGAAATTCCGGCTCGATGAACTGGTCGGCGCGCTGCCATCTGCAATTGCAGAGACGCTTCTCTGGGTGTTCGAATGGTTCGGATGGCTGCATAAGCCGGTCTCGATCCGCTTCAGCAATGCGAGCCGGCTGGGCATCCGCCGCCTGAAGATCGAGGCGGGCTTCCGGCGCTGGCGGCTGTTCTCGGTGCGTTATGTCACCGAGCGCGCCTGGGTCGAGCGCTGGCTGCACATGATCGATCGCGCTTTGACCAAGCAACCACAGGCCGCTTCCGCGATGGTGCAGACCGCGACCATGGTCGGGGGTTACGGCGATGTCTATCGGCAGGGCCTCGCCGATTGGCATGCCATCATCGATGGCCTTGCCAAGCCGACCTTCGACGGCGCGCTGCCGCTATCCGATCTTGCCGGTGCGGTGGCGGAAGCGCGCGCCGCAGCATTGCCGGATCCGCGGCAGACAGCACTCAAGCGTACCATCGCCGAGATCAGGGCGCGGGCGTTCGCCGCCGGCGCCAGCGCCGCGGCGGAATAATCCACGCGCGCCCGACCGATTCCGGAGAGCTGCATCGGTGCTCTGACATACTGAAAATCCGCATCCAGTTGTACGGCGGCGCAGCGCAATGTCCGGTTCCAGTCATTACTGTTTTCAGCATTTGAATTGGTTTTTATTTGTGGAATCAAGAGTTTGAAATAACTTGAGAAATTTCGACAGAGTGTCGGCCACGATTGGCCTCGAATTATTGCCGAAAAGTCACAGCGTTTCGCAATCCGACGCGCCAAAAGCATGAGCATATTGTCTGTCGCCGCGGCGAGGATTTAACTCAGCTATCGAACTCAACTGATGAAGGAGTTGGAAAAATGAAA
Source organism: uncultured Alphaproteobacteria bacterium (assembly GCA_963742695.1). GTDB lineage: Bacteria > Pseudomonadota > Alphaproteobacteria > Rhizobiales > Xanthobacteraceae > Bradyrhizobium. Next base: position 107,166 of record CAVUNF010000041.1, read on the forward strand.
TCGAAATTCATCGCGCTCCTCGGTGGAGCACTGAGCCTCGGACTGGTGACATCCGCGACTGCCGCGGACATGGCCGTCAAGGCGCGCCCGGCCCCTGTGCCCGTGGCGGCTGTCTACGATTGGACCGGCTTTTACATCGGCGGTCACGTCGGCGGCTCATGGACCCGCGAAACCTGGGTCAATACCGCGAATACCATCGTAGGATCGTTCGGCGACCTTACCCCGGGCCAAGGTTTCAGCCAGCGCGGAGCCGGCGTTTTCGGCGGCGGCCACGCGGGCTACAATTGGCAGTTCACCAACATCGTGCTCGGTATCGAGGGCACGATTTCAGGTTTGGATAATCGGGGCACCGTGCTCAACACGGTCTTCGGCGGGGCAGACGATGTGTTCAGCTGGCGTGCCAACTGGATGGCGACCGTCACGGGCCGGCTTGGCGTCGCATTCAACAACAACCTCCTCTACGTCAAGGGCGGCTATGCCGGCGTCGACAATCGACTCTCGGTATCCGATACAGTGCCGGCCTTCGTTGGCTCGGGCTCTGCCAGCCAGTGGCACAACGGCTGGACCGTCGGCGCGGGCTGGGAATATGGCATTACCCAGAACTGGATCGTCGGCCTCGAATACGACTATGCGGCTTTCCAGACCAAAAGCTATCAGCTTGCCGGCGCAGCCGTTGGCTCTTATGCGTTCGACGCAAGGCCCCGCGACATTCAGTCGGCGGTTGTTCGCCTCAGCTACAAGTTCGGCGGCCCGGTCGTCGGCAGATACTGAGTTCTGAACTCTCCGGACAAACTAAGCCCCGGCAACGTCCGGGGCTTTTTTTGCTTCGCGCCGTCAGTGTCTCATGCGCTTTGCGCTGATTTGACGATCACCACATTGTCGTCATGGCCGCCGTGCCGCTTCAGTCTGTCGCGCCGTGCCGCGATCTGGTCGCGCACGAATTCGTAGCCGAGCTTGAACGTATCCAGTCCGTCGCTCGAGATGGCACCGTCGCGCAGTCCGGAAACGGCACCCCGCAGGATGTCCTCGAGTTCGGCCTGCAGGGCGTCCAGCGCTTCCATCGAGGTGGCGTGCTGGACCCGCTCGCCGATTTCCATGACGTCGGAAACCAACTCGCTGGCGTTCTCCGGCTCGATCCGGGTCACCTTGGTATACAGCCCGGCGAACATCGAACCGATGATGCCGAGCACTGCCATGGCGAGATACATCAGGTCGCTGTAGCGCTCCATGAACGACTTGGTTTCGTCGTTGATGTATTGGGCGGCGCCCTGATGGGCGACAATGAAGGCATCCTTGTCGACATCGGCCGGCTCGATCCTGGAGGCGAAACCATCGGCGAGTGCAAGTTCGGCCTTGTTTTCGTAGATCGTGCGCGCGAGTTCCGTGGCAGTAGCCGTCGACATCTTGGATTGTGCTACCACGAGCCACTGCAGCCCGATGCTTTCGAGGTCCTCGTCGGGGACCGCGGGCGCGGAAGACAACAAGCCGGTCGCCAGCGTTTCCTCTGAAATGGCCGGATTCTTGCGGGCAAGCGCTTTGGCCCCATCGAGCGCGCTCAGCGTGAATACGCCACGCTTGGCGTATAGCTCATAGCTTCGGTCCTTCAAGAACTTCGTGGCGTGCGCGACGGCGATCACGGCGCCGAAGCTGCCCGGGGCGAGCAACTTGTCCAGCGTCATGTTGGCAGGCGCCAGTCTGGATCCGCGCTGCGGCCTCGGAGCCGTCCGAAACCTCCAGGAGATCGCGCACGAAAGCGACGCTCTTCTCATCGTCGGCCACAACGGCAATCTTCTTCTTCTTCAGTTCCGCGAGCGTCTTGATCTTCTTGTTGCCGGGGCCAAGCAGCAGCAGCACGTCGTGTTCGAGGATGGCAAGCGCGCGGGCGCGCGACGGGACCTTGGCGTCGGTGCGCAGCACTGCAAGGTCAGCTTGCCTACGGTCGAATTGAGCAAGCGCCTTGGCGCTGTCCGGATTGGCAACGATCTTGAGGCGCAGCTGCGAAGCGTTGTTCTTGAGCACGGCGGCGAGCCGGGCGGCAAAGCGGGCCTCGATGCTGTTGGCGTCGCCGACGGCGAAGACCAGCGTTTCGGAATTCCGCAGCCAGACCCGGCCGCCCCACACCGTGGCTACCGTGAGAATCAGCGTCAGCGCGGCGAACAGCAGGACCTGCCTGCGGTTGCTTCGGATGACGCGCGAACGTGCGGGCGGCTTATCCGCAACCGGCGATGGGACTTCGGCGCTCATGGCTCATACCCGGGGCGCAGGCGCTTCGCCGCCATATCGGCGCCGAGCGATCGCCCGAACGGAAACGTAAATATCTAAAAAAGAACGACAATTTTGCAGTTTAACGATGATATCCGTGCCCCGGCGGATTGCAAACCGGGCTCTCCGGTAACCTTAACCTGCCGACCCCAACCGCGCTTCGCTCCGGGCTATCGCCGTTAAGTCACACTCGATGTTTTTCGAGTTCCGTGCAGGTGCAATCCGGCCCGGGAGGTGTCATAAATGACCAATACCGGTCGAATTGTCCGGATTCGACAAGAAAATTCGCTGACAGCCCAAGGCCTTCCAGGCCAAATCTTCGTCTGCTCGTGCAACAAGTCAGTCCCAGCAAAGGGCGTCAGCCTTGTTAATTCCTTCAATGTCGTCGTCGGTTGCCGTGGGTGCGCTTGTCGGGTGGATGGTCGTCCTTACCGTCAAGCACGTCATCGCGGATTTCGTCCTGCAAACCTCCTGGATGGCGATCGGCAAGGACCAGAAGACGGGCTGGGCGCTGCCGTTGCTCGCGCATTGTCTCGTGCATTTCGCGGTGGCGCTGGCGCTGATCCTGGTGATCGCGCCGCGGTTCTGGTTCGTCGCATTCATCGACTTCGCCATTCACATCACGGTCGACCGAGCCAAGGGCCTTTGCGCGTCGCGATTCGGCGTGACCCAGGAATCGGGGCATCCCTGGTTCTGGACCCTGATCGGAGTCGATCAGGCGCTGCATCATCTCACCGGCTTCGGCCTGTCGATCTTCATGTCGTCGAACGGCTGAGCCCTCCGGAGCGATGCCGTGACGGAACAACCGCTCAGCAAAAAGACCGTCGATGTGCTCGGGGCCCGCATGGCCTATCACGAGCGCGGTGAGGGTGCGCCGGTGCTGTTGCTGCATGGCAATCCGACCTCGTCCTATCTCTGGCGCGATGTCATTCCCGAATTGGAGGGACGGGGCCGGTTGATCGTGCCGGATCTGATCGGCATGGGCGATTCGGCGAAACTGCCGGATCCCGATGCCGACACCTACCGCTTCACCACCCACCGCAAATATCTCGCCGCCTTCATCGATGCCGTCATCGGGCGCGCGCCATCGATCGTGCTGGTGGTGCATGACTGGGGCTCGGCACTCGGTTTCGACTGGGCCAACCATCACCGCGATCGTATCCGGGGCATCGCTTACATGGAGGGCATCGTGCGCCCGGTGGCGTCCTGGGACGAATGGAGCCCATCGGCCACGCCGATCTTCCAGGGTTTTCGCTCCGACAAGGGCGAAGCGATGATCCTCGAGCGCAACATGTTCATCGAGCGGGTATTGCCGGGCTCGGTGTTGAGGAAACTGACCGAGGCCGAGATGGCGGAATATCGCCGGCCGTTCCTGAAAGCCGAGGACCGCTGGCCGACGCTGACCTGGCCGCGGCAGATTCCCATCGCCGGCGAACCCGCCGATGTGGCGCAGATCGCCGCCGACTATTCGCAGTGGATGGCCGGAAACGAGATTCCAAAACTGTTCGTCAATGCCGAGCCTGGCGCCATTCTGATCGGTGCGGTCAGGGATTTTTGCCGAAGCTGGAAAAACCAGACCGAAGTGACCGTGCCGGGCTCGCATTTCATCCAGGAAGATTCCGGCCCGCAGATCGGCCGGCGCGGTGGCGGACTGGATGACGGCAAACGCGCTGTAGCGAATCAGCGCCGCGCCTGCCCGATCGGGGTTAAACGCTTGCTACCCCGGGTGACTACCGGGGTCCGTGGTTAACCTTTCGTTAGAGAGTTGCATTGCATCCTGCGGACTGGGAGATATGCAAATGTTTTCAAGCCGCGATGCCTTCGACAACGATTTCTGCCCGGTCAAGGATGAACTGCTGGGCGAAATGTACCGCGCCAACGAAAACGGCCTGCCACAGCTGGTGGAGAGCGTCTCTTCCGATGTCCGGGCCATGCTGGCGCTGTTTTGCTATCGCAGGAGCCATCTGCACTCGCTGGCGCTGTCGATCGCCTCAAGCTGCAGCGAACGCGAACTGATCCAGTTGGGCGGACGCGTCGGCTCCACCCTTTACGCGCTGTCCCGCGAAGCACCGGCAGCGCGTTCGGCGCCGTCATCGTCCTACGGCAACCGCAAGCCGATCACGCTCTCGACCAAGCCGCTCAGCGCGCTCGCGCCTGTCGACGAAGAGCTTGACGAAGAGTTCGAAGCCGCCACGGCTTAAGTCCAGCACACGGACTTACACCAGCACCGGCAGCCCATGCCGCTTCCGCGCCATGCCGCATTCGACATCGCCGGGCATGCAGGTGCGGCAGACTTCGGGGCGCACCGCGTAGATACCGCACGAGGTTGCGACGCCGACCTTGCCTGACAGCGCCGAACAGCGATCGCCGTCGCAGCGCATTCCCGACAGTCTTTCGTTGACGAATTTGGCCGGAATCAGATCCAGCGCGGCATCGTCCTCGGTGGTGAAGCGCGGCCAGTTTTGCGAATATGAACAGCACGCGCCGCAGCCCTGGCAGGGGCTCTCGATCGTGCTGGCGGGATCGCTGGTCTCCATGGCTTGCCTTTAGCGCGGAATACCTGCGGGCGGCCAGTTGATCCGCGGCTAGCGGCTGTCAGGCGTCGGTCGGCGGTTCCCAAGCCATGCTCTGTCGCCATTTCGCCTTCAGGATGTCGCGCCGCTCCGGATATTTTTCGTCGAGATACGAAGCGTCGACGACACGGTCGGTTCGAAAACTGCGAAAATCCTTGCGCAGCTCGCACCACGCCGCCAGCAGCCGCACCGCCTCGTGATAGCCGATCGCAATCGGCCAGATCGTGCGCTCGCTGGCGCGGCCGTGTTCGTCGCGATAGCTCAGCGCGATCTTCTTGCCCTCGTGAATCTGCGCGCGGGTCCGCGGCATGTCGATGCGGTCGGGCTCTCGGTTCCAGCCCGGGCGGGCGCGGCTGGCGGGCTCCAGCACAAACGGCCGCAGCCGTTCGGGGACGGTGTCGGCGATTTTCGCGATCAGGTCCTGAGCGGCGCGGGACAATGTGGGATCGGCATGGCCGGCCACCCATTGCGCGCCGAGCACGGCCGCTTCGATCTCATCGGGGGTCAGCATCAGCGGCGGCAGGTCGAATCCCTTCTCCAGAATGTAACCCATGCCGGCCTCGCCGCGGATCGGCACGCGCTGTCCGATCAGGGTGGCGATGTCGCGGTAGATCGTCCGCTTCGAGGTTTCCAGCTCGGCTGCGATCGCGTCCGCCGTCAGCGGTTTGCGGGTGCGCCGGAGCACCTGAATGATCTGGAACAGCCGGTCGGCACGTCGCATGGCGTGTCTCTTTTATCTCGATTGGAGGGCCGCCATTCGATGCTGACAGCATGTTGGCAGCAGGGGGTCAGTATATCAGGGGCAACACTGCAACGAAGGGGATTTTGTCATGATGATTCTATACGGCCTCGACCTCTGGTCCACGATGTCGCCACTGCTGACACCACGGTGGCAGCAGGGCATGGCTAGCCTGAAGCGCCTGCTCAAGAACCCGGGAGCCTCCAAATGATCACCCTTTATGGCTTTGGCCCCGGCTTCGGGCTGCCGGAAATCAGCCCGTTTGTGACCAAGACCGAAGTCCAGCTGAAGATGGCCGGGCTCGGCTATCGCAAGGAGCGGGCGATGCCGCCGGCCTCTCCAAAAGGCCAGTTGCCCTATATCCTCGACGATGCCGAGAGCATCGCCGATTCCACCTTCATTCGCGCGCACATCGAAGGCAAATACGGTTTCGATTTCGACGCGCCGCTGAGTTTGCAGGCGCGCGCCCAGGCCTGGGCGTTCGAGCGGATGATCGAACACCATGTCTATTGGGCGCTGGTCGGCGCGCGCTGGGTCGATCCGGTAAACTTTGCCAAGGGGCCGGCGCATTTCTTCGATGGCATACCCGAGCACCAGCGCGAAAAGATTCGCGAAGACGCGCAATTCCGTGTTGCCGAGAACTATCTTCTGAGCGGCCTCGGCCGCCACGCGCCCGGACGAGGACGTCGACCTCGCGGCGCGCTCGCTGTTTGCGCTGTCAGTCCAGCTTGGCGACAAGCCTTATCTGATGGGTGACACGCCCTGCGGCACCGATGCCACCGCCTTCGGCGCGCTCGCCGGGATATTGACGCCGTACTTTGCGTCGCCATTGCGCGAGCGGACTGAAGGGTTCGAGAATCTCACTGACTATGTCGACCGGATGATGCAGCGATATTATCCGGAGTTTGCCTGGAAGCCGACTGCAGGAAGCGGCAGCTGCCTGACGTCAATTCGCCGAGGCGGGCTGGCCCTTCAATGCGGCCAGTTCCTCCTCCAGCTCAGTGATCCGCGCATCGCGCGACAGCCAGCGCCGCCGCCACATCCGCCGCATCGAATTTTTGCGGAATATGCTGCGGGCAGTTGGTGTCCCACGCTGAAATCTTGAACAGGATCACCTGCTCGGGCCGCGCCTTGTATCCGGCAGGCATCAGCGATTTCATCAGCGCCGGATCGTCGTCGACCACGCGCGCCTCGCCCCAGAGCTTGACGCGGCGGCGATGCGCGTAATCCATCACGAAGAGGTAAGCCCTGGGATTTTCCGAGAGATTGCCTTGCGTGATGTATTGCCGGTTGCCGCTGTAATCGGCGAACGCCAGCGTGGTCTTGTCCAGGATTTTAACAAAACCCTTTGGCCCGCCGCGATGCTGGATGTAGGGCTGGCCGTCCGCCGTGGCGGTGGCGAAGTAGAGGCTGTTGGTATCCGCGAGGAATGCGCTGAGGTTTTCATCGATCTCGGTGCGCCAGCCGCCGCGGGCTTCGACATTCGCATAGGCATCGCGCGAGCCCTTGCGCGCCTGGATCGCCTTCACCGCAGGGGTGAACGCCACATCGCTGGAATAGGACTGGGTGTCTGACATCGGAAATCTCCGGCCTTGGGCGGCAATGCCGCCGCTTTTGCCCACTAAAATGGAACTTTTCAGAATTTGAACAATCCTCCGGATTGACACTGCATCATTGCAATATATGAAATAATGCCATGGATCGGATCGACGCCATGCAGGCCTTTGTCACGGTGGCCGACCTCCGCGGGTTTGCGCCGGCGGCCCGTAAGCTCGGCCTTTCGCCCTCCGGCGTGACGCGGCTGATCGCGGCGCTGGAGGACCGTCTCGGCGCCCGGCTGTTGCAGCGGACGACGCGGTCGGTGACGCTGACCGATGCCGGCGCGCGCTATCTGGAGCGGGCGCGCCGCATCCTCGGCGATGTCGAGGAAGCCGAAGGGGCGGTCGAAGGCGAGCGCACGCGGCCGACCGGACGGCTGGTGGTCTCGGCGCCGATCGGATTTGGGCGGCTCCATGTCAGCCCCGTGATGTCGGCGTACCTGAAACGCTATCCCGAAGTTTCGGGCGAGTTGCGGCTGTCGGACCGCGTCATCAACCTCGTGGAGGACGGCGTCGATCTCGCGGTGCGGATTGGCCATCTCGCCGATTCCAGCCTGGTGGCGCGCCATGTCGGCGAGATGCGGCGGATCGTGGTCGGCTCGGGGGGCTATCTCAAGGCGCGCGGCGAACCGCGGACGCCGGCGGCGGTCACCTCGCACCAGACCATTCAGTTCGGCGCCATGTCAGCCGCACCCGATTGGCGCTTCGTCGAGGATAACAGCGAGATCCGCGTCGCCTGCACGCCGCGATTTGTCACCAACAGCGCCGACGCCGCGATCCAGTATGCCGAGCAGGACGGCGGCCTGACGCAGGTGCTGGCCTATCAGGCGGCCGACGCCATCAAGGCCGGCCGGCTCAAGGTGATCCTGGCGAAGTTCGAACGGCCGCCATTGCCGATTCACATCGTCTATCCGACGTCGCGGCTGCTATCGGCCAAGGTGCGCAGTTTTGTTGATCTGGTGGGCGAGATCAGCGACTGGCATTTTGGGGCGCGGTAACATTGCCGTCATCCGGGGGCGCAGCCGAACTTGATGCACTGGATCTCGATTCCGGGTTCGATGCCGCGCATCGCCCCGGAATGACGTTAGCAAATGACGCGCTAGCCCTTCTTCGGCACCACCCGAAACGTCGCGTTGGCCCTTGCGATCACCACATCATCGGCTTTCACAAAACACTGCGCGAAGCAGATCGTGCTGCCGGTCTTGATCACGTCGGTCTCGACCGTCAGCCATTGTCCGATCTGGCCGCTGCTGATGAAATCGGTCGCCATGCTGACCGTCACCAGCGACTGGGCGACGCTGCGCATCTTGTAACCGCAGCTGTGCCCCATGGCCTTGTCCGCCAGCGCGGCAATCAGGCCGCCATGGGCGAAGCCGCGGGCATTGGTATGCGGCGTCGCCAGCCGCAGCCCGAGGATGATCGCATCATCGGTGTGCTTCGAATAGATCGGCTCCCAGGGATCGGTGAGGGGGCTACGCCGCGACTGGCGTTCGAAACCTTCGGGAATATCGCTGGCGGTCATCTGCGGTGCTCGGATGTTGCGTGAACCAATTTCGCGATTGAACGCGATCCCGGTGCGGAATGCACCGCTTACAAAGTTTGAAACAGGAATTCGGCGCTTGTTTGAAACGGATCGGCTGGACTATCTAGACCAGTCTATATAGAATTCCCGTTGCGGCAACACGGGAGTGAGCGGCCATGTCGACACCGCCAAGGCATCGCGGCGCCATCGTGCGGGCGGCGGCGGCGCTGTTCCGCCGCAACGGCTATGCGGCGACCGGCATCAATGAGATCGCCGAGGTCAGCGGTGCGCCGAAGGGCTCGCTCTATCACTATTTCCCTGACGGTAAGGACCAGATCGCCGAAGCCGCAGTGCGCTTTGCCGGCGCCGGCGTGGTAGCGACGCTGGAAAAGCTCGAGCAGGAGCACGGCTCCGCGGCGTCGATGATCCGGGCCTATTGCAAACTTGTAGCCGGCTGGATGGCGAAATCGGGTTTTCGCGACGGCTGCCCGATCGCGACCACGCTGCTGGAATCGGCGCCGCAATCGGCCGATATGGCCAGCGCCGGACGCGAGGCGTTTGCCGGCTGGTGCGCGGTGATCGCGCGGGCGCTGGTCCGCGATGGTTTTGGCAGGGCCGAGGCGAGGCGGCTTGCGACCTTGACGGTCGCCTCGCTCGAAGGTGCGCTGATCCTGGCGCGGGTCGAGCGCAGTGCGCAGCCGATTGACGATGTGGCGAAATCGCTCGCCGCTGTCCTGCAATTCAAGACGACGGCAGGCAAGCGCGCCGCAGCCTGAGAACAATGTAGCGCGGAGTGTTGCCATGGAAGATTCGCAAGATCGCCTCGATCAGGCGGAGATCAAATCGTTTGTCGCCGCCCTCGGCTTTGTGCGCGAATATGGTATCGAAATCGTCTCGATGGCGCCGGGCCAGATCGCGATCGAGCTGCCGTTCGACGAAAGATTTTCTGGACCGCCGGGCCAGTTCCCGGCGTCACTGGTCGGCACGGCCGGTGACGTGGCCGCGGTATCGTCCTGCCTGTCGCTGCTGCCAAGGGGATGGGCGCTGGCGACGCTCGACTTCACCATCAAGATGACCGGCATCGCCAAGGGCGAGAAACTCAGGGCGCGGGGTCGGGTGCTGCAGGCCGGCCGCACCAATTCGGTCGGTGCCGCCGATGTCTATATCGTGTCGGGGAGCCGCGAAACGCTGTGCGGCACGGTGCTGGCCACGACGCGAAATTTTCAGATCAGGCCGGCGAGGTAGGACCGAGAGGATGCCCTCATGGTGAGGAGCCGCGCTTGCGCGGGTCGCGAACCATGGCGGCTAACTCCATCCTTCGAGACGCGGCGCGAAGGCGCCGCTCCTCACGATGAGGACGACGCTACGGCAGCTCATATCCAACCGCACTTTCGGCCTCGATCGTGCGCTGCACCGCGGGCCGGGCCATCATTGCATCGTAATGCGCTGTGAGATTCGGAAATTCATCTAGCGAAGGCTTGTGCAAGTTGGCGAAACGCCAGTACAGCCGGAACAGATGGATGTCGGCGATCGAGTAACGCCCCAGCGCCCAGCCGCTGCCGAGGCGCCGGTCGGCAATGCCCCAGACCTGTTTGGCGTGGTCCAGGCCATGCCGGCGCGCCGGATGCAGCGTCGACGGCGGCAAACGACATCCATGACAGCACCTGCGCTTCGGCCTCGATATCGTCGCCCGGCAACAGCTCGGCGTCCGGAAACCGCTTGGCCAGATAGTACAGGATCGCCGCGACCTCGGTGAGCACGCGCCCGTCGACCAGAAGCGTCGGAACCTTGCCCTCCGGGTTGATCGCAAGAAAGTCAGGCGAGCGCATGTCGTCTTGCTTGAACGACATCGGCTTGCCCTCGAAGGGCGCGCCGATCTCGTGCAGGGCGATATGCACGGCAAACGAACTGGAGCCGGGGGCGAAATAGAGCGTGAGCATGTGTCCCTCCGTCCAGCGATATCGACTAATACGGCAATCCCACGTAATTCTCCGACAGCGACGTCGTCGCCGCCTTCGAACTGATGAGATAGTCCAGCTCCGCCAGTTGAATCCGCGCGCCGAATTCGCCCTGGTCGGGAAACTTGTGCATCATTGCCGTCATCCACCAGGAAAAGCGCACCGCCTTCCAGACGCGTGCCAGCGCGGTCGCGGAATATCCATCGATCCCGGCGGACGATTTTTCGTCGTAATATTCGCGGAAGGCGCCGGAGAGATAATGCACGTCGCTGGCGGCGAGGTTCAATCCCTTGGCGCCGGTCGGCGGTACGTTATGCGCGGCATCGCCGGCCAAAAACATCCGGCCGAACCGCATCGGCTCGGCAACGAAACTGCGCAAGGGCGCGATACTCTTTTCGATCGAAGGCCCGGTGACGAGGTTGTCGGCTGCCTCGGGGTCGAGCCGCCGCTTCAATTCGTCCCAGAACTTCTGGTCCGGCCAGTTGTCGATATGGTCGTTGAGCGCACACTGCAGATAGTAACGGCTGCGCCGCATCGAGCGCATGGTGCACAACGAAAACCCTCTTTCGTGGTTGGTGTAGATCAGTTCGTGGCTGACCGGCGGCGTCTCCGACAGGATTCCGAGCCAGCCGAACGGATAGATCCGTTCAAAGGTCTGGATCGCGGAAGGACTTACGCTGGCGCGGCTGACGCCGTGCTGGCCGTCGCAACCGACGATGAAGTCGCATTCGATCTCGTGGCCGGTGCCATCCTTGAGGTAACTGACGCGCGGACGGTCGCCGTCAAAATCATGCGGTTTGACGTCGGCGGCTTGATAGATCGTGGTGAGACCGGCCGCCTTGCGCGCATTCATCAAATCGAGCGTCACCTCGGTTTGGCCGTAGATTATCATCGTCTTGCCGGTGGCGGCGTGCAGGTCGATGCGGTGGCGTGTGCCGCCGAACGCCAGCTCGACACCATGGTGGACCAGGCCCTCGCGGTGCGCGCGCGCGCCGGCGCCGACTTGATCGAGCAGCGCCACAGTGCCTTCCTCGAGCAGGCCGGCGCGGATGCGGCCGAGCACATAGTCCGGGGTCTGGCGTTCCAGGATGACGTTGTCGACGCCGTATCTGTGGAGCAACTGCCCGAGCAGCAATCCCGCCGGGCCCGCGCCAATGATGGCTACTTTTGTCCGCAAACCTTGCTCCTCTGGCCATTCTGCGATTGAGGCTTCAACGAAAAGCCAACGACGACGCCAAGCCTTGCTCGGCCTTTTGCACGAGCGTGCCGTTGCCGCAGCATCCGATAACCGTCTTGCAAAACTGATCAATTATATACATTAATAACAATATCCGGGCCATCGAAGCCCGGATGAATAGAGGGAGAAGATGTCGATGAGGAAGAATTTATTGGCCCTGCTGCTGGCCGCCAGTGTGACGCCCGCTTTCGCACAGGAAAAAACCTTCGAGCTGAAATTGTCGCACTGGGTGCCGGCGTCGCATCCGCTGCAAAAGGCGCTGGAAGACTGGGGCAGCGCGGTCGAAAAGGAAGTCGGCGGCACCATCAAATACAAGGTCTATCCCGCGCAACAGCTCGGCAAGGCCTTCGACCATTACGACATGGCGCGCGACGGCATCGCCGACGTAACTTACATCAACCCGGGCTATCAGCCCGGCCGGTTCCCGATCATCGGTGCCGGCGAACTGCCGTTCCTGATGTCGGACGCCAAGGGCGGCTCGATGGCGCTGGATGCCTGGTACCGCAAATATGCCGAGAAGGAGATGAAGGACGTCAAGTTCTGCCTCGGCTTCATCCACTCGCCCTCCACGTTCCATTCGCGCACCAAGAAGATCGTGGTGCCGGATGACGTCAAGGGTATGAAGATCCGACCCGCCCACGCCACCATGGCGAACTTCGTCACCTCGCTCGGCGGCACCAATGTGCAGTCCTCGGCGCCGGAAGTACGCGACATCATCGAGCGCGGCGTCGCCGACGCCGTCACCTTCCCGTGGGGATCGGTGTTGCTGTTCGGTATCGATAAGGTGACGAAATATCACATCGAGGCGCCGCTCTACGTCACCACCTTTGCCTTCGTGATGAACAAGGACAAGTACAACCAGATGTCCGCCATGCAGAAGAAGGCGATCGACAACAACTGCAACACCGAGGCTGCCGGCCGCGTCGGCGGACCTTGGGGCAATTTACGAGAATTCCGGCGTCGAGAAGATCAAGGCGCTGGCCGACCATGAGGTCTACAAACTCACTCCGGAACAGACGGCGCTGTGGAAGAAGGCCTCCGAACCGCTGGTCAAGACCTGGGCGGACAATGTCAAGAAAGCCGGCGGCGACCCGGATGCGGCGATGGCCGAGCTTCGCGCCGAGCTGACCAAGAACAACGCGCTGGCGCAGTAACGACGCCTCCATCAAGGCGGCGGCGGGATGCTCCCGCCGCCGTTTCCCTTGCAACCCTGAAGGCGGCGTGGAGCGGACATGAAGCGCGCTTCGATGGATCGTTTCATCGATACGATCGAATGGATCGCGGCGGCGTTTGTCGGCATCGTCGCCGCTAACATCTTCATCGCCGTGCTCTTGCGCAACATCTTCAGCTATTCGATTCCCGATTCCTTCGATATCGGGCGCATGATGCTCGGCATTCTGATCTTCTGGGGCATCGCAGCCACCAGTTATCGCGGTGGACACATCACCGTCGATCTGGTCTGGGCCAATGTCCAGTCCGCGATACCAGCGCTGGATCGACATCTTTGCCACGCTGGTGTTGCTGTTCGTGGTGGCGGTGCAGACCTGGACGCTGTTCGACAAGGTGCAGGGGACCTACAACGACAATGTCCTTACCTTCGACATGCGAATGCCGACTTGGCCGTTCTTTGCGGTGGCGTGGGCCGGTGACGCCTCCGCGGTTCTGCTGATCGCGATCCGCACCTACCGGCTGATTTTTCATCCGGATCTGATGCACGATACCAAGCCGACGGCCGTGGAGTAGACCGGGATGAGTACCGACGCCGTCGCGGTCCTGGGATTTGTTGCGCTGTTCGCGCTGATGCTGCTGCGCGTGCCCGTGGGGATGGCGATGGGTCTCGTCGGCGTCTGTGGCTTCGGTTATCTCGTCGGATTCTCCCCGGCGCTCAAGATGGTCGGCCAGACCTCGATGCGTACGGTGACCGATTATACCTTCGGCGTGATTCCGATGTTCCTGCTGATGGGGGCGTTCGTCACCAATTCCGGGATGAGCCGCGAACTGTTCCGCGCCGCCAACGGGTTCGTCGGCCATTTGCGCGGCGGGCTGGGCATTGCGACGGTCGGAGCCTGCGGCGGCTTTGCCGCGATCTGCGGTTCGTCGGTGGCGACGGCTGCGACGTTCTCCGCCGTCGCCTATCCGGAGATGCGCCGGTTCGGTTATCCGCAATCCTTCGCCACCGGCGTGATCGCGGCCGGCGGCACTTTGGGCGCCATGCTGCCGCCCTCGACCGTGCTCGCGGTCTACGGCATCATCACCGAGCAGGACATCGGCAAGCTGTTCATGGCCGGCATCATTCCGGGCTTGCTCGCCATCGCCATGTACATGTTGACGATTGCGTTGATCGGGTGGTTTCGGCCGGGCTTTCTGCCGACCGGCCCTCAAACTACCTGGCGCGAGCGGTTCGCCGGCCTGAAGGATATCTGGGCGCCGGTGCTGCTGTTCGTGTTCGTCATCGGCGGGCTGTACGGATTGCCCTACCTGCCGCGCTTCACCCCGACCGAAGCCGGCGGCGTCGGCGCCACCGGCGCGTTCCTGATCGGCGTGCTCACCGGGCGGCTCGACAAGGAGAAAATCCTCAATTCGCTGCTGCAGGCGACCCGCACCGCCGCCGCGGTCTTTACGATCCTGATCGGCGCGCTGATCTTCGGTTATTTTCTCACGGTGACGCAGACCCCGCAAAAGGTCACGGAGCTTCTCACCGGCCTCGGCCTCGGGCCCTACGGCGTTCTCGCCCTCATCATGGTGATGTACCTGGTGCTGGGCTGCCTGATGGACGCGATGGCCATGATCATCCTGACCGTCCCGATTATCTTCCCGGTCATCATCCATCTCGGCTTCGATCCGATCTGGTTCGGCGTCATCGTCGTGATGACGGTGGAACTCGGCCTCATCTCCCCGCCGGTGGGCATGAATGTCTTTGTCATCAAGAGCGTGATTCCCGACGTATCGTTCGCCACGATCTTCAGGGGCGTGATGCCGTTCGTCTTCACCGACCTGATCCGTCTCGTCATCCTGATTGCTTTTCCGATCCTGGCGCTGTGGTTGCCGCAACGCATGATGGGTTAATTCCATGGCTCCGCAGCTGGCGACGAAATATGTCTTCACGCTCACGGTCCGTATCGGCGAGGTAACGTCGGCTGGCGAGATCGGTCACGGCGTGCGCCGGATCATTCCGATCCTGGGCGGCGAGGTGCGCGGCGACGATGTCAACGGCAAGATCTGCGCGTTCGGCGCCGACTTCCAGATCATCCGGCCCAACGAACTGATCGAACTCGAAGCCAAATACGCCTTCGAGACCGATGACGGCGCGGTGGTGTATGTCGAGAACAGGGGCCTTCGTTTCGGCCCGGTCGAATTGCTGCAGGCGCTCAAGCGCGGCGAGCCGGTCGATCCCAAACTGATCTACTTCCGCACCGTCCCGAAATTCGAAACCGGCAGCGAAAAATACCGCTGGCTGATGGAAAACCTGTTCATCGGCTCCGCCGCCCGCCACGCCGACCGCGTCGTGATCGACGTGCATCAGGTGTTGTAGCGCTTACCCTCCCCTGGAGGGGGAGGGTCGCTCGCGTAGCGAGCGGGGACCGACCGCCGTTCGCATGGTGTCCAGCGGATGGATGGGCAGAACGACCGCATTAACGCGGCGCGCGGCATTGCGCTAGCGGAAGCCGCAGCTGGGGTATTGATTGCCGTATCGGCACGTTATGCGAGCTCAAAGGTGGAAGCAATCCACCTTACGTCGCCGCGACTATGTATCGCGTTCGAGCCCTGGCGCACTAGGCGCTTCGGTCGGATAATCCGGCTCGGGAAGCTTGAGTAGCAAGGCGAAGGCCGGTAGTTGCAGGAGTGAGCGTTGGCCGAGAGTCTAGGGCGGGTTGGCGGCGGGGGCCGCATGGCTTCCAGAAGCGTGAGGTGGAAGCGCTCGTGTCTGCCGTTTTGCTGCGGATGGCCAGGATCGATCCGTTCATGTCGAATGCCGAGCTTGATCCACCACACCGACAGCGCCGTCAGCCCAGTGATCCCCGTCGAAGCAAACGGAGAGCCGTTGTCAGAGCGGATTACCTCCGGCAAGCCGTACTCGCGGAACGCCCGCTCAAGCCGCGGTTTGCATTCGGCATATCGCGTGCTGCCGGTAGCCGCCACACCGATCAAATAGCGGCTAAAGCCATCCGTTACCGTGAACGGTTCGGAGCGCGAGCCGTCGCCCAATCGTATCCAGCCCTTATGATCAATGCCCCACACGTGGTTGGCATGCTGGGGCACCGTGAGTTGACCCAGCCGCGGCGGCGCCCGTCGTCGCACCTGACGGCTACAAACCAGTCCGGCTCGCTTGAGGATCTCGCCGGCGGTCGAGGCCGAAGGCCATTCAATCTCTCCCTGGCGAGCCACTAGCTTGCTTACGATCTTGCGCGGTCCCCAACTCGGTCGCTCCCGTCGCAGCCCCACAATTGCATCCACGATGTTCTGCGGCGTCGCACGTCCATGCACCCGTGCCGCGCGCGACCGCTCCATCAGTCCCGCAGCCCCTTCCAGGCGATATCGGTCCAGCCATTTGTACCCGGTCTTCCGGCTGACTTCGTAGCGCTCGCAAAGCTCCGTCATCGTCCATAATCCGCTTCGCTGATCCGCGATGAAGCTCACTCGCTCGTCCATTGCACAGCTCTCTCGCCAACACATCGGCTGATCCTCCCAGCCGACAGAGAACTGTTACCCATCCATCCGGTCTACTCTGTTACCTATCTATCCGGGCTGGACAGTCGCGTCGACCCTCCCCCTCCAGGGGAGGGTGAAGAGGCAGCTTGTTGACTCTCCCCCCAATCGTTATAAAACATAACTATTCTACACAGGACGTAAATACCCCATGGCCAACGCCGCTCCCGCCGCGACCGATGCCTCCGCGCTGCTCCGGATCGAGACCGTGGGCGCGGTGCTGACCATCGGCCTCAACCGCCCGGCCAAGCGCAACGCGCTGAACGACGGCATCATCCTTGCGATCCAGGACTGCTTTTCCAACCTGCCGGACGGCATCGGCGCCGTCGTCATCCACGGCATCGGCGACCATTTCTCGTCCGGCCTCGATCTCTCGGAATTGACCGAGCACGACGCCACCGATGGCCTGCTGCATTCGCAGATGTGGCACCGGGTGTTCGACCGGGTGCAATATTGCCGGGTGCCGGTCATCGCAGCCCTCCGGGGTGCTGTGATCGGCGGCGGGCTGGAGCTTGCCTGTGCGGCGCATATCCGGGTCGCGGAACCCTCGGCCTATTTCGCGCTGCCGGAGGGGCAGCGCGGCATTTTCGTCGGCGGCGGCGGATCGGTACGGCTGCCGCGCCTGATTGGCGTCAGCAGGATGACGGATATGATGCTGACGGGGCGGGTGTACACCGCGACCGAGGGCGCCTCCTATGGCTTTGCGCAATACCTCACCGAGGAAGGCAACGCCTACCCCAAGGCGCTGGAACTTGCCGCCCAGGTGGCGAAGAATGCGCCGTTGACGAATTTCGCCGTGCTGCAGGCGCTGCCGATGATCGCGGAGGCCAATCCGCAAACCGGTCTGTTGATGGAATCGCTGATGGCGACGGTGGCGCAAAGCGACAAGGAGGCCAAGCTGAGAATTCGCGCCTTTCTCGATCGCAAGACGGCCAAGGTGAAGCCGACCTGACATGAGCGCAAAACCCAACATCTCGGCCTCCACGGGTACCAGCGCCGCGCCGCTGCGGCCGATCTCGTTCGGCGATCCCGCCGTATCGATCGACCGCCGCGACAACGGCACGATCTATCTGCGGCCGAAAATCGGGCTCGGCGATTATCCGGTTCGGTTGACCGACCGCCTGCATCACTGGGCCAAGGCCGAGCCCGATCGCGTCTTCATGGCGGAGCGCGCTCACGCAGGCGGCTGGCGGCAAATCACCTACGCGCAATTGCTGGCCTCGAGCCGGCATATCGCCTCGGCGCTGCTCGCCCGCGGTCTGTCTGCCGAGAGGCCGATCGTCATTCTCTCCGGCAACTCGGTCGATCACGCCTTGATGGCGTTCGGCGCGCTGTATGCGGGCATCCCGTTCTGCCCGGTCTCGCCGGCCTATTCGCTGCTGTCGAAGGATTTTGGCAAGCTCGGCTATCTGATGAAGCTGCTGACACCCGGTCTGGTATTTGCCGAGGATGCCGACAAGTTCGCCGACGCGCTGCGCGGCAATGTTCCCCCTGAAGTCGAAATCGCCGTCTCGCGCGGCAGTGTGCCCGGCCGACCCGTAACGATGTTCGGCGAACTGGCGGCGACGCCGGAGCATCCGCGCCTCGATGCCGCGCACGACGCCATCGGCCCCGAGACGATCGCAAAATTCCTGCTGACCTCGGGCTCGACCGGCAATCCGAAGGCGGTCGTCAACACCCAGCGGATGATCTGCGCCAACCAGGTGATGCTGCGCGAGACGCTGGCCTTCCTGAAGGACGAGCCGCCGGTGATTGTCGACTGGCTGCCGTGGAATCACACCTTTGGCGGCAACCACAATATCGGGCTGACGCTGTTCAACGGCGGCTCGATGTATCTCGACGACGGCAAGCCGATGCCCGGCGGCATCGAGGAAACCGTGCGCAATCTGCGCGAGATTTCGCCGACCGTCTATTTCAACGTCCCCAAAGGCTATGAAGCGCTGCTGCCTTACCTGCGCGACGATCAGGCGTTGCGCAAAAAATTCTTCCATCGGTTGCACGCGATGTTCTTTTCGGGTGCAGCCCTGTCGCCGTTCGTCTGGAACAGCCTCGACGAACTCGCTGTTGCCGAGACCGGCTTTCGCGTGCCTGTCCTGACCGGGCTCGGCGCCACCGAGACGTCGCCGTTCTTCATGTCGGTACGGCCTGACACCAGCCGCTCCGGCCATGTCGGCCTGCCGGTATCGGGTAACGACGCCAAGCTCGTTCCGAACAACGGCAAGCTGGAAGTTCGCGCCCGCGGCCCGAACATCACGCCGGGCTATTGGCGGCAGCCGGAGCTGACCGCCGCGGCGTTCGACGAGGAAGGTTTTTATAAATTCGGCGATGCGCTGAAGCCGGTCGACGCCGACGATTTCGACCAGGGTTTTGATTTCGACGGCCGCATCGCCGAGGACTTCAAGCTCGCCAGTGGCACCTGGGTTAGCGTCGGGCCGCTGCGCGCGCGCTTCGTTGCCGCCTGTGCACCGATGGTGCGCGATGTCGTCATTGCCGGCATCAACCGCGACGAGATATCCGCGCTGGTGATCCTCGATCTCGATGGCTGCCGCCTGATCAATCCCGCGCTTCCATCAGGCGATCTGGCTGCGACCGCCTCCGATCCGCTGGTCCGCGAAGCGTTTCGCGAGCGATTTCAGGAAATTTCTCGCGACCGGAACCGGGTCTTCGACGCGCATCACCCGCGCTCTGCTGCTCGATACGCCGCTTTCGATCGATCGCGGCGAAGTCACCGACAAGGGCTCGATCAACCAGCGCGCGGTGCTGGATCATCGTACCGGATTGATCGACGAACTTTATTCTCCGACGCTATCGGAGCGCGTGATAACGCTTTAGCTGAAAATCGAACCAGAAATTTCACCAGGGAGAACACCATGCAGTTGAAGGATCAGGCCGCGATCGTCACCGGTGGGGCATCGGGACTGGGTGCTGCGACCGCGCGCAGGCTCGCTGGGCTCGGCGCCCGGGTTGCGGTCTGCGATCTCAACGAGAAACTGGCTGAGAGCGTCGCGGCCGAAATCGGCGGCGTCGCCGTGATCTGCGACGTTTCCGATGCGGCCTCGGCGGAAGCCGCCGTCATCAAGGCGTCCAAGGCCCATGGCCCGGCGCGGGTGCTGGTGAATTGCGCCGGCATCGGCGTTGCCAAACGGGTGATCGGCCGCGACGGCCCGATGCCGCTGTCCGATTTCGACAAGGTCATCAAGGTCAACCTGATCGGCTCCTTCAACATGCTGCGGCTGGCGACCGCTGAAATGTCGAAGCTGGAGCCGCTTGAGGGCGGCGAGCGCGGTGTCGTGATCTCGACCGCCTCGGTCGCGGCCTATGACGGCCAGATCGGACAGGCGGCCTATTCGGCTTCGAAGGGCGGCATCGTCGCGATGACGCTGCCGATCGCGCGCGAACTGGCCCAGTTCGGCATCCGCGTGCTCACCATCGCGCCGGGACTGTTCATGACGCCGCTGTTGGGAGGCCTGCCGCAGGAAGCGCAGGACTCGCTCGCCGCCGCGATCCCGTTTCCGCGCCGGCTCGGGCAGGCCGACGAGTTCGCCTCGCTGGCGCTGCACATGATCGACAATCCCTATTTGAACGGCGAGGTGGTGCGGCTCGATGCCGCGCTGCGCATGGCGCCGCGCTGAGGATAAACGCATGTTCGTCAACCGCAGGGAGGTGCAGATCCAGTGGGGCGACTGCGATCCCGCCAACATCGTCTATTATCCGCGTTACTTCGAGATGTTCGACAACTCGACCTCGATCATGTTCGAGGCCGCCGGTTTTTCAAAACAGGATATCGTCCACAAATACGGCCTGGTCGGCATTCCCATGGTCGATACGCGCGCCAAGTTTCATATCGCCTCGACCCATGGCGACTGGATCGCGATCGAAAGCCGCATCGAAAGCTTCAAGCGTTCGAGTTTCGAGGTGACGCACAAGGTGTTCAAGGGCGAGGCGCTGGCGATCGAGGCGTTCGAGACCCGGGTGCTGGTCGGGCGTCATCCGGATGATCCGGCGCGGCTGAAATCGGCGCCAGTACCGGAGGAGATCGTTGCAAAATTCATGCGGGGCTGACTTTGCCTATGACTAAAAGAACAGCATGACCTAAAGAAGGGGCTGAAACATCAGCCTGGGTTTGATCTAGGTTGGATAACAACACTCAAAGGGAGGAATGAATGAACAAGTTTTACCTGTCGGCCGCTGTGATCGCGGCATCCCTGGCGCTGCCGGCGTTGCCTGCGATGGCGCAAGCCAGTGAAATCGTCATCGGCATCACCGTCACCACCACCGGCCCCGCCGCAGCGCTGGGCATTCCCGAGCGCAACTCGCTCGAATTCGTGCCCAAGGAAATCGGCGGTGTGCCGCTCAAGCTGATCGTGCTCGACGATGGCGGCGATCCGACCGCCGCCACCACCAATGCACGGCGCTTTGTCACCGAGTCCAAGGCCGACATCATCATGGGGTCGTCGACCACGCCGCCGACGGTCGCGGTCTCCACCGTCGCCAACGAGGCCGGCATTCCGCATTTCGGCCTGGCGCCGTTCCCGATCTCGCCGGAGCGCGCCAAGTGGTCGGTGGCCATGCCGCAGCCGATCCCGATCATGGGCAAGGTGCTGTACGAGCATATGAAGGCGAATAACGTCAAAACCGTCGGCTATATCGGGTATTCCGATTCCTACGGCGATCTCTGGTTCAACGACTTCAAGACCCAGGGCGTTCCGATGGGCATGACGGTCGCCACCGAGGAGCGCTTCGCCCGGCCGGATACGTCGGTGGCAGGGCAGGCGCTGAAGCTGGTCGCGGCCAATCCCGATGCGATCCTGATCGGCGCGTCCGGCACCGCGGCAGCATTGCCGCAGACGACGCTGCGCGAACGCGGCTACAAGGGCCTGATCTATCAGACCCACGGCGCCGCCAGCATGGACTTCATCCGGATCGCCGGAAAGGCGGCCGAAGGCGTGATCATGGCGTCGGGTCCGGTGATGTCGCCGGAAACGCAAGCCGACAGCGCGCTGACCAAGAAGCCGGGCCTCGCGCTCAACACCGCCTATGAAGCCAAGTACGGCGCCAACAGCCGCAGCCAGTTCGCCGGCCATTCCTACGACGCCTTCGAAATCCTCAAGCGCGTCATCCCGGTGGCACTGAAGACCGGCAAGCCGGGCACGCCGGAATTCCGCGAAGGCATCCGCAAGGCGTTGCTGAGCGAGAAGGACATGGCGGCGAGCCAGGGCGTCTACAACTTCACCGAAAAAGACCGCTACGGCCTCGACGATCGTTCGCGCATCATCCTGACCGTGAAGGACGGAAAGTACGTTCCGGCGAAGTAAGGCACTGATGTCATCATCCGCGAAGGCGGATGATCCAGTAAGCCGCGACGCTGACGATTGAGACTCGACGTCGCGGAATACTGGATGCCCCGCCTTCGCGGGGCATGACGGCGGTGGAATCGTAGGGTGGGCAAAGCGAAGCGTGCCCACCATCTCAGTGCTTACATTTACATGAAAAAAGGTGGTGGGCACGGCGCGAAGAGCGCCTTTGCCACCCTACC
>CAVUNF010000042.1:0-197266 GCA_963742695.1 uncultured Alphaproteobacteria bacterium
TCAGTGGCGCACCATGACCGGCGCACCCGAGAAGGCGGTGGCGCAGACAGCACCCGCTGGCGCTCGCCGGAGGACATTTGTCGCTAACGGCTACGGTCGGCGGGTGTGCAGCACGCCGAACCGGTCGAGCAGCGCGGCGGCCCGAGCGCGGTCATCGTTGTTGTAGGCGTGTGCCACCACGGTTCCAGGGCGGCGTGGCGCGCCGTTATCACGACCTGGGTCCCCGTGAGGCTGGCGGGCGCAGGAGGTCTCCGAAGGGCCGGGCTGGCCAACCCGATCCCGTGGTGGCGCAGGGCGCGGACGTCGGTGCGTCCCAGCCGCTCGCCGTCGTACGTCCACGTCACCGACGCTGGGGGGTGCAGGTAGAGCGAGGCGACGTGGAGCAGGGTGGTCTTGCCCGAGCCGTTGGGGCCGAGCACCACCCACCGGTCGGTCGTCTTCGACCTGCCAGTCGATGCCGTCGACGCGGGCAGGCACGTTGTCGTCGCGGACGATGTCGGACTCCGGTCAGGCGCAGGGCGGGCGGGCTTCAAAGCGCGGTGATCGGGAGCTCGATCACGTGCGGGCCGGCCGGCGACCAGCGCCCGCGCACGACATCGCCGACGTCGCTCGCGTGTCGCCGGGGTCGCATCGACCGCCATCGAACGGGCCAGCGCCACGTAGTCGATCGGCGGGTCGTCGAGGTCCATGCCGATGAAGCGGCCGGTGCGGACGGCGGCGCCGCCCATGCCGGCCAGGTAGCCCTTCAGGATCTTGTACTGGCGGTTGTTGACGACCGCGAAGACCACCGGGAGGCCCTCGGCGGCGCGGTCGAGAGGGCCTGGGGTGAGTACATGGCGGAGCCGTCACCCACCACGCAGAGCACGGGCGCTCTGCCGTGAGCCAGCGACACCCCACACACGGCCGGCATGCCCCAACCGAGACCCCCACCGGTGCAGAAGAAGTAGCGGCCGGGTTCGGTCAAGTGGTCGAAGCCACGGACGTAGACCCCAGTGGTGATGGCCTCGTCGACGACGAGGCTGTCGGGCGGCATGGAGCGCACGAGCGCGTCGGCCGCGGCCATCGGGTCCATCGACGGTCCAGACCTTTTCCTCTGTCCACCCCAGCTCCGCAAACTCCACGGCGCGCAGCGGCGCTTCGCCCGCGGAGAAGAACTCGTCGAGCTGCGGCGGGCGAACTCCGGTCGCACTCAACATCGCGTGGGCCTGACCGCGATGATGAACCTGATGCTGAAACAAATGAAGCAGCAGCCGGTCCAGGCGCTCGCGCTGGATGCGATCGCCGCGGTGGATGTCGACGATACGGTCGAGATCGGCCGTGCCGAGGCGCTCGACGACGGCAATCAAGCGCCGGTCCATCTCCTGCTGCGCGGTTCGCAGCATGATGGCGGTTTCGCAAGGCTCCTGGTTCGCCCAGGCTGCCGGCCCCAGCGTGCCGCCCTCCATGGCGTCGACGTAAAAGCGATCGATAATCAGGATGTGATTGAGCGTCGCGCGCAGGCTCGGAAAGAATCCGGCCCGCGGCGCCGTGAAATCGGCCTGCGACAGCCGCTCGCAGGCCGCGAGCAGGCGATGGTTGGCCCAGCCATTGTTGTAGGCCATGGCACGGTAGGGAAGGACCGCATCCATCAGCACCTCCACAGTCCCGGATCATTCGATGATGTTCGGTTGCAGCGGACCTTACCACGGTCCCGCTGCAGGCATCCACTTCGCCCGAAGGCGCTTCAACGCCGCGTCGCCATTTCCACCGCGCGGCCGCTTTCGCCGATGGTCTTCACTTCGTCCTTGCCGCATTTGAAGCCGCGCGCGAATTCGTCGGCGGCCTTGCGGGCGAGCTCGTTGGCGTTGGGATTGGCCTTCACGTCGACATAGGCGACATGGCACACCGCGCCGGGCGGCAGCCGCGTCACCGCCAGCATCGGTTTTGCGATCGGGCGGCTGTCCTTGTCCTGGTCGCTGTTGTCGGCAATGTGCCAGCGCTGGATGATCGCGAAAGGCTTGCCGTCCAAGGCCCGCCATTCGACGGTATTGGTGGTGGAATTGAACGGCCCGAACCAGGTCTGCGCCGCCGGCTCCCTGGCCGCGGCGGCCCGGTTGCGGCCGACCGAGACGGTTTCGCGCAAATCATCCTCGCTGATCAGCACCACGAGCCCGGCCTTGCCCGGGCAGACCCGTATCGTCGAGTCGTCGACGCCATTGCCCGCGCTGGAGACGCGGCAATCCTTGGGCGCGGTCGACGTGTAGGTACTGCCGAATGTTTGTGCGTTTGCCGGGCCGAAACCAGCGCCGAGCGGCGCAAATAGCGCCGGCGAGATCCGAATGTGACATGCGAAGTGAAGGGAGGGCGTTTCATCCATGCAGCCTTGGGCGGAACTCTCCAGGCTTCGACGTGCGCAATCTGGGGAAGGTTCAAGTTGGGCGCGCGAAACACCTGACATTGCCCCGGAATCGTTTTAGAACAGCGCCCTCGCGGGTCCCTTTTCTTCAATAGCGTGTCAGTACCAACAGATCATGTCTTCTATTTCGTCGAATAAGCCTTATCGCGTTGGCCGTTCCCGCACCGGGCTTGGCCTCTTCGCCACCAAACCGATCAAGAAGGGCGCGAAAATCGTCCGCTATTTTGGTCCGTTGCTGGATTCCAAGAAGAAAAAAGACGACGCGATCGAGAACAAATACCTGTTCGAGCTCAATGGCCGCTGGACCATCGACGGCTCGGTCCGCAAGAACATCGCCCGCTACATCAACCACGCCTGCAAGCCGAACGCGGAATCCGACGTCATGCCGCGCAAGCGCAAGGTGGTGATCCGCGCCATCAAGAACATCGAGCCCGGCGAAGAGATCAACTACGATTACGGCACCGATTACTTCAAGGCGTATCTGAAGCCGATCGGCTGCAAATGCGCGGCCTGCGAAAAGAAGCGCAAGAAGCAGCGCGCCGAGGCGAGGGCGGAGAAGCTGCGCCTGAAGGCCAAGGCCGAGCGGAAGGCCTTGAAGCAGGCCGAAAAACTGGCGGCAAAGGCGAAACGGAAGCTGGAGCGAAAGCTGAAGCTGGAGCGCAAGCTGAACGGCAAGGCCAACGGCTCGAAGTTGAACGGCAAGCACCTGAACGGGCACGGCGGGAAAGCCGCGGCGGACGGCATCGGCGAAATCCGGGATATTTGCCAGGGCAAAACCGGGCCCGGAAAGCCGCGCTTCGGCCTAAGCGCTTGGCCGGCTGAGCCCTGGCGAATGCCAGCTTCGTCCAGGTGACGCCGGCGGCGCGATTTCGCGCCTGAATGGATTCGGTGCGCAGATTCAAGACCGGCTGCAAGCCCTGCATGCGGGCAAGCTCAATGGTCTCCTCGGCCGGGACCTCGAACATGCGTCGTCCCGCCGGGACCGGCCCGTGCCGGATCGTCATGATGACGGTGCCGCCGGCGCTGACCAGTGCGGCGAGGTTTGGCATCGCGCGACGGCGCTGCTCGCCATCGAGATGCATCCAGACCCCTGTCAGCATCACGAGGTCGAAGCGCTCGCCGCGTGCCAGCAGTAGCGCCAGCTCCGGCAGGCTGTCATTGAGCCATTCGATCTGCGGCAACGGATGCAACGCCACGGCGGGAAGGCGCAGCGCATCGGTAGGCTCGACGGCGACGACGCGGTGACCGAGCGAAGCGAACCAGACGGCGTCGCGGCCGCTGCCGGAGCCGACGTCGAGAATGCGGCTTGGCGCGGTCGGGATCAGATGCAGCACCGCGCCATGGACGTCCGCGGCGGGGAGGTCTTCCATCGCGCCGGATCAGCTGCTCGGCCTCTTCGGTATAGCCTTCGGTGCCGCTTACCGGCGCTGAGGTCACGCGACGCCTCCTGCTGATAAATCAACGCTTGCGAATGAATGCGGGCATCGCTTCCGGGCGAGGGCGCGAGTATGTGATGCGGGCTCGCGCCCCTGCCTTGGATACAGCTCAAATGCCTTTGAAGATTACCCCGGCGAACAGGGCAGCATACGCGATCAGGAGCACCTCGAACACGTGCTTGCTGGCGTAGGGAATTGATACGCCGGCGTAATACACCAGCAGGGCGATCACGGCGAGAATGACCGAGACCAGGAAAACAGGAAGGGTTGGCGCACTGAGATTCATGAAAATTTCCCCCAGGGTTGGCTCGCCGCGCAATTGCGGTCGCAGATCAAGCTCTGCCGCCAAGGTCATAGCAAGGGGAATTCAGGGCCGGCCTGTGGATAGTGGCCGTGCCTGCGTCGCCACAGGCCCGGCCAGCTATCTCAGTTCTAGGACGCGGCGACGGCCTCGTCACTCCGGCGCAGACCGATATATTGCAGCTCCGCAAACACCCCGGTGGTAACAGCGTGGAGGGCGATGAAGAGGTAGCCGAGCAGGTTCGGCGTTACCCATCCGCTCAGCATCAGTGCGATGCTGCCGAGCGCCCAGGCCGCATTGCCGGCAATCACGATCTGCACCAGCGCCTTCGGCATCGATTGCCTTGTGCCGAGCCAGCCGACCAGCGCGGTGTAGGCGATCAGGAACAGGCCGGTTTCGAGCACCAGCGGTTGGGGCAGGTTGAGCAGCGGCGTCAGCAAGCCGGCGCCGAAGGTCTGCAGCAAGGCCACCGCGCCGGTGACGACGGCGTCGGCGAGGAGGGCGCGGCGAAGGAACATGGACGGCTGTATCATGACAATTCTCCTTTTCGGGTGTGGTGGATGAGGGGTTAGCGCGCCGTGCGGCGCCAGTTCTGCAGCACGGCCTGGAGCCGACGCAGCAAGCGGACCGGGCAGAGCGTTTTGAACGCTCTGGTCTCGACCGCCTGCACCTGCGCGAACACGAAGACACCGGTTGAGTGCACCAGCGGTTCGGGCATGTTGAGCGAGCGCGCCAGCATCCGGGTTGCCAGATTGAGCATCCACCGCATCAGGCTGGCGGGTGAGAAGGTGCTGGGTCTGGAAAACGTGCTCATGGTCATCTCCTGTGATGGGGAAGATGACAGCGGCGGTGAGGTAATTCGATTACGTCCGAGGTAATGGAATGAGCTGATTTCGCATGGTAGGTTTTCCACCATGAACGCACACACTGCCACGGCGCGAACCGAGCGAGCCCAGCCGGTCCATATCGGCGATCACCTGCGCGAATGGCGGCAGCGCCGCCATTTGAGCCAGCTCGATCTCGCCGGCGACGCCGAGATTTCCGCGCGTCACCTCAGTTTCGTGGAGACCGGCCGCGCGGCGCCATCGCGCGAGATGGTGTTGAAGCTGGCCGAACGGCTGGAGGTTCCCTTGCGCGAACGCAACGTTCTCCTGGTGGCGGCCGGATATGCGCCGGCTTTTCCGCAGCGATCGCTCGACGATCCCGCGCTGAAATCGGCGCGGGCGGCGATCGACCTGGTGCTGAAGGCGCACGAGCCCAATCCGGCGCTGGCCTATGACCGGCACTGGAATCTGGTGTCGGCCAACCGCATGGTGGTGCCGCTATTGGAGGGCGTTCCGGCGCGGCTGCTCGAGCCAGCCCCTCAACATCATGCGCCTTGCCTTTCACCCCGAGGGGCTGGCGCCGCGCACCGTCAATCTCGCCGAATGGTCCAGCCATCTATTGGAGCGGCTGCATCGCCAGTGCGAGGCGACCGCCGATCCCGAACTCCTGAAACTTTATCAGGAGCTGAAGGCCTATCCGATGCCGGCGCGCTCGGGGCCGCTGTCGTCAGACAATGTCGCGATACCCTTCAAGATGCGGCTCGGCGGCGAGGTCTTGAGCTTTATTTCCACCACGATGATTTTCGGCACGCCGGTCGACATCACGCTGTCGGAACTGGCGCTGGAGACGTTCTTTCCCGCCGACGACCTGACCGCCGAGCGGATGCGCGGCATGGCGGCGAAACTGCAATAGCGCGTTTCAATCGGTGCCCGGTTTGCTTGCTCGCAAGCCATCGGCTACTGGTGGCGCCATGCCTACTCCCTCTGAAGCCGTCAGCAGCTACATCCTTGCCAAGGACGGCAATCGGCCGTTCCTGCTGCGACAGTGCGTTCGCGCAAGATGCCGAATTGGAGATGGTCGTGAAGACCGATGCGATCTCTTTTCCGAGTTCGGCAAAGGGACTGGGCGCGATCGAGGACATCCTCGTCCGCCGTTTCAACCTTGACTATGAGAACATCTACACCTTCTGCCTGTCGACGTCCGTCCGACAACGCTCGGCGCATTTCACGTGTCACTGGCTGGTCGGAATGTCAGCGCGGAGCGATGGCCAGGCGTTCGCATGCTGGCGAGCGGCAAGCCAGACGCTACTGGCGCTTTGACGGATCGGGACCGAGATCGGCGAGCTGCTCCGCATCACGATCGACGTCATGAAGCGATCCTGGTCCCGCGAGCGAAGGCCGCCGCACGATGCAACCGAGAGCGGCTGGCTGTCCGCCTGCCCTGCAGCATGTCCGGCGACCACGGGCCGCCGGCCTGCTCGGTGGCGCGAAACAGGGGGCCTTCCCGGGTGAAGATGGCGGTCATCGCTGGGCTCCGCGGTCAATGCTGCGCAGCTTCTACTGGCCCACCTCCTTCGCCACAATAACCCCGGAGGTTATGTGTGGGCCGAGCCATGCGGCCTGCGCACTTGTTTCGCTCCCGTTCGGCCTATTTTGCGGACATTGTTTCAGCGAGGAGGCCCCGATGAGCACCCTAAAACCGCTTCAGATCGATATCGTCTCCGACGTGGTGTGCCCGTGGTGCTATATCGGCAAGCGCCGCATCGAGAACGCGCTGGCGCTGGCGCCGGATGTGCCGGTCGAGATCCACTGGCGGCCGTTCTTCCTCAATTCCTGGGTGCCGCGCGAGGGCATCAGCCGCGACGAATACCTCACCGCGAAATTCGGCTCGGTCGAGGCCTACAAGGGCATCGCCGGGCGCGTCGTCGCCGCCGCCGGCGAAGAGGGCCTCACCTACCGGCCGGAGCTGGTCAAGCGCCAGCCCAACACCACCGATTGCCATCGGCTGATTCACTGGGCGGATGCATCGGGAAAATCCGCCGAGATGAAACAGCGGCTGATGGAATTGTATTTTAGAGACGGCGGCGACCTCACCAACACCGAGGTGCTGGTGCAGGCGGCGGCTGACATCGGGCTCGATGCCGAGGATATCCGCAAGCGTCTCGCCAGCGATGAGGACGTCGAGCTGATCTCGGCGCAGGCCAAGGAGGCCTCCGACAAGGGCATCTCCGGCGTGCCGACCTTTGTGTTTGCGCAGAAATACGCGGTATCCGGCGCGCAGCCGGCCGACCAGCTCGCCCGCGCCATCCGCCAGGTATCGGCGGAGGTGAACGCGCAGGCGGCGGAGTGAGGCGGCCGCACACGCGCCGTCATTCCGGGGCGCGCATTAGCGCGACCCGCGAATGCTCGCATACACAGGCCAGTCATCGCCGTCAGCTCGTCCAAGGAAGCTCGTGGATGGCCGGGTCAAGCCCGGCCATAGACAACAAGCAAAATCATCAATCGGGGGAAACATCATGATCTACGAATTGAGAACCTACACCACGAAGCCCGGCACCCTCGGCGACCTGGTCAAGGCGGCGAGCACGGTGTCGCGCGATATCCGCAAGGACGATTACGGCAAGCTCGAAGGCTACTGGTTCACCGAGATCGGTCCGCTCAACCAGGTCATGCATATGTGGAGCTACGCCAGCTTCGACGAGCGCGCGAAAATGCGCGCCGAACTCGCCAAGAACCCGCGCTGGACCGGCGAATACGTTCCGCTGATCCGCCCGCTGCTGGTGCGCCAGGACGTTCGCCTGCTCAACGCCATCAGGCCGCCGGTGGCCCCGGCATCGACCGGCAACGTCTATGAACTCCGCAACTATCGCGCCAAGCCGGCCGGTGGCCTGAAGCAGTGGCTCGATGCGTTCACGGCGGTGCTGCCGGCGCGTGAGAAACATTCCAAGATCGTCGGGCTCTGGCAGACCGAAGCCGGTCAACCCAACGAAGCCTGCCACATCTGGGCCTATCCGAGCCTGAACGCGCGCGCCGAGGCGCGCGGCAATGCCATGAAGGATCCGGCCTGGCAGGAATTCCTCACCAAAGGTCCGGGGTTTCTCGAGGAGATGCACTCGACCATCATGCTGCCCGCGCCGCACTCGCCGCTGAAGTGAGTGGGCTCGGCGCGTCGCTCGCACTCTTGTCGCCTCGCCCGCGCGTCTTGCGGGCGAGAGGGTTGGGGTGAGGGGCTCTTCGACCGCGCATGCTGACGATGAGGTGTAGGCAGTGCCTGGCCCCTCACCCGGATCGCAAGAGCGATCCGACCTCTCCCCGCAAGTGCGGGGCGAGGTGAAGCAGGCCCTACGCCCCCTTCAAATAATAATTCGCGCGTTTGCCGAGCGCGATGCGGCGCAGGACGCGGCGCATCGCGAGCGAGGCGCGCAGCGGTCTGATTGCCGTGGTGACGGTGCGATAGAACGCCAGTTTCAGCGCGTCGCGCACCGGCTGCTTGCCGGGCGGCTGTTGCGGCAGGCCGACGCCGCGCAGCATCGAATTGAAGAAGTGCAGGTCGTTGAGCCGGCGCACCTCGCGGGTCTTCCAGGTGATCGCCATCGAGATCGAATGCGAATCCGCGGTGCGCACCCAGTGCGGCCACTGATACGGCACATAGCAGCCGTCGCCCGCGAACAGGTGAAACTCGGTGCCGCGCGGCGCAAAGCTCTCGTCGTATTTCAGGTTGCGATGCTTGGTCATCGAGCGCTCGATCTCGTCGTCAGCGACGATGGCGCGGTCGTTGTTGTCGAAAATGGTGAAGAATTTTTCGCCGTGGATATGGACGAAGAAATTGTCCTCGCTGTCGAGATGGAACGGCGTGGTCGAGTTCGGCGAGGACACGAACAGAAATCCCTCGACCTGCTCGAAGCCGGCGTCCAGCAGGCTGTTGAAGCCGCGCGCCCGCGCCACCGACAGCAGCGTGTCTTCCAGCAGCGCGGCGATATTCCGGCGAATTCTCCACGCGCTTGAGCACCATCCAGGCGCCCGCGGTCTCGATGCTCTTCACCACCTCGACCGGATCGAGATCGACGGAGGGTATCGCATCCGGATCCTGGCTGATCGCGACCTTGCCTGAATTATATTCGATCAGGTCGCGCGGCAGCTCGGAAGCGAGCTGCGCGATGCGCGGCAGGCTCAGCAGCGGATGGCCGGCCAGCCTGTGGCGGATCGCGAACGGCTTTAGCGGAAAGTCGCGCTTCAGCGCGTCATTGCCGGCCGTAATCACCGGGGCTATGTGCGGTGACGGTATTCATGACGATTTCTCCTGGCGGTTACGGATGAAATGGACGGCGCGGCGTGCCGGCTCGCGGACCAGCCGGCGCAAGGTCATGCGCGGCGTGGATCAGCGGCACCACGGGATCGCGCCGCCGCAGCGGGATCAGCACGTCGCCGATCGCAAGACGCCCGCGCCAGATCGGATTGATCATCGGATGATCGGCGCTGGCGCTGGAGTCGACCATCGCGATCGCGGGGTCGGCGCACAGATGCCGGGTCAGATCGAGCGTCAGCTGCACGCCGGGCGAAAATTTTGCGAAGCGCTCGTCGACGCCGAGCTTGAAATAGAACGCGCGATCCTGATGCCGCAGCACGAGGCCGGCCGCGACCGGCGTGTCGCCGGCGCGCAGCGTCACGATCTCGCATTGGCCGCGTTCGGCAAGGGCCGCCGTGGCGCGCCGGACAAAGCTGGCATCGCCGTCGTCCTGCATCAGCGCGGTGCCGCGCCGGGCCTTCCAGCCGGAGGCCTCCAGCGCCAGGAATGTCTCGACCGCGGAGGCGATCTCATCAGGCGCGCGCGCCACATCGAAACGGACTTCGCCGTGCTCGGCCAGGCGATTGCGCTGGCGGCGCAGCTCCTTGAGTTTCTTCGCGCCCAGCGCGTCACGCAGCAATTCATCGGCGTCGCGCGTGGCATCGAGACAGGCGCGGACATGGGATTGCAGCAGCGTCGGGCGCATGCCGCCCTGCCGCAACACTTCGGTGAAGGTCTTCATGGCCGCGCCGTCCAGCGCGACATCGTGCAGGATCAGCGCATGGGCGCCGGCCTTGCGCGCCTGCTGCAGCAGCCTCGCTGCCGCGTCCTCGGCCATCTCGGAATCGAGCAGCGGCGTGCAGAGCGTGCCGTAGGGATCGGCGCTGACCAAAGCGGGAAGGGGAATCTTGTAGGCGCGCCACATCGAGATGGCAGGCACCAGGCCGGTCAGGCGCGACGTGCCGTCCGGCGCCAGCGGCGACGCATCGCTCCAGGCGCTCAGCGCGGAAACGCCGGTGCGGCCCGCGCGCGGAGGCGTTTACCGCCAATTCCCAGTCGGGCAGATAATAGCCGTTCGGCTCGATGGCGCGTTCGGCCAACGCGCGCCATTGGCTCGCGGCGACGCTGGTCAGCGGCGCGAACGCGTCGCCATCGGGCGAAGCGGCCTTCGCGCGCGCTTGCCGGCGGCGTTCTTTCACAGCTGCGCTGCGGACCACCGCTCTATCAGCAATCTCGACCACGTTCCCCGTTTCCCCGTTCGCGAGGAGCTGCGGAAGCTGCCTGGCAGCCGCTTCCTCCACCCGCGTTGATCTGGGAAGAGGCTAGCGGAAAGATTGGAAAATACCGTTGGCGTGGGAGATGAATTTGAACGGTAATGTTAACGGGCTGTTTACCTTGCCGGCGCCGGCAGGCCGCGCTCGCCGCCGCTCAGATCGGCTCGTAGGTCTCGGATGCGCAGTTGTCGCCGGCCTCGCTGCGCCGCCGGTCGGTGATCACGCCGCCGCTGATGGTGATGCGATAGGTCTGGGTGCCGAGCGGCTTGCCCATGGCGGAGGTGAGTCTCGGCCCCGACGCAGGCGGTCCAGCCCGATCCGCTGACCTCGCGCCGTGGCGGCGACACCCGCACCTGCTGCGGCAAGGAGGCGGCCACGAACACCGAATCCAGCTTTTCGCGGACCAGTTGCCTGACGTCGGGCGGCGTTTCGCGGCGGCGGCTCGCTGGCCTTGGCGCGCATGAACTCGGGCACCGGCGAGCGGATGTCGGCGAAGCCGCAGCCCGACAGGGCAGGGACCGTGGCCGCCATCAACGCCATGGAAACAATGACCCGCCGCATCCGCCGATATCATCCCCGGTTAAGATCGCGCTGTTTCAATAGCTTAGAGCGCGATCGGAGGCAAAACGTCTCACCTCCGCCAACTGCGGCCGGCCATCAACAATTGCTGAAACCGCCGAGGCTACCGTGGAAAGGCTATCAGTTCGTTCGGTTTGCCATGATCGGCGGCAGGATAGGTTGAGCGGGGATGGCAGGGAGACGGGCTGATGAGGATCATTCGCGATCGCGGCGGCGATGCTGGCGTTGCTTGCGATACCCGCGCATGCCCAGGCCAGGCGGCCACCCGGCGAGCAAAACGAGCAAAAGAAGGCAGGGCAGAACAAGCCGCAAGTCGACGAGAAGGCCTACAAGGCGGCGCTCGAACGAATTCCCGAACTCCAAGGAGAAATACGATCCATGGGGCATCGCGCGGCCGGAACCTGCCAAAAAGCCGAAATAGCAGGTTCCGCAATCGGACATGAACCTCCGCGCGAATTCGACTGACCAAGTTACAAGCCGGAGGTGTCCGCATGTTTCGTCCTGTCCTTCACAACGTGGTTTTGGCAGCGGGAATTTTATTGGGCGCACAGTCGGCGTTTGCCGAAAATCGTGTGGCGCTGGTCATTGGCCAGTCGAACTATCGCGCGGTGGTCCCGCTTCCCAATCCGGCCAACGACGCCAAGGCCGTGTCGCAAATGCTGACCGATTCCGGCTTCGAGGTGTTGACGGCCGCCGATCTGTCGCAAAACGAGTTGCGGGCAAAGGTCGGCGACTTCGCGGCCAAGGTGGCGGCGAAAGGTCCCGATACCGTCGCGCTGGTGTTTTATGCTGGCCATGGCCTGCAGATCGACGGCGAGAATTTTCTGGTTCCGGTCGACATCGATCCGAAGCGGGAAACCGACATTCCGCTGCAGGCGGTCCGTCTCAACGACATCCTGAACACGCTGGCCTCGGTGCCGAGCAAGACGCGCATCCTGCTGCTCGATTCCTGCCGCAACAACCCGTTCCCCGAGATCAACAAGACCGCCGGGCGCGGGACTCGCCATCGTCGATGCCAAGACCGGCGCTCCCGGCACCTTCATGTCGTTCTCGACCTCGCCGGGCGCCGAAGCCGAGGACGGCAGCGGCGCCAACAGCCCCTACACCACGGCGTTGCTCGCGGCGGCCAAGGAGCCCGGGCTTTCGATCGAGGATACCTTCAAGCGGGTGCGGGTCGCGGTCAACAAGGCGACCGAGGGGCGGCAGACGCCCTGGGACAGTTCCTCGCTGACCGACGATTTCAGGTTCGTCGGGCCCGCCGTTGCCGGTCCGAAGCTCGCTTCCGTCAAGAAGACGGTCGACGAATGGAAGCGCGACTTGAAGGGCAAGCCGGTCGAGGCCGCCAATGAATTGATCGTCGCCGACGGCACCGACGAGGCCTATGAAGCCTTCGCCGTCCTCTACGCGCAAACGCCGCTGGGCTTGCAGGCGCGCGACTGGCTCGATCGTCACCGCCGCATGAAGGCCTGGAACAACGCCGTGATCCTCAACACCGCGGCTGGCTATGGCGCCTTCATCGCGCAATATCCCGACAGCGATCTCACGCCGACGGCGCGCAAGCTGGAAGAGCGGCTGCGCAATCGTCCGAATTTCGTCGCAGCCGTCGCAACGGGTGGCGCGCGCAACGCCTCTGCCGCAGGTCCGGCAGCCGGTCCGAACCAGCCGATCAACGCCTCGCTCCCAGGCCCGACATGCCCCTGCACCACGCCGGTCTTGCCGCTGAAGAAGGTCGATACGCCGCCGAAGAAGCGCACCGAGCCCGATCCGCCCAAGCGCGCCGAGCGTCAGCCGCCGAGACGTTATGTCGACGACGACGTCGTGGTCTATCGCCGTCCGCCGCCGCGCGACTATTACGAGCCGGTTCGCGGACCGTCGATCGGCATCGGGATTGGCCTGGGCGGCGGAGGTTACGGCGGCGGCGGCCGCGCGAGGTCGAGGGGTCGGTACTGAGGCTGAAACCGCGCAATCGGCGCGGCAATGAGCGTGCGAAAGACAACGATCTTCGTTCAGTCGGCAATTCCGGCCACCACTGCCTTGAAGCGGCGGCTGCCGAGAACGATCTCGCCGGTATCGAGGCGGACCTCAAAATCGCCCGGACGGCCGCCATTGCAGCGCCACGATCCGTTTCAGATTGAGCAGCCGCGACCGGTGCACGCGAGCAATGCCGAACGGCGCCAGCCGGGCTTCTTCGGCCTGCAGCGTGGCGCGGATCAGGTGCTTTCGCTGATCCGTCAATTCATATTCCACGTAGTTGCCGGCCGACGTGACCGAGACGATCTCGCTGACATCGATCAGCACGCTGGTACGGCCGTCTCGTAGCCACAGCTCCGGCTTTGCTGCGGGAGCGGCGGTGACTTTCGGCGTGGCCGGTCCTGCCTGCTCGACTTGCGCCGGCTCGATCTGACGCCGGAGCGGCGCGGGCCGGTCGCTCGGCGAACCAGAAGATGACGCCATCGCAAGGTAGTTGAACAGGTCCTTCCGCAATTCGTAAGGAATTTGCCGCTCCCACGGAAACGTGTAGCTCCAGCCGCCGAGAGCGTAGGCCAACTCGCGAAACACGCCCATGCCGGCGATGTGCAGCGCCGAATAGGCCAAGGCCAGCGCAACGAATGTGGCTGCCGCCGTCAATGGCCTGACAGGGCGGTCGCGAAACAGCAACGCGCCGCGCCGCACCAACGGCAACACCGCGACCCCAACAATGGCGCTGGTCACGTTCCACAGCGTCGGTTCCCAGAGATTGTGAGGCGAGCCCAGGCGCCAGGAAATGTCCCGTGCATTCGAGAATATGGTGACGACGGTCCATGCTGCGATCAGGCCCACGACGATGGCATAAGCAGCGCCAACCGAAAGGCGCCCATCGGCACCGTTTTTCCACCACGGTCTCGCCGCTCGTCTTGGTGCGGATCTCGGCGCGAAACGGTTCGTCACGCCGGGCGAACCGTCGATCCCACTGCGGCTGGACAGAGGTTCGGGCAGCGAGTTGGATGAGCGACTTAATCACCGGAATCCCGCATGACTGGAAATGCCAAGATCGAGACGATCGAAAGCTGAACTGTCGAAGGCCGAACCTTCGAACCCGATCATCCTACAGCGCGGTTTCGGCTCGGGAAAGGCAAACGGGGGCTTTCGGGCGGGAGGCTTCCTGCTGCTCGCCGCCATGTTGCTATCGGCCGGGCCGGCGCCGGCATGGGAGCATTGGGGCGGCGATCGCGGCGGACAGCGGTTCTCGCCGCTGACGCAGATCACGCCGGCCAATGTCGGCAATCTCGTGCGCGCCTGGGAATTTCGTACCGGGGATCTCGACAGCCGCGCGCCGGCGGTGATGGCGCGGACGAAATTTCAGGCGACGCCACTGCTGGTCGAGGACAGCCTCATCTTCTGTTCGCCCTTCAACGAAGTGATCGCGCTCGATCCCGGCAGCGGCGCGCAGAAGTGGCGCTACGATCCCAAGATCAGCACCGAGCAGCGTCCCGCCAACCGCTACAATTGCCGCGGTGTCGCCTATTGGGTCGACGAGCAGGCGCCTCAGTCCGCGGCCTGCCGCGCCCGGATTTTCATGGGCACCAACGACGCCCGCGTGATCGCGCTCGACGCGCGGTCAGGCATTCCCTGCGCGGATTTCGGCACCGGCGGCGCGATCAAGCTCGAGACCGGACACAGCTGGATGGCCGGGCGAATTCCAGATCACGTCGGCGCCGGTGGTCAGCCGCGGCGTCGTCATCGTCGGTTCTGCGATTGCGGACAACCGCCGCGTCGACGCGCCGCCTGGAACCGTGCGCGCCTTCGATGCGCGAACCGGGCGTCCGCGCTGGAGCTGGGACCCGCTGGTTCACGACGGCATCACCGCGGGTCACGCCAACGTCTGGGCGCCGATGTCCGCGGACGAAGACCGTGGTCTGGTGTTCCTGCCGACTTCCTCGCCGAGTCCGGATTTCTGGGGCGGCAAGCGGCCCGGCAACAACGAGCACGCCAATTCGGTGGTGGCGCTGCGCGCCGAGACCGGCGAACTGGTGTGGTCGTTTCAAACCGTGCATCACGACGTCTGGGATTTCGACCTGCCGGCGCAGCCGACGCTGGCGCGGATCGACACCGGCGCCGGCATGCGCGACGTCGTGATCCAGCCGACCAAGCAGGGTTTTGTCTTTGTGCTCGACCGCGATACCGGCAAGCCGGTATGGCCGGTCGAGGAGCGCAGCGTTCCGCAAGGCGGCGCCGAAGGCGAGCAGCTGTCGCCGACGCAGCCGTTTCCCACCCATGTGCCGGTGCTGGTGCCGCAACGGATTTCGCCGGACGATGTGTTCGGGCTGATCCCGTTCAGGGATCGCGCGGTCTGCCGCGAGAAAGCTCGCGGCCGCGCGCAACGAAGGCCTTGTACACGCCGCCCTCGACCCAGGGCACGGTGATCTTTCCGATGACCGGAGGCGGCGTGAACTGGGGCGGCGTGGCATTCGACCCGGTCAATCAGATCCTCTACGCCAACACCAGCCGCGCCGCGCACATCGTCAAATTGATTCCGCGCGCCGATGCCGAAGGTATGAAGCCGCCGCCCGGTCATGATTTCGGACCGCAGCGCGGCGCGCCGTTTGCGATGACGCGGGCGCTGGTGGCGTCGCCATTGGGCATGCCGTGCAACAAGCCGCCGTGGGGCGTCACGATGGCGGTCGATCTGAAGGCAGGCAAGATTCTGTGGCAGTCGTCGGTTGGCACGGTCGAGGACCGCGCGCCGCTCGGGATGGCATTCAATTTTGGCACGCCGCTGGTCAACGGCGTGGCGATCACCGCAGGCGGCCTGCTCTTTACCGGGGCGATGGACGCCTACCTGCGCGCCTTCGACGCCAGGTCCGGCGATGAACTCTGGCAGGGCAGGCTGCCGGTTCCCGGCGTCGCCAATCCCATGACCTATCTGTGGAAGGGCGAACAATATGTCGCGATCGGCGCCGGCGGTCATTCCGAATCCGGCACCACGATCGGCGACAGCGTGGTGGCGTTTCGGCTGGCGCGGCAGGGCGAAGCGCCTTCGCTGTGGTCGCGCACCATCGACCGTCCCGGCGGGCGATTCCTGAGCAAGGCGATCGGCGTTGGGCTCGCGATCATGCTGACGGTGGTTGCAGTATGGCGCTGGCGCCGCCGCGTAAAATTGCGCCGGGCCGCCGCGGAGTGATCAAGGCACGCTTCGAGAATGACCGCGAAAGCCCTAGTCGAACGCGACGCCGATTCGCCTGTCGTTGCTCCAGACCGGGTGGCAGCGGCGGATGAATTGGTCGGCCTCGATCACCAGCATGAACGACGGCGGCAGGCTGACGCCGCTGGCAAGGTCGAGCGCCGCACCGCTTGACGACAAAT
The DNA here is from genome assembly GCA_963742695.1 of uncultured Alphaproteobacteria bacterium. Classification (GTDB taxonomy): domain Bacteria; phylum Pseudomonadota; class Alphaproteobacteria; order Rhizobiales; family Xanthobacteraceae; genus Bradyrhizobium. The sequence continues at coordinate 16,438 of CAVUNF010000042.1, forward strand.
TGCGGACCGTGCACGCCACGCCATTGCCGCCGAACGCGATCGTGGCGCCCTTCAGCACCTTGTAGCGTGGCGCCGCTCGCTTCTCGGTCGTGGTCACGTTCATGGTCGCGAATCCAGTATGGCTCGATCACTTCGCGCTCAATAGCAAGCCGGCATTACCGACCATTGAATCCGACCTTGCCGTTATGGGCGTGCCGGTTCAGGTTTCGTTTACGACGCCGCGTCTTCGAAAATGCGCTGGCGCGGCGCTTTGGAATCTGATCATTCTGCTGACGTCACGCGGCAATGGAGGCGATCATGAAGACGATGGGTGCGTTGCTGTTTGCCGCCGGCCTGGCGCTGTCGTCGGCCCCGGCCCATGCCGTCGTGCTCGACCTGTCGACCATGACCTGCAAGCAGTTCCTGGAGGGCGGTGACGACGCAATCAAGATGGTGCTGACCTGGATGGACGGCTGGTACAAGGGCGATTCCGACGAGGCGATCATCGACACCGACGTGTTCGTCGAGAACGGCAAGAAATTCGGCACCTTCTGCCGGGCCAATCCGTCGATCAGCATCGTCAACGCCGCGGAAAAGATCCTCGGCAAATAGTCTCCGCGGCAGTCACCTCACAGCATCGCAAACGCGCTCGAAACGATCGCCACCGGCTTGTTGTCGCTGGCGCTGGTCAGCGTAACGCGGCCAAAGCTCATGGTGCGCCCGAGCCGGACCACCCGCGCATCGGCGAGCACGTCCGACGACGTCACCGCCCGCATGAAATGCGTGGTTTGATCGACCGTCGTCATCGGCCGGTAGCCGCGGTTCGCCGCGAGATTGGCGATCACCATCGAGGTGTCGGCGAATGCCATCAGCGCCTGGCCGCAGACGATGCCGCCGTTGCGGCACAGCCGCTCGGAGAAGGGCAGGCGCAGGATCGCGCCCGGCTGCCAGTCGGGTTGAGGATTCGGCGGCGGGTCGTAATCGATGCCCTCGATCGACAAATTGAGATCCTGCACCCACGGCGCAATGATGTCGCCCAGGACGCGCCGGGCTTCCTCGATGCCGAATGCCACGGCTGGTTGCTCGTCTTGCATGAACGCTGGTTCCCTCCGGTTTGGCCATGATGCCGGGAGGTATACTACGTGCATCCGGCGGAAATGGGGACCTGGAGCCCCTTGGCGCTCCAAGGCGGAAGCTCCAAGGCTTGAAAATGCCTGACTTGAGGCCGTATGATCGGCCCAGTGGGGACGGGTGTTATGTTCAGGCGTTTGGTATTGGTTTTCAGCGTGGTCGCGATGGGTCTCGTCCTCAATGGCTGCACCAAATGCGGTCCGATCTGGGACGATTGGATCCAGTCGCCGAAATCCTGCAAATCGGACCGCTGAGCCGGCCGGTGCTTGGCCTCGTCATCGGCGCAGTGGTATGTTGTCGGGAAATCCAGGGAGCCTTCTCATGAGAATTCTGAGCGCAGCGGCTGTGATCGCGTTGCTGGCCGGACCGGCCTACGCCCAGGCCCCTCATGTCAACTTGATCTCGCCGCTTCCTTCCAAGACGCCGGAAGAGAAGGAGGCCGATGCGATCAAGGAGAGGGCGTATAAGGAATCGCTGCGGAAGATACCGGACAGCAAGGCGTCTTCGGATCCCTGGGGCAATGTGCGCAGCGCCGAAACGCCCAAGAGCGCTGCGCCCGCAAAGCCGCGGACCAAGACCGGTACTGCGGCAAACTAGAACAAACTGACTGATCGAAAGTACGGGCGCGGCGAGCCTTAAGGCTTGCCGCCGAAGTTTCGGAACAGCCCCGCCAGCCGCGCAACGAGCGCAGTTACCCACGGGCCTTCCTGCGCCGGCATGTCCTGATGCCGGCGGGCACCGGCGCGATGACCGTCCCTGGTCTCGTCATCCAAAATCTGAAGCCGGCGTTTCGGCAAAGCGCGCTCTGGCATGGTGTTTCCTTGTTCAGGAACCAACGCGCAGCTGAGGATGGAGTTCCAGAGGTACTACAATTATCAGTTGAAACAGGGGCTTACGACCCGTTAGCCAGCGCGACGGACTGGTCGACCAGCGTTTGGTAGCACTCGCAGGACATCCGCAGCAGCGCCGGCCGGTCCAGGATCTTGATCACGCCCCGCGAATAGGTGATGACGCCGGCGGCTTGCACCTTGCTTGCGACTTCCGTCACCGAGGTGCGCCTCACCCCCAGCATCTCGGCGAGAAATTCCTGCGTCAGCGCGACGGTGTCGCTCGCCGCCCGATCCGCGCTTTGCAGCAGCCAGCGGCAAAATCGCGCCTCGATCGTGTGCAGCGCATTACAGGCGGCCGTCACCCGCGCCTGCGACAGCAGCACCTCATTATATCGGATACATAGATTGCGAACGGGATCGCTGGCAGCGGCGACCGTCCTGAAATGGGTGGCGGCGATCTTGCTGACGGCCACCGGCATCTGCACCACGACGCGAACCATCGACTTGTAGAGGCCGAGCCCGGCCATCGCTCCGACCACGCCTTCGCGGCCGACGGTCGCGGTCTCGATCGCCTTGCCGTCGCGCAGCACCGCGAGCAGCGACAGCATGCCGTAATGGGGGAAGAAGACCTGGTCGACCTCGTCACCGGCTTCGAACAGCACAACCCCCTGCGCCAGCACGACCGTCGACAAATTCGGAAGCAGCCGATCGAAGTGATCCCGGGGCAGGGTTGCGAGCAGTTTATTGTCCAAGGGAATACTGGCCTTAGCAACGGGTACGTGCACTGCGATGTCCTGCCCGGTCGGTCGGGCCGATTTACCGCAGGGGTGAAAGGGACGCTCCGAGAGGGCGATCCGCGGAAAGACTATGTATAGGAAGAACGAAGGGGGGTTGTCGGTACGGTAGCCGTCATAGTGCCAATTCGGTTTGGGTCCCGATCTGCAATGGTTTTTTGACCTGAGGCGATTCGCCAATCAAATCTAATTGTCGGATTCCGGACGCGGATGAGCGCTGTTTTTTCCGCCTATCCAACTTCGCTGACCAATCGATTCTGCTTGTCGCTCCGTGGCGCGGCGGGCGTATCGCCCAGCATTCGATCGAATTCCAGTTTCGAAATTTCATAGCATTCGCACGCCCGCTGCTGCAGCGCCTCGTGATCGAGGATGGTGACATGCCCGCGCCGATAGCGGATAAGCCCGGCCTTTTGCAGGGATCCCATCACATCGGTAACGGTGGTCCGCCGGACACCGAGCATCATCCCGAGGAATTCATGGGTGAGCAAAAAGTCGCCCGACGGCATCCGGTCGCGCGTCATCAGCAGCCAGCGGCAACAGCGCTGTTCGACGCGGTGAAGGTGCGCGCAGGCCGCCGATTGCGCGACCTGGTTGAAGAAGGCATGGGCATAGCGCAGCATGATCAGGTTCAACGTCGGAGTGCGTTCCAGTTCGGCGCGAAACATGCGCGCGTCCATGCCGAGAGCCGTTCCCGGCACCTGGACATAAACCGACGAAGGCGCATCGCGGTCGCCGAGACAGATCGGAAGCCCGACAAATCCCTCGCTGCCGATGGTGCCGACCTCCGCACTGGCGCCATCCGCGGTGGTGATTACCAGCGATGCGACCCCATCGACGGGAAAATAGACGTGGTCGATCGGACGCGACGCCTCATAGAGGCTTTTCTTGTAGTCGAACACGACCGGCGACAGATGCGGCCGCAAGCGCTCGTAGTCGACATCCGACAACAGCGACAGCAAGCGGTTGGTTCGTTGGCTACGGTTCGGCATGGCGTATTATTCCCAGCGGTTGACGCTGCATCGAAGCCGCAAATTGTCAGAGAGCAGAGCATTTTTCTGCTGCGAACCGGGTAGCCTTTGCCGAAAATGCTCGGCAATCGCCGCAAGTCGGTCAGGCCGCGCCCTTGTCGTCGGGATTGGCCCGCCGAACCGCCGTGTCGTCTTTTTCTTCGGCGCCGGCGCGCGCCGCATATTCATCAGCTAATTTGAAAAGGCTGTGCCGCAACACCGGGTCGGTCGAATCGCGGGCAAGGCGGCGGCAACGCTCGGCCTGCTCGTGAAGGTGGAAAGACTGCGCCATGGAACTCACTCGCAACAAGGCGGAGTCCCTTCGGGCTCTCAGTCGCCGGCGCCTCAGGGTAGTGGCCGGCAATGGTCAAATTGTATCGGTTTTATGTCGGGTAGGCAACTCAATTCCATCGCCGCAGTGGGACTCGGGATTGTGCGATGCCAGAGCTATATTGTGCGGGTTGTTGTCGTCAGTTGTGCTGGAGTTGCGACATGGCCTCTCGTCCGCGGGATCTGGCCGACCGGATGGCCGGCCGGCGCAAGCCGGACGACGGCTTTCTGCGCGAGACCTTCACGCTGCCGCGCGACAAGGCGCGCAGCAGGGCGCGCGATTTCCTCAACCGCTACCCCAAGGCCGCCTATATGAGCGGGGTCGAAAGCTGGCGTGAACTGCCCGGCGGCGACATCGAGTTCACCATGCGGCGGCTGCCCAGCGCCGACTAGCTAGAGCTACCTATTCCGGCGGCTTCAGATCGCCGCACAGCCAGCCTGCGGCTCTCGATTTCATCGGGTCCGACGCCGCCACGCTGGTCTCGGCGTGATCGCATTTGGGACATTCGAAGCGCCGTCGATCTTGGCCTGCCGGCCCCGGAGAAATGCTGACCAGCTTCATGCGCACATGGCATCGCGGGCAGCGCGGGCGCTCGATCGCACTGAGCGAAACACCTGATGGCGGCGGCGAAGGCATGGTGTCACCTTGACGCGGTTGGGGTGCGCGGAAGCTTTCACCCACCGGTTGTTGCCCAGTCCGCGCGGCCGCGCTGGAAAAAGTTCGGCCGCGGTTAATTTTTACTATCTGCACGTGACCGAAAATGAGCAACAAAAAACCGCCGGCTTCGACCGCGAAAGTCGTGCGTCCGGGGTTCTCCGCCAACTACGCCGGCTCGCGCTCGGCAAGCCTGAGTTCGCGGTCAATTCGCAGCTCGACCCGACGGGCCGCCAGCAGGCCGATCCTGGTTTCCGTCTTGCCGGTTTTGAGTTCGGTTCCGATCCGGAATTGCCACTTCCAGACTCCCGGCACCGCCGTCATGGCAACGCTGTACTCTACGCCCCTGTGATTCATGGGAAATCCCCCGTGAGCAACTCAGCGATTACAAAACTAAGCAGAAACCGGGAATTGCACCTGTTCAATATTGCTCACTGGCTGGTGGTGGCGCCGGACTGTTCATCGCCCACAAAAAACCCCGCCTGAGCGGGGTTTTCCGTGTTCGTTATGCGATCGATATCAGAACGGCCGGCAGCGGCCGGCGCGCCAGGCGAAGCCCGGACCGCAGACGCGGCCGGGACGTACCACGACCACCGGCGGGCGGCGCACCACGACGACGCCGCCCATCGGGCGGCAGCGGCCATAGCGACCGCGGGCGTAGCCAGGGCCGCAGCCCTGCGCGACCTGGATCACGTCGGCGGTGTCGGCGGCGCTGAGCGGCGCCACCGGCATGGCGTTGGCGGCACCGAGGCCCACGACGGCGAATACGGCGGCTGCAAGAATGGTCTTCATGGTTCTCTCCCTTGAACGGCAGCGCTACGGCACCGGTCCTTGAATTTATAGGCAACGCCATTTCGGCGCCCGCGAGATAAAGCGGATTCGATCTGAATGAAAAATGAATGTCGCGCGAGCCCGCATCACCGACGAAGCGGCGGCGGAAGATGCCCTAAAATGGCCGCGATCGATTACTGCGAACCACCGCGGCATGCGCTCCCTGCGGTGTCAGCGGCTGCGCAATCGGTAGCAATGAAAGAGGCCGCCAACGGAGGCGGCCTCGTACAACAAAGTACATCGGCATGCAGACGCGCGCGGTGTTCGAAGCGCGCTCGGCGGGGTTTCCACGCGATCGGCGGGTACGCCGGCTCGGAAGACTGATCGCTCTCGAATGGATGACGCCCGTCGATATCGGGCGCGGACGCGATGCGGCTCGTGGCGCGTTGATCTTCGGCGCCGACAACGCGGTCCAACTCTGCCGCACATGGCATCAGGTCCGCATCGTATCGATCTGGCCCACGTTGCCGCCATCCGAGGTGTGGCGACTTGCGCCGCCGTCGATTTGGTGCGAGTCATGCGCGGCGGCGTTCCTGGGACGGCGATCTAGGTCACGCCGCGGCTTGGGCGGAAAGTGGCCCACGCAGCCATATGCACGTTGCCGTGCTTTGTTCTCCGTAGAACTACGCAGGAATTAACGACTTGCTAACCATGCGGTCCCGGTCCGTTCATTTTCAAATCCGGGCACTCCTAAAATCTGATTAGGACACCAAGGGTCGAAGCAGGTCAGCACCCGCCATCGAAAAAGAACATATTGCGAACTTAGAACAAATAGGGTACATTGTTCCATCGACGCTGTTTCAAATCGTTCTTCTCCATCGTTCTGGCGTCCGTTTGTCCCGCTAGCGAATCCCCGCCATAAGGAGCACCACCAATGGCCGCCGCCCCCACTACTGCCCTGCGTATCGTCGAAGGATCCTCCATGGACAAGACCAAGGCCCTGTCCGCCGCGCTCTCCCAGATCGAGCGTCAGTTCGGCAAGGGCTCGGTGATGAAACTGGGCAAGAACGACCGCTCGATGGACGTCGAGACGATTTCCTCAGGCTCGCTCGGGCTCGACATCGCGCTCGGCGTCGGCGGCCTGCCGCGCGGCCGGGTGGTCGAAATCTACGGGCCGGAATCCTCCGGCAAGACCACGCTGGCGCTGCACACCGTCGCCGAAGGCCAGAAGAAGGGCGGCATCTGCGCCTTCATCGACGCCGAACACGCGCTCGATCCGGTCTATGCCCGCAAGCTCGGCGTCAACATCGACGAACTCCTGATCTCGCAGCCCGACACCGGCGAGCAGGCGCTGGAAATCTGCGACACCCTGGTGCGCTCCGGCGCGGTCGACGTGCTGGTGATCGATTCGGTGGCGGCATTGGTGCCGAAGGCCGAACTCGAAGGCGAGATGGGCGATGCGTTGCCCGGGCTGCAGGCGCGTTTGATGAGCCAGGCGCTGCGCAAGCTCACCGCCTCGATCAACAAATCCAACACCATGGTGATCTTCATCAACCAGATCCGGATGAAGATCGGCGTGATGTACGGCTCGCCCGAAACCACCACCGGCGGCAACGCGCTGAAATTCTACGCCTCGGTGCGGCTCGACATCCGCCGCATCGGCGCCATCAAGGAGCGCGACGAGGTGGTCGGCAACCAGACCCGCGTCAAGGTGGTGAAGAACAAGCTGGCGCCGCCGTTCAAGCAGGTCGAATTCGACATCATGTATGGCGAGGGCGTCTCCAAGATGGGCGAAATCCTCGATCTCGGCGTCAAGGCCGGCATCGTGGAAAAATCCGGCGCCTGGTTCTCCTATGACAGCCAGCGCCTGGGGCAGGGCCGCGAAAATTCAAAGGCCTTCCTGAAAGCCAATCCCGACATGACCGCCAAGATCGAGGCGGCGATCCGCCAGAATTCCGGCTTGATCGCCGAGCAGATTTTGGCGGGCAGCCCGGAGCGCGACGCCGAAGGCGAGGAGCCGGCGGAGGATTGAGCTTTATCGGGCTCGGGTCGGATGACCTGAGTTTCGAGATAGACGGGCGCTGAGGACGTTGAGTTGCTGACGTTTCGGCGCCCGTTTTGTTTTGCGTGTAGCGGGAGAGAGTAATGAAGCCCCTGATCCTGACCGGCTCGGATGATGCCGGACTTCATGGAGAGGCTGGTCTCGCCGACATCGCGCTCGATCTGGCTTTTTTCCGTTTCATCTGGGGACCGCAGCCCTCGCCGGACCGAAATTGCGAGCTATCTCGGCCCTCGCGGCCCCGATGCAGCAGCGGGCACACACTGGTCGGACTGGGGTGGTACTGGAATCAGAGCGAAAACAGGCAGCACCGGGATCTCGGCCTGGCCGAATTCTGCCAGCAATACGAAACCGTCGAACTGTGGTTCGACATGCGTCCGGAAGCGCAACTGAAACTGGTCTGGCTGCTCGATTACTTCAGCTCTTATCCTGAAGCCGTCGCCAGGTTGAAGCTGCGCTTATCGACCAGGAGATGATAGGGCTTGTCCAGGCGGTTGGCAAGTGGCGGCCGCCTCGTCGATGTCACCGAGAAGGATCTCGCGACGGCAAGTGCAGCCTGGCAAGCCTATCGGTCGCCGACGCCGGAAGCTTGCTTGATCTGCTTCGCCAGGATTTGAGCGCTTGCCGCTGCTCAAGCCGGTCTTGCTCGATCTGCTCGAAGAGCTTCCGTCGGTGTCGACCGGTCTGGGCGCTCAGAAATGCGGATGCTGGAGATGATCGCGGGCGGCTATTGGCAATGATGAATCCGCTCTTCTACTTCAGGAGCGTTCGTCAGACACGCGTCTTCAACGAATGCGGAGCTGGGCTATTTGCTTGACGGGCTTGCGTTCGGCCCGCGCCCTGCGATCGCGGGACTCGACGAGGAACTGCGCACAATCGAGCAGGACAATTTGGGGGCCGGCACGAGGCCTATGCTGCGAAGCCGGCTGTCGCTGACTGAATTCGGCAAGGCCGTTGTCGCGCACAAGGAAGACTTCAGCCGTCACAACCCGATCGATCGCTGGTGGGGCGGCACGCACCTGACCAACGACCGCCTGTGGCGCTGGGATCCGGTTCTGATCGCGCCTTGAGGTAGGGGGAACGAACATGACGCGTCTGATACTGACCGCCAGCGACTCCGGCAGCATGGGTCCTTAAAAGGTCCGGTCGCGCCGACGTCGCGATTCCCTTTTGCTTTCGGTTCGTCTGGGGTGCTCTCCCGCCCGCTGCCGATCTTGCGCATGTTGCTGGAGCCGCGCTCGACGGAAGCACGCCGTCCAGATTCCACTGGCTGGATGATCATCCCGATTGAGCGACTCGTAGAAATGGAAGGAAAGAATCTCGGCTTGATCGACTTCTGCGAGAGGTTCGAGACGGTCGAATTGTGGGTTGATCCGGATCCGAACTGCGCAACTGACGCTGATCTGGCTGCTCGACTTCGTTGCAGCATCATGCCGAAAGTCGTTTCGAAACTGGCGTTGGTGCAGGCGAACGTCGACATCAGCGATCGCACGCCGGAGGAACTTGCCGAAATGGCGGCTGCCGGCGGTCAAAATGCGAAGACGAGCATCTCGAGACAGCGCGTGCTGCCTGGAAAGCCTATCGTGCGCGGACGCCGCGGGCTTGGTGCAAACTGCTGACAAGGATCTGAGCGTTCTGCCGCAGCTTCGGCAGACGGTGCTGGAACTGCTTGAAGAACTTCCCATGGTTCAGACGGGGCTCGGCGCAACGGAAATGGCGGATGCTGGCGATTGTGCGGGGCGAGGGAGGTGGTGCCTCGCGACGTCTTTCGAAACCTCCAAGTTGGCAACAAGCGGCTGCTGTTCGAGTACTGGGAGATCGGATCGCTTCTCGATGGGCTCGCTCATTGCCCTGCGCCCGTCAGTATCCGGCCTCGAAGAGGGACCGTTTACGTTGGACATGCACGATGATCGCCGCCGTCATGCGCGATACAGACGCAGCAAGCTGAAGCTCACCCCGCTCGGCAAGGCGATTTCGTCACGTGAAGACGATTTCAGCCGCCACAACCCGATCCACCGCTGGTGGGGCGGCACCGAGCTGACCAACGACCGCCTGTGGCGTTGGGATCCGGTGCATCGCGAGTTGATCGCGCCTTAGCGGAGGTCCGTCATTCCGGACAGTCCGCTGGCGGACTGATCCGGAACCTCGAGATGTCCCGTACTTAACTTCGCATTTCCGGTTCGCGCACGCGCGCCCCGGAATGACGACATCGCGTCACTCCGCCGCCTCGGCGTAATCCTCAATCGGCGGGCACGAGCACACCAGATTGCGGTCGCCATAGACGTTGTCGACCCGCCCGACCGGGCACCAGTATTTATCCGTGCGCGACGTGCCGGCCGGGAAACAGCCCTCGGCGCGGCTATAGGCGCGCGCCCAGCGTCGTCGGCGATGTCGTGCACGGTGTGCGGGGCGTGGCGCAGCGGCGAGGCTTCGACCTTCCAGCGGCCGGCTTCGATCTCGGCGACCTCCTGCCGGATCGCGATCATGGCGTCGCAAAAGCGATCGAGCTCGGCCTTCGATTCGGATTCGGTCGGCTCGATCATCAGCGTGCCCGGCACCGGAAAGCTCATGGTCGGCGCATGGAAGCCGTAATCGATCAGCCGTTTGGCGATGTCGTCGACGGTGACGCCGCTGGACGTCTTCAGCGGCCGCGGATCGACGATGCATTCATGGGCGACGCGGCCCTTGGCGTTGCGGTACAGCACCGGAAAATGCGGATCCAGTCGGGCCGCAATGTAGTTGGCGTTGAGGATCGCGATCTCGGTGGCGCGCGTCAGGCCTTCGCCCGACATCATCAGGATGTAGATGTAGGAGATGGTCAGGATCGAGGCCGAGCCGAACGGCGCGGCCGACACCGGTCCGACCGGCGCGGCTCTGTCCGTCGCCGGCCCGCGCCGTCGGTGGCGGGATGTCCCGGCAGGAACGGCGCGAGATGCGCCTTGACGCCGATCGGTCCCATGCCGGGGCCGCCGCCGCCATGCGGAATGCAGAACGTCTTGTGCAGATTGAGATGGCTGACATCGGCGCCGTAATCGCCGGGCCGCGACAGTCCGACTTGCGCATTCATGTTGGCGCCGTCGAGATAGACCTGTCCGCCATGGCCATGCACGATGTCGCAGATCTCGCGGATGTGCTCCTCGAACACGCCGTGGGTCGAGGGATAGGTGATCATGATCGCGGCGAGATTGTTCGAATGCTTTTCCGCCTTGGCGCGCAAATCATCGACGTCGACGTCGCCGCGCTTGTCGCACGCGACCACCACCACGTCCATGCCGACCATGCTGGCGGAGGCCGGATTGGTGCCGTGCGCGGAGGAGGGGATCAGGCAGACTTTGCGATGCGGCTCATTGCGCGCGGCGTGATAGCCGCGGATCGCCAAGCAGCCCGGCATATTCGCCCTGCGCGCCGGAATTCGGCTGCAGCGAGATCGCGTCATAGCCTGTGATGTCGCACAGCCATTGTTCGAGCCGCTTGAACAGCGCGTGATAGCCCTCGGCCTGCTCGCGCGGCACGAACGGATGCAAGGAACCGAATTCGGGCCAGGTCAGCGGGATCATCTCGGCGGTGGCGTTGAGCTTCATGGTGCAGGAGCCCAGCGGAATCATGGCGCGGTCGAGCGCGAGATCGCGATCGCTGAGCTTGCGCATGTAACGCAACAGCTCGGTCTCCGAGCGATGCGCATGGAAGACCGGATGGGTGAGGAACGCGGTGCCGCGCTTCAGCTCGGTCGGCAGTGCGTCACGCGCGCCGGCTTCGATATCAGCGTAAGCGAGCTTGCCGCCGAACGCGCGCCACACCGCTTCGACCGTGGCCGCGGTCGTGGTTTCGTCCAGCGCGATACGAAGCGTGCCTTGCCGATCCAGATTTGGCCAATTCCAAGATTGATCTTTTCCGCCTGCGCGCGGGCGACGATTTCGTTCTGCTTGTCGCCGGCATCAACCGTCACGGTATCGAAGAACGCATCCGACTGCGGCGCGAAGCCGAGCTTGCGCAATCCCGCCGCCAGCACGCATGTGCGGCGATGCACCGATCGCGCGATATGGGTCAGCCCCTCCGGGCCGTGATAGACCGCATACATCGAGGCGATCACCGCCAGCAGCACCTGCGCGGTGCAGATGTTGGAGGTCGCCTTTTCGCGGCGGATATGCTGCTCGCGGGTCTGCAGCGCCAGCCGATAGGCCGGCTCGCCGCGGGAATCGATCGACAGCCCGACGATCCGGCCCGGCAGCGAACGCTTGAGCGCATCGCGCACCGCCATGTAGGCGGCATGCGGTCCGCCATATCCCATCGGCACGCCAAAACGCTGCGCCGATCCAATGGCGATATCGGCGCCGAGTTCGCCCGGCGAGGCCAGCAGCGTCAGCGCCAGCAGATCGGCGGCGACGACCGCCAGCGCGCCCTTGGCGTGGAGTGCGGCGATGGCCGGACGCAGGTCGCGCACCGCGCCCGAAGTGCCCGGATATTGCAGCAGCGCGCCGAACACCTCGGCGTGCGTCGAGATCGGCGAGCGGATCGCCAACGATCAGATTCCAGCCCAGCGGCTCGGCGCGGGTGCGCAGCACGGCCAGCGTCTGCGGAAGCACCTCGCGGTCGACGAAGAATGATTTTGCCTTGGCCGTCGCGGCACGTTCCGCCAGCGCCATCGCTTCGGCGGCCGCGGTGGCCTCATCGAGCAGCGAAGCGTTGGCGACATCGAGCCCGGTGAGATCGCAGATCATGGTCTGGAAATTGAACAGGGCTTCGAGCCGGCCCTGGCTGATCTCGGGCTGATACGGCGTATAGGCGGTGTACCACGCCGGGTTCTCCAGGATGTTGCGCTGGATCACCGCCGGCAGGATGGTGCCGAAATAGCCCTGGCCGATCAGCGAGGTGAAAACCTGGTTCTGCGACGCCAGCTCGCGCATATGCGCCAGCGCCTCGGTTTCGCTTGAGGCGTCGCCGAGATCGAGCGGCGCCTGCTGCCGGATCGACGACGGCAGCGTCTGGCTCATCAACTCGCCGAGGGTCTTGGCGCCGACCGTCTCCAGCATCGCCGCGACGTCGCGGGGCGAGGGGCCGATGTGGCGGCGCGCGAAGGTGGTGGCGGGCTCGATGGCGGGCTTGCGGTGCGCGGTCATGGTTTCCTCGCGATCAGGCGGTGTGCTTGGCGTAAGCGGCCTCGTCCATCAGGCCGTCGAGCTCGCTTCTGTCTGCGATCTTCATCTTGAAGAACCATGCCTTGCCGCCGGCGTCGGAATTGACCAGCGCCGGCTCGGCGGCGACCGCGTCGTTGATCTCAGTTACTTCGCCTGTGATCGGCGCATAGACGTCGGAGGCGGCCTTGACGGATTCGACCACGGCGGCGGCTTCGGCCTTCTTGAAACTGCGGCCGACCTTGGGCAGTTCGACGAACACGACATCGCCGAGCTGCGACTGCGCATAATCGGTCACGCCGATGGTGGCGACGTCGCCCTCGATGCGGAGCCATTCGTGGTCGGTGGTGTAAAGCGTGGTCATGAAAATATCCTTCAGCGTTTATAGGTATTGGGAACGAAGGGCATCGGCGATATCCGCAGCGGCAATCTTTGTCCGCGTAGCTCAGCAAAGACCGTGCCGTCGGCTGCGGCCTGCGACGACGGCAGATAGCCCATCGCGACGGGTGCATTGAGGCTCGGACCAAAACCGCCCGAGGTGATCGCGCCGATCTGCATCGATGAGGTTTCGTCGGCGAATAGCGGCGCGCCCTCGCGCACCGGTGCGCGGCCCTCCGGCCGCAATCCGACGCGGCGGCGCGGCGCGCCTTGCTCGAGCTGTGCGAGAATTGTGTCGGCGCCGGGAAAGCCGCCGGCGCGCGCGCCGCCTTTGCGGCGGCTTTTTTGAATCGACCATGCCAGCGCGGCCTCGGCCGGCGTCGTCGTGGTATCGATATCGTGGCCATAGAGGCAGAGCCCGGCTTCGAGCCGCAGGCTGTCGCGCGCGCCGAGCCCGATCGGCAGCACGTCGCTATTCGCGAGCAGAGTCTTGGCGAGCCGCTCCGCCTGTTCGGCGGGAACCGAAATTTCAAAACCGTCCTCGCCGGTATAGCCCGAGCGCGACACGAAGCAGTCGATGCCGTCGATGCGGCGCGGACCGGAATCCATGAACCGCATGGCCGGGATGTCTGCACAAAGTTTTGTCAGCACCGATTCGGCCTTCGGGCCCTGCAGCGCGATCAGCGCGCGATCGGAAAGCGGCTCGATCATGCAAGTGTCCGAAAGATGCGCGCGCAGATGCGCCTCGTCGGCCGCCTTGCAGGCGGCGTTGACCACCAGGAACAGATGGTCGCCGAAATTCGCCACCATCAGGTCGTCGAGAATGCCGCCGCCGTCGTTGGTGAACTGGGCGTAGCGCTGCCGCCCCGGCGCAACGGCAAGGATGTCCTGCGGAACCAATCGCTCCAGTGCTAGCGCGGCGTCTTCGACCCTGCCGGATTTCGCCCGCAGCGCGATCTGGCCCATATGCGAGACGTCGAACAGGCCGGCAGCCCCGCGGGTATGCAGGTGTTCCCGGAGCACGCCGGTGGCGAATTGCACCGGCATGTCATAGCCGGCGAACGGCACCATCTTGCCGCCGCTTGCCACATGCAGCGCGTGCAGGGGGGTATGTTTCAGCTCGGATTGGTCGTCGCGCGCAAGCATCATGGGGCCCTCGCGGTTCCCGAGGAAAATCCCTCGGAAAACCCGCCGAAGCCCCATCTGTCGCTGTGCCTGAGAGTATTATCCCGTCGGCGGACGCGTTCCGGGACAGGCCCGGCGGCGTCTCTTTCCAGATGCTAGCAAGTCACACGGTCCGTTTGCCTGAGAGTTTCCGGGGCGGTTGCTCCTTCGGCGCCGGCGCTTAAGCCGATCTCTCCCGACGTGACTGTCTCGAACAGATAGGAAGAGACCACGGCGCCACCAAGGCTGTCAACGCACCTGCAGCAATATCAACGATTCTTGGCGAGGCTCTTGTGCTGGTGCGGCAAGCCTATGATCTGCTGCACACTTTCTGGACAGCGCGGGCCCCCTTGTCTAAAAGCGTTGCGCCGGAGAATAAGCCATTTGCGGCTGCCCGGGCCAAATTCCCGATTGGATGGACATGAGCGGCGTTAACGAGATCAGGTCGAAATTTCTGGATTACTTCGCGGCCAACGGCCACGAGATCGTGCCGTCGTCGCCGCTGGTGCCGCGCAACGATCCGACGCTGATGTTCACCAATGCCGGCATGGTGCAGTTCAAGAACGTCTTTACCGGCGTCGAGAAGCGCCCCTATCAGCGCGCCACCACCTCGCAGAAATGCGTGCGCGCCGGCGGCAAGCACAACGACCTCGACAATGTCGGCTACACCGCGCGGCATCTCACCTTTTTCGAGATGCTCGGCAATTTCTCGTTCGGCGACTATTTCAAGGACCGCGCCATCGAGCTGGCCTGGAACCTGATCACCAAGGATTTCGGCCTGAAGAAGGACAAGCTCCTTGTCACGGTCTATCACACCGACGACGAGGCGGCCGACCTCTGGAAGAAGATCGCGGGCTTCGGCGACGATCGCATCATCCGCATCCCGACGTCAGACAATTTCTGGGCAATGGGTGACACCGGGCCCTGCGGTCCCTGCTCGGAGATATTCATCGACCGCGGCGAGCACATCTGGGGCGGTCCACCAGGCAGCCCGGAGGAGGATGGCGATCGTTTCCTGGAGTTCTGGAATCTCGTCTTCATGCAGTTCGAGCAGGTAACGAAGGAAGAGCGCCAGCCTCTCCCGCGTCCCTCGATCGACACCGGCCTGGGGCTGGAACGCATGGCCTGCATCCTGCAAGGCGTCGACAGCGTCTTTGAAACCGATCTTTTCCGTCACCTGATCGACGCCACCGCATCCGCGCTCGGGACCGGACCGGAGGAGCAGACCGTGGCGTCGTTCCGCGTCATTGCGGACCATTTGCGCTCCTCCGCCTTCCTGATTTCCGACGGCGTGCTGCCGTCGAACGAGGGCCGCGGCTATGTGCTGCGCCGGATCATGCGCCGCGCGATGCGCCATGCGCAGTTGCTCGGCGCGCGCGATCCGCTGATGTACCGCCTTGTTTCGGCGCTGGTGCGCGAGATGGGCCAGGCCTATCCGGATCTGGTGCGGGCGGAAAAGCTGATCGAGGAAACGCTGCGGCTGGAAGAAACGCGCTTCCGCAAGACGCTGGAGCGCGGCTTGTCGATCCTTGACGAGAAGAGCAGCTCGCTGAAGAAGGGCGACATGTTCGATGGCGATACGGCCTTCACGCTGTACGACACCTATGGCTTTCCACTCGACCTCACCCAGGACGCGCTGAAGTCGCGCGGTATCAGCGTCGATATCGCGTCGTTCACCGATGCGATGGAAAAGCAGAAAGAAAAGGCGCGCGCGTCGTGGTCGGGAAGCGGTGATACCGCCAGCGAGAACATCTGGTTTCCGCTGCGAGAGAAACTCGGTGCAACCGAATTTCTCGGCTATGAGACCGAGACTGCCGAGGGTGTAGTCTCCGCGCTCGTCAAAGAAGGCAAGAATGCGGACAGCCTCAAGGCCGGCGAGACCGGTTCGATCGTTCTCAACCAGACGCCGTTTTACGCGGAGTCCGGCGGTCAGGTCGGCGACACCGGCGTGATGATCGGCGAGAGCGTCAAATTTCGTGTCACCGACACGCAGAAGCGGGCCGGTGATCTCTTCGTGCATCAGGGCACGGTGGAGCAGGGCACACTGACGGTCGGTACAGCCTTGCAGTTGGAGGTCGATCACACCAGGCGGACGTCGATCCGCGCCCATCACTCGGCAACGCATCTGTTGCATGAGGCGCTGCGGCAGGTGCTCGGCGATCACATCGCCCAGCGCGGCTCGATGGTGGCGCCGGACCGCCTGCGCTTCGACTTCGTGCATCCGAAGCCGATCACGCCGGAAGAACTCGCGCGCGTCGAGGACATCGCCAACGAGGTGGTGCTGGAGAATGACGAAGTCACCACGCGGCTGATGGCGGTGGACGATGCCCGCGACGCCGGCGCGCGGGCGCTGTTCGGCGAAAAATACGGCGACGAGGTGCGCGTGGTGTCGATGGGCAAGACCGCGCGCGAAACGGGCAGCAACGCGCTCGGCTGGTCGGTGGAATTGTGCGGTGGCACCCATGTGCGCCGAACCGGCGATATCGGGCTGATCTCGGTGACCGGCGAAAGCGCGGTCGCCTCGGGCGTGCGCCGCATCGAGGCGCTGACCGGGCGCCATGCACGGCAGCATGCCAACGACACCATCCAGATCGCGAAGAACGCCGCGCATGAGCTGCGCACCTCGCTCGAGGAGATGCCGGCGCGCGTCGCCTCGCTGATGGAAGAGCGCAAGCGGCTGGAGCGCGATCTGTCGGATGCGCGCAAGAAGCTGGCGATGGGCGGCGGCGCCGAGCGTATCCAGCTCGACATGCGCACAGAGGACGATTTCCGTGACGTCCAAGGCGTCAAGCTGATGGCGCAAGAGTGTTACGGGCATCGAGATGAAGGATATGAAGAGCCTTGCCGATGCTGGCAAGAAACAGCTCGGCTCGGGTGTGGTCGCGATCGTCAATGTCGGTGAAGACGGAAAGGCTGGCGTAGTTGTCGGCGTCACGGCAGATCTCGTTACGCGTTTCAACGCCGTCGATCTCGTTAAGCATCGCCTCCGAAGCGCTCGGCGGCAAGGGCGGCGGCGGCCGGCCCGATATGGCGCAGGCCGGCGGGCCCGACGGCGCCAAGGCGGATGCCGCGCTCTCGGCGATCGAAAAAGCCATGGCGGGCTGAATGCGACCAACCGCACGATCGATGCTCGCTGGATCGATTGTGCTGGTCGCCACGTTGTCTTCAGCGATAGCGCATGAGGGCGATCATCTCTGCGGAACGCACGCGATCCTGCCGTCGGAGAAATTACGCCAACTTCGGGCCGCCAAGGCGGAGGAGATATTTCGCGACTCCCAATATCTCGCCTATCGCGATGCCGCCGGGATCACCTGGACCTTCACGCAACCGGCTAATCCGGCGCATCCCGCGGTGGTGTGCCGCCGTAACGTTGGACCCGAGGGCAAGTTCGAACTGGAAACCGACGCCGAGTGTCATGCGAGCCGAAAGGCCTGCGAGGCAATGATGGCGGAGTTTGCAAGAATGAACGCGGCCATGATGGACGCGATGAAGTCGCGCAAGTAGCGCGACGGTGAAGGCAGGCGCGGGCTCGCCCGTTAGCGCTTCGGGATCAGCGGCGCGATCCGGTCGATGCGGTTGGTCCAGATGCCGCCGGCAAAACCGGCCGGCAACAAAGCGAGATCCTCAGACTTGTCGATCCCGCTTGAAAAATCCTCGCCGTCGTAGCGGCCGATGACGAACACTTCCGAGCCATGACGATGCATCCGGTTGAGAAACCGGTTCGGCCAACCCCAGAGCCACGGCGCATAATTGACCGGCACCAGCAGCACGCTGCGTTCGCAGTCGGACGGAATGTAGCCGGACCAACCCAGCAGAACATAGCGGATCAGGCAGCGTTTTAGCGTCGCGCCTGACATCGAGGGTACATCGAGCGATCTGCCGCACTTCCGCGACCGGCAGCGCGCCGCCATAGATCATCAGCCGCTGCAATTGCTGAGGCGGAAGCGATTTCAGGCGGGTGGCAAGCCGCCGGCCCTCATCGGCATCGTTGCTCTTGATGTGGATCAGAAAGCGCTTGTCGGGAAATGCGGACAACACCTCGTCCAGCGAGGGCAGCAAGCCGATGCCGGTGCCGCGAAGCGGATAGCTCTTGCCGCCATCTGAGGTGTAGCCAAAGCCGACGTCGAGTTTCTTCAGATCGGCGAGGCTGTGTTCGCGGGTGACGCCGCGGCCGTCGGTGCGGCAGTCGAGCGTCCAGTCGTGGAATACCGCGATCTGACCGTCGGTGGTGGGATGGACGTCGAGTTCGACGATGTCGGCGCCGGCGGCGAACGCCGCGCGCATCGAGGGCAGGGTGTTCTCGATGAAGGAATGCTCGGGCGGAAGAATCCGCGACGCCGTGCAGGTCGTCGCGGTCAGTCCTGCCGTGCCATAGGTTTGCGCGAGTCCGCGGTGCGCGAGCAGTGTCGGCTTCGTCTCCGGCGTCGTCCAAAGCGAGGAGTTGCCAAGTGCGATCGCGGCGATTGCCATCATGACGAACGTCAGCCCGAACCGTAAAATCCGCCGCATCAATGCCCCCGAATCCGTGCCGCGACCACGCAGCTTGTTTGGGGCGAAAGCACGGCGCGCCGCGCGAGGAAGATCGGTTTAACCGGACTTGCTGCGGAAGGAGCGGTTACGGCCTCTCGCTCAGCGCGAGCTTGACGCCGAGTGCCACGAACATGGTTCCGATGGCGCGTTCGAGCCACAGCTTGATCCGGGCGCTGCCGCGGATCGCAGAGGTGGTCCGGGATGCGGCCCATGCCACCATCAACAGCCACGCGATGCCGCCGACATTGATGATCAACCCGAGAACCACAAACGCCAGCGCCTTCTGTGGCGCATTGGCATCAATGAACTGCGGCAGGAAGGCGAGAAAGAACATCGCCACTTTGGGATTGAGCACGTTGGTCAGAAAGCCCTGCCAGAAGATCGAATTCGATATTTCCGGCTGATCGCCAGCGGCCTGAAAGCTTGTCTCCCGCGCCAACAGCATGCGCAGCCCGACATAACAGAGGTAGCAGACGCCGATCCATTTGATGACGGTGAAGGCGAGCGCAGAGGTCAACAGCAGCGCCGACAACCCGATCGCGGCAGCGCCGATATGGACATAGCAGCCGACACTGACCCCGAGTATCGCCAGCACGCCGCCCTTGAAGCCATGACGCATGCTTTGACCGATCACCAGCGCGGTGTCCGGTCCCGGCGTGACATTCAACAGCAGGGCTGCGGCAACAAACAGATACAGGTCATGAATACCGAGCATGCATCGCTCCGTTCAGGCCAGAGTCATTTCAGGTGCGGCTCGACGACTTCCCGCGTTTCCTTGCTCGACACCACCGGCACGATCTCGAAACTCGCCCCGGTGTCGCGCCATTGCAGGCACCACTCTTGAAACAGCCGCAGGTCATCGCAACGCATCAGTTGAAAGCACCGGGAGAAGTTGGGCTCCACCCAGCTATCTATGTATTCGAGACCCTCAGGCAATCCGCGCCCCTGGTCCCGAACCCTTTGATAGATCGGGACCATGTCGTTGTCGCGGAACCGCTCGATCACCATGAACAGCATGGGTCACCCCTGAGAGGGCCGGCGGCCCTCGATGCGTCAGGCCATCTCCTTGGTCAGGTTTTCCGCGACCTTGTCGAGGAAGCCTGTGGTGGAGAGCCAGCGCTGGTCGGCGCCGACCAGCAGTGCCAGATCCTTGGTCATGAAGCCGGCTTCGACGGTGTCGACGCAAACCTTCTCCAGCGTCAGCGCGAACTTCGCCAGCGCCTCGTTGTTGTCGAGCTTGGCGCGATGCGACAGGCCGCGGGTCCAGGCGAAGATCGAGGCGATCGAGTTGGTCGAGGTCTCCTTGCCCTTCTGGTGCTCGCGGTAATGCCGCGTCACCGTGCCGTGGGCGGCTTCGGCTTCCACCGTGTTGCCGTCCGGCGTCATCAGCACCGAGGTCATCAGGCCGAGCGAGCCGTAACCCTGCGCGACGGTGTCGGACTGCACGTCGCCGTCGTAGTTCTTGCAGGCCCAGACGTAGCCGCCCGACCACTTCATCGCCGCAGCCACCATGTCGTCGATCAGGCGATGCTCGTAGGTGATCTTCTTGGCTTCGAACTTGGCCTTGAACTCCTTGTCGAAAATGTCCTGGAAGATGTCCTTGAAGCGCCCGTCATAGACCTTGAGAATGGTGTTCTTGGTCGACAGGTACACCGAATAGTTCTTGGCGAGGCCCTGGTTGAACGAGGCACGGGCGAAATCGGCGATCGAATCGTCGAGGTTGTACATCGCCAGCGCGAGGCCGGCGCTGGGAGCCTTGTAGACTTCGCGCTCGATCACCTTGCCGTCCTCGCCGACGAACTTCATCGACAGCGTGCCCTTGCCCGGGAACAGGAAGTCGGTGGCGCGGTACTGATCGCCGAAGGCGTGGCGGCCAATGATGATCGGCTTGGTCCAGCCCGGCACCAGCCGCGGCACGTTCTTGCAGATGATCGGCTCGCGGAACACCACGCCGCCGAGGATGTTGCGGATGGTGCCGTTCGGCGACTTCCACATCTGCTTGAGGCCGAATTCCTGCACTCGGCCTTCGTCGGGGGTGATGGTCGCGCATTTGACGCCGACGCCGTACTTCTTGATGGCTTCGGCAGCGTCGATGGTGACCTGATCGTCGGTCTTGTCTCGGTATTCCATCCCGAGGTCGTAGTACATCAGGTTGATATCGAGGAACGGGTTGATCAGCTTGTCCTTGATGTATTGCCAGATGATCCGGGTCATCTCGTCGCCATCGAGTTCGACGACGGGGTTGGTCACCTTGATTTTTGCCATGGCAGGTCGGGCCTTTTTGGAACAGCGCGTTTCGGGACGGATGGGGTGTGTCCGTCGCTATAGCACCCGAAAACGCGGGCTGGAAGGCGAATGGCAGGGCAGATCCGGCTGCTTTTCAGGTCAGGGCGAAGCTTTTCAGACGAGCCCGAAACGCCGTTCCAGCCAGCTGCGCGCCTTGCCCGGCCGCATGGCGCGGATCACCGCGGCGGCGCCACCGGGCTCCCGCTTGTTCCTGACTTCCGCGATGTGCAGATAGAGCCGGGCGGCACGCCAGCTGTGGTCGGGATGGCAGAGCTCCAGAATTCTGCTCCACACCGGTTTGGCAAGGCCGGGGTCCGCCGCGAAGCAGGCGCTCCAGAGAATTTCCAGCGCGTAGGCCTGCGACGCGCGGGGCTCGATCCCTGATGCCAGCGCAAGGCACTTTTTGAGTTCGCGCCCGGCGAAGTTGAGCTGCCCTTGCCGGAATGCCACGCCGAGCGGCCACGCCATGACAGCTGCCGAGCCATAGGCGTCAGGGCATGACAGCGCTTCGCGCGCGGCTTCCTCCAAAATCGACAGGACCAGGCGTTGCTCCGCGTGTTCCGCAACCGAGGCGAGAGCCTGGACCCGATACCACGCATCGGGGCAGCCGCGCGCCGCCAGCAGCGCTTTGGCGGTATCGGTCGGCGCCAGCTGTCCGGCCCGCTGACGGCCGGCCAAGGACGCATGTGAAGGCGTGGGCGTATGCGGATAGCGCTGCTGCTGCGGGGACATGCCGGTTGGTCGCAGGCCACCGCTCGCAGGTTCGCAAGTCGCGCGATACTTCGTGGGCGTCCGGCAACCGGCGACCAGACTAGTGTGATTTCAGGCTCGAGCTTGTCGATCGAGACGTCATCTGGAATTCGTCTCGAAGACGGCGATCTCGCGTCTCAGCCCTGTTTCCGACGTTGCCTTTGCCGAGCAGGGTCATGACGCCAGGCTCCGCATTTCACGGATCAGGTCGGATTTGCCTTCGAAACCGATGCCCGAGCAATTCCGGCATTGTGATATGGCCGGCCTCGACGCGGACGCCGTCGGGAAATCCGCCATAGGGCTGGAAAAGATCGGGGTAGGATTCGTTGCCGCCGAGCCCCAGCCCGGCCGCGATGTTTAGCGACATTTGGTGCCCGCCATGTGGAATGCAGCGGCGCCACGACCATCCGTAGGTTTTCAGCATCTCCAGCGTGCGCAGATATTCCACGAGGCCGTAGCTGAGTGCGCAATCGAACTGCAGCCAGTCGCGGTCGGAACGCATGCCACCATAGCGGATCAGGTTGCGGGCGTCCTGCATCGAGAAGAGGTTCTCGCCGGTAGCCATCGGCCCCGGATATAGCTCGGCGAGTTTCGCCTGCAACTCATAGTCCAGCGGGTCGCCGGCTTCCTCATACCAGAACAGGTCATATTCACTTAGCGCCTTGGCATAGGCAACCGCAGTGTCGAGGTCGAAGCGGCCATTGGCATCGACTGCAAGCTTGCAGCCCGTCGGCAGCATACGCAGCACGGTTTCTATGCGCCTGCAGTCGTCCGGGAGCGACGCGCCGCCGATCTTCATCTTCACGACCGTGTAGCCGCGGTCGAGGTAGCCCTGCATCTCGGCCGCGAGGCCTTCGAGGCCCTTGCCGGGATAGTAATAGCCGCCGGCGGCGTAGACAAATACGCTGGGGTCAGCGACCACGCCCTGCCGCTCCGCCAGCAGACGAAACAGCGGCTTGCCGGCAATTTTGGCGACGGCGTCCCACACCGCCATGTCGATCGTGCCAATGGCCACCGACCGCTCGCCATGTCCGCCCGGCTTCTCGTTAGCGAACATGGCCGCCCAGATTTTGCCGGCATCCAGAAGGCCACCTTCGTCAAGCAGGCTGTCCGGCGCAGCCGTCAGCACGCGCGGCGCGAAACGCTCGCGGATCAACCCTCCCTGCCCGTAGCGACCGTTCGAGTTGAAACCGTAGCCGATGACTGGCCGGCCATCGCGGATGACGTCGGTGACCACGGCAACCAGACTCAGCGTCATCTTCGAAAAGTCGATGAAGGCGTTGGCGATGGGAGAAGATATCGGAGCGGTACGCTCCCGGATGTCGACAATGCGCATGAAAAGGATGTGTCCGTATCGGAGGATGGAGGGCGGAAGCTTAATCGGCGTATTGGCCGACTGCGGTGATCATCGGACGCCAGCGGTCAATCTCGCTCTTCAGCGTTTCACGAAGGATTTGCGGCGTTGCCTTGTCCGGCGTCGGATCGGTCGCGATATCCGCGAACCTGCTGGCCAGCGCCGGACTTTTGAGCGCCTCGGCCAGGGCTTTGGTGAGCACCTGCACGACAGGATCGGGCGTTTTCGCCGGCACATAGATACCGTGCCAAACGCTGATCTCCATGCCAGTCAGGCCGGCCTCGGCCGCGGTGGGCACGTTAGGCATCGATGGCAGCCGCTTGGCGCTGGTGACGGCATAGGACTTCACGCTGTTGGCCTGGACCAGCGGTGCGGCGGTCGTGGCTTGTTCGCATCCAAGATCTATCTGCTTCCCCATCAGCGCCTGAAGAACCGGGCCGCCTCCGCGAAATGGAACGACGTTCATCTGCTTCTGAACAGCCGCCATGAACAGCATACCGCAAAGCTGCGACGCCGCACCCAGGCCCGAATGCGCGAAGGTGACGTGGTCGCCTCGGGCCTTGATGTCTGCAATGACTTCGGCCAGCGTATTCGGGGGGTAGTCCGGGCGCGCAATGATGGCCATGTTGGCATCGGACACGACGCCGACAGGCTTCAGGTCGGTGGTCGGATCGAACGGAAGCTTCCGATACAGCGTGACGGCCGTGGCCAGTCCGAGATGATGAAGAAGAAGCGTATAGCCGTCAGGCTCGGCACGGACGACCCGATTGCTGCCCAGAGTGCCGCCCGCGCCGGCGACGTTCTCGACAATCACCTGCTGTCCGAGCAGACGGCCCATGTTCTCGGCCGTCACGCGCGCCACGGTGTCGGTAGGGCCTCCGGCGGCAAAAGGCACGACCAGGGTGATGGGCCGCTTGGGGAAATCCTGGGCGATCGCCGCAGACGCCGTCAAGAACAGCAACGAAGCACACACAACCGCACGCATGGATATCTCCCGGGATTATTTTTTGATCGACGCAATGTAGATGAAATATCAGCCATCTCAGAATTGGTATATTTTCACCTCAGCTATTCCCATATAAGATGTCTGAATCTGACGGCAGGACAGATCATGCGAAATTTCGATCCCGTTTCGTTGCGGCTGTTCATCGCGGTATGCGAGGAACGCAACATCGCCACAGCCGCGCGGCGCGAGGCGATCGTGCCGTCCGCGGTGAGCAAGCGCATCAGCCAGATGGAGGAAGCCGCAGGCGTCACCTTGCTCGAACGCGGCAGGCGCGGCGTTGCAGTGACGGCGGCGGGGGAGGTGCTGTGCCGCTATGCGCGGGAATCGCTGCAATTGCTCGACCGCATGCAAGCAGAACTGGGAGCGTTTGCCGAGGGAGTGCAAGGTCACGTGCGCGTCTTCGGCAGTAAATCGGCGGTGGCGCAATTTCTGCCGGAAGATATCAGCCTGTTCGCGCAACGCTATCTCGACGTCCGCGTCAGCCTGGAGGAGCGCGAAATCTGGGAAGTGGTACGCGGCGTTGAGGAAGGCCGGGCGGACATCGGGGTCTGCTGGAACGCAGTGGATCTGCGCGGCCTACGCACGTTTCGCTATCACCGCGACCATCTCGCCGTGGTCGTACATCCCGGCCATGCACTTGCCACGTGCCGTTCGGTTTCGTTCGAGGATACGATCGACTACGAGCATGTCGATATCGCCGCCCGCAGCATCATGAAGACGAGGCAGCGGAGCGCTGCGGCGGCAGCCGGCAAGCAAATGCGCTATCGCATTCAGGTCTCCACCGTGGATGCGGCCTATCGCATCGTCGCCGCCAATCTGGCCGTGGCAATCGTCCCAAGAGAGGAGGCCAGCGCGATTCAGCAGTCGCTCGGACTTAAAGTAGTTCCGTTGAGCAACGCCTGGGCTCGACGGCAGTTCGTGATCTCGGTGCGAGACACAGCCCTGAGCGTGCCCGCACAACTGCTGGTCGACAGCTTGCGCAAAAGCGCCAGCAAGCCGGAGCGCCCCCGGATTTGATTGGCCAGCTAGAACGCCGCCTGTGTCGCCGTGCCGGCCACCACGTACCAGGTGACGAACAGCCCGCAGATCAGCGCGCCCGGCAGGCTGGAGCCGGTGCGCCGCCAGGTGAAGGTCGCGACCACGGCGCATATCCCGAGCAGCGGCACGAACTGGATGGCGACGATGGTGGAGAGCGGCACGAAACCGGGATCGGGCAGCGGGTTGAACAGTTTTCCGGTCAGCCACAGCGTGCCGTATTGCAGCACCAGCAACACGATGAAGCCCAGCGTCAGCGCAAAGATATTGGTGAGGTAGAGCCCGGCGCGGCCCGCCGCCATGGTCGAGAAATTCCGGTGCAGGACGTGCAGCGCGATCACGAAGAAGGCGGTGAACGGCACCAGGTAGATCAGGAAGATCAAAATCTGTTTTGCGCTCATCAGCTTGAGCGCGACGATCCAGAACCGGAAATCGATCTTGAAGACGAGATCCGCCAGCCACAGCGCGGCGTAGCCGGCGAGTACGGTTGCGACCGCGATCAGGACCGACGGCCAGACGGTGCCGATCCGGCTCGCCCGCTTGGGCGCGAACGGCATCAGCGCCAGCGTGATCAGGGCGTTGATGACGGCCCACACCATGATCTGGTTGGTGATGCCCTGCGGCAGCCAGACCGACGGTTTTACGAAGGTGCCGGCCAGCGCCAGCGCCGGATAATAGGTCAGCGCGGGGATCAAGGCGGTGAGCACGAAAGCCACGGTCCAGCGCCGCCCATCGGCGGCGACATGCGCCGGCATGGTGCCGTCGGCGATCTCGGGCAATCTCAGGTGCGAAAACATCCGCGCTTCCAGCAGCCCGTCGAACACCCCGATCAGCAGCGCCACAAAGCCGAGCAGCGCGATCAGCGTGCCGATCTCCTTGCGCAGCCAGATCTGGTCGCCGGACGGCCTCGGGGTGCCGCCCTGCAACGTCCTGGCGAACCAGTCGAGGCTGTAGCCGATGGCTTCATGCGAGATGTGCTCGGCCGGATGGGTGATCGCCGGGGTATGCAGCACCCGCGCGGTGCCCTGCGCGATGTCGCCATAGAGTTTGCCGGGTTCGACCGGCCCCTGGGTGCCGAACATCGCCCACAGTTTTGGGCTCTTGGTGACGTCGCGGGCGAGGGCGACGCCCCACATCAGGTCGGAAAATTCCTCGTATTGCGCGAACACCAGCGCGGCATTGCGCGGCCAGCTGGCGGTGCCGTCGGCGGCAAACGGTTTTCCGGTGGAAGATCCCTCCAGCACCATCGACTTGTAGTCGTTGGGCATCGCGGCGGCGGCGGCCAGCACGGCCCAGCCGCCCATCGAATGGCCCTCGAGCCCGATATTGGTCTTGTCGACGATGTCGAGGCTGCGCAGATGCGCGAGCCCATCGGGGCCGCCAAAGCCATTGGCGAAGGCCGGCGGGTCGCTGTAGCCGTGGCCGGTCTGGTCGAGGGCCAGCACCACGTAACCGCGGCGGGCGAATTCGATGGCAAAGCCGTCCTGGGTCTCGCGCGAATTGATGTAGCCGTGCACCGCCAGAATGCCGGGCGCGGGGGTCTGCGCGGTCGCATTGGCGGGGATGTAGAGCAGGGCGCTCATGGTGTTGCCCTTGGCGCCCTTGAAGCGCACATCCTGGATCCGGATGCCGCCTGCGGTTTGGGTGAAGTGTGCGAGCAGGCCGCCGGCCAGAATCAGGATCAATCCGGCAATCGCCAATGACCATCTGCGGCGCATAAAAACCTCCCGATATCCCGAGCCGTTGAACCGGCGCCTGGGCCCGCTTTGCAGGTTCGCTTTCGTTGTGGTTGATAGCGGATTCGAAGCCGGAATGCCCGCAAACTCTGGCTGCCCCAAGGATCGATTGCAGTCGAATTGAGGTTTTGGCCGAGAGTCTAAACAAAGCCCCTAACCCCATTATTTGACTTGAGAAATCCTGCCCGCCGGGCAATCCATTATGAGCGGCCCTCAGGCCTTGAATCATCTTCTTCGGAACTTGATTCAGAATCTTCAGAGCTTGAATCAGAAAGTGAAGGCAGATGTCCGGTTCGGGCACCGACAAGACCAAATCAGGCGTCGAACTGGCGGGGCCGGTTGTGATTCTGGTCGAGCCGCAGCTCGGCGAGAACATCGGCATGGCGGCGCGTGCGATGGGCAATTTCGGGCTGACGCGCTTGCGGATCGTCAACCCGCGCGACGGCTGGCCCAACATTTCAGCCCAGCGCGCCGCCTCCGGCGCCGATCATATTCTGGACCGGGTCGAGCTGTTCGACACCGTCGAGCAGGCGGTCGCCGATTGCACGCTGCTGTTCGCCACCACCGCGCGCGCCCACGACCAGGCCAAGCCGGTGGTCGCCCCCGAAACCGCGGCGCAGGAGATCGCCGGCGCGGTGACCGGCGGCGGCACGGTCGGCATACTGTTCGGCCGCGAGCGCTATGGGTTGCAGAACGAGGAAGTCGCACTGGCCGACCGCATCATCACCTTCCCGGTCAATCCCGGCTTTGCCTCGCTCAACCTGGCGCAGGCGGTGCTGCTGATCGGCTACGAGTGGTTCAAGCTGTCGACCCAGGGTGCGCTGCCGTTCGCGATGCCGGAGCGCTCCGAGCGCGCCTCGCAGCACCAGATGCAGGCGTTCTTCGACAATCTGGTGCGCGAACTCGACAAGGTCGAGTTTTTGCGCCCGGCCGAGAAGCGCGAGACCATGCTGGTCAACCTGCGCAACATTTTTGCGCGGATGGAGCCGACCAAGCAGGACATGCATACGTTGCATGGGGTCGTGATGGCGATTTCGGAGGGGCGCAAGGGGCCGGCCAAAGGCGGCGTGCTCGACGGCGAGCAGGCGACGCGGTTGCGCGCGCTGCTGGCCGAGCACGGGCAGGGCGCGCTGCCGTCGGAAAGCGGCACCGTGCGCGGGCTGGCGCGGCTGCTGCGGCGAAATCCGACCGATGCCGAACGCATCCTGTGGCAGGCCCTGACCACCGACCGCCGCTTTGCCGGGCAGTTCAAGCGACAGACGCCGGTCGGCCGGCATATTCCGGATTTTGTCAGTTTCGTGCACCGGATCGCGATCGAGCTGATCAATGCCAATGAGACGGACGTGATCGCGAAGGACCGCGCAGCGCGTCAGGCCTGGCTGGAGGCGCGGGATTACCGGGTCATCAACATGCATGTCGCCGACGTCGAGGGCGACGTCGCCGGGCAACTCGACCGGCTCGAGCTGGGTCTGCTGCAGCCCCGTTAGCGGAGCAGGCCCGGGCGGGGGGCTCGCGCCACCGTTGCACAAAATGACGGCAAGTTCTGCTGCTTTGTGCGGCGCTGTATACATTTGCCGGCGTCCAGCGGGAGGTTTGAGGCTTCGCAAACCAGCCTGAGCGCAGCTTTTGGGCAAGTTGACGCCGTCGCAGGGCACGCCTGCGACCTTCGGTCAGTGTCCGCAGCCATGGCACAGCGATTGCACTTTTGAAGGCGCCGATACGGCGCCGACAGGGGAGCAATTGATGTCCACATTCGACAACCCGTTCGATCCCAACCGCGGTCTTCGCGCGTCCGGTTGCAGCTGCGGCCATCACGGCAGCGAAGCCGAGCACCATGCGGCGGCGCAGTTGCAGATCCAGGCCACGATCGAGAGCGAGCAGAAACGCTACGAGGGCGTGGTCGCCTCGGCGGTGATGCGGGCGATGTTTCCACAGGATGTTGCCCGTCGCGCTTTCCTGAAATCGGTCGGGGCCGCCACCGCCGCCGCGGCGCTGTCGCAATTCTTTCCGCTGAAGACCGCGACCGAAGCCTTTGCGCAAGGCGGGCCGCTGGAAAAGAAGGACCTCAAGGTCGGCTTCATTCCGATCACTTGCGCCACCCCGATCATCATGGCGGCGCCGATGGGATTTTACGCCAAGAACGGCTTGAACGTCGAAGTGATCAAGACCGCCGGCTGGGCTGTGATCCGCGACAAGACCATCAACAAGGAATATGACGCCGCCCACATGCTGTCGCCGATGCCGCTCGCCATCACCATGGGCGTCGGCTCCAATCCGATCCCTTACACCATGCCGGCGGTGGAAAATATCAACGGCCAGGCCATCACGCTTTCGATCAAGCACAAGGACAAGCGCAATCCGAAGGACTGGAAGGGATTCAAGTTCGCCGTCCCGTTCGACTATTCGATGCACAATTATCTGCTGCGCTATTATCTTGCCGAGCACGGCATCGACCCCGATGTCGACGTTCAGATCCGCGTCGGTCCCTCCGCCGGAGATGGTCGCCAATCTGCGCGCCGACAATATAGACGGTTATCTCGGTCCGGATCCGATGAATCAGCGCGCGGTTTATGACGGCGTCGGCTTTATCCACATCCTGACCAAGGACATCTGGGAGGGACATCCGTGCTGCGCCTTCGCCGCATCGAAAGAGTTCATCACTTCGATGCCGAACACCTATGGCGCGCTGCTCAAGTCGATCATCGAGGCCACCGCGTTCGCGCACAAGGCCGAGAACCGCAAGCAGATCGCCGAAGCCATCGCGCCGGCGAACTACCTGAACCAGCCGCAGATCGTGCTGGAGCAGATCCTCACCGGCACCTTTGCCGACGGTCTCGGCAACATCGTGAAGCAGCCGAACCGCGTCGATTTCGATCCGTTCCCGTGGCAATCCTTTGCGATCTGGATCATGACGCAGATGAAGCGCTGGGGGCAGGTCAAGGGCGACATCGACTATGCCGGCATCGCCGCGCAGGTCTATCTCGCAACCGACGCAGCCAAACTGATGAAGGAGGCCGGGCTGACCCCGCCGACCACCACCACCAAGAGTTTCTCGGTGATGGGCAAAGCCTTCGATCCGGCGAAGCCGGAGGATTATCTCGCGAGCTTCAAGATCAGGAAGGCGTCGTGAGGGCGGAGAGAGGGAGATGATGTCCTCGCTCCGCTTTCGCGCGGCGATCGTGTCGGTCGCGCTGTTCCTGGCCTTCATGGGCATCTGGCATATCGCCACCCGCGGCACCGGCACCGTCGCCACCATGAGTCCGGAATACGCCAAGCTGATGGGGCTGACCGCGACCCACGGCAAATCGGCGATGCCGGGGCCGCTCGATGTCGGCGCGAAATTATGGGAGCACCTCAAGCGGCCGTTCTACGACAACGGGCCGAACGACAAGGGTCTTGGCATCCAGCTCGGCTATTCGATCGCGCGGGTCGGGCTCGGCTATCTCCTCGCTGTGCTGGTCGCGATTCCGCTCGGTTTCATGATCGGGATGTCGCCGCTGATCAACAAGGCGCTCGATCCGTTCATCCAGATTCTAAAGCCGATCTCGCCGTTGGCGTGGATGCCGCTCGCGCTCTACACCATCAAGGATTCCGGGCTGTCGGCGATCTTCGTGATTTTCATCTGCTCGGTGTGGCCGATGCTGCTCAATACCGCGTTCGGGGTTGCCGCCGTGCGCAAGGAATGGATCAACGTCGCGCGCACGCTCGAGGTCGGCACCGTCAGGCGCGCCTTCACCGTGATCCTGCCGGCGGCGGCACCGACGATCCTGACCGGCATGCGGATCTCGATCGGCATCGCCTGGCTCGTGATCGTCGCCGCGGAGATGCTGGTCGGCGGTACCGGCATCGGCTACTTCGTCTGGAACGAGTGGAACAATTTGTCGATCACCAACGTCATCATCGCCATTCTGGTGATCGGCGTCGTCGGCATGCTGCTCGACCAGATCCTGGCGCGCTTCACCCGCATGGTCACGTTCCCGGAGTGATGCGATGACGCCAGACAAATTCATCTCCATCGAAGCGATCGCAAAGCGCTATCCGGGCGCCGGCGGCGGCGAGATTGCGGTGTTCGAAAATCTCTGGCTGTCGATGGCGCGCGGCGAATTCGGCTGCGTGATCGGGCATTCCGGCTGCGGCAAGACCACGGTGCTGAACATTCTCGCAGGGCTCGACGAGCCGAGCGAGGGCACCGTGATCGTCGACGGGCAAGGGATCGAAGGCACCAGCCTCGACCGCGCCGTGATCTTCCAGAGCCACGCGCTGCTGCCGTGGCGCACCGTGCTCGGCAACGTCGCCTACGCCGTAACCTCGAAATGGCGCGACTGGGACCGCGCCAGGGTCAAGGCGCACGCGCAGACTTTTATCGATCTGGTCGGCCTGACCGGCGCCGAGCACAAGCGGCCATCGGAATTGTCGGGCGGCATGAAGCAGCGCGTCGGCATCGCGCGCGCGTTATCGATCACCCCAAAAATCATGCTGATGGACGAGCCGTTCTCGGCGCTGGATGCGCTGACGCGCGGCACGCTGCAGGACGAGGTGCGCCGCATCTGCCTTGAGACCGGGCAGACCGCGTTCATGATCACCCACGACGTCGATGAGGCGATCTATCTCGCCGACAAGATTTTCCTGATGACCAACGGCCCCGGTGCGGTGCTGGCCGAGATCGTCGAAAACCCGCTGCCGAAGGATCGCGGCCGCACCGATCTGCACCGCCATCCCTATTACTACGCGGTGCGCAACCACATCGTGGATTTCCTGGTCAGCCGCAGCAAGACCTTTGCGGCCGATGTGCCGGATCACGATCCGCGCCACGTTCCGGTGGTGAAGATCGGCTTGAACGAGCCGACCATCGTTTCGGCGCCGAGAGCGGTCGAAGCCCATCCGACGCAGGCCATCGCCCAATAGCAATTCGTTCATCTCAGGGAGAAACCACATGAAGCGATCCGACCTCACCGAAAAGCTGCTCGACATCAAGCGCGAGAAAGGCTGGAGCTGGAAACACATTTGCGAAGCGATCGGCGGCTATTCGGAAGTGCTGATCGTCGGCGCCGTGCTCGGCCAGATGAAACTGACAAAACCGCAGGCGGCCAATGCCGGCGAGTTGTTCGGCCTGACGAAGTCCGAGACCGCGATGCTGAACGAAGTGCCGATGCGCGGCGACGGCACGCCGATGCCGCCGACCGATCCCCTGATCTACCGGTTCTACGAAATGGTGATGGTCAACGGGCCGGCCTGGAAGGCGCTGATCGAGGAGGAGTTCGGCGACGGCATCATGTCGGCGATCGATTTCGACATGACGATGGAACGCGTCGCCAATCCCAAGGGCGACCGGGTCAAGATCACGATGTCGGGCAAATTCCTGCCGTACAAGTATTATGGCGCCAGCGGCAACGTGCCGGAGTATGGATTCAAGGAGGGGTGATTATTCGCCGTCATTCCGGGATGGTCCGAAGGACCAGACCCGGAATCTCGAGATTCTCAGATGCGCAATTGCGCATCGGAGTTCGTGCTTCGCACGCCCCGGAATGACACTGTGGTTCTACACCGCCGCAAACGCCTCCCGCAGTTCCTTGATCGGCGCCATCCCCTTCACGAAGCTGAACGACCCCTTGTCCTTCATCTCGCGGGCGCTTTGCAGGAAGGCTGCGAGCGCAAAGCGCGACATCGCGCCGCCGACGCTGATGCGCTTGACGCCCGCGGCCGACAGCTGGTCGAGCGTCAGCGTCGGGTCGGCAAAGCCCATCACCAGGTTGAACGGTTTCTTCAGCGCCGAAACCACGGTCTTGATGGTCGCGAGATCATGAACGCCGGGCGAATACAGCACGTCGGCGCCGGCGGCTTCGAACGCCTGCAGCCGCCGGATGGTGTCGTCGAGATCGTTGCGGCCGTGCAGCAGGTTTTCGGCCCTTGCCGTCAGCGTGAACGGAAACGGCAGCGCCCGTGCCGCCTCGATCGCCGCCTGCACCCGTTCCACCGCGAGCGTGAAATCGTAGATCGGCCGCCGCGGGTCGCCGGTTGAATCCTCGATCGAGCCGCCGACGCAGCCTGCCTCGGCGGCAAGGCCGATGGCCTTGGCCGCGAGCTTCGGATCGTCCGCGCCGCCATTTTCCAGATCGGCGTTGACAGGCAGATCGGTTGCCTCCGAGATCATCCGGCAATTCTCGATGATGGCATCGCGGCTGACGGTGGTGCCGCCCAGCGTCAGGGCGAAGCCCAGACTGGTGGTCGCCAGCGCCTCAAATCCCATCGCCGCGAGCAGCTTTGCGGTACCCGCGTCCCACGGGTTCGGAATGATGAAGGCGCCGGGCCGCTCATGCAGCGCGCGAAACAATTTTGCTTTTTCCATCTGGGTGCGCATCTCGGGCTCCTGTTCAAAATGACTTGCCGGCACCACAGATAACGCTCTTCCCGATATCAGCCAAATTTGTTATTTCTTGTGATATCATCAGGTTTTTGCATGGACTGAAACATGGATAGCGATGCCCTCAACACCTTCCTGACGGTTCACCGCCGCGGCGGCATCTCCAATGCCGCAAAGGCTTTGCATCGCTCGCAGCCGGCGATCTCGCGACGCATCGCGCTATTGGAGCAGGAGCTCGGCGTGCCGCTGTTCGATCGGGTTGCGGGCCGGACCATGCTGAGCGATGCGGGGAGGGTGATGGTGCCCTACGCCGAGCGCGCAGTGGCGGCCGCCCAGGACGCGGAGAACGCGGTTCGCGCGCTGGCGCGGCCGGATTCGGGACCGGTCGCCCTCGCAGTGGTCGGCACGCTGGCGGGCGGCAGGCTGTCGGCCATCTTGAAGCGCTTTGCGGCCGAGCATCCCGGCGTCGATTTGTCCCTGCGTACCGCGACCAGTGCCGAGATCAGCGGCCTGATCCGCCGCGGCGAGGCGACGATTGGCTTGCGGTTCGATCGCGACGGTTCGCACGATCTCGACTGCGAATTGCTGTTCGCCGAGCCGCTGCAGGTCGTGTGCGCGTCGGATCACCCGCGTGCCGGCCGCCGCGTCGCAAGACTTGCCGACCTGCGCGGCGAACGCTGGATCGCATTTCCCGAAGTGCCGGGACGCCGCGAGATCGCGGCCTCGCATGTCTTCGCGCTATTCCAGGTCAGCGGATTGGGTGATATCGATTGGACGCCGGTCGACAGCCTGACCGCTCAGAAACGCCTGGTCGAGGCCGGCTTCGGCATCGCGCTGCTGTCGCAAAGCAACGCCGCCGAAGAACTCGGATCCTCGGCGATCTCAACGATCGGTGTCGGTGATCTCGATGCCAGCCACGACGTGGTCACCGTGACGCGGCGCGGCGGCTTTCTGAGCGCGGCGTCGCGGCGGTTGCTGGAGATTGTTCGTAGCGAGTATGGCGGGAAAAAAGTATCACGCCGATAGGGGCGCTTCGTCATTCCGGGATGGTCCGCAGGACCAGATCCCAGGTGCGCAATCGCGCACCGGGAAATCTCGACAGGATATCTCGGATTCCGGATCGCTTCGCGGCGTCCCGGAATGACGTAGAGCCTTACGTCCCCGCCTTCACCTGCGCGACGGCCTGCGCCATCAGCTCGTCCATCTTCGCGCGAAGCTGCGGCTCGGTGATGGCGATGCCCTTGGCGGCGAGATCGGCCAGTACCTTGCGGACCACGTCGCCGTCGCCGGCTTCCTCGAAATCGGACGCCACCACTTCCCGGGCGTAGGCATTGGCGTCGTCGCCGGACTTTCCGAGCTGTTCCGCCACCCATAATCCGAGCAGCTTGTTGCGGCGGGCCTCGGCCTTGAACTTCTGGTCCTCGTCGAGGGCGAACTTCTTCTCGAAACCTTCTTCGCGCTTGTCGAATGAGTTCATGACCAAAGGTTCCGATCTCTATGCCGAATTGTGACAGGCCCCGCGTTGCGGCAGCCCTCTTGCGCGACTAGATAACCGGAGCAAATCGTTAAAACAACAGTTTCGAGGTCGCAGGACACCGGTAAAACTCGCTCCGCCGAGGGCCGGATCGATTGTGCTTGATAGGCCAATCAGATAGGTTGCCTTCAGGCCCGGTTCTTGTTCTGTTTCCCGTTCCTGGCCTTCACGGCAGCTCCGTCGTGGGTCGCATCCTTTGTCAGTCGGAGCACACCAATTTCATGGATTTCAACAACACCCGGTACATCCCAATGAGCCGTCGACGCCGCATTTACGAAGGCAAGGCCAAGGTCCTTTACGAAGGTCCGGAGCCGGGAACCCTGATCCAGCACTTCAAGGACGATGCGACCGCGTTCAATGCCAAGAAACACCAGGTGATCGAGGGCAAAGGCGTCCTCAACAACCGGATTTCGGAGTACCTGTTTCAGCACCTGAACGACATCGGGGTGCCCACCCACTTCATCCGCCGCCTCAACATGCGCGAACAGCTGATTCGCGAGGTCGAGATCGTGCCGCTGGAGGTGGTGGTGCAGAAATGTGGCAGCGGGATCGCTGTCGCAGCGCCTCGGCATCGAGGAAGGTACCCAGCTGCCGCGCTCGATCATCGAATTTTACTACAAGAACGACCAGCTCAACGACCCCATGGTCTCCGAGGAGCACATCACGGCGTTCGGCTGGGCCACGCCGCAGGAAATCGACGACATCATGGCGCTGGCGATCCGCGTCAACGACTTCCTCACCGGGCTGTTTCTCGGCATCGGCATCCGCCTGGTCGATTTCAAGATGGAATGCGGCCGGCTGTTCGAGAACGACATGATGCGAATCATCGTCGCCGACGAGATCTCGCCGGATTCGTGCCGGCTGTGGGACATCAAGTCGAACGAGAAGCTCGACAAGGACCGCTTTCGCCGCGATCTCGGCGGGCTGCTGGAGGCCTATACCGAAGTGGCAAAGCGTCTCGGCATCCTGATGGAGAACGAGCGTCCCGCGGGCTCCGGCCCGGTGCTGGTCAAGAGCTGAGGGTTATCCGTGAAAGCGCGCGTCACCGTTACGCTGAAAACCGGCATCCTCGATCCGCAGGGCAAGGCCATCGAAGGCGCGCTGAAATCGCTCGGCGTCGACGGCGTCGCCAGCGTGCGCCAGGGCAAGGTGTTCGACATCGAAATCTCGGGCTCCGACAAGGCCAAGGCCGAAGCGGCGTTGAAGGATGCCGCCGACAAGCTGCTGGCGAACACCGTGATCGAGAATTACCGGGTCGAGGTTCTGAGCTAGGCAAGCCTGCGAAATGAAATCCGCCGTTCTCGTCTTTCCCGGAATCAATCGCGAGCGCGACATGGCGCGCGCCCTGAAACTCGCGTCGGGCCATGAGCCCGCGATGGTCTGGCATGCCGAGACCGCGCTGCCCAAGGGCACCGACCTCGTGGTGGTGCCCGGCGGATTTTCCTACGGCGACTATTTGCGCTGCGGCGCCATCGCCGCGCGCGCGCCCGTGATGGATGCGGTGCGCGATTTCGCCGCCGGCGGCGGCCTCGTGCTCGGCGTCTGCAACGGCTTTCAGATTCTCTGCGAGGCCGGCCTTTTGCCCGGCGTTCTCATGCGCAATGCGCGGCTGAAATTCATCTGCCACGACGTGCATCTGCGGGTCGAACGCTCGGATACGCCGTTCACGCGCGGCTACAATGCCGGCCAGGTCATCCGGGTGCCGATCGCGCATGGCGAGGGCAATTACGCGGCCGATGAAGAGACGCTGAAGCGGCTCGAGGGCGAGGGGCGGGTGCTCTATCGCTACTGCTCGGCCGAGGGCGCGCTCGACGAGCTCTCCAACATCAACGGCGCCGCGCAATCGATCGCCGGCATCGTCAACGAGCGCGGCAACGTGCTCGGCATGATGCCGCATCCGGAAAACCACGTCGAAGACATCATGGGCTGCACCGACGGCCGCGGCCTGTTCGCCGGCCTGGTGGCGCATCTGGAACGCGCGGCGTGAAACGTTAATCGCCGGGTGCGCTGCGTGCCGCCCGCCACCGTGCAAGGCTTGCCGCAGGCCAGGTTTTTTCCCTGTCGTAAAACTCTTCGACCGCGGGCACATCGGGAGCCAGCACGACCCAAGGCTGCTTGGACATCGTGAAGATGTGTATGTCCGGCGGCAGCGCGTCCGGCTCATCGAGCGTGCCGACACGAACGAAGCGGAAGCGGTCGCCCGAACCTGCGTAGTTGCTCCAGACCGCGATACGGCATTTGGGGCAGCGGGAAATCTTCTGACCCTTGCCGCTGAGCGAAGGCGTGACGACGATTTCGGGCGCGCCGGACAGCAGTTCCACTCGATCGGTCTCGATCATGGCATTGAGCGCAAACGACGCGCCGCCGTCGCGCTGACACCAGCGGCAATGGCAGCAATGAACGACGAGGGGAGGCGCCGCCATGCGGTAGCGCACCTCGCCACAAGTGCAGCCGCCTTCGATTGCAAAGTTGCTCATGCTCTTCTCCGGTTCATGAAAATAGGGGCCTGCGGTGGGGACGGCAACCGCTTCATGCCCGCGAAATCCCGGCTTCACTCGTCCAGGGTGGAGGCGCGCTTTCTTGTCAGCCCGGCACGAAGGCGCTCGAACCGGTTGCGGTATCCACCGTCGGGAACCGTCATGGCGGCGACGCCGGCCATCACCAGCACCAATCCCAACGCGAGATTGGGCGGCACGGATTCGCCGAGCAGCGCCACCGACAGGCCGACGCCGATCGGAATCCGCAGATAGCCTTGCGCGTTGGTGGTGAGCGTGCCGAGCCGCGACAGGCACATGTAAAACAGCATCAGTCCCATCGCGCTCGAGAAAATCCCCATCGTGATCGTGGCGACCAACGCTTCCGTCGTTGGCCGCAAGGTCCAGGGATGGTCGAGGATCAGCGACGCCGGCAGCAGCAGCAGGCCGCCGAACAGCAGCGAGCCCGCCGCTACCACCATCGGGTCATACTCGGTGAGCCGAAGCCCGAAGATCGTGGCGCAGGCAAACGAGACGGTAGCGAGCAGGATCACCATCTCGGCGAAAATATTGCCGCCGAGGCCGCCCAGCGCATCGAGGCCGATGATCACGGCGGTGCCGGCAAGCCCCAGCACGGCGCCGGCGAGTTTCAGCAGCGTCGCCGGTTCGTGCCGCGTAATGCCCCAGGTGATCAGGAAGGCGAAGATCGGCGTGGTCGAGGCCAGCACCACGGTCGGTGCCGCCGCGACGTATTGCTGGGCCCAGGTGATCATCAGGAACGGGAGCGTCGAGTTGATGGTCTGTTGCTGCGCGAACAGCTTCCAGGCCTTGGCGTCGGTCGGAAGCCGCATGCCGCGCGCATACAGGATGGCGAGCAGGAAAAATGCGGCGATCAGCGAGCGCGCCGAAATGAAGGTGATCGGTGGAATTGTGCCGAGGCCGATCTTGGTCAGCGGATAGGTCGAACTCCAGCAGCACGCCAGCGCCAGCAGCAGCGCATAACCGCGCCAGCCGTGACGCGCCGGCGGCAGGCCGGCTCGCTCGGGCGGTGGCACCGGCGCGGCGCCGGTTTCGACCTCTGCAAGGCTGTTCGGCAATTCAGCGTGTCTGCTTTCGCCGGTGAGTGCCACTTCACCCGCCGGATGGTGCCGGAAAATGTGAACAGCGGACGCTCGCCGGATTTCAACAGACCGCGCAGGAAGATCATCGTGCCGGCGGACCGCATGATTTCGCCTGAGCCTTCGACCAGCTCGCCCTCGCGCGCGGGATCGAGAAATTCGCAGGCGAACGACACCGTCACTCCCGGCCCCTCGAGCACGGGCGAGGCAAGGGCGAACAGGCAATAATCCGCGAACGCCATGAAGGCGCCGCCATGGACATTGCCCTGGCCGTTGAGATGTTTTTTCTCGACCCGGAACGCGCACTGCACGCGGCCGTCGTCGCCCATCCGGTGCCAGAACGGCCCGTTATGGGTCTCGAAATTGTCGCGGCGCCAGGTTCGCCAGCCGGCGAATTCGCCCTCGGTTTCGACGTGGATGCCGGGCTGCTTGGGGAATGCAGGTTTGGCGAGCTCGTTCACGGAATCTGGCCTTCAATTGCGGGTCTTTAGCCCTTAAATCCGATCCATCCGCGATGTGCAAACGCCGATCCTGAGGGATGTCGCCGCAAAGCTCTGGACAGCGGGAAAATGCGCCATAAAAGGCCTTTTCGCCCGCTTCCGATCTTCCTATCTAAGAGACCCATGAACCAGCCGCAAATCACCCCCGAACTCGTCGCCAGCCACGGCCTCAAGCCGGACGAGTATGAGCGCATTCTCAAGCTGATCGGCCGGGTGCCGAGCTTCACCGAGCTTGGGATCTTCTCGGCGATGTGGAACGAGCACTGCTCGTACAAATCCTCGCGGCTGCATCTGCGCGGGTTGCCGACCAAGGCGCCCTGGGTGATCCAGGGGCCGGGCGAGAACGCCGGCGTGATCGACATCGGCGACGGCCAGGCGGTCGTGTTCAAGATGGAGAGCCACAACCATCCGAGCTACATCGAGCCCTATCAGGGTGCGACCACCGGCGTCGGCGGCATTTTGCGCGACGTGTTTACGATGGGCGCGCGGCCGATCGCCTGTCTCAATGCGCTGAGCTTCGGTGCGCCGGAGCATCCCAAAACCCGCCATCTGGTGTCCGGCGTCGTTGCCGGCGTCGGCGGCTACGGCAATTCGTTCGGCGTGCCCACGGTCGGCGGCCAGGTGCGTTTCCACACCCGCTATGACGGCAACATCCTGGTCAACGCGATGGCGGTCGGCCTCGCCGATACCGACAAGATTTTTTATGCGGCGGCCTCCGGCGTCAACATGCCGATCGTCTATCTCGGCTCCAAGACCGGCCGCGACGGCATCCACGGCGCCTCGATGGCGTCGGCCGAATTCGACGACGACTCCGCCGAGAAGCGCCCGACCGTGCAGGTCGGCGATCCCTTCGCGGAAAAACTGCTGCTGGAAGCCTGCCTCGAAATCATGGAAGCCGATTGCGTGATCGCGATCCAGGACATGGGCGCGGCCGGCCTGACCTGCTCGGCGGTGGAGATGGGCGCCAAGGGCGATCTCGGCGTCGATCTCGATCTCGACGCGGTGCCGACGCGCGAAACCGGCATGAGCGCCTACGAGATGATGCTCTCGGAAAGCCAGGAGCGCATGCTCATGGTGCTAAAGCCCGAGAAGGAAAAACAGGCCGAGGCGATCTTCAAGAAATGGGGCCTGGATTTCGCCGTGGTCGGCTACACCACGCCGAGCAAGCGTTTTGTGGTCAAGCATGGCGGCGACGTCATGGCCGACCTGCCGATCAAGGAATTGGGCGACGAAGCGCCGCTGTACGATCGCCCGCATGTGGCCTCGCCGCTATTGCCGGTGATCGCCGCGCGCGACGTCGCGCCGCCGGTCGGAATCATGCCGCGCTGCAAAAGCTGATCGCGACGCCGGAGCTCTGCTCGAAGCGCTGGGTGTGGGAGCAATATGATCACGTCATTCTCGGCAATACCGTGCAGCGTCCCGGCGGCGATGCCGCCGTGGTGCGGGTGCAGGACGGGCCGAAGGGACTGGCGCTGACCGTCGACGTGACGCCGCGTTATTGCGAGGCCGATCCCTATCAGGGCGGCATGCAGGCGGTGGCCGAGGCCTGGCGCAACATCACCGCGGTCGGCGGCCGGCCGCTCGCGATCACCGACAATCTCAATTTCGGCAATCCGGAGCGGCCCGAGATCATGGGCCAGTTCGTCGGCTGCCTGAAGGGCATCGCGGAAGCCTGCCGCGCGCTCGACTTCCCGGTCGTGTCCGGCAACGTCTCGCTCTACAACGAGACCAACGGCCGCGGCATTCTGCCGACGCCCTCGATCGGCGGCGTCGGGCTGCTCGACGATTTTACCAAATCCGCGACGCTGGCGTTCAAGGCCGCGGGCGAGGCGATCCTGTTGATCGGCGAGACCCAGGGCTGGCTCGGCCAGTCGGTTTATCTGCGCGACATCTGCGGCCGCGAAGAGGGCGCGCCGCCGCCGGTCGATCTCGTCAGCCGAAAAGCGCAACGGCGACGTGGTGCGCGGCATGATCCACGCCGGCACGGCGACGTCGGTGCATGACGTGTCCGATGGCGGGCTGTTGATTGCGCTCACCGAGATGGCGATTGCGAGCGGCATCGGCGCGCAGCTGCTGGCGGCGCCGGCCTCGATCGTGCCGCATGCCTATTGGTTCGGCGAAGATCAGGCGCGCTACATCGTGACGGTGCCGGCCGAGCAGGCCGGTCTCGTGCTGGCGAAGATGAAAGGCGCCGGCGTGCCCTGCGCGCGCATCGGCACCACGGGCGGCGACGCGGTCGCGGTCGCGGGCGAAGCGCCGGTGTCGATTGCGGCGCTGAACACCGGCTTCGAGAGCTGGTTTCCGGCCTATATGGGCGGCAAAGGCTTAAGTCGTCATTCCGGGATGGTGCGAAGCACCAGACCCGGAATCTCGAGATTCCGGGTTCGATGCTTCGCATCGCCCCGGAATGACAGTGTCAGAATTTCTCACAGCACCCGCTTCGCGCCCGGAATCTGCCGCAACGCCCGCGTCAGCGCCCAGCTGAACGCGATCGTCAGCACCAATCCGATCGGCGCTTTCACGGTTGCCGGCAGATTGAAGTCGAACAGCCAATACTGCAGCCACAGCGCGATCGGATAGTGCACCAGGAAGATGCCGTAGGCATCCGCCTGCATCGGATCGAGTACGCTCCTGCCTGAGTGGGCGAACCTCAGGAAATAGGCCAGGATCAAAAACAGGATGGCCACGCTGAAGACCGTGAAGCAGACGGCATAGGATCCCTCATACCACACAGGCAGGTCCGCCGGATTCCCCAGTATTTCGCGCTTGATGGAGATCAGCACCCACATCAGGTAATACGGAACGATCGCCAGGATCATCCAGTCCCAGCTGACCTTCGCCATCCGGCCGTCCGCCGCCAACAGCCCGCGATCCAGAAACTGCACGCCAATGCCGGCGCCGAAAAAGAAGTAGGTGGCGTAAAGCATCACGCGCCCGTGCTGGACCGAGAACGGACCGAACTCGAACCAGCTGCCTGCGCCGTAGTGAATCCGCCCGGGAATGTAGAACGCCGCGGTGACGGCAAGCATGACCGCGAAGAACACTGCGGGCCGGCGGCGACCGTGCAGCGAGAGGCGATTGATCGGGTCGAGCATGTTGGGTGACAGCCGATACAGGATGCAGGCAATCACGTCGAAGCCGAGCAACACCCAGAGGAACCAGATCGGCCCGCTCGGCCACGGGCCCTTCGTGACCATATTCCACCAGTAATCCGAAAAGCCGATTTCGGGATGGTGCCGCAGCGAGAAGGCGTAATAGGCGAGCGGAATGACCGTGAACGCGCAGATCACGAACGGCAGGCCCAGCCGAAGCAGGCGGTCCGCCAAATAGTTCAGCGGTCCCTTCCGGCTGATGCCGGGCCAGACGAACAGCCCCGAAAGGAAAAAGAACATCGCCATGAAGAAACTGTCGGTGGCGAGCACGATCATGTCGAAGCCGAAGAACGACGTCGGATCGGTGTGACCGTAATAGGTGTAGGGAATGACGGCGTGGTGCAGCAGCACCACCAGGGTCAGAAAGGTGCGGGCGCGATCGAGCGAAAAATTGCGGACCTTCG
This sequence comes from uncultured Alphaproteobacteria bacterium, assembly GCA_963742695.1. GTDB lineage: Bacteria > Pseudomonadota > Alphaproteobacteria > Rhizobiales > Xanthobacteraceae > Bradyrhizobium. The sequence goes on from CAVUNF010000042.1 coordinate 58,908, forward strand.
CATCTGGCGCCGCGTGCGCGCCGGCAGCCGCGGCGGTGTCGGAAATCGTCGTCATGGGTGCCCCGGCAGGATGAACGTCGCAGATGCTGCCGTTCGGAACCCGATTCAGCAAGCAAATTGGTGCGCGACAAACACAATGTGACTCAAGCTTTACCGACTGGGAGGGAACGGCGGGATTCGGCAGGCGTTGACGCGGGGTGTTCGAAATGGAGATCCATCATGCGAAACAGACTGCATCTTACCGCCATCGTCGCGATGTCTTTGATCGGTGCGACGGGTCAGGCATTGGCGCAGGGAACGGGGGCGGGCGCAGGCGTCGGCACCGCGCCCGGCACCGGCACGGTCCCTCCGGTCGGAACGCAAAATCCGGGATCAGCCGGCATCTCGTCCGCGCCCGGCGGCTCGTCGACCACGACGACCGGGATGGGTAGCACCACCACCGGCTCCAGCACGGGCCTGAACACCGGCACCAATCAGCCCGGCGTTCCCAACACGTCCAGGCCGGGCAGCATCGGCACCGGGGCATCGCCGAGCGGGCTGCCGGGGGACGATCCAGCCAATCCAGGCTTTCCCGGCAGGGTCGGCCGATAATCGGAAATTTGCAGCGGACAGCGATCAAGATGCCGTCCGCCGCTGGCCGGAACCAGTTCCCTCGCTCGCGGTTAGATCAGCGCTTTGAACGGACCGCCGATCCGCGGTCCGGCAACTGGAGACGCGGGCGATGACAATTCTGAAATGGGCGCTGATTTTCTTTCTGGTGTCGGTGGTCGCCGGGATCCTCGGCTTCACCGGCCTGTCGGCCGCATCGGCGGATATCGCCCGCTTCCTGTTTTATGTCTTCGTCGTGATCTTCCTGGTGCTGCTGATCCTGGGGCTGACGATATTCAGGAGTGTGAGCTGAGGCCGCCGCACGATCGTCATTGCCGGGCTGGTCCAAAGGACCACGACCTCAGATGTGCAATTGCACATCGAGGAATCTCGACAATTCCGGGTTCGATGCTTCGCATCGCCCCGGAATGACGTGCGTCATATCCTCACGCCACTTCCTCGATCTTCACCTTGTCCGGATAGAACGCCAGATGGCCTGAGATTTCCGCCATCGCCGGGAACGGGGTCTCGTAGGTCCAGGTCGAATTTTCGATGGTCTTGCCGTCGGCGACGACGCTGTAATAATTCGCGTCTCCCTTGTAGGGGCAGTGCGTCACCCGGTCGGTGCGCGCCATCAGTTCCAGATTGGCGTCGCTGCGCGGAATGTACTGGACCGGCGGGTAGCTCGCTTCCTTCAGCGTCAGGGCATGGGTGGTGTCGGCGATCACGACGCCGCCGGCGGAGACGCGGACGCGTTTCGGGTTCGCCGTGATGGTGATGGGGTGGTCGGGGCCGGGGAGTTTCATGGTCGTCAGCCTTTTTGGTCAGCCCGTTGTGATCGCAGGCTGCGATCCCGGGCTTTGCAATGATCGGACCGGGAATATAGTGCGAAAGACGTGACGTAGAAGGGCGTCCGCGCTAAGTTCCGGCGCACCCGCATGCCTTGGCCGGCTGCGATTCGAACGCCGGATTGGAGAAACACTGGATGCCGATGGACGCCCGCGATATCGAGTCGATGATCAAGGCAGCGATCCCCGACGCCGAGGTGACGATCCGCGATCTCGCCGGCGACGGCGACCATTATGCCGCCACCGTGATCTCGGAGTCGTTCCGCGGCAAATCCCGGGTCCAGCAACACCAGATCGTGTATCAGTCGCTGAAGGGCCAGATGGGCGGGGTGCTCCACGCGCTGGCGCTGCAGACCGGAGTACCGGAGGGCTAGTCCGGGCCAGGCGCGGGGCAGGGCGATGGCGACAGGACGAGCACCGCGGCAGCCTGTATCGGGCGAACGCGCCGCACCAGCATAGCCGCGTCACCTATGCCGAGCTGTTTTTCGACCTGGTGTTCGTTTTCGCGGTCACGCAGATTTCGCACACGCTGCTGGCGCACTTCACGCCGCTCGGCGTGTTGCAGACCACCCTGTTGTTCCTGGCGGTCTGGTGGGTGTGGGTCTACACCTCCTGGATCACCAACTGGCTCAATCCCGAACTGACGCCGGTCCGGATCCTGCTGTTTGCGCTGATGCTCGGCGGGCTGGTGCTCTCCACCTCGATTCCGAAGGCCTTTGAATCGCGCGGACTGTGGTTTGCCGCTCGCCTATGCGTCGATGCAGGTCGGCAAGACCGTCTTTCTGTTGGTATCGACGCCGCGGTCGCAACCGGCGGCGCGCATGAATGCGATGCGCATCACGGCCTGGCTGTCGATGTCGGCGGTGTTCTGGATCGCCGGCGGGTTTGCGGAAGGACAGTCGCGGCTGCTGCTGTGGGCGGTGGCGCTCGGTATCGAATACAGCTCGCCGGCGGCGCGGTTCTGGATCCCGAAATACGGCGCGTCGTCGGTCGCCGACTGGGTGGTCGAGGGCGGCCACATGGCGGAACGCTGCGCGCTGTTCATCATCATCGCGCTCGGCGAATCCATCGTCGTGACCGGCGCGACATTTGCCGAACTGACCTGGACCACCGAGACGGTCGGCGCCTTCGCGTCGGCCTTTATCGGCGCCTGGCGATGTGGTGGATCTATTTCCACAAGGGCGCGGAAGCCGGCTCCGAACAGATTTCAAGATCCAGCGAGCCGGGGCGGCTGGCGCGGCTCGCCTACACCTACCTGCACATGCCGATCGTGGCCGGCATCATTCGTCGCGGCGGTCGCCGACGAACTGGTGCTGAAGCATCCCGGCGGCCATTCCGATCTCAAGACGGTTCTGAGCGCGATCGGCGGACCGCTGTTGTTCCTGGTCGGGACCATCCTGTTCAAGCACACCATTCGCGGATTTCTTCAGCTGTCGCACGGCGCCGGCATCGTCGCGCTCGGCATTCTCGCCTGGTTCGCCGGCCGAGCTGTCGCCGCTGCTGCTTTCGATCCTCACCACCGCGATCATGGTCATCGTCGCGGTGTGGGAGTCGATGTCGCTGAAATCAGGTCGCGCGCCGGAAAATCCCTAGTCCGAGGCCACCAGCGCATGAACCGAAAACATGCCGGCCGCGTCGGTCCATGATTTCACGCAGCTTCCAGCCCGAGCCCCGCGCCAGCGCCGTAAACCGCGGCGAGGCTGTATTTGTAGCTGCTCTCGGTGTGGATGGTTTCGCCGGCGCGGAACGCGAAGCTGCGGCCGAGCAGGCGCACGGTCTGCGCCTTCCGGCTGATCAGATGCATCTCGATGCGGTGGCGGTCGCGATTGTAGATCGCGCGATGGATGAAAGCGCTGGTGTCGAAATTGCCGCCGAGTTCGCGGTTGATGCGGACCAGCACATTGAGATTGAAGCGCGCGGTGACGCCGGCGGCATCGTTATAGGCGTCGTACAGCACGCGCTCGTCCTTTTCGAGGTCGACGCCGATCACCATCTGCGCGCCTTCGCCCAAGAATTTCGCGGGCGCTGCGCAGGAAGGCGCAGGCTTCATGCGGCTCGAAATTGCCGAGCGTCGAGCCCGGAAAAAATCCGACCTTCGGCATCGCCCTGACCGCGTCGGGCAAGGCGAACGGCGCGGTGAAGTCCGCCGCCACCGGATAGACGTCGAGCGCGGGAAAATCCTTGCGCAGCGCGTCGGCCTGGGCTTTCAGGAAATCGCCGGAAATATCGACGGGCACGTAGGCGCCGAACGCGCATTGCTTCAGCAGCAGCCGGACCTTGGTGGTGGCGCCGGCGCCGAATTCCACCAGCGCCGCGCCCTTGGGGATGATCGCCGAGATCTCGCCGGCCGCGGTCGCGCAGGATCGAGAGCTCGGTGCGGGTCGGATAATATTCCGGCAGCAGCGTGATCTGCTCGAACAGCTCCGAGCCGGCGGCGTCATAGAAATATTTCGGCGACAGCCGTTTCGGGTGCTGCGACAGACCGTCGATCACGTCGCTGGCGAATGCCGAGGTTTGTTCGTCGAAGCGGTGCGCTTTGGCCAAAGCGGCGGCGTGCACATTCATGACAGTCTCCTCAACGCGCTTTCCGGCGCGATTAAATTCCAGAAAATTCAGATCCCGTAATCGGCGAGGCGCAGTCCCGTGAATTGCCAGCGATGATGCGGATAGAAGAAGTTGCGATAGGTGATACGGCTGTGCCCGTCCGGGGTTGCAAGCGACGAGCCGCGCAGCACCAGCTGGTTGACCATGAACTTGCCGTTGTACTCGCCGAGCGCGCCCTCGATGGCGCGGTAGCCGGGATAGGGCGAATAGGCGCTGCGGGTCCATTGCCACACGATGCCGAAGGCGTCGTTGAGATGGCCGGCGCGGGCGGCGACTTCCCACTCCATTTCGGTCGGCAGATGCTTGCCGCTCCAGCGCGCGAACGCGTCGGCTTCGTAATAGCTGACGTGGCAGACCGGGGCGGCCGGGTCGATCGGCTGCAGCCCGCCCAGCGTCATGACCTGCCATTCGCCGTCGACCTGGCGCCAATGGCCGGGCGCCTGCCATGCTTCGTTGCCGACGGCGGCAAAGCCGTCCATCAGCCAGAGCGTCGGCGTCGCGTAGCCGCCGTCCTGCATGAAGGCGAGCCATTCGGCATTGGTGACGAGGTTGCGCTGCCAGCCTGACCGGGCCCACCAGCGCGCGGTGCGCCGGCTTTTCATTGTCGAAATGAAAGCTGTCGTCGGCGTGGCCGACGGTGTGGATGCCCTCGTTGAGGGTGATCCATTCGTCGCCGGCAGCCGTCGAAGCCGGGAAACGCCATGCCGGATCGTAGGCCGGCGGGATCGGGTTTTGCGCGAAGGCGTGCAGGATGTCGGTCAGCATCAATTCCTGATGCTGCTGCTCGTGGTTGAGGCCGACTTCCACCAGCGGCGCGATCGCCGCCAGGGTGTCCTCGTCGGCCTCGTGAAAGAATTTCACCACCGCGGCGTCGACATGCCGGCGATAGGCGGTGACCTCGTCGGCGCTGGGACGGGTCAGATGGCCGCGCTGGTGGCGGGCGTGGCGCGGTCCGGCGCTGACATAGTAGGAATTGAACAGGAAGGCATAGTCCGGGTGAAAGGGCTGGTAGCCCTTGCAGTGCTCGCCGAGCAGGAATTGCTCGAAGAACCAGGTGGTATGGGCGCGGTGCCATTTCGCGGGGCTGGCGTCCGGCATCGACTGGATCAGCTGGTCTTCCGCGGTCAGGGGGGCGGCGCGGCGCTCGGTCTCGTTTCGGACCGTCGAGGAAGGCTTCCGCCAGCTGCTGGGCCAGGCTGCCGGAATCGGAAAATAATGACGGGCAAGGGGCGGCAAGCGTGGCCGCAGCGGATGCAGGTTTCGTCACTGGTATCTCCGATCGGGGGAGAGAACGCTATTGCGGCTGGCGGGTTCCCCGAGAACAGCCTGTCCTAGATAGGGGCTTCCGTCAGGAAGAAAAGCCTCCCCGGGCTATGATCTCGGTACCCGCAGGCTATCGCGATATCAGTGGAAATGAGGTCGGGCCAGGCCCGCCGCATGCCAGCTCCCCGCCATTTTACTTTGGATGCACAGGGGTTTGGGGTACATATATGACAGTACCGGGGGATAACGGGCTGACGGCCGCCCCAGAAGGCTGTGCCGCAAAAGGACGCGAATATGAGCATCGAGCAATTTATCGACAATGAAGTGAAGTCGAACGACGTCGTGCTGTTCATGAAGGGCACGCCGCAATTTCCGCAGTGCGGTTTTTCCGGCCAGGTGGTGCAGATCCTCGATCACGTCGGGGTCGGCTACAAGGGCCTGAACGTTCTGGAATCCGCCGACCTGCGCAACGGCATCAAGACCTATTCGAACTGGCCGACCATTCCGCAGCTTTACGTCAAGGGCGAGTTCGTCGGCGGCTGCGACATCATCCGCGAGATGTTCCAGGCCGGCGAGCTGCAGCAGCTGCTGGCCGACAAGGGCGTCGCCGTCAACGCGGCCGCCTCCGCCTGAGTTGGGCGGCGCGCCAGATCGGCACGGCGCGGCTCGAAGTCATCGTCGCCGACATCACGACCTTACGCGTTGACGCCATCGTCAACGCTGCGAACACGTCCCTGCTCGGTGGCGGCGGCGTCGATGGCGCGATCCATCGCGCGGCCGGCCCTGAGCTTCTCGCCGAATGCCGCACGCTGCATGGCTGCGAGACCGGCGACGCCAAGATCACCAGGGGTTATCGGCTGCCGGCGCGGCATGTGATTCATGCCGTGGGTCCGGTCTGGCACGGCGGCGGCCAAGGCGAGGACGCGGCGCTGGCCTCCTGCTATCGCCCGGGCGATCGAACTGTGTCAGGCCCACGGCCTTGCCTCGATCGCGTTTCCCGCCATTTCCACCGGCGTCTATCGTTTTCCCGCCGATCGCGCCGCCCGCATCGCGGTCTCGGCGACGGCAGCTGCGCTGGCCGCGGCGCCAACCGTCAGCCGCGTCATCTTCTGCTGCTTTTCGAACGACAGCGCCCGGCTGCATGCAGCAGGCGTTGGCTGAATTCGGCAGCCCTTGTGCCGGTTGAGCCGGCCGTTACACTCCTGCCAGTAATTCCGGGGAGGGGACGATGAATTCACGCGCTGTGTTGCGCGTCGCTGGTCGGCGCAGCGCTGCTGATGCCGGCGGCAGCGCCATTGGCGGCTGCGGAGGGCACCTTCGATATTCCCGCCGGCGCGCGCTTCAACCCGCAAAAACTCGAGCGGATCGACGCGTATTTCCGCGACCAGATTGCAAGCGAAAAAATCCTGGGTGCGGTGCTGCTGATCCAGCAGCACGGCAAGCCGGTCTATCACAGGCTGTTCGGCGTCCGCGATATCGTGACCAACACGCCGATGACGCGACGACACCATCTTCCGCCTTTTTTCGATGACCAAGCCGATCACGTCGGTGGCGGCGATGATGCTGATCGACCAGGGCAGGCTCGGGCTCGACGATCCCGTCGCCAAATACATTCCGTCATTTGCCAAGGCCAAGGTCGGCGTCGAAAAGAAGGCCGAGAATGGCGAGCAGGCCCTCGAACTGGTGCCGGTGAACCGGCCGATCACGATCCGCGACCTGCTGACGCACACGTCCGGGATCACGTACGGCTTCTATGGCAACAGCATGGTTCGAACGGCCTATGGCAACGCCCGGATTTACGACGGCGATTTCGACAATGCCGAATTCGTCGAACGCATCGCCCAACTGCCGACCGCGGAGCAGCCCGGCACGCTGTGGGACTACGGCCACTCGACCGACATTCTCGGGCGCGTCATCGAAGTGGTGTCGGGAAAGTCGCTTCTTGCAGTTCGAAAAGGAAAGCCTGCTCGGTCCGCTGGGAATGAACGATACCGCCTTTTATGTCACCGACCCGGAAAAGCTGAAGCTGATCGCACGGCCGATCCCGACCGACCGCGACTTCAGGACCGGCTCGGTACGCACTCCCGAGACCTTCATGAAATGGGAATCCGGCGGCGGCGGCATGGTCTCGACCCTGGCGGATTATGCGCGGTTTTCGCAGATGCTGCTCAACGGCGGCAAGCTCGACGGCAAGCAATATCTCAGCCCGAAGGCGTTCGAGCTGATGGCGTCCGACCATATCGGCAAGGATTCCGGCGTCGCGCGCGACTATTTCTATTTCCCCGGGGACGGTTTCGGCTTCGGCCTCGGTTTCGGCGTGCGCACCGATCCCGGCAACGCCAAGCCGCCGCCGCCGGGCTCGCTCGGCGAACTGAAATGGGACGGCGCCAGCGGCTGCTATTTCGTGATCGACCGCAAGCAGGACATGTTCTTCGTGTTGCTGCAGCAGACGCCGTCGGAGCGGCAGAAGATCCAGACCGTGGTGAAGAAGTTGATCTATGAAGCGTTGGAGAACTGACGGTGCGCGCCGGATTTTTGTTGCGACCGCATTTGCGTTTCTGGCTGCTGCGGTCGTCGTCGGATGGCCTAAGGCTGCTGGCGCGGAATCGAAAGCTTCAGTCCAGCCAGGCTTTTCGCGCGAGAAACTGCAGCGCGTCGGCGACTACATCCGCAACGAGATCGTGTCCGGCAAAATTCCCGGTGCGGTCGTTCTGATCCAGCAGCACGGCAAGCCGGTCTATTTCGAAAATTTCGGCATGCGCGACGTCGAGACCAAGGTGCCGATGACGGCGGACACCATCTTTCGCCTGTATTCGATGACCAAGCCGATCACGTCGGTCGCCGCGATGATGCTGGTCGACGACGGCAAGCTATCGCTCGACGATCCCGTCTCGAAATACATCCCTGATTTTGCCGATCTGAAAGTCGGCGTCGAGAAGCCGGGCGAAACACCGGCGCTGGTGCTCGAGCCGCTCCAGCGGCCGATCACGATCAAAGACCTGCTGCGGCATACCTCCGGCCTCACTTACGGATTTTACGGCGACAGCGCCGTGCGCAAGCTCTATGCGCAGGCCGATCTGTTCAATGGCGATGCCGACAATGCCGAATTCGCGAGGCGTATCGCCGCGCTGCCGCTGGCCGAGCAGCCGGGCACGCTGTGGGATTATGGCCATTCCACCGATGTTCTCGGCCGCGTCATCGAGGTGGCATCGGGAAAGCAGCTGTTTGCGTTCGAGCAGGAGCGGCTGCTCGGTCCGCTCGGCATGACCGATACCGCGTTTTGGGTTGCCGACGCAGCACAGCGACCGCGCCTCGCCGAGCCGTTGCCGCACGACCGCTTTACCAGCCCGATCGCCGGCATCAGGGATTTGATGACGCCGCGGCGCTGGCAATCCGGCGGGGCGGGGATGGTCGGGACCATCGGCGACTATGCGCGGTTCGCGCAGATGCTGCTGAACGGCGGCACCTTCGAGGGCCAGGCGTTACCTCAAGCCCGAGACCGTCGCCCTGATGACCTCGGACCATATCGGGCCGGAAACGAACATCGCCCGCGACCATTACTATTTTCCGGGCGCCACCAGCGGTTTTGGGCTCGGCTTCGCCGTGCGTACCGCGCCGCCGCCGAACACGTCATGGCCGCTGGGCGAATATCGCTGGGACGGCGTCGCCGGCACTTTCTTCTTTATCGATCCGAAGGACGATATGTTCGCGATCTGCATGATGCAGTCGCCGTCGCAGCGCGGACGGATTCAACTGGAATTGAAGGCGCTGATCTATGAGGCGTTGGGGAAGTGATGGCTTCGCGTGTCTTCGGTAGCCCGGATGGAGCGAAGCGAAATGCGGCTGGCGCGTTCGTCGCGTTAGTCCTCGATCGGTTCAGCTACAAGCCTCACGCCGAATGAGTTGATAACCTTTCGGACCGTATCGAATTCGGGTTTCGAAGATCCGCTGAATGATTTGTACAGGCTCTCTCGGGAAAGGCCCGTTTCCTTCGCCACGCTGGTCATTCCCTTTGCTCTCGCAACTGTATCGAGAGCAGCGCAAATGTAGGTCGCGTCGTCTGTTGCGAGCGCTTCAGTCAGATAAGCAGCGATAGCTTCCGGGGTCTTGAGATAATCTGCTGCATCGAATTTTGAGATTTTGACCATTTGCTTTCCTTTCACAATTCGGCAGCTATTTCTTTCGCCCGTTTGATATCCTTCTCTTGCGTGGACTTATCTCCGCCGCACAAGAGAAGGACGATGGTTCGGTCGGTCTGCTTGAAGTAAATGCGATACCCCGGGCCATAGGGCACCCTCATCTCACTTACGCCCGCTCCAATTGGCTTCACATCACCGGGATTGCCGAGGCCAAGGCGCTCAATGCGGGAAACAATCTTCGCCTGGGCCCTCTGATCCACAAGACCCGACAGCCATGTGTCGAATTCTTCGGTCTTTTGAACCTCAAACATGATGTATCTTATAGGATACAAGGCTATCGGCGTCAATTGTATTCCAACGCCAATGCTCGCCTACGCGCTCCTCGCGATATCGCGCACCAGTGCGACCGTCTCCTCGATCATGTCGGCGCTGACGTCGAGATGGGTGCAGGCCCTGATCCGGCCGTCCATCATGGCGAGCAGCACGCCGCGTTGACGCAAGGTCTCGACCATCTTGCTGCCGGGGATGCCGGCGCCGTCGGGCTTGAAGAACACCAGGTTGGTTTCGGGTTGCTGCACCTCGACCCCCGCAATCTGCGAAAGGCCGCGCGCCAGCGCCCGCGCATTGGCGTGGTCGTCCGCCAGCCGGTCGACGTGATGGTCGAGCGCATGGACGCAGGCCGCGGCGCAAATACCGGCCTGGCGCATCGAGCCGCCGAGGCGTTGCTTCCAGCGCCAGACCTCGTCGATGAAGTCACGGGAGCCGGCGATCACAGCGCCGACCGGCGCGCCCAGTCCTTTCGAGAAATCGATCCAGGCCGAATCCCAGCCTGCCGCCATGTCGCGCGCGCTGACGCCGGACGCGACGCAGGCGTTCAGCAGCCGCGCGCCGTCCATATGGGTGATCAGCCCGGCGGACTTTGCGATTTTCACGACCTCATCGAGGGCGGCCTTCTTCCAGATGGTGCCGCCGCCGATATTGGCGGTTTGTTCGACGCTGACCACCGTCTGCGGCGGCTGGTAGCGGGTGCGCGGGTGAAGGGCGGCGCGAAAGGTCTCGGGCGCAAACTGCCCGTCGGCGCCCTTTAGCGGCATGATCTGGAATCCGCCGAGGGCGGCATGGGCGCCGCCTTCGCGGGCGATGATGTGCGCCGTCTCATGCGCCAGGATCTCGTCGCCGGGCCGGCAATGCACCAGCGTCGCGGTGACATTGCACATGGTGCCGGAGGGCAGGAACACCGCGGCTTCCTTGCCGAGCAATTCGGCGACGCGCTCGCATAGCAGGTTGACCGTCGGATCGTCGCCGACCTGCTCGTCGCCGACCTCGGCCCGCGCGATCGCCTCGCGCATCGCAGGCGTCGGGCGGGTCTGGGTGTCCGACAGCAGGTTGATGCGGACGGCGGGCGCTCGGGGGTCGGGTCGGGCAGGGGTGTAATAGGTCATGGCGGAGCCTCGGCATTTGCAACGTGATGGCGGGAAAGGGTGATTATCTGAAGCGCAGATTTTCGCGCGAGAGCTGGTTGACCGCGGTGCACCCCATCAGCTTCATTCCGCGCTCGATCTCCGCCCGCATCAGGCCAAGGGCGCGCTCAACGCCGGCCTGGCCCGCCGCCGCGAGAGGATAAAGATAGAATCGTCCAATTCCAACCGCCTTGGCGCCAAGCGAAAGCGCCTTCAGCACATGGGATCCGCGCTGGATTCCGCCGTCCATGATGACGTCGATTTGGTCGCCCACGGCATCGACGATTTCCGCCAGCTGATCGAACGCGGCGCGCGAACCGTCGAGCTGCCGGCCGCCATGGTTGGACAGCACGATACCGGTGCAACCGATTTGAACGGCGCGCCTGGCATCCGCCACCGACATGACGCCCTTCAGGCAGAATTGCCCGTTCCACAGCTTCACCATTTCGGCGACGTCGTCCCAGTTCATGGCGGGGTCGAGCATTTCGGTAAAATACCTGCCGATCGACACCGCGCCGCCGCCCATGTCCACATGGTCGTCGAGTTGCGGCAGCTTGAAGCTTTCATGCGTGAGGTAGTTGATGCCCCAGGCCGGCTTGATCGCGAACTGGTACATGCCGGCCAAGCGTCAGCCGGAACGGAATGGAAAACCCGGTGCGCAGGTCGCGTTCCCGATTGCCGCCGGTGATGCTGTCCACGGTCAGCATCATGACGTTGACGCCGGCTTCCTTCGCGCGTTGCATCATGGCGCGGTTGAGGCCGCGGTCGCGGTGAAAATAGAATTGATAGACCTGCGGCGTATCGTGCGCCCGGCGCAGTTCTTCCAGGCTGACGGTGCCGAGCGAGGATACGCCGAACATGGTGCCGTACTTCGCTGCCGCGGCTGCAACCGCGCGTTCGCCCTGATGGTGGAACAGGCGTTGCAGCGCGGTCGGCGAACAATAGAGCGGCATCGCCAGCTTCTGGCCCATGACGGTCACCGACATGTCGACGGTTTCCACGCCGCGCAGCACATTGGGCACGAGGTCGCAGCGCTCGAAGCTCGCGGTGTTCTGGCGAAGGGTCGCCTCGTCGTCGGCCGCGCCGTCGATATAATTGAAGATCGGACCGGGCAGCCGGCGCTTGGCCAGCTTGCGGAAATCATGAAAGTTGTGGCAGTCGCTCAAGCGCATGTTGTCCCCGCCATCCACGTCCTACTTGCTGGGTTGCGACCATAAAGGCGTGGATATCAGGAACAAGCCCGGTGCGACAAACGAAAAAGGCCCCGGCAAAACCGGGGCCTTTGATCTCCTGAAAACGCCGACGCAAAAATCAGCGCGAATAGAATTCGACGATCAGATGCGGCTCCATCTGCACCGCGAACGGCACGTCGGACAGATGCGGGATGCGGGCGAACTTCGCCGTCATCTTGGAGTGATCGACTTCGAGGAAGTCGGGCACGTCGCGCTCGCTGAGCTGGTTGGCTTCCAGAACCACGGTGAGCTGCTTTGAGGATTCCTTGACCTCGACCACGTCGCCGACCTTCAGCTTGAAGCTCGAGATGTTGACGCGGCGGCCGTTGACCTTGACGTGGCCGTGGTTGATGAACTGGCGCGCGGCGAACATGGTGGCGACGAACTTGGCGCGATAGACCACGGTGTCGAGGCGGCGCTCGAGCAGGCCGATCAGGTTTTCACCGGTGTCGCCCTTCATCCGGCCGGCTTCGACATAGATGCCGTGGAACTGGCGCTCGGAGATATTGGCGTAGTAGCCCTTCAGCTTCTGCTTGGCGCGCAGCTGCACGCCGAAGTCGGAGAGCTTGCCCTTGCGGCGCTGGCCGTGCTGGCCGGGGCCGTATTCCCGGCGGTTCACAGGGCTCTTCGGGCGGCCCCAGATATTCTGGCCCATACGGCGATCGATCTTGTATTTCGCCTCACTGCGCTTAGTCATCGCGTCCTCTTTGCAAATTTGAGTTTTGAGGAAACGCGCCCTCCTGTGCGCCGGGAATTTCCCGGAGCCGACAGGCCCAGCCCTCAAGCTTGAAGGGACGGACCACGGGTCGCGAAACGCAACGCGGGCCGAAAACGGCCCGCGAGCAAGGGCGTTCTAGGGAGAAACCGCTGGTATGTCAATTGAAAGGGCCGGGCTTCGGGGGCCGGAATGACGGCCCTTTCGGCCCTCAAGTCGCGACCGCCCGGACCGCCATGGGTTCCGATGGCTGCCTGCGGCCGCGGATTTCAGCCGATATTTCGCCATTCAGCACCTGTTCCAGCCGGGTCAGGACCTTGGCGATGAGGGCCGCGTCGGTAATCCGGTGATCCCAGCGGATCACGACATCGATGGTCCGGTCGGCGTTCACCATGCCGTAAGTGACGACAAACGGGCCGGGACTGACCGCATGAAGCTCGCCTGGCCCGTAAGCGGCCACCGAAGTCACCCCGAAGTTGCCGAAATTGTTGGCGCGCAGCCGGGGAAGGTTGAGGTTGATTGCCCAGCCCAGGCGGCGAAGCGGCAGCGGTAGCCGCGTCGCTCGCGCATATTCTCCTGAAGGTCGCTACTTCCTCGATCGGCGCATCGCTTGGCCCGCCGGATCTGCGCGTCGATCGCGGCCAGCGTCACCTCGTCGGGCGCGGCGACCTTTTCCGGCAGAATGCAATCCTCGCCGTCTTCGACGCGCGCGATCGCGACCATGGCAACGCTGCGCGGCATCTCGAAGAAATGCGGCCACGGCCATTTGGCGTAGAGTGTGCGCAGCACGGGCTCGTCCTTTGCCACCAGCGCGAACGCCTTGACGAAGGTCGCCGCCCAGCCCGGCGGTTGGGTGGCAAGCGCGCGCGCTTCGAGCAGTTCGGCGGATGTCGAGGGTTCGGCGTGAGCGACACAAAGGGCACGCGGATCGACGCACGCATGAGGTCGATGATGAAACGGCGCGGCAGTGAGATTTTACGAGCCGTTCCGCGCATCGTTCCATCCGGGTTTCCGCACCGCAAACCGGTTAGCCTCACGGCCCCGTTCGCTGGCCCGATCTAGCACGAAGCTGCATTGCGCGTCACGCGCCGACGCGCGGCCACTACGCCGATCGTGTTTCGCCATTCCAGGCGATTGTAGAAATCGACCAGAGCTGGAAAGAAGCGGTTGATCCGCCGCCTCAGATGCGCGACGGCTGTGATGAGCACGAGTTCGGTCTGGTGCCCCAAAGTTCGAGGAAAATCGGGTTACTTTCATGCAGCCAGCGGTCGTTATTACAGGCGCATCTTCCGGCCTTGGGATTGAATTTGCCAAACTGGCCGCCGCGGAAGGCGCCAAGGTGGTCTTGATCGCCCGTTCCAGGCCGGAACTGGAGGCGGTGGCGGCCGCTCTCGACCCGTCGGGCCGGTCGACGGTGGTTTTGAGCCTGGATCTGGGTGTGCACGACGCCGGCGACTTAATTGCGCGCGAGCTCGAGGCGCGGGATCTGTACTGTCAGATTCTGGTCAATAATGCCGGCTTCGGGCTGTACGGTGACGGCGGTGGACCTCGATCGCGGGCGACAGCTTGCGATGATCGACGTCAATGTGCGGCGCGGCGACCGATTTGATGCTGCGATTCCTGCCTGCGATGGTCGCGCGCGGCAGCGGCGCCATCCTCAACGTCGCGTCGACTGCGGGATTCTCGCCCGGGCCGCGCATGGCGGTCTACTTTGCCAGCAAGGCGTACCTGATCTCCATGTCACAGGCGCTGATGCAAGAGGTCAGGAAAGCCGGCGTCACGGTGACATGCCTGTGCCCGGGCCCGCTCCGTACGCCATTTCTTAGCACGCGCCGGGGCCGATCGGACCGCGCTGGCCAAACTCATCCACAAACTTGAAACGGTCGACGTGGCCCGTGCAGGGTGGAAAGCCATGAAGGCGAGACGCACTTTATGTGTGCCGGGACTTCGGCAGCAAGGTCGCCATCGCGGTACCACGGCTGATGCCGCGCTCGTTGACGATTGCGATGACCGGATTCCTGCAACGTATCCCGCAAAGGGGCGCCTGATCACGGCAACGGTCGTCCTGGGCTTTCGTCGTCCGGGTTGATTGGGCCGCGCGACCGCCATGCCTGGCGATTGAGAAAATCGACCAGCGATGGAAACAACCGGTTGATGCGCCACGCCACATGCGCGACGGCGGTGATGAGCACCAGCCCCTTGTCACGCTTGATCGCGCCGATGGTGACGTCCGCGATGTGCTCCGGCGTCGTGCACAGCCATTGCGGTATGCGGTGGCCATGCGGACCTGTGTCGGACTGGCCGATCTGCTCCAGCATCGGCGTCTTCACAAAACCCGGGCAGACCGCGCTGATGCCGAAATTCTTGCGGTGATAATCGCTTCGCAGCGCGAGCGTGAACCCGACGAGACCGTATTTGCTGGCCTGATACGCCGCGAGCCGCTGGGTGGGAACCAGTCCGAGGAAGCTCGCGATATTGACGATGTGGGCTTCGTCGGCGCGCGACATTGCCGGGATCAGCCTGGTTGCGATCTGCATCGGCGCCATCAGGTTGACCGCCATGACATTGCGCCATTCGGCATCGGTGGCGGCGCACGGCTGTCCATAAAAAGTCAGACCCGCGCAGTTGATCAGGATATGCAGCTGACCGATACGAAGCCAGACGGTCGAGCATTTCCGCAATCTGATCGGGCTGCGGTCAGGTCGCAAATGATGGTGGTGACGCCGACGCCTTCACGCGCCGCCTCGGCATGCGTTTGGGTGAGGCCAGCGGCATCACGATCCGTAATGACGAGGTTCACGCCCTCGCGCGCGAGCGCTGCTGAAATCGCCCGCCCGATGCCGGAGGCAGCACCCGTGACCAATGCCGTGCGTCCGCGCAGGATCTTCATCGGTCTGCGATTCGAAGCCCGGGACGATTTCGTTCCGCTGACGCCGGAGCGGCTGACGCCGGAGCGCTCGCATCCGGCTCAGTTCCCGCGAGTGCCAGCAACTCATCGGCAATTTGCCCGTTCAAGATCTGTTCTAGCCGAAGCAACTCCACGCCGATCACGGCGGCGTCGGTGATCCGGTGATCCCAGCGGATCATCACGTCGATGGTGCCATCGCTCGACACCCTGTCATAGCTCAGGATGAAAGAGAGGGGGGCCGAGCGCCTCGACTTCGCCGCCGCCAAAGGCGGCAACCGAGGTGATCAGCAGCGTGCCAAAATAGTTGCCGTGCTGACGGCCGAAATTCAGGCCGATCGCCCAGGCCCATCGCCGCAGCGGGTTGGGCAAGCGCGTGACCATGCATGATCTTGCGGAAAAACGCCGTCGCCTCGATCGGCTGGGCTTTTGCTGTGCGAACTTCGACATCGGCCGCGGCGAGCGAGGTCAGGTCAGGCCCCTTGACCGGAAACAGCAGCACGCCGTCCGGCGTCGCGTCCGGGGCGATGACGATCATCGCGACCGTGGTCGGGAATTCATAAAAATGCGGCCACGGCCATTTCAGATAGATCCTGCGCAGGATCGGTTGCTCCCTGGCCAGGATCGCGAATGCTTTTGCAAAGATCACCGCCCATGCCGGCCGGTGGCTCAGGCCTATTCGCGCAGCCGCAAGCCGTTCGATCGAGAGCGTGCGGCGGACGGCGACGAACGGCACGCCGGCCGAGGCGCGCATGAGGTCGATGACGACGCGGCGCGGCAGTGAGACCTTTCGAACCGTTCCGCGCATCGTTCCCCTGTTTCCGCGACGTTACAAAACCGGCGGCACCCGGGCCGCCGGTGCCTGATCTAGCACGAACCGCCGGACCTGACGCCAGATGGTTACGGCGCCGGCTTGGCCAGCGGCTCGCCGGCCTTCACCACATAGACGCCGAGCACCTTGAACGGCTTGTCGCCGGCCTTGGCGTCATGCACCGCGCCTTCCGGGATTTGATAGGATTCACCGGCCTTGACCTTGATCGGCGGCTTGCCGTCGATGATGAGTTCAAGCTCGCCCTCCAGCACATAGCCGGTTTCGGCGCCGGGATGGGTATGGCGGCCGGCGGCACCACCGGCCGGAACCTCGGCGATCGCGGTGACGGTGTTGAAGCCCGGCGGAAAGTCGAGCTTTTGCAGCGGCGTGCGCTTGATGGCGCTCTGCTGGGCGATGGCCGCACCGGCGCAGGCGATGGCGGCGACGGTCAGTCCGAGCATTATTTTCTTGATCATGATGTTTCTCCCTGTGGCGAGAGAGTAGCAGCGCAACCGTCGCGGGGAAAGCGCGCGGAGATACGGCGCGCTTCAGCGCTTGATGCCTTCGAAACTCGCCGCGATGCCGCGTTGAAACAGCGACCAGTCGAAGCCGAGCGCCAGCGCCAGATAGCCGCGCTCGATCATCGCATTGGCTTGTTCTGATGTGCGCGCCACGCCGCCGATCGGCACGCCGCTCTTGAGGATGCCGGCCTCGGCGCGCGCCATCAGCGCCTGCACCTCGGGGTCATCGATGCGGCCGCGCTTGTTGATGGAGGTCGCGAGGTCGCCGGGTCCGATCACCGCGACGTCGATGCCGGGCACCGCCATGATCTCGTCGATGCGTTCGACCGCCTCGACATGCTCGATGGTGACCATGCAGATCATGTCGTCGTCCGCGGTCGCCATGTAATCGGGCATCGAGACGCCCCAGCGGAACGGGGCGTGGAACGGTCCCCACAGCCGCTCGCCGCGCGGCGGATAGCGCACGCTGCGCACGGCCTTTTCGGCATCCTCGCGGCTGCAGATCATCGGGAAATTGATGCCGAGCGCGCCGATATCCATCGGCGCTTTGGCGAGCCAGGGCTCGTTGGCGGCAATCCGCGCCATCGGGATACAGGGCGTGCCCGAGGTGGCCATGATCATGCCGTGCGCGGAGCCGAGATCGATCGGTCCGTGCTCGAGGTCGACGATGATCCAGTCGAGTCCGGAACGGGCCATGATCTGCACGGTCTGGATGCTGGGAATGGTTGCGATCGCGCCGAAGGTGGGACGGCCCTCACGCCATTGCTGGCGGAGACGGTTCAGCGGTGCAGGCGCGGCTTGCGTCAAACCCAAAACTCCATCGGGGCTGGCTGGTGATGATGCCTTGAAAGGCTAGCAGCGCCGCCGGAACTCGAAAAGCATCAATTCACGCCGGCACCCGTCCGCCGAAAAACGGCATCAACGCTTCGCTCAGCGTGTGCGGCCGTTTTGACGTGAAAATCATTTCGGCGCCGGCGGTATCGACTTCGCGGCCGGGCGTGCCAAGCAGGTCCAGGACCCGCCGGGCGATCGCCGGCGCCGGATCGATCCAGTTCACCGGCCATGGCGCGAGCCTGACGAGGCGGTCCATCAGCAGCGGATAATGGGTGCAGGCCAGCACCACGGTATCGGTGCGTGCGGAATGCGCGTCGCCGTCTTCGACAAAGCAGGGGGCGAGTTCGGTGGATATCGCTTGATCGCTCACCTCGACGCCGCTCAGGGCCGCTTCGGCCAGCGCGGCGAGATCCGGCGAGCCTACCAACGTCACTTCGCAGCCTTGCGCGAAATCGCGGATCAGCGCCCTGGTGTATTCGCGTTTGACGGTACCTTTGGTGCCGAGCACCGACACGCGCTTGGTTTTAGAACTCGCGCAGGCCGGCTTGATGGCGGGCACGGTGCCGACAAAGGGGACTTTGTATTCGGCGCGAAGGTGCGACATCACCAGGGTCGAGGCGGTGTTGCAGGCGATCACCACCAGATCGGGGGCGTGGGCTGATATCAATTCGCCGATCAGCGGCACCACGCGCGCGATGATCTCTTCCTCGCCATGGTGGCCGTAGGGAAAGAACGCGTCATCCGCGACGTAGATGTAATGCGCGTCAGGCCGTGCCCGGACGATCTCGCGCAACACCGTGAGCCCGCCCAGGCCGGAATCGAACACGAGAATCGTCGGAGGTGTTGACACGGTGCGATATTAGCCGATCCGGGGTTACCATTCAGTTGTTTTTGCAGGCCCTGCTCACACCGGCTGCAACGGCCGATGCGGCAGGTCCGGCAACTGGACCACGATCGCGTCGCCCGGCCGCACGTCGCCCTCCGAGATCACGATGCTCATGACGCCGGCCTTGCGGATCAGATTGCCGTCGGCATCCTTGTCCAGGGTGGCGGCCATCAGGCCCTTCCTGAAATTGTCGAGCTGGATGCAGGGATTGCGCAGGCCGGTGATTTCGACCACCGCGCCGGCGCCAAGGTGCAGCCGCGTACCCGTTGGCAGCGCCAGCAGGTCGATGCCCGCGGTGGTGACGTTCTCGCCGAGATCCCCCGGCGCAATCACAAAACCTTTTGTCAGCAGTTCGTCGAACAACTCGGCATGGATCAGGTGCACCTGGCGCAAATTGGGCTGCGTCGGGTCCCGGCGCACGCGCGAGCGGTGCTTGACCGTCTCGCCCATATGGGCGTCGCCGGCGACGCCGAGGCCCGTCAGCAGGCGAATGCAAAGGGCAGGCGTCTTGCTGAAGTGATGGCCGGCGCGCGCACTGACGGCGACGACGCTGCTCGATGGATGCCGCCCGGGTCACGTTTCGCCGAACACGCGCTTGAAGATCGTATCGACGTGCTTGAGGTGATAGCCGAGGTCGAATTGCTCCGAGATCTCGGCGTCGCTGAGATATTTCTTCACGCCGGCATCGTTCTTCAGCAGCGTCTGGAAGTCGCCTTCGCCGCGCCAGACCGGCATCGCGTTGCGCTGCACGAGGGAATAGGAGTCCTCGCGCGAGCAGCCTTTTTGCGTCAGCGCCGTCAACAGCCGCTGCGAGTGGATGAGGCCGCCGAGACGGTCGAGGTTTTTCCGCATGTTTTCCGGATAGACCACCAGCTTGTCGATCAGGCCGGCCAGCCGGTTGAGCGCGAAGTCGAGCGTCACCGTGGCGTCGGGCGCCAGCATGCGTTCGGCCGAGGAGTGCGAGATGTCGCGCTCATGCCACAGCACGACGTTCTCCATCGCCGGCGTCACATAGGCGCGCACCATGCGGGAAAGGCCGGTGAGGTTTTCCGTCAGCACCGGATTGCGCTTGTGCGGCATCGACGAGGAGCCCTTCTGGCCCTCGGAGAAGAATTCTTCCGCCTCCAGCACCTCGGTGCGCTGCAGATGCCGGATCTCGGTGGCGAGCCGCTCGACGGAGGATGCGATCACGCCCAGCGTGGCAAAATACATCGCGTGGCGGTCGCGCGGGATGATCTGGGTCGAGATCGGTTCGACCGCGAGCCCCATCGCTTTCGCAACATGTTCTTCGACGCGCGGATCGATGTGCGCGAAGGTGCCGACCGCGCCCGAGATCGCCGAGGTCGCGACTTCCTTGCGGGCGGCGATCAGCCGTTCCCGCGCGCGCGTAAATTCCGCATAGGCGTAAGCGAGCTTGAGACCGAAGGTGACCGGCTCGGCATGGATGGCGTGGGAGCGGCCGATGGTCGGCGTCATCTTGTGCTCGAAGGCGCGCTTCTTCAGCGCCGCCAGCACCTTGTCGACGTCAGCGATCAAGAGATCCGCGGCACGGGTGAGCTGCACGTTGAAGCAGGTGTCGAGCACGTCGGACGAGGTCATGCCCTGATGCACGAAGCGCGAATCCGGGCCGACGAATTCGGCGAGGTGGGTGAGGAAGGCGATGACGTCGTGCTTGACCTCGCGCTCGATCTCGTCGATCCGCGCGACGTCGAACTGGGCGTTCTTGCCCTTGGCCCAGATGGTCTTGGCGGCTTCCTTCGGGATGACGCCGAGTTCGGCCTGGGCATCCGCCGCATGCGCCTCGATCTCGAACCAGATTTTGAAGCGGGTCAGCGGCTCCCAGATCGAGGCCATTTCCGGGCGGGTATAGCGGGGGATCATCGACGACTCCGGCGAGTTCAGCGGGGGGATCATGTGCGACTCCCGGCCGATTGTTTTTACGCCGCGCTTTAACAGAGCGGGCGGGGTGAGACAAACGCCGGCCCCGGGGGCGGCCCCTGGCACGAGACGCCGGGATCACTGTCTCGCTCACGAAATATTGACTGACAGATATTGAAATCTGTCAGCGAGATGTGCTATCTCAACTACCGACGCCACGATTGGGTGTCACCGGGCTCGCCCACCCACGACCGCGGCCCGGACTTGCTGCAAAGGACTACGCCATGACGATCGAGATCATTCATTTGACCCAACAAATCCAGCGCTGGCTCAATGCCCAGGTTGCCCGCCACCTCGAAGCGCAGGCCACCCGGTTAGCCCGTTAACAGGCGGCGGCGATGGCCGCCCGCCACAACCATTGGAAGCAGACGGTGCGCGCATGAACGAAACGCTGGTTCTGACCCCTGAGCGGATTCTCGAGGTCACCGAGGACGTGCTGCGCCGCTTCGGGCTGGCGAAAGCCACCGTGGTCGACGTTGCCCGTGCGCTCGATGTCAGCCACGGCAGCGTCTACCGGCATTTTCCCAGCAAGGCTTCGCTGCGCCAGGCGGTGGCCAAGCGCTGGCTCGACCGCGTCAACGCGCCGCTGCTGAAGATCGCGGAAAGCATCGGGACCGGCGCCGGCCCGGCTGGAGCGCTGGCTGCGCACCTGTTTGCGATCAAGCACAAGAAGGTTGCCGAGGACCCCGAGATGTTCGCAGACCTATCTGATGCTGGCGCAGGAAGCCTGCAAGGTGGTGAGGCGCACAAGGAATGGCCTGGTCGACCAGATCGCGCGTATTCTGTCCGACGGCGTGAAGCAGGGCGCCTTCGAGATCGCCGACGTCAAGGCGACGTCACGCGCGGTGTTCGACGCCACCATCCGCTTCCATCATCCCGCGCATGCCGAGGAATGGAGCGATCCACAACTGCGGCGACGGATCGACGCCGTGCTGGCGCTGTTGCTCCGGGGGCTGGAGGCGCCGCGCAAGCGCTAGATCTTCTTTCCGTTCCGGTCTCGCGCACGCTCGAGAATATTCCGGACATCGGAAGCATCGCGAATGCAGCGAAACCCGTAACGGCCGGTGTAATCGGCATCGGGAGACTTCCTCGAAGCCCCCGAGGCGAAATTCAGATGGGCGGCCCCGCGGCCGACGTCGAGAATTTCGAACGTCTCGTCCATGGCCTTGAACAGGGTCCCCGTCACGGTCCGATTGCCCCAGGCCGTGCGCACAATCAGCGCGCGGCGATCGGTGATCACGCACAGCGTCTGCATGTCGTACAACGCCATCACCAGGGGTGCCGCAACCATCACGATTCCCGATAGCAGGAAGAACATGGTGGACTGATCGATCCAGCCCCTGGAGATCGCGGTGGCGGTCAAGACCAGCCAGGGAAATCCGATCCACCACAGAAATCGCCACATCATCATGTCGGCAAAAGCGTCGGGCTGGCCCTGCCAGAGCACGCGCTCGCCGGGATGCAGCGTTGCGGTGAGCAGCCGCCGCAATCCTGCGGAAAACAGTGTCGATCGTATTTCGTCGAGGACCATGTTGGTTGGTCGCGGCAGCACGCGGAATCGTTCGGGAACGGGGCAGGTAAAGTGATTGGGCGGTGAAATGCCTTAAGCGGCTTCGCCGCGCGCCAGCGCCGCGGCATGGCGGATGGCGGAGATATTGGTCTTGTAGCTTTCCATGGTGCCGCCCTTGAACACGGCGGAGCCTGCGACGAAGGCATTGGCGCCGGCGGCGGCAAGCTTTCCGGAAACATCCGGGCCGACACCGCCATCGACCTCGATGTCGATCGGCCTTCCTGCGGTCATCGCGCGCAGATCGCTGATCTTGCCGAGCGCGGACGGAATGAACGCCTGGCCGCCGAAGCCGGGATTGACCGACATCACCAGCACCAGGTCGATCATGTCGATCACATATTCGATGGCGCTTACCGGCGTGCCCGGATTGAGCGAGACGCCGGCCTTCTTGCCGAGGTTGCGGATCGCCTGCAGCGAGCGGTGCAGATGCGGCCCTGCCTCGGCATGCACGGTGATGTGATCGCAGCCGGCCTTGGCGAAGGCTTCGAGATAGGGGTCGCAGGGCGAGATCATCAGATGCGCGTCGAAGATCTTTTTTGGTGTGCGGGCGCATCGCCTTGATGACATCGGGCCCGTAGGAAATGTTGGGGACGAAATGCCCGTCCATCACATCCAGGTGAATCCAGTCGGCGCCGGCCGCATCGACGGCGCGGACCTCGTCGCCCAGTTTGGCGAAATCCGAAGCCAGGATCGACGGCGCGATGACGAGGGGGCGAGACGAAAACTGCTGGGACATGGGCGCTTTCCCGAACCACTTCGAGGCATGCGGAACGGTTCCGCGTAACACGCACGAAGCTTGGGGGCAATGTTGGACGGAAATTTCGACGGCGCAGTCATTACAGCATTCAGGGCCGAGGAACGCCAGGAATTGTCGTTTGTCACGCGATGCACTCAAGGAGAATGCCATGCGATCAAAATTTCTGATTATTTGCGCTACGGCGCAGCCATCGTTGCGGCGCCGCTCACGGCTTCCGCCCAGGGCTCGACCGCACCAAGGGCAATGCCATGGGCTCTGAGCAGGTGGAAACGGCATGAAGAAAGCGACCCTCCCAAGAAGCACAGGGACGACCGGAGCCAATACCAAGGGGACGAAGGCTACTAAGCCTGCCTCGAGTCACCCAGGGCGTCGGGTCCGGCGGAAGCAGCAAGCAATAACGCCACATTGACCAAGAAGTGATGCAAGAATTGATGCCGATCGGCTAAAAAGAAAGCTTCGCTCGCAAGCGAGGCTTTCTTGTTTGAGCATGGACTTGTTGGATATTAACACGGACACCGGCTAAGTCCGGTTAGGAGAACTTCAATGCGCGCAGCACTACTGGCCGTGATGGCCATCGGTACCCTCTCGGCAATCGGTACGGCCCCGGCTGAAGCCGGGAACTATCCATACTGCATCAAGGGGGCGCAGTGGCTTTCGCCGATCGGGGACTGCAGTTTCAACTCGTATGCACAGTGCCAGGCGACGGCCTCCGGGCGTCGCGCTTATTGCGACGTCAATCCCTACTACAACAGCCGCAACGAGGTGCGTCGGGAGAGCCGCCGCTATCGCCGCTCGGCGGATCGCTATATTGAGCTTGAGCCAAGCCGACTAGCGATACGCCGACTGGCGGACAGGTTCCTAAGCACGCCGCCCGCAAGGGCGGCGTTTTTGTTGGCGCGATGCGTGCGGCACTGGCGAGACGAATCAGCGCGACTGGGCGGAAAATTCTGCCGCAACGGCATCAATTGCCGGATGCGGGAGGCGGTGAGGGTGTGAAAAGCCCGTGTTTAGCGGGCTTTTCGCGATGGCACGGCATTTGCTGATCAATCGGCGTGGAATTGAGAGCCGCGCTGAGCGGTCAGTTGTTGGAGTTCTGTCATGCTGCTTGCCGCTAGCGCCGCGTCGTCCGCCCTGGACATGCTGCTCCAGTCACTGTCCCCGTCGAAATCGTCCTCCGGCAAACCCGCCGGCCAGAAATCGTCCGATCCGTTCGCTGGTATGTTCGGCGGGACGGCAATGTCCGGAAAATCGAGTCCGGCTTCCGGGCTTGAGGGTTTTCCGCAGATATCGCCAGCCACGATGAGCGCGCTGCTTGCCGCGCAAGGCCAGTCGACGACCGGCGGCGGCCCATTCGGCGCCGACCGACAAGCCCGACCTGCTGAAAGACCTGTTCGCGCAGCTTGATGCCGACGGCGACGGCCAGGTCACCAAATCGGAATTTGAGAGCGCCCTTGGCGCCGGCGGCACCAACATCGGCAACGCCGATCGCGTGCACAGCAAGCTGGATGCGGATGGCGACGGCGCAGTCAGCCTCGACGAAATGTTGTCGGCGCTAACGGGCGGAAACAAGGGACCGAATGCCAAGGCTGTGCAAAATGCATCCAGCAATTCGGTGATCAACGCCGACGGTTCGACCACGACATCCTATCCCGATGGATCGAAGGTAACGACGGCATCGCCCGCGGCGGCGGCATCCCGGGCCGCGACATCATCCTACAAGATGATGGAACAGTTGGTTGCGCGCCAGATGGAGTCGTTTTCCTCCACGTCCAGCGCGTGGATGAACGCCTGAAGCATCTTCAGCGAACGCTTTACCCGGACCTTTCTCGTGTAAGCCAGTCCAGATGCGCAGCCGCTCAGCCGGCCGGCTGCCGAAGCTCTATCTTCATGACAAAGTTTTCGTAAGCCAGATTGCCGATCTCAAAATTCGTAGAACCGATCTTGTTGAAGCCCTGCCGCTGATAGAAGTCGATGGCCCGGCTGTTTTCGGCGCTGACCTTCAGCCAGACGTTTTCGGCCCCGAGTCCGCCGCAATACGCCAGCGCACGCCGCAACAGTGCGGCGCCTGTTCCGCCCGACTGGCGCGTCGGCCGAACATACAGCGTCGTTATTTCCAGCGGTGAGCAATCGGCCAGTGGCGACGTGGCCTGCGAACAAACCGTCACGAAACCATCAATTCCAGTTCCGTTTTCCGAGACCCAGATTGCCACATCGGGATCGGCGATCGCGTTGCGAAAATTCTGCGCCGTGAATTCGGAAAGAACATAGTCTGCAAATAGCGGGCTAACGCCGTCGCGGACATAGGTGGTCAACCAGACTTCTATGCTCACCGCCGCCAAACCGGACGCGTCGCGTTGTTCGACTTGCCTGATCATGTCAGCTCGATCTTGACCTAATTCGCCGTCCGCCAGGGCGCTCCGCGCGTGACTTCGCGGTACGGATAGCGGTCGCGGATTTCACGATTGAAGAATGTGCCGCGTGAGGGCGCCGTCTTGAACGCGTCGAAAACCTCTGATGAAATTTCGTCATAGATATAGCGCCGACCGGTGACGAATGTCACCCATAGCTGGCACTTGGCCGGATCATAGAAGAAATTGCGGATCGCTGTGGACGGCATGGCGATTGGCCCGGACGCTCTCGCTGAGATAACGCGCCTTCCAAAATTTCGTTGCTAGCCGTGACGGTCTTTCCAGGCCGGCAGCGCGGCCGGGAAGGGCAGCGCCGTCGCCGTATAGACCCCGCGGGCGATGGCGCGGGCAACGACATTGGCCGCCACCATGCCGAGTTCGGTCAGGCCGACCAGGGGATCGATCGGCTTTTCGCAGGTCGCGGCGGCAAACAGCACGTCGCCGTCGAGCGGCGCGTGCACCGGATAGATCGCGCGGGCAAATCCGGTCTGCGCAATCATCGCCAGCCGCTTGGCCTGTGGTTTTGTCAGGATGGCGTCGGTCACGACCACGGCCAGCGTGGTGTTTTCCACCGATGTCGCGGCAGCGCCACCCTTGAGCCGCATCGCCAGCATGTCCGGCGTGAATGATGGCGGCAGTCCGCGCCCGCCAAATTCGCCGCCGATTTCAAACGGCGCCGCCCAGAACCACGGCCCATCGCCGACCGTGACGGAGCCGACCGCATTGACCACCGCGAGGGCCGCGACCTTGACGCCGCCTGCCGTGGCCGCGGATGCCGAGCCGATCCCGCCCTTGAAGTTCGCGGTGGTGGCGCCGAGCCCGGCGCCGGCGCTGCCGAGCGCGAAATCTGTGCCTGCCGCGGCGGCCGCGGCGTAGCCGAGTTCGCGGTAGGGCGCAAAACGTCCCCAGGCCTTGTTGCCGCCGTTCAGGAGATCGAACACGATCGCGCCGGGCACGATCGGAATGACGGCATCCGCGTATCCGGAAGCCGCGGCCCTGTTCGGCGAGCCAGGCCTGCACCCCGCCGCCGGCCTCCAGCCCGAACGCCGAGCCGCCCGCGAGCGCGATGCCGTCGAATCTGCTCCACGGTATTGGCGAGGTCGAGCAGCGAGCCCTCGCGGGTGCCGGGTCCGCCGCCGCGCACGTCGATCGCCGCCACCGCCGGCGTATCGAAGATGACGGCGGTCACCCCGGACGCCAGCGCGGCGTCGTCGGCGTGACCGACGCGGACGCCGGCAATATCGGTGAGCAGATTTTTCAAGAACAGCTCCGGCAGGTCGTTTCGAGGTTGGGTGTCCGGCTCGATACTCAGTTGGGGATATAGCAGTCCCGAAAATGCTTCAACCGTCGAGCGCCATGCGGATCATTCGGGCGAGGTCGGCCTTGCGATACGGTTTGGCCAGCAGCAGCACGCCGGAATCGAGGCGGCCATGATGAACGATGGCATTCTCGGTATAACCCGACGTGAACAGCGTCTTGAGCGCGGGCCGCCGCTTCAGCGCCTCGTCGACCAGCTGGCGGCCGTTCATGGCGCCCGGCATGATCACGTCGGTGAACAGCAGGTCGATGGTGGCGGCGTTGTCGATCACGTTCAAGGCTTCCGCGGCGTTGGCCGCCTCCAGCGTGGTGTAGCCAAGGCTCTCGACCTGGGTAATCACATATCGGCGCACCAGTGCATCGTCCTCGACGACCAGGACCACCTCGTTGCCCGCCTTCGATGTGCGACGATGCCAGCACCTCCGCGGCGGTCTGATCGAGCCCGGTTGCCCGCGGCAGGTAGACCTTGACCGTGGTGCCGTGGCCTTCCTCGCTGTAAATCTTGATATGCCCGCCGGATTGCTTGACGAAGCCGAACACCATGCTGAGACCGAGGCCGGTGCCCTTGCCGACCTCCTTGGTGGTGAAGAACGGATCAAACACCTTTTCCAGTGCCGCGGCGGGAATGCCGGAGCCGGTATCGCTGACGGCGATCATGACATAGTTCCCGGCGGTGACCTCGCTGTGCATGCCGGCATAGGCTTCATCGAGATAGACGTTGTTGGTTTCCAGCACGAGCTTGCCGCCGTTCGGCATGGCGTCGCGGGCATTCAGCGCCAGGTTGAGAACGGCGGTGGTGAGTTGGCTGGGGTCGACCAGCGCCGGCCAGGCGTCCGCTGCCAGCAACGGATCGATCTGGATATGTTCGCCGAGCGTCGGGTGCAGCAGCTTCGCGGTTTCGAGGATCAGCGCATTGACGTCGACCTCGCGCGGCTGCAGCGGCTGTTTGCGGGCAAATGCGAGCAGGTGCCTGGTCAGGTCGGCGCCGCGTTCGGCGGCTTCATCGATCATGCTGGCGATGGCCGCGAGTTCCGGCCGATCGGCGACGGCCTCGCTCAGGATTCCGATGGTGCCGGTGATGACGGTGAGAATATTGTTGAAGTCGTGCGCGACGCCGCCGGTCAACTGGCCGACGGCTTCCATCTTCTGGGATTGGCGGAACAGGGCTTCCGCCGCGTGCTTCTCGGTCAGATCGCGGCCAACGAAGAAGTGCCGCTGCACCGGCTCCGACCAGGTGCCCATCCAGTTCAGCATCACGGCCCGGCCATCCTTGTGGACATAGCGGGCGTCGAAGTTGCGGATCTGCTGCCCGCGCCGCCCCGCCCGCATCTCCTCGCGCGTACTGTCGAGATCGTCGGGATGGATGAAGTCGATCCCGCTGTGCCCGATCATTTCCTCCGGCCGATAGCCCAGGATGGCCAGCGAGCTCGGGCTGACCTGGACCAGATTTCCTGCGCTGTCCGAAACGAGGATGAGGTCCTGCGAGGTCTCGAAAATGCGCCGCCGCTCCTCGATCTCCTGGTTGAGCGCCTTCTGCGCCCGCTTGCTCTCGCCGATGTCGCGCGCGGTCTTGGAGACGCCGACGATCGCTCCCGCCACCGACCTGATCGGAGAGATGCTCAGCGAAACATCCACCTCGCGGCCGTCCTTGTGCAGCCGCAGGGTTTCGTGATGTTCGATCGCCTCGCCTTTGGCGCTGCGGCGAATGATGTCGCGCACCTCGGCGTGCTTGTCGGGCGGGACGATGATATCGATGCGATTGCCGACCGCCTCGGCGGCGGTAAATCCGAACAGGCGTTCGGCAGCCCGGTTCCAGCCGGTGATGGTGCCGTCGAGCGACTTGGTGATGATGGCATCGTTGGACGATTCCACCACGGCGCTGAACAGGCTTTCGCGTTCGCTATAATGATCCCTGTCGAAGGCGGCCTGTCGGCGCAGCCCCTTGAGCAGCGCGGACAACTGGGCCTGCAGGCCGACGTTGTCGACCAGCAATACCGCCAGAACGAAACTTGCCGCGCACAGTCCGTAGATCCGGCCGGCATAGAAGCCCAGATCGAATCTGGCGACGTTGAGGATCGCCGACAACGCGATGTCGAACAGCCAGGCGCACAGCACCACCATGAGCCAGACGTCGATCACCGAATGCGGCCGCCGGAACCACAGCACCAGCAGGGCTGCGAGGCTGAGCGACCATACCGCCGACACCACGCCGATCATGGTGGGCGTATAGCGCCCGCCGCTCAGCAGTGTCGGCAGCAGGTCGTGCTGGCCGGTGACGATCCAGACCACGGCCGATATCGCGACGCCGACCGCGATGACGCTTCCGAGGATCGCGCTGCCGGCCGATCCCCGTATGGTGGCGCCGCCATCCTTGTCCTTCAGCAGCGCATAGCCGAGCACCAGAACGGGAAATCCGCCGTGCCAGACCATGTAGAGCCAGACGGTGGTCTGCGAACCGGCATTGAACAGCCCGGCCGGCGCGAACAGGCCCGGGAAAGGTCAGGGCGTGGGCGATCGCCGCGGCTGCGGTGAACAGGTAGCCGCTCGCAAGCAGCAGCAGCGCCCGCGACCGCAAAATGCCGAATTGCGAAAACAACAGGATCGCGGTGATCAGATCGTTGATCGCGAGCGCGGATTGATAGCTCGCAACGAAAGCCGGAATCGGGGCAAGCGGCATGCCGGCAAACGGCACGGCGCACACGAACAGAACCGACGAGACGCCGACAACGGCAGAGCGCGACCGTCCGATCGCGGCCTGTCGCCGGCAAGGTGGAAAGGAAGACGCCGCGATCGCTATCTACCTGCACTGTCGTCTCCTGCAACCGGCATGGACATCGCACCATAACGCATTCGCCGGATCTGCCTATCAGTCGATAGACCAATATCGAGCGGGAGCAATAGTTTCGCGTGCCTTCGCTGCGCGGATCGATCATCATGGCGAATGCTCGCCATGGCTATCCCGACGATCCGTGGCTTCAACCCAAGGTTACATATTCGTTAATGGAGCCGCAGATCGGGCCGGAAGGCAAGGGCATACTGGGCAGTAACCGCATCTTTACTGACACGCGGAATATCTGCCGCGGGCGTTGACCGCAAATCCGAGGTCCCGGTGTAGGCTGGTTGGAAGCCTATCCGGGATTCCCTATGCCCCGCATTCTCGTCATCGACGACCAGTCCGACGTCCGCGCGATGATCTCCATCGTGCTGCGGGTCCATCATTTCGAGATCGTCGAGGCCGCCAGCGGCGACGGCCGGCGCTGAAGGCGTTCGACGAGTCGAGCTTCGATCTGGCGATCGTCGATATCTTCCTGCAGGGAACCAACGGTTTCGACGTCATCACGATGCTGCGTGAACGCGTCCCGGGTTTGCCGATCGTCGCGATATCGGGCATGACGACGCTCGACTTCGTCACCGGATCGCCCGAACTGGCCGACGTCGTCTGTCTGCAGAAGCCGTTTCGGCCGAACGAACTGGTGCGCGCGATCGAAGCGGCGTGTGGGCCTGCTCGGCGGCCCGCTGCCGCGGCGCAGTAGGCAGCTGCCGTCAATCGCGAGCCATCGAACGAAAAACGCCCCGGCGAACCGGGGCGTTGAACGTCAACTTGCAATCAGATCAGCCTGTTGGTCAGACCTCTTGGGCCTTACGACCCCTTCGGATTGATCTCGGTGTAGTTGCCCTTGGCGTCCCACTTGTAGACGACATAGTCGATCGCCTTGATGTCGCCCTTGGCATCAAAGCTCCATCTTGCCGAGCACGGTGTCCCACTCGCCGGCCTTGATGGCTTCCATCACCTTCTTCGGATCGGTCGAGCCGACCTTCGCCACCGCCTTGGTCCAGACCTGCATCGCGGCGTAGGTGTAGAGCGTGTAGCCTTCGGGATCGATGTTCTTGGCCTTGAACTTCTCGACGATGGCCTTTGCGGTGGGCTTGTTGCGCGGGTCGGGGCCGAAGGTGAACAGTGTGCCTTCTGCGGCCGGCCCGGCGATCGAGGCGAACTCCTTGTCGTTCATGGCGTCGCCCGCCATCAGCACGCTCTTGAGGCCCTGATCGCGCATCTGTCGCAGGATCAAGCCGGCTTCCTGATGGTAGCCGCCGACAAAGACGAGGTCGATATTGTCGCGCTTGAGGCGCGAGACGATCGAGTTAAAGTCCTTGTCGCCCTTGTTGTAGGATTCGAACATCTTTTCGGTGACGCCGGCCTTGTTGAGCGCCTTCTTGGTCTCGTCGGCGAGGCCTTTGCCGTAGGTGGTCTTGTCGTTGAGGATGGCGACGTTCTTGCCCTTGTAATTCTTGGCGATGTAGTCGGCGGCAACCAGGCCCTGCTGATCGTCGCGGCCGCAGACGCGTGCCACGTTCCAGAGCTTGCGTTCGGTGAACAGCGGATTGGTCGAGGCCGGCGTGATCTGCAGCACGTTGCCGTCGGCATAGGCTTCCGAAGCCGGGATCGACGACGACGAACAGAAATGACCCGCAACGAACGGGATCTTGGCGCTGGCGAATTTTTCCGCCACCGAGCGCGCCTGCTTCGGATCGCAGGCATCGTCGCCGACCTGCAATGCGAGCTTCTTGCCGAGCACGCCGCCGGCGGCGTTGATATCGGCCACCGCCTGTTCGGCGCCGTTCTTCATCTGGCGGCCGAACGCGGATTCGCCGCCCGTCATCGGGCCCGCCACCGCAATCGGTGATGTCCTGCGCAAGCGCTGTTGTCGACAGCGCAAGCGACGCGCCCAATGCCAGGCCGATGAGCTTCAAAGATTTCATGAGGAGTCCTCGCGGGGTGATCACTACGGGAAGTACCCGGCGGGCCGCCGGGGTCGAAAGTCGCGCCATTGTCGGCTGATTTTGCCCGGAAGTCATCGGCAAATTTCGAGCCAAGGCCAGCAGCCGTTCGCCGCAGCCCGGGCAGGTGTCCGGACGTTACCCCCGCCGGCCGCCTTCCAGATAGGCGGCGCGGATTTCCGGGCGCTGCAGCAGCTCGGCGCCGGTTCCGCTCAGCGTAATGAGGCCGTTGACCATGACATAGCCGCGATGGGCCAGCCGCAGCGCATGATTGGCGTTCTGCTCGACGATCAGCACGGTGAGGCCGTCCTGCCGGTTCAGGGTCCGGATGGCGTCGAAAATCTGCCGCGCGATCAGCGGGGCCAGACCGAGCGAGGGCTCGTCCAGCATCAACAGGCGCGGGCGGCTCATCAGGGCGCGGCCGATCGCCAGCATCTGCTGCTCGCCGCCGGACAGGGTGCCGCCGCGCTGGCGTCATCCTTTCCTTCAGCCGCGGAAACAGCGCCACGCACGCGCTCCAGCCCGGCGGCTGCGCTCGGCTTCGCTGCAGTCGGTGGCGTCGGCGCCCATCTGCAGGTTTTCCGCGACGCTCATGCGCGGGAAAATCCGGCGGCCTTCCGGCGATTGGGCGATACGCAGCCGCGCGATCTCGTGGGTCGGCAAATCGGTGATGTCGCGGCCGTCGAACCGGATCGATCCGGCGCGGGCGCGCGGCTTGCCGAAGATCGTCATCATCAGCGTCGACTTGCCGGCGCCGTTGGCGCCGATCAGGGTGACGATCTCGCCGCTGTTGATTTCGAGATCGACGCCCTTCAGCGCCTCGATCTTGCCGTAGGCGGCCCGCAGGCCGCGGATCGCGAGCAGGGGTTGGCGAGGACGCGGTCACGTTCCGCTCTCCATCACCGCGATGGCTTCTTCCTCGTCGGCGCCGAGATAGGCCGCGATCACCTTGGGGTCGTCGCGGATTTCCTGCGGCGTGCCTTCGGCGATCTTGACGCCGTAATCCATCACCACGATGTGGTCGGAAATCTCCATCACCACCGACATGTCGTGCTCGATCAGCAGGATCGAGGTGCCGTGCTCGGCGCGGATCGAGAGCAGCATTTCGCTTAACGCCGCACTTTCGCGCGCGTTCAGTCCGGCGGCCGGTTCGTCGAGACACAGCAGTGCGGGTTCGGTGCACATCGCGCGCGCGATTTCGAGGCGGCGCTGATCGCCATAGGGCAGGTTGCCGGCGGCATCGTCGGCGCGCTCGAGCAGGCCGATGCGGTCGAGCCAGAGCCGCGCCAGATCGATCGCGCGCTTTTCGGCGACCCGCCAGGACGGCGCGCCGATCAGCCCGAGAAAAGTCAGGCCCGAGGCCAGCATCAGCGCATTGTGCTGGGCGACCATCAGGTTTTCCAGCGCGGTCATGCCGGGAAACAGCCGGATGTTCTGGAAGGTGCGCGCCACCTTCGCCTGCTTGGAGATCCGAAAATCGTTCAGCCGCTCGAGCCGGATCTCGGCGCCATTATCATGCGTCAGCCGCAGCGCGCCGCTGGTCGGCTTGTAGAAGCCGGTGATGCAGTTGAACACGGTGGTCTTGCCGGCGCCGTTCGGGCCGATCAGCGCGGTGATCTTGCGCCGCTCGGCGCCAAACGACAGGTCGTTGACGGCGACGATGCCGCCGAAACGCATCGACAGACGATCGACGTGGAGGATGTGATCGCCGCTCATCCGTGCCCCTCTTTGACGAGGTCGGATGAGATGGCGTGGCTGTGCCGCAGGAACACGGTCGGCGCGCGGTGGCCGATCAGCCCGCGCGGCCGCCAGATCATCAGCAGCACCATCGCTCCGCCGAACACCAGCATGCGGTACTGCTCGAGCCCGCGGAACAGCTCGAAGCCGCCGATCATGGCCAGTGCGGCAAGGGCGACGCCGAGCTGCGACCCCATGCCGCCGAGCACGACGATCGCCAGCACCAGCGCCGATTCGTGGAAGGTGAAGGATTCCGGACTGATGAAACCCTGCCGCGTGGCGAAGAAGGCGCCGGCGAAGCCGCCGAACATGGCGCCGGTCGCGAATGCCGTCAGTTTTGTGGTGGTGGTGTTGATGCCGAGCGCGCGGCAGGCGACTTCATCCTCGCGCAGGGCTTCCCAGGCGCGGCCGATCGGCAGCCGGCGCAGCCGGATCGTCACCCAGTTGGTCAGCAGCGCCAGCGCCAGGATCAGGTAGAACAGAAACACGATGCGATGGGTCGGCGAGAATTCGATGCCGAGCATGGCGGCAAGCCCGTCATCGCCCGGCGTCAGCGGGATGCCGAACAAGGTCGGCCGCGGAATGCCGGTGACGCCGTTCGGGCCGCCGGTCAGGCTCTGCCAGTTGATGAGGACGAGGCGGATGATCTCGCCGAAGGCCAGCGTGACGATGGCGAGATAGTCGCCGCGCAGCCGCAGTACCGGAAAGCCCAGCAGCACGCCCCAGAACGCCGCGAGGATGCCGGCGAGCGGCAGGCAGACCCAGAATGAAAGCCCAAAGTTGGTCGCCAGCAGCGCGTAGGAATAGGCGCCGACCGCGTAGAACGCGACATAGCCGAGATCGAGCAGCCCGGCGAGGCCGACCACCACGTTCAGTCCCCATCCCAGCATCACATAGGTCAGCACCAGAATGCCGAGATCGAGGATGTAGCGCTGCTCGTAGAAAATCACCGGCAGCAGAAAGGTGAAGATCAGCAGCACCGGCGCGATGCCGCGGCGCGCCAGCGCAAGCGAGCTCTGCACCTTCGGCGGCACGATCCTGACGGTGCCGACCGGCCCCCACCATTGCCGCAGCAATTCAACGACGATGCTGCCGCCGAACACGGCCGCGACCATGGCGGCGAGGTCGCCGAACCGGGTCCAGTAAACCAGCTGGCCTTCCGGGCCGGCCTCGGTGCGAATGCCGATCATCAGCGAAAACAGCACCAGCGCCACCAGCGCGCTGATCAGGGCTTTCTTGAAGATGAAGGCGATGCCGGCCGCGCGCGAAGCCGGCGCTCGATCGGACGCGGGTGCTGTCACGCCGCCGGCCGTCAAACTTTTTCAACTTCGGGCCGGCCGAGCAGGCCTGTGGGCAGGAAAATCAGCACCACGATCAGGATCGAGAACGCGGCGACGTCCTTGTATTCGACCGAGAAATACGCCGACCACAGCGTCTCGATCAGGCCGATCAGCAAGTCCGCCCAGCATCGCGCCGGGCAACGAGCCGATGCCGCCGAGCACGGCGGCGGTGAACGCCTTGATGCCGGCGACAAAGCCCATGAAGAAATCCACCAGCCCGTAATAAAGCAGGTACATCATGCCCGCGACCGCGGCGAGTGCGGCGCCGATCACGAACGTCATCGAGATGGTGCGGTCGACGTCGACCCCGAGCAGCGCCGCCATGGTCTGGTCCTGCTCGCAGGCGCGCATGTCGCGGCCAAGCCTGGTTCGCGCCACCAGCCAGGTGAAGATCGCCAGCAGCACCACGGTGGTGACCACGACGATGATCTGCACATTGGAGAGCTGCACCACGAAGCCGCCGGGGCCTTCATGCAGGGTATAGCCGCCGGTGATGATCGGCGGCACCGGCTTGACCCGCGCGCCCTGCGCCACCTGCGAATAATTGGTCAGCACGAATGACATGCCGATCGCCGACAGCATCGGGGCGAGGCGGAACGAGTGCCGCAGCGGCCGGTAGGCGATGCGCTCCACGGTCCAGCCATAAAGCGCGGTGATCGCCATCGATACCAGCAGCACGATCAGCAGGATCACGGGAACCACGGTCAGGCCGAACGAGACCAGGATCAGGAAGGTGATCAGCGCGATAAAGCCGCCGATCATGAAAATATCGCCATGGGCGAAATTGATCATGCCGACGATGCCATAGACCATGGTGTAGCCGATGGCGATCAGGCCGTAGATCGAGCCGAGCACCATGCCGTTGATGAGTTGCTGGGCGAAATAGTCCATGCGCTGCCGTTGTTTGGAGCATTTCCGGCAAGTTTGTCCCGGTTTGCCGTACCGAAGCGCTCACTTTATTCCGCGGCGATGGCCCCCGGCAGCCGGAACGACGCGTCGTGTCATTTTCTAACAGCGGGAACCGGGGGCGGCAACAGCGCGAGGTGCGGCTTAAAGGGCTTGTACATAGGTAGTTTCGCCTCCCGGTTCCGGAGCCACATTTGCGACAAGCCATCGCCACGCAATGATCCCGGCGGAACCGGAATTTTCCTGAAACCAACTTCGGACCTTTCGGTTATTTCCGACTACGTTCAAACCAGGGAGATCCCGAATGACCAATCAGAACCAGAATCCGGGCCAGCAGAACCAGAACCCGGGCCAGAAGCCCGGCCAGCAGCAGGGCGGCGGGCAAAAGCCCGGGCAGCAACAGCAGGACCCCAATCGTCAGCCGGGCCAGAAGCCGAACCCCGACCAGCAGACGGACCGCTAGTTCGGACGCAGTTTGAGTGAGAGCAAGGAAGGTCCCGCCGAAAGGCGGGATTTTTCTTTGGCGGCTGCGTCGGTCCCGCCGGCCCCGTTAAGGTAAACAAATGGTTTAAATTGCCGGTCGCAGTTTAAGCGAGTTACCTCGCCTGCAATGCCGCTGCTCCGTTTTGGGGACTTCGCGGACGAGCGGGAAGCGACATGTCGACCGACTGGCGGATCAGTTCATTCAACGGCGCGCTGCTGGCGGCTTATTTCGTTCCGACCTGGACCATCGTCGCTTTCAAGATCATGATTTCGCCGATCCACGGCTTTTATGAGCGGCCGAATATTTCGGTCGCGCTTGTTCGTCAGCGATCACCTGCAATTGGCGGCGATGGCCACGGTTCGCTTCGCCTGGTTGCTGGCGCTGGGCAAGCTCACCGTCGTCGCGTTTTTCGCGACCTTCGTGTTTTTCCTCACCCGCCCCGCGATCCGCAAGAGCGGCGGCTGCGACGAGGCGCTGGCGCATGGCGCTGGCGATCGGCAGCGTGATCAGCTTCGCCAGCATGGTGATGGCATCGCAGGTCGGCGAGACCGCCGCACTTCGGCTGCACGCGACCGAATTGTTGATGCTGCTCGGCACCGCGATCGTGCTGCTGGTCGAACGCCCCGCGCAGCCCTTGCCGCAAATCGAGCGCAGCGCCGCGTCCGGCGATCTATCCCTTCAGCAGTCCCAATTCCCGCAGCACCGTTGAGGCTTCCTTGACGGCATGATTGGCCGCGGGCACGCCGCAATAGATCGCCTGCTGCAGGATGATCTCCTTGATGTCGTCGGGCGTGAAGCCGCCTTCGGTCAGCGCCGCGCGCACATGCAGGCGAAATTCATCCCATTGGCATAGCGCCAACAGCGTCCCGATCACCAGCACGCGGCGGGTACGCTCCTCGAAATGCGGCCGGGTCCAGATATCGGCCCAGGCATGGCGCGTGATCAGGTCGATGAAATCGGCGTTGAACGAATTGGTGTTGGCGGCCGATTTGTCGACCCAGGCATCGCCGAGCACTTTGCGGCGCTGGGCCATGCCGGCGTCGCGGCGTTGTTGATCGTCCATTGAAGTCCTCCTCTTAGTAGCGAAACGAAAACTAATCTGAGTTCGTCATTCCGGGATGGTCCGAAGGACCAGACCCGGAATCTCGAGACTTCCGGCGTAGTTCGATGCGTTGCATCGCCCCGGAATGACGGTTGCTGTCAGCGTTGCGTCAAAAATCCGACCACGGCGTCGGTGAAGGCGTGCGCCTGTTCCACGTTGGAAATATGCGCGGCGTCGAGAATCGTCAAGGCCGCGCCCGGGATCTGGCTGCGGATGAACTCGCCGGCCGCGACCGGCGTCGCCACGTCGTGGCGGCCGGCGATCACCAGCGTCGGGCTTTTGATCTTGGGCAACAGCGCGCGCTGATCGAGCGTGCTCAGCGCTTCGCAGCAGGCGAGATAGCCCTGCACCGGGCGTCGCCAGCAGCATCGCCTTCAGATTCGCCGTCACCTGCGGCTCGCGCTCGCGGAAATCCGCGGTCAGCCAGCCCGCGATGACGGTATCGGCGACCGCGGCGATGCCGCCTTCCTTCACCGCCTTGATGCGGTTGTGCCAGTTGGTCGGGTCGGGATAGTGGCAGGCGGTGTTGGCGAGAATGATCGCGATCGAATCGCTCGGGGGCGTTGGCGCCGAGCCACTGTCCGACCATGCCGCCCATCGACAGCCCGCACCAATGCACCTTCTCGATGTTGAGATCGTCGAGGATCGCCAGCACATCGCGGCCGAAGCGCTCCATCGAATAGGGGCCGGGCGGCACGCCGGATTTGCCATGGCCGCGCCGGTCATAGCGGATCACCCGAAAAACCTGCGTGAGCGCCTTCATCTGCGGCTCCCACATCTGCAAGCTGCAGCCCAGCGAATTCGACAGCATCAGGGTCGGCCCGCCGTCGCGGCCTTCGACCGATACGTTGAGCAGGCAACCGTCGGCATCGATCATCGGCATGGGAGATTTCCGTCTTCTAGAGTGTTATTTCGTCATTGCGCGTTAAACAAACACCGCTGTCATCGCCCGGCCTCGACCGGGCGACCCAGTATTCCAGAGACGTTTGAGATAGGTCGAGGAGCCGCGGCGTACTGGATTGCCCGGTCAAGCCGGGCGACAGTTTTGACTGTGGTTGCCGTAATTCTCATTTCTCATCCAGCGTCGCGAGCAGGCGGTCGATCAGGGCTTGCGAGGCGCCCTGATAGCCCATCGGCTCGAACAGTTTTGTCAGTTTGTCGGCGCCGAGATGGGCGCTGATCTTTGCATCCGCCGCCAGCACGTCGCGCAGGTCCTTCTTCTCGGCGACCGCCTTCTTGCTCGCGGCCTCCATCAGA
The DNA here is from genome assembly GCA_963742695.1 of uncultured Alphaproteobacteria bacterium. GTDB lineage: Bacteria > Pseudomonadota > Alphaproteobacteria > Rhizobiales > Xanthobacteraceae > Bradyrhizobium. The sequence goes on from CAVUNF010000042.1 coordinate 97,309, forward strand.
TGATGGGCCTCGCTCTTGCCGATCTTTTCCGCCAGCGCGAACGTGACCGCTTCGGCCATGATCAGCCCGCCGGTGGCGTCGAGGTTGACGCGCATGCGCGCTGCATCGACTTCCAGCCCTTCGGCGATATCGACGGTTGCGGCCAGCGCGCCCGAGGTGACCAGCATGCAGCATCGGCAAGGTCGGCCATTCGGCGTGCCATGGTCCGGCGCTGCGCTCATGGTCCTGCACTTGCGCTGCGAAAATCGTCGCCGCGAGGCCAGGCGCCATGGTGGCGGCGGCCAGCGCGGTCGCGGCAGCGACGGGGTTGCGCTTGTGCGGCATGGTGGAGGAGCCGCCGCGGCCTTCGCCTGACGGCTCGAACGCTTCGGCAACGTCGGTCTGCATCATCAACTGGATGTCGCGGGCGATCTTGCCGCAGCTTCCGGCCAGAATCGCGAACACCGAGGCGGCTTCCGCGATGCGGTCGCGATGGGTGTGCCATGGCGCGTCCGGCAGCGTCAGCTTCGAGTTCCTGCGCCAGTCTTTCCGCGACCAGCAATCCCTTGTCGCCGAGCGCGGCCAGGGTGCCGGCGGCGCCGCCGAATTGCAGCACCAGCGCCTCGCTGCGCAGCCGCCGCAGCCGCGCGCGCGAGCGGTGCAACGCAGCGGCATATTCCGCGAGCTTCAGCCCGAACGGCATCGGCAAGGCATGCTGCAGCCAGGTGCGCGCGACCATCGGCGTGTCGCGATGCTGCCGCGCCAGTTTGGCAAAGCCGGCGACGGCGCGGTCGATATCCCCCAGCAGGGCATCGATGCCGGCGCGCAGGGTCAGCATGGTGGCGGTATCGATCACGTCCTGGCTGGTGGCGCCCCAATGCACGTAGCGCGCGGCAACGGCGTCTGTCCTGGCGACGCTGGCGGTGAGCGCCTTGACCAGCGGGATCGCAAGATTGCCGGAGCGCGTGGCGGCCTCGGCCAAGGCAGCGAGATCGAACGCCTCCGCCTTGCAGGCTTTGGCGATCGGATCGGCCGCGCTGGCCGGGATGACGCCGGTGGCCGCTTCGGCGCGCGCGAGCGCTGCTTCGAAATCGAGCATGTGCTGGAGGCATGCGAGATCGTCGCAGACGGCGCGCATGGCGGCGCTCGACAGCATGGGTGCGAGCAGGGGCGAAAGGGAAGTGCTCATGATGTGCGCGACCTAACCATCCCCGCCGGCCTCTGCCAATCCCAAAGCGCAAGTCCTTTTAGAGGCAAGGCCCAAATCGCCGGCAACGCTGTTGCGCTGCGAATATGCATCGCTCACCGGTCAATAGCGCCCTTCCTTTTGGGCCTGCTGTGCTTTACTTGGGGGCAACAGGCGAAGCGACCCCGGAGGCACCCTATGGCCATGACGATGAACGGCGAAGTCCAGCTTGCGGCGCCGCGCGAGGCGGTGTGGACCAAGTTGAACGATCCCGAGGTGCTCAAGGCCTGCATCCCCGGCTGCGAGGAACTGGAGAAAACCGACGACAACGGTTTTCGCGCGGTCGCCAAGATGAAGGTCGGGCCGGTATCGGCGCGCTTCAAAGGCCGGGTCACGCTGAGCGATCTCGACCCGCCCAACGGCTACAGGATCTCGGGCGAGGGCGAGGGCGGTGTCGCCGGCTTCGCCAAGGGCGGCGCCACGGTGGGCGCTGGCCGACAAGGACGGCGGCACGCTGCTGACCTACAATGTCGAGGCGCAGATCGGCGGCAAGCTGGCCCAGCTCGGGCAGCGGCTGATCAACGGTTCGGCCAAGAAACTGGCCGATGAATTTTTTGCGAATTTCGCCAAGGCAGTGCAGGGATAATCCCGGCAGACTCCCCATAAGTCATATCAAGCCATGCCCAAGGTGAGGTTGCTCATTGCCGGGATGGCCCATATTATGGCTTTGGAATGGTTTTAATGACTGTGCTGCTGTGCAATGCAGCAGCGCAGATGAAGAGAGTGCTGAATGGCCAAAATTTCCCTTGTTGTGAACGGCAATCCCGTCAACGCCAATATCGACCCCCGCACCCTCCTGGTGCAGTTTCTGCGCGAGAATCTGCGCCTGACCGGCACCCATGTGGGCTGCGACACCTCGCAATGCGGGGCCTGCGTCGTGCATGTCGACGGCAAGGCGGTCAAAGCCTGCACCACGCTCGCGGTGATGGCTGACGGCCACGAGGTCAAGACCATCGAGGGGCTGGCGGCCGACGGCGCGCCGCTGCATCCGATGCAGGAGGCGTTCCGCGAGCATCACGGCCTGCAATGCGGCTTCTGCACGCCGGGCATGATCATGACCGCGGTCGATCTCGTCCACCGCAAGGGCCACGATCTCTCCGACCACACCATCCGCGAAGAGCTCGAAGGCAATCTGTGCCGCTGCACCGGCTATCAGAACATCGTCCAATCGATCGCCGCCGGCGCCAAGGCGATGGCGAACTCCGATCTCGCGTAACCGACGTCAGCGCACGGCGATTAGGGATACCTCATGTACGAATTCAAATATCATCGCCCGGCGACGGTGCGGCAGGCCGCCAATCTCCTGGTCAAGAATGAAGACGCCAAGGTGATCGCCGGCGGCCATACCTTGTTGCCGGTCATGAAGCAGCGGCTCGCCAGCCCGCCGCATCTGGTCGATCTTTCCCATATCGAGGGGCTCGACGGCATCGAGATGAAGGGCCGTTCGCTGGTGATCGGCGCCACCGCGACCCACAACGCGGTCGCCACCTCGGCCATCGTCGGCGAGGCGATCCCGGCGCTGGCCGAACTGGCCGGCCTGATCGGCGATCCCGCGGTGCGCCACAAGGGCACCATCGGCGGCTCGCTCGCCAACAACGATCCCACCGCCGACTATCCGGCCGCCTGCCTCGCGCTCGGCGCCACCATCGTCACCAACAAGCGCCGCCTGAAGCCCGAAGAATTCTTCCAGGGGTTGTTCACGACCTCGCTGGAGAGCGACGAGATCATCACCAAGGTGATGTTCCCGGTGCCGAAGAAGGCCGCCTACATCAAATTCCGCAACCAGGCCTCGCGCTACGCGCTGGTCGGGGTGTTCGTCGCCAAGCGTCCGGCGGATGTCCGCGTCGCCGTCACCGGCGCCGGCTCCGAGGGCGTATTCCGCGTCACCGCGTTCGAGGAAGCCCTGAAGAAGCGCTTCTCGCACAAGGTGCTCGACGGTCTGTCGGTGCCGTCGGACGGGTTGAACAGCGACCTGCATGGCAGCGCCGAATATCGCGCGCATCTGATCGCGGTGCTGACGCGCCGCGCTGTCGAGGCCGCGACCGCCAAAACGTGATATTGCCGCCGCCTGCCGCATCAAGATTGGTTCGCTCATGAGTGCATCGGCGCTGCCTAAATCTGTCGATGGCATGCTCGAGCTGCTGACCTCGCGCGGCTATCTCGCGGAGCGTTCGCTGGCCACGGTGACCTATCTGTCGCTGCGGATGGGCCGGCCGCTGTTTCTGGAAGGCGAGGCCGGCGTCGGCAAGACCGAAATCGCAAAAGTGCTGTCGGCGGCATTGGGGCGAAAGCTGATCCGGCTGCAATGCTACGAGGGCCTCGACGTCGCCTCCGCGGTCTATGAGTGGAACAGCGCGGCGCAAATGATCGCGATCCGGCTTGCGGAAGCGGCCGGCGATACCGATCGCGCGCAGCTCTCCAGCGATATTTTCGCCGAGCGCTATCTGATCAAGCGGCCGCTGTTGCAGGCGCTGGAGCCTGATGTCGCCGGCGCGCCGGTGTTGCTGATCGACGAACTCGACCGCGCCGACGAGGCGTTCGAGGCTTATCTTTTGGAAATTCTCAGCGATTTCCAGGTGACGATCCCCGAACTCGGCACCGTCAAGGCGCCGCAGCCGCCGATCGTCATCGTCACCTCGAACCGCACCCGCGAAATTCACGACGCGCTGAAACGCCGCTGTCTCTATCACTGGGTGGATTATCCCTCGGCCGAGCGCGAGCTCGCGATCGTGAAATCGCGCGTGCCCGGCATTTCCGCCAAACTGTCGCAGCAGGTGGTCGGCTTCGTGCAGGCATTGCGCGAGCAGGATTTCTACAAGTCGCCCGGCGTCGCCGAGACCATCGACTGGGCCACCGCGCTGACCGAACTCGACGCCCGCACGCTGACGCCGCAAGTGGTCGGCGATACGCTCGGCGCGCTGCTGAAATACCAGGACGACATCGCGCGGATGCAGGGCGACACGCTGCAGAAGGTTTTGAAGGAAGCGACGAGCGAGCTAGTTCGTCGACGTATCCGGGGCGTCGCGCAGCGACGAACCCGGAATCTCGCGCAACAATCTCTGGATTCCGGGTTCGCGCTGCGCGCGCCCCGGAATGACGGTAAGCCCCGATGGCCATCGATCACCTCAATCCACCCACCGGCCAGATGGCGGACAACGTCATCGGCTTTGCCCGCGCGCTGCGCGCCGCCGGGCTTCCGGTGGGTCCCGGTGCCGTGATCGATGCCCTGAACGCGCTGCAGGTGATCGAGATCGGCAACCGCGCCGATGTCTTCACCACGCTCGAAGCCATCTTCGTCAAGCGCCACGAGCATGCGCTGATTTTCGCGCAGGCGTTCGACCTGTTCTTCCGCGCCGCCGACGAGTGGAAGAACATGCTGGATTCGGTGCCGCTGCCCGAGCACGCCAGGAAAAAGCCGCCGCCGGCCTCGCGCCGGGTCCAGGAGGCGATGTCGCAACCGCAGATGAGCGAGGCGCCGCAGGCCCAGGAGCAGGAACTCAGGCTTTCGGTGTCGGACCGCGAAGTGCTGCAGAAAAAGGATTTCGCGCAGATGAGTGCGGCCGAGATCGCCAGCGTCACCCGCGCCATCGCCCAGATGAAATTGCCGCAGGCCGAATTGCGCACCCGCCGCTATCAGCCCGATGCGCGGGGCTTGCGGCTGGACATGCGCCGTACCCTGCGCGGCTCTTGCGCACCGGCGGCGAGATCATCGATATCCGCCGGCTGGGGCGGATCGACAAGCCGGCGCCGATCGTGGCGCTGCTCGATATCTCGGGATCGATGAGCGAATATACCCGGCTGTTCCTGCATTTCCTCCATGCCATCACCGATGCGCGCAAGCGGGTGTCGGTGTTTCTGTTCGGCACGCGGCTGACCAATGTGACGCGGTCCTTGCGGGCGCGGGATCCCGACGAGGCGCTGGCGAGCTGTTCGTCGGCGGTGGAGGACTGGGCCGGCGGCACCCGCATCGCCACCTCGCTGCACTCCTTCAACAAATTGTGGGGCCGGCGGGTGCTCGGGCAGGGCGCCATCGTGCTGCTGATCTCCGACGGGCTGGAGCGCGAGGCCGACGCCAAACTGGCGTTCGAGATGGACCGGCTGCACAGATCGTGCCGCCGCCTGATCTGGCTCAACCCGCTGCTGCGCTATGGCGGCTTCGAGGCCAAGGCCCAGGGCATCAAAATGATGCTGCCGCACGTTGACGAATTCCGCCCGGTACATAATTTGAGTTCAATGGAGGCGCTGATCTCGGCACTCTCCTCGGCGGCGCCGATGCACCACCGCAGCCTGATTCGATCCGCCGCCTGAAGACAGCTTGAAAGAGGCTCCCATGCTCAATCGCGACGAAGACATTCTCAAAGCGGCTGAGGACTGGCAGAAGGCCGGCCACGGCGTCGCCCTCGCCACCGTGGTCGAAACCTGGGGTTCGGCGCCGCGCCCGGCCGGCTCCAGCCTCGTGATCAACGATGACGGCACCTTTCTGGGCTCGGTGTCCGGCGGCTGCGTCGAGGGCGCCGTGGTCACCGAGGCGCTCGACGTCATCGCCAGCGGCAAGCCGAAGATGCTGGAATTCGGCGTCGCCGACGAGACCGCGTGGAATGTCGGCCTGTCCTGCGGCGGCACCATCCGCGTGTTCGTCGAGAAGGTGGGCCAGTCGTGAAGCTCGAGACGCTCAAGGCCGTCAACGTCGAACGCGCCGCGCGGCGGCCGGTGATCATCGTCACCGATACCGAGAATGGCGAGCAGCGGCTGGTCAAGGCCGCCGACATCGCCAGCCGATCCGCTGCGCGACGATCTTTCAAAACAGTTGCGGATGGGCAAGAGCGGCACCATCGAGGTCGGCGGCAAGAAACTGTTTCTCAATGTCTATGCGCCGACCGCAAAACTCGTGATCGTCGGCGCGGTTCATATCAGCCAGGCGCTGGCGCCGCTGGCGCGCTCGCTCGACTACGACGTCACCGTGGTGGATCCGCGCACCGCGTTTGCGAGCCCCGAGCGGTTTCCGGATGTGCCGCTGATCGCGGAATGGCCCGACGTGGCGCTGCCGCCGCTCAATGTCGATCACTACACGGCGTTCGTGGCGCTGACGCACGATCCGAAGATCGACGATCCGGCGCTGCTGCATGCGTTCGAGCGCGATTGTTTCTATATCGGCGCGCTCGGCTCGCGAAAGACTCACGCCAAGCGCGGCGAACGCCTGAGGGCGCAAGGCGCCAAGGATGGCGACATCGCCCGCATTCACGCGCCGATCGGCCTGCCGATCGGCGCGGTGTCGCCGTCCGAGATCGCGGTGGCGATCATGGCCGAGATCACCGCGCAGCTGCGTCTGCCCAGGGAAAAAGCGGAAAAGGCGGCATGAAGTTCGGTCCCGCCAGTCCGGCCGACGCGGTCGGCGGCGTCACCGTCCACACCCTGCGTCAGGGATCGCTGGTGCTCAAGAAGGGCACCACCATCGGCGCCGCCGAGGTCGAGGCGCTCAACAAGGCCGGCGTCAAGGAAATCGTCGTGGTGCGGCTCGAGGACGGTGACGTCTCCGAAGACGCCGCCGCCGCCAGCATTGCGCAAGCCGTCGCCGGCGACGGCGTGCATGTCGAGCGCGCCTTCACCGGCCGCGCCAATCTGTTCGCGGCCAAGGCCGGCGTGCTGGTGGTCGACCGCGCCAAGGTCGACCGCATCAACGGCGTCGACGAAGCCATCACCTTTGCCACGCTTGCCGCCTTCAAGCCGGTGGTCGAAGGCGAGATGATCGCAACCGTCAAACTGATTCCGTTCGGCGTCGAAGCGACGCTGCGCGATGCGGCGGTGGCCGCGGCCAGCGGCGGCGGGCTGCGGGTCGCGCCCTATGTGATCAAACGCGTCGGCATCGTCTCGACCTTGCTGCCGGGGCTGGCGCCGAAGGTGATGGAAAAGACCTTGCGGGTGACCGCGGAGCGGCTGGCGCCCGCCGGTGCTGCCATCATCGCCGAGCGCCGCGTGCCGCATGACGAGGCCGATCTGGCGGCGTCGATCAAGGAGTTGCTCGGCCTCGGCGCGGAACTGGTGATCGTGTTCGGGGCCTCGGCGATCGCCGACCGCCGCGACGTGATTCCCGCGGCCATCTCAGGCATCGGCGGCGCAATCGAGCATTTCGGCATGCCGGTCGATCCCGGCAACCTGCTGCTGATCGGCAATGCCGGCGGCGTGCCGGTGCTGGGCGCGCCCGGCTGCGCGCGCTCGCCGGTCGAGAACGGCTTTGACTGGGTGCTGATGCGCCTGCTGGCCGGCCTCAAGGTCACCCGCGCCGAACTCACCGGCATGGGCGTCGGCGGATTGCTGATGGAAATCGTCACCCGGCCGCAGCCGCGCGAAAAACCCGGCGACCGACGGCAACCGCAACGTCGCCGCGGTCATTCTGGCCGCCGGCCGCTCCACCCGGATGGGCGGCCCGAACAAGCTGTTGGCGGAACTGAATGGCAAGACGCTGGTCCGGCTCGTGACCGAGCAGGCGCTGGCCTCAAAGGCCGAGGGCGTGATCGTCGTCACCGGCCATCAGGCCGAGCAGGTCGAGAAGGCATTGGCCGGCCTGAAAGTAAAATTCGTGCGCAATCCGGATTTTGCCGAAGGCCTCGCCAGTTCGGTCAAGGCCGGGGTCGCGGCGGTGCCTGCAAAACGCCGATGCGCGCGGTGATCTGCCTCGGCGACATGCCGCTGATCTCGTCTGACCTGATCGACCGGCTGATCGAAGCCTTTGCGCCCGACAGCGGCAATTTGATCGCGGTGCCGGTCAGCGACAACAGGCGCGGCAATCCGGTGCTGTGGTCGCGGCGGTTCTTCAACGAGCTGATGACGCTGGATGGCGATATCGGCGCCCGGCATCTGATCGCCAAGCACAGCGAGGCGGTGGCGGAAGTCCCGGTCGAAGGTTTTGGCGCCTTCCTCGATATCGATACCCCGCAGGCGCTGGAAGACGCGCAGCGGGGGTAACGGAAACCTCATCCTGAGGAGCCGCGCGCTCTTGGCGCGGCGTCTCGAAAAATGGCCACGAGTCCCTGCGTTGCTCCATCCTTCGAGACGCGGCCAAGCGGCCGCTCCTCAGAGCCTGTGAAGCTAATCCACTTTTCTGGCTTCAGGGAGTAGACGCCTCGTGCCGGCTTAGAGGCAGGAGGAATCTGTTACGCGGCAGCGTTCATGAGACGGTTGCCTTGCAGGATGTTGTTGGCAAGGGCGAACAGGGTGAGCACCTTCTGAACCCTGAGAAGACCGCGCACCATAAACTGACGCAAGTTCCACTGCCGGAATCGAGCGTTGATGCATTCACCCATGGTCCGTCGTTTGTAGACCGCCTTGCCGTGTGTGCTTTTCATGCGCTTGCGCCAGGCGGCGACGCCAGGACCGTCGTCGCGGCGCGGGGCATAGGGATCGGTGTCGTGTTTGCTGCGGGATCGGCGGGCCATAGACGCTCACGCCGATGCCGGCAGCCCATTCGGTATCTTCATTCTTGTTGAAGCCGCCATCGACAAGATAACGCCTCGGCTTGCGGCCATGGCGCCGCCCGATTTGGGTGAGCATCGGCGGCATCAGACCGCGATCCGATCCAACCGCCGTTGTGTCGACGGCTATCACGATCTGGCCCTCCGCCACGGTGCCGAGCTGGCAATTGTAGGCCGGCCGGTAGCCGCCGTCGGCCATCTTCATGATACGGGCCTGGGGATGCGGTGGTTGAAGCCCGAGGCTGCTTCTGCTTGGCAACCTGTTTCTTATTGGTCTTGGCGCGGCGTTCCCGTTCGGCTTCGATCTCCGCGAGCTTGGCGAGCGCCGCCTTAACCCGCGCCTCGGTCTCACGCGCCGCCCGCTCGCCAGCTGCCCGGAGGCGGCGGTTGCTGGCATCTGGATCGTCATGGACCTCCTGCTTGAGCTGGGCGACCCGCCGCTGCGCCTTCCTCAGTTCCTTGTGCAACGTCTTGCTGCGCCGGAACGAGGCCGCGCCGGCTGATGCCCGCAACCGGACCCCGTCTTGCACCACCTCATTGAGATTGATCACATTGGCTGCCGATAATGTCGCTACGTTCTCGGTCAGTAATCGATCGAGCAGGTCAGAATTGCGGTCCGGAAGTCCGCAAGACCGTGATAGTTGATGCTCACCCCGCCGCACAGCCAGCGATAGGCGTCATGACTTTCGCATAGCCGAGCCAAAGCCCGCGCGCTTCCGACGCCCTCGCTGGTCGCATAAAGCCACAGCGCCAACAGCAGCCGAGGGCTGGCGGGCGCCCGACCTGGCGTGTGTTCGCGCGCTCGCACCGCCCACTCCAAGGAGCTTAAGTCGAGCTTCTGGACATACTCCCAAATCACCCGTGCTGGATGATCCGCCACAATCAATCCGTCCAGGGTCCACCACCCGCAACTCAACCTGATCACGGACAGGCTCACGTAGCCGCGCACGGCCGGCGTCAATGACCTGTGGTACCGTATGCTCTGGAAGGTCGTCAAAAAGCTCATCGCCGGGCATCGCAGCAACTCCAAATCGTTGCTACAAAGGAATCACGCTCATCCTCCCTGCGCAATCCGAATCCATAAATTCACAGGCTCTCAGGATGAGGTCATCAACCCCTACACCCCCCATTTTCAACCCCTCGTTCACCAAGTTGAAATACCCCCTCGGGTAGATTCCCGCGGCCAAGGGCCTCGGGGGAGGGGATTTTGATTGTTTCGACTGTTGTCGCGCAGCGCCGCGCGCTGTTCGTTGCTGCGCTGGCCTTGCTGGTTGGGGCATCGCAGCTGATTACCGAAGCCTGGGGGGCGGGTGCGTTCGCGGTCGGCAAATGCGGCGCCTATGGCCAGGCTTACGACTATCCGGCCGAAGCCGGCGCGCGCGCCGCGGCGCTCAAGCAATGCAAGGGCGGGTGCACGGCGGTCACCATGAAGCGCGCCTGCGCCGCCTTCGCGATCGACATGGCCAACCCCTGCGGCGCCCACGGCTATGCGGTCAAGCCGAAGATCTCGAGCTCGCTCAACGCCGCGACCAAGAAGTGCTACGAATTCGGCGGCAAGGAATGCGTGATCCGCGCCTGGGCCTGCGACGCCAAGGGGTGATTCCGATCCCCGTCATTCCGGGGCGATGCGCAGCATCGAACCCGGAACTCGAGATTCCCGATATGATCATCTCTGGATTCCGGGTTCGCGTCCTCGACGCGCCCCGGAATGACGCTGGAGTAACGCATGCAATTCGACACCAAGATCGCGGTCGTGATCCGGACCGACCTTGAAGCATGGCAGAAGCTGAACGTCGCCGCGTTCCTGGCCGGCGGCATCGCCGCGGCGTTTCCGGAATGCATCGGCGAGCCCTACGCGGACGGCTCCGGCACCCAATATCTGTCGCTGATCGGCCAGCCGATCCTGATCTATGGCGCCGACCGGCCAGCAGCTTTCCCGCGCGCTGGAGCGGGCGCTGGCGCGCAACGTGAAGCCTGCGGTCTATACCGAGGACATGTTCAAGACCACACACGACGCCGCCAACCGCGAGGTGGTGAAGGCCGTGATCCGCGGCGAGCTCAACCTGGTCGGCCTTGCCATGCGCGCCGAGCGCAAGGTGATCGACAAGATCGTCGATGGGCTGAAGTTTCACAGCTAGCTAGTCCTTTAGGCTCTGTGTGGTCCGACGGATATTGCCCGGCAGCGGTGCCTCGTGTTCTTATATCCCGGGCTGAGGTCGAATGGCGCGGCGCAGAGGAGTCGAATGAGGAGCTTCCGTCGCGCAAGCGACGCCAGATTGGCTGACGCCTTGCAGGCCGCCGCCGCATGGGACTGGGACCGCGCCAGCGGTGAGTTCATCGCGTCCGACCGGTTTTACGAGATCTATGGATTCAGCAAGGGCGCAGCGCTGACGTTCGAAGCCTTTCTGGATGCGACCCATCCCGACGACAGAAAACTGTTTTCGGCGCTGCGCTCCGGCGATGACGTCACGGACTCTGTTCTGCAATTCGGTTATCGTATCCAGCGCGCGGATTCCGGCGAAACCAGATGGATCGCGACGCAGGTAAGTCCTGGCACCGGCATTGCCGACGGGCGCCTGCGCCTCGAAAGTCTCACCGGAGTTGTCGAAGACGAAACCGAACTGCAGAAATCGAAGGCCGCATTTCAGAAGAGCCAGGAGCGTCTCAAGCTCGCGCTGGAGGCGGGAAAAGCCGCCATTTGGGAGGTGGACCTCCGGTCACGCACAACCACCAATTCGCCCGAGCTCAACCTGCTGTTTGGTTTCCCGGAAGACGCCAAACCTACTTTCGATGATTACCGCGCCTGCTATGCGCCGGGCGAACTGGAGCGGCTGGCGCGAGAGGGTGCCGCGTTCGAGGTCGTTCTGCGCGATACCGAACGAGGCGTGTACGAGCCAAGGGATGAGCGGGTCGGAGTCGAGGATGATCGCACCCAAATCCAGAGCGAAGTTGCCATCATCACGCCGGCTGGTGAGCAAAAAACCTTGCTGTTGCGCGCGCAGTACACGCTGCGCGACGGCAATCCCCAGGTAACCGGAAGCATTCTGGACATAACAGAGCGCAAGCTCGCCGAGGAAAAATTGACGATCGTCGCGCACGAACTCCACCACCGCGTGAAGAACTCGCTCACGGTGGTTCAGGCGCTTGCAAATCAGTCATTCAAGGGGAGCCAGGACAAAACCCAGTTCCAGGCTTTCGCAGGACGGCTGCGCGCGCTTTCGACGGCAACCGATTTGATTCTCGATCGCAGTGACGCGGCGGCCAGTCTGATGGAACTGATCTCGACGCTCACCAAACCATATCGTTCGGCGGACCGCGATCCCTTTGTCATCGAGGGACCGGACATCCAGCTGCGCTCGAAGGCGGTCACCCCGATGAGCATGGTTCTGCACGAGCTGTGCACCAACGCCGTCAAGTACGGTGCCCTGACCGTCCCAAGCGGCGTTGTTCGGTTGAGCTGGGATAAACCGGATGCTGAACAAGTCGTGCTTCATTGGGTGGAGGAGGGCGGTCCTCCGGCAACCGCGCCGGCCCACAGCGGATTCGGTACGAGGCTTCTGGAGATGGTGGTCGCGGCCGAACTCGGCGGTTCGATCCAGATGAGTTATGGCCCATCGGGATTTCAGGGTCGCATCACTTGCAGCAATGCCGCGGTGTTCTCGCGAGCGGAATAGCGAGCCTGCGCTCTACTTGATCGTGATCGTAATTTTTTCCGACACCACCGGCGGATTGAACGGATAGTGCTCAGCGTCGCCCAGCACGAGTTGAAGGGTATGTTTGCCGGGCGGAAGTTCGATGCGGGCCTCGGTTTGTCCGGCTCCAAAATGAAGATGCGACTTGTCTTGCGCAATCGGTTCTTTGGGATCGATAGGCCCGTTAACATCGATCAGCAGATGATGATGGCCGCTGTTCTGATAATTATCTCCGGCATGAGTTACGCCCATGTTGCGCAGGCCGAAGCGGCACCAGAATCCGCCCTTGATGACCGCGCCGTTCTGCGGCCACACGAAATAGAGCAGCGCATCCTTTGGCGCAGGCTTTCCCTGGGCATAGGCCGCAAGAGGCAGGCAAGTCAGGGTGACGGACAGCGCGATCAACCGGATGAAATGCATGACACGTACTCTTTCACCTGCCCTAAGGGGACAGTGCGATGCGGAATCCGTGGGTCGGATATCGCACGTTGGTGTCGTAACCGTCGCGATTCGATGGCCGGACATAGCGCGAATCCTTCTTCCAGGAACCGGATCGAATGACGTGTGAGGGGCAGTGATCCTCGACCCACGCCGAACCGTCCGCCGGAGCGCCCTGATAATTCCTGTGCCAGCAATCCTCGACCCACTGATCGACACTGCCGCCCATGTCATAAAGTCCGAATGGATTTGGCTTGAAGCTGCCGACCTTGATCGGCTGCTCGGTGGCTGCGATGTCGCGTGCAGTTCTTGCAATTGGCCATGCCGTTTTGAAACTGGTCGCCCCACCAGTACTTGGTTTGCGTGCCGCCGCGCGCGGCATATTCCCATTCGGCTTCGGTCGGAAGCCGATATGACTTTCGCGTGACATCCGCGAGCCACGTGACATATTGCCTGGCATCGCTCCAGCTTACATTCGTGACCGGCGTATCGTCGGTTCCGGTTGCCACGAAGCCGCATGCCTTTGCCGCCGCGCACGCATTCCATTCGCGCACCGTGACAGGGAATGTGCTGATCGCGAAAGGCTTGATCGTTACCTGATGAACCGGTTTCTCCGAAATGTCTTCATTGCTGCCCATCGCGAAGGTGCCGCCGCTGAGTGCGGTCATCTCGGGCTCCGGGACCGCCGATGCCAGTTGCATCGTCGGTGCGGTCGCGGGTGCCGCGGAAGGTGCGGGCTGCGGCGGCGGTGCCGCCTGTTTTCCTTCGGGTGAAGGCTGAGGTGCGGCGCTGCTTGCTTGACAGCCGGCGCCGGCGATGCGGGCTCTCTGCCGGAGGCGGAAACCGGCGCCGACGCCTGATCCTGGCCGCCCGGTTGCAGAAGCATGTACCAGAGCAGCCGCCGGCAATGACCAGCAACGTAAGGCTGAGCAGAAAAATCAGGATGTTCTCGCGCCGCTTCCGCCTTGCCTGATAGGCCGAGGGATCCGGAAGCACGCGATAGACCCTCACCGGGTCGGTGATGTTCTTGACCTTGCGATCGCCGAGCAACTCGTAGCCGCAAACCAGTTTGTGTTTTATCTGCTCGTAAATGCCGCCTGAGATGTAGACTTGGCCGGGATCGGCAATACCTTCAAGGCGCGACGCAACATTGACGCCGTCACCGTAGACGTCGTCGGTTTCAATGATGACGTCCCCGAGATTGACGCCGATCCGGTATTCGATCCAGGAGGTCTTCGGAAGCGACGCGTTGCGGCCGACCAAATTCTGCTGGATGACGATGCTGCAGCGAACAGCTTCGACGGGACTGTCAAAAATCGCGATAAAGCCGTCACCGGTGGTTTTGACAAGCTTTCCGTGGTGTTCTGTGATGCTGGGCTCGATGAGATCGCGCTCGATCCGCTTGACGCGATTGTGCGTTCCTTCTTCGTCGAGTTCCATCAGGCGGCTATAGCCCGCGATGTCGCCCGCAACGATCGCAGCAAGACGGCGCGGCATCGGCCCGCGCGACGGCTCACCACCTCTGCCCGATTTGAAATCCCGAATTTCGGCCATTCGAATTCGTCCCGTGAAATCCACCCCACAATGTTAGGCAACCAAACTCCGTCTAGGTTCAAACGGTATTATGTTGCGGAATTGCGGCAACTAACTAAAATCCTTGTGAAATCTAACGGCGCCCAAAATCCTGCTTGTCACAATCGACCGCCTGGAACCCAATATGCGGTACCATAGTCGAAAAAGTTCACCTTCGAACTCGGCGTTCTCCTGACGATGTCCCGCTTTCCGCTGAATATGCGCTCAAGACGCGCGACGCTGTCGACTACGAGGTGGTGAATGCCGTGATCGGCGGCAAGTTCAATATGATCGATTTTGTCATGCGCGCCGGGCACAGGGACCCTCGGCAGCTTAAGCGCATCGCGGCGCTACCGTAGCGAAAAACACAAAACCCCGGCAATTGGCCGGGGTCTTGAAACTTGTGCAGGCAATCGTCGGTCCTGTCACGGACAGGGATGGCGGTAGCCGTCGCTGCCCGATAGGTCCCGCTCTGGGGATCGTACGACCGGAAGCGCTGCATGCAATAGTTGATGGAATTCTGCCGCTCCGCCGCGCCCGCCGCGATCGGACCACCGACGACGGCCGCACCAATGCCGAGACCGATCGCCGCGCCGAGGCCACCGCCGCCGCGCCCCGACCGCCACCCCGGCCGCGACCCCGACCTCGACCTCGTTGCGCATAGGCCGAGGAGACGCCCAAGGCGCCAGTCGTGGCAACCATGCCGACGGCGTACATCGACAACAAATTCCTGCCGCCAGCACCCATGAGCCCAGCTTGCGCCCCACCCGATTTGTGAATTGTCATATTTGCAGCCTTTCCGGTTGATCCGCCCACGTAGGAAGTGCCGGACAGCTGGGGCGACATCAAGGCCAGCCGGATCAAGGCCGGTGATAAACCAAATGGTGTGTCACCCGGACGGAACAACCCTGGCCGGGCGCCGGCGGGCCTGCTTGCGCTACCTGAGCGCGTTTCCATTTCCCCCATCGTTCTCGCGCCTCGCGCCGGGGTAGTTCGGCCATCACAGTCACACGCATGTGAAAGGGGCCTTCTCGTTTGAGTTTGACAATGACTGACCAGTCAGTCATATTATGTACCATGTCGAACACCAGCAACAAACCTCCCCGGAAAACCAACTCGAAACCGGCCGATCGCCGGGCGGACAAGACATCGGCTGGTCCGGCGGCTCCGAAGCCATCGCTCAAGCCGGTCTGGAGCCGCGCCGAGCGCGCCGCCGAGCGGCGCATGGCCATCATCGAGGCGGCGCTGGATGAATTCATTGCGCGCGGATTTGCCGCGACCCGGATCGACGACGTCGCCAAGCGCGCCGGCGTCGCCAAGGGCACCATCTACCTGCACTTCAAGGACAAGGAATCGATGTTCGAGGAACTGATCCGGACCGCGCTGGTGCCGCTGATCGGCCGGCATGCACGCGCCGCCGCCGATCGGCGGATCGGTGCGCGATGCGGTCGAGGGATTTGCCCAGACATTTTATTCAGGAAGTGGCGAGCACACAGCGCGGCGACATCGTGCGCCTGATCGTGGCCGAGGGCCCGCGGTTTCCGAGCAATTGCCGATTTCTACTATCGCGAGGTGGTGTCGCGCGGCCTGGCCGGCATGCGCGCGCTGATCGAGCTTGGCATCGCGCGCGGCGAAATCCAGCACAAGAACCTGGCGCGCTTTCCGCAGATCATGGTGGCGCCCGCGCTCGATCGCGGTGATCTGGCAAAGCCTGTTCGGCAAGCACGCGCCGCTGGATGCGACGGAGATGTTTCGCGTCCATCTCGATCTGATTTTCGGCGAACGGAGGACGGCATGACTTCGTCGCGATTTGGACTGCGCATTTTGGCGGCGCATTGCACTGGCTGCTCACGCTCGCCGCCTGCAACGAGCGCAAGGATCCGGGCTATCAGGGCTGGGTCGAAGCCGACATGATCTTCGTCAGCCCCGATGAGACCGGGCGCGTCACCAAACTGAACGTGCGCGAGGGCGACGAGGTCAAGACCGGCATGCCGCTGTACTCCGTGGACGATGATCTGCAGCAGGCCGACCTCAACCAGAACAACGCCACGCTCGCCAATGCGCAGCAGACCTATGACCGCGCCGCTTCGCTGAGCAAGACCGGCTCCGGGACGCAGGCCAGTCTCGACTCCGCGGTGTCGGCGCTGCGGGTTGCCGAGGCGCGGGTCAACACCTCGCAGACCCGGCTGGCGCGGCGCAGCGGCTTTGCGCCGGTCAGCGGCAACGTTCAGCAGATCTATTTCCGCGAAGGCGAGATGGTGCCGGCGCAGCGGCCGGTGCTGTCGATCATGCCGCCCGGCAACATGAAGCTGCGGTTCTTCGCGCCGGAGCCCGATCTGCCGAAGCTTGCCGTCGGCGACGAGGTGCGCGTCACCTGCGACAACTGCGCCGCCGATCTCACCGCCAAGATCTATTTCATCGCGACCTCGGCCGAATACACCCCGCCTGTGATCTACAGCCTCGATGAGCGCAACAAGCTGGTGTACCTGATCCAGGCGCGGCCGAACCGGCCGGACAGCCTTGCGCGTCGGCCAGCCGATCAGCGTGTTCCTCAACGCCAAGACACCGGTCGCGGAAAAACGATGACCGCGCGCGCTCCGTAGCCGCATCCGACATCGCGATCGACGTTCACGGCCTGTCGAAATCGTTCGGCGGCCGCGAGGTGGTGCATGACCTCAGCATGCAGGTGAAGCGCGGCACCATCTACGGCTTCCTCGGCCCCAACGGTTCCGGCAAGACCACGACCATCCGCATGCTGTGCGGCCTGCTGACGCCCGACAGCGGCGAGGGCA
Organism: uncultured Alphaproteobacteria bacterium; assembly: GCA_963742695.1. Lineage (GTDB taxonomy): Bacteria > Pseudomonadota > Alphaproteobacteria > Rhizobiales > Xanthobacteraceae > Bradyrhizobium. The sequence goes on from CAVUNF010000042.1 coordinate 114,497, forward strand.
CCTGCCTCGGCTACGACATCCGCCGCGACGCCGACAAGATCAAGCGCCAGGTCGGCTACATGACGCAGCGCTTCTCGCTGTACCAGGATTTGTCGGTGCGGGAGAATCTGGAATTCGTCGCGCGACTCTATGGCGTGCGCGATCCGCGCGGCACCGCGCGCGACATGATCAAGCGGCTCGGGCTCACCGGCCGCGAGGAACAACTCGCCGGCGAACTCTCCGGCGGCTGGAAGCAGCGCCTTGCGCTCGGCGCCTGCACGCTGCCCAATCCGCAACTGCTGCTGCTGGACGAGCCGACCGCCGGCGTCGATCCGAAGGCGCGGCGCGATTTCTGGAACGAGATCCATGCGCTGGCGGCGGACGGGCTGACCGTGCTGGTCTCCACCCATTACATGGACGAGGCCGAGCGCTGCCACGAGATCGCCTATATCGCCTATGGCCATCTGCTGGCGCACGGCACCGTCGACGAGGTGATCGCGAAATCGGCGCTGACGACCTACACCGTGACCGGCGACGATCTCAATCCGCTCACCAGCGAACTCGCCGGCAAGCCCGGCATCGACATGGTGGCGCCGTTCGGCACCAGCCTGCATGTCTCGGGCCGCGACACCGCCGCGCTCGAGGCCACCATCGCGCCGTATCGCGAGCGTCAGGGATTGCACTGGCAGCACGGCGAGCCATCGCTGGAGGACGTGTTCATCGAATTGATGACCCGCTCGAAGGACAATTTCCAATGAGCGAATCCCATGCCACCGGACCGCAGCCGCGAAGTCAGGGAGCCGCGCTTCGGCTTCTGGCGGCGCAGCTATGCGATGATGCTCAAGGAGTTCATCCAGCTCCGGCGCGACCGGGTGTCGTTCGCGATGATCGTGATGATCCCGGTGATGCAATTGCTGCTGTTCGGCTACGCCATCAACACCAACCCGCGCCATCTGCCCACCGCCGTGCTGCTGCAGGAGGACAGCGATCTCGCGCGCTCGATCCTGAAGGCGCTGGAAAACACCGCCTATTTCCGTTTCACGCGCGAAGTCCACGATGTCGCCGAGTTCGACGATCTCCTGAAGTCGGGCAAGGTGCTGTTCGGCGTGGAAATTCCGCGCGGCTTCGAGCGCGCGGTGCGGCGCGGCGATCGTCCGGCGCTGCTGGTCGCGGCCGACGCCACCGATCCGGTGGCGGCGGGCTCGGCGCTGGGCACGCTCGGCGCCGTGGTGCAGACCGCGCTGGCGCACGATCTGCACATCGGCGATCCCGCCGTCGATTGCCGTTCGAGATCCGCGCCCATGCGCGCTACAATCCGGCGGCGTCGTCGCGGCTCAATATCGTGCCCGGCCTGGTCGGCACCATCCTGACCATGACCATGCTGATCTTCACCGCGCTGTCGGTGACGCGCGAGATCGAGCGCGGCACCATGGAAAGCCTGCTGTCGATGCCGATCAAGCCGGTCGAGGTGATGTTCGGCAAGATCATTCCTTACGTGCTGGTCGGCTTCATCCAGGCCTCGCTGATCATCGGCATCGGGGTCGGGCTGTTCGGGGTGCCGATCCTCGGCAGCGTGGTGATGCTGGCGCTGCTGACCACGCTGTTCATCACCACCAATCTCTCGATCGGCTACACCTTCTCGACCATCGTGCAGAACCAGCTGCAGGCGATGCAGATGTCGATGATGTTTTTCCTGCCCAGCATTCTGTTGTCCGGCTTCATGTTTCCGTTCGCGGGCATGCCGGTATGGGCGCAGTATATCGGCGAAGGCCTGCCGCTGACGCATTACGTGCGGATCGTGCGCGCCATCATGCTGAAGGGCGCCACTCTGGAGAACCTGCAATATGACGCGATTGCGCTGATTGCACTGATGCTGCTGGCCATGACGATCGCCGTGACGCGCTTCCGCCGCACGCTCGATTGAGGCGGGTAATGAGCCCAGGTCCGAACGCTCGGCGTCGCGGCTCGGAGCAATGAAGCGCTTTCGCCGCATGCATGATTGATGCAGAATATTTATGTCATTCCGGGGCGTGCGAAGCACGAACCCGGAATCTCGAGATTCCGGGTTCGCATCGTTTCGCTCGCGTCCCGGAATGACAGGTAAGCGATGCGGGGTTCTGGGAGGTAACATGAAAGCCGGACAAGACGCCGGCGGTATCGGCCGATTTCCAGCACGCGCTGACGCGGGAAATGCTGCGACCGAACTGGCTGCGGGTCAAGGCGATCCTGTCGCGACCATCGCCGCGCTGCTGGCCGTCGTTGCTCTGTTGCCTATACATCTCGGCCCGAGGCGGTCGACCGGATCTGGCACGGCCATCTGCCGAGCCTGCCGCTACTGCGATCTTGGTACCGTTCATGCTGTTCGAGCTGTGGGTGCATGCGGGTCATCAAGGCGCGGCATGGAGCAGGGCGGTGACGTGCCGGTATTCCGGCGCTATTTCGGCGTGCTGATCGAAACCACGCATGCCGACCGTGGCGCTGTATGCTGCAGATGAAGGCATGGGGCCGGCGCAGGCGCTCGGCTTCGTGGTGCCGCTGGCCTATTTCATCTTCATCATTCTCTCGACGCTGCGGCTTGATTTCTGGCTTTCCACCTTCACCGGCTTCGTCGCGGCGGCCGAATTGTTCGCCATGGCGATGTTCTATCGCCCGGCGCAGTTCGCCGCCGATGCCCGAGCCGGACCTCGCCTTATCACATCGTCGCGCAGCCTGATCATCCTGATCTGCGGCATGCTGGCGGGCGCGGTCGGCATGCAACTGCGCCGCCAGTTCGAGGCCAGCATCGCGCTGCGACCGCGCGCGACCGCATCACCAACCTGTTCGGCCAGCACGTCTCGCCGCAGGTGGTCGAGCGGCTGATGGCGGAGGGCAAGAGCACCGACAGCGAAATCCGCCGGGTCGCCGTGATGTTCGTCGATTTCCGCAGTTTCACCGCCGGCGCGCGCACGCGCACGCCGCAGGAAGTGGTCGATCGCCTCGACGGCGCGTTCGCGGTGCTGGTCGACATCCTCGATCGCCATGGCGGCATCGTGAACAAGTTTCTCGGCGACGGTTTTCTGGCGCTGTTCGGCGCGCCGCTCGATGCGCCCGACGCCGGCGCAGCAGGCGGTCGCGGCGGCGCGCGAAATGCTCGAAGCCAACGAACGCGTCAACGGCGCGTCGAGCTGGCCGCTGCGCATCGGCATCGGCATTCACGTCGGCGAGGTGGTCGCCGGCAATATCGGCTCGCCGCGGCGCAAGGAATATACCGTGATCGGCGACACCGTGAATTTCGCCGCCCGGCTCGAGGCGCTCAACAAGGAACTCAATTCGCAGTTCCTGATTTCGTCGGCGGTGCGCGACGCGCTGGGCGACGAAGCGCGCGACGCCGTCTCGCGCGGCGAGGTGCCGGTCAGGGGCTACGACCGGCCGGTGGCGGTGTGGCAGTTGGGATAGGGCATGATCCGGAAAAGTGGGCAGCGGTTTTCCGAAGAGATCATGCCCAATACAAAGAGTAAGGATATCAGATGCAGCGACGTTACATCACCGTGGACGTTTTCACCGATCGCGCCTTCGGCGGCAATCCGCTGGCGGTGGTGCTGGATGCCGGCGGACTCTCGACCGCGCAGATGCAGGCGATCGCGACCGAGTTCAATTATTCCGAGACCACCTTCGTGCTGCCGCCGCGCGATGCCGCCAATGACGCCTGGGTTCGGATTTTCACCGTGAACCGGGAGCTTCCGTTCGCGGGTCATCCCAATGTCGGCACCGCCTTCGTGCTGGCGTCGCGGGCGGCGAAGCCACCGGCGCGGCTGAAGTTCGAGGAAGGCGCGGGCCTGGTGCCGGTGGAGATCCTGACAGCACGAGGGCAGGGTCGTCGCCACCGAGCTGACCGCGCCGAAGCCGCTCAGCAGATTGACGCAGTTCAGCGCCGAGCAGGCCGCGGCCTGTCTTTCATTGTCGGCGGCCGATATCAGGACCGACCGGCATCCGCCGCAAATTGCCTCGGTCGGGCTGCCGTTCCTGATGGTCGAAGTAACTTCGCGCGACGCGTTGCGCCGCGCCAGGCCCGATGCCGCGGGATTTGCCGGCGTGTTCCCTTGCGACGACTGCGATGCGGTCTATTTCTATACCCGCGATGTCCCCGCCGCGGAGGCCTGCGATCTGCAGGCGCGGATGTTTCATCCCGGCGCCAGCGGCCTCTCCGAAGACCCCGCCACCGGCAGCGCCACCGTGGCCGCCGCAGCGCTGCTCGCCGATCTTGTCCGCCGAGCGGGACGGCGAACTCAAACTGCGCATCGGCCAGGGTGTCGACATGGGCAGGCCCAGCCTGCTGCTGACCCGCATCGTCAAGCAGAACGGCGCGATCATCTCGGCGCATGTCGGCGGCGGCTGCGTGCAGATGATGGAAGGGACGTTTACGCTGAGGGGGAGGGGTGAGGCTGCGTGTCTAATTCATTGTTCGTCATGCCCGAGGCTTGACCCGGAGCATCCACGCCTTATCAGTGGCGCGGCATCGCAAAGACGTGGATGGCCGGGTCAAGCCCGGCCATCGACGAAGAAACAACTTCACATCTGCTTCGCCGCCAAATTCTCGATCTTCACCCCGTCGCGGTCTTCGATGATTTCCGCGATCCACTGCCGATGGCACTCGCGATGATCGCGCTCGTAGCAGAGAATGCAGACCGGCCCCGATTTGCTGACCAGCGCGCTGAGTTCGTCGAGTTCTTCGCGGGCCTGCGGCGTCTTCAGGTGCGCGGCGTAAATCTTGTGCAGCGTGTCGAACTTGCCGCTGCGCGCGGCTTCGCGGCCGTCCTTCGGCGTGCCCAGCCCGCGCAGATGCAAGTACGAGATGCCGCGCTCATCGAGCCCGGCCGCCAGCTGGTTCTTGGAAAAGCCGGGGCGGCGGGAGGCGGCGACCGCGCGCACATCCACCAGCAGTTTCACGCCGGCCTGCTCGAGCTCGTCGAGCACCGATTTGGCGGGCGTCTGCTCATAGCCGATGGTGAAGAGTTTTTTGGCCCTGGCCATGTGCGCATCCCGGTGTTCGCGGTGTCATCCGCTCAAAGGCTACGACACCCCCCGACGGATTTCCATAACCGCCGAGGTTATGTCGAAACGGCCGGGTTTGAGACCAACGTTGCCGCCGCAAGCGGCATGTCGCATAGTCAGCCAAAGAGCCGGTCGAAGACCGCTCGTTCGGGGGGAACATGATGACTGGATTTTGCCGCTCGCTGGCATGGATCGCCGCAATACTGGCGCCATTTGCTTTGATGGCGACGTCGCAGGCGCAGACCAGCTATCCCGATCGGCCCGTCAAGATCATCGTCCCGCTCGGCCCCGGCGGCAGCTACGATCTGGTCGGCCGCACGCTCGCCGATGTGCTGTCGAAGCGTACCGGACAATCCTTCTTCGTCGAGAACAAGCCCGGCGCCGGCACCGTGGTGGGCACGCAATCCGCGGCCCAGAGCGATCCCGATGGCTATTCGCTTGTTGTCGGCGGGCTCTCCAACATGGCGTTCAATTCGGCGCTGTATTCGAAGCTGGCGTATGACCCCCGCAAGGATTTCGTGCCGGTCGCGCTGGTCTACCGCTTCGGCTATGTGATGGTCGGCCGCAAGGACCTGCCGCAGGCCAAATTGGCCGACATCGTCGCGGCGGCGAAAGCCAATCCGGGCTCGATCACGGTGGCGACCGCGGGCGTCGGCACCGGCCAGCATCTGGTGGCGGCAGCGTTCATGAAGGCCGCCGGCGTGAAGCTGCAGGAAGTGCCTTACAAGGGCTCGCCGCCGGCGTTCACCGATCTCCTGGCCGGCCGTATCGATCTGTTCTTCGACTCGATGGCCGCCGGTCTGCCCTACGTCCTGTCGGGGCAGGCGAGGGGCATCGCGGTGCTGGCGAGTAAGCGCAATCCGCTGGCGCCTGACGTGCCGACGCTGTCGGAAGCCGGCGTGCCCGGCATCGACGTCGATTCCTGGCTCGGCATCTTCGCTCCCGCCAAAACCCCGCCCGCGGTCCTCGCCAAACTGCGCGGCGAGATCCGCGCCGCGCTGCCCGACCTCAAGGAGCGCTTCGAGAAGAGCGGCGGGGAAGTGTGGGACATGCCGAACGACAAGCTCGACGCCTTTGTCGCCTCCGAATACGAGACCTGGACCAAGCTGATCCGCGAGGCCGGCATCAAGCTGGATTGAGATGCTTCGTCATGGCCGGGCTTGTCCCGGCCATCCACGTCTTTCTTGTTAGCGAACGAAGACGTAGATGCCCGGGTCAAGCCCGGGCATGACGAACTTGATGCTCGCAATCACTTCACCCGCTCGATCAACTCCATCGCGCCGGCCGGCGCACGCACCTTGCCCTCGTGGATCACATAGGCAAAGACGTCGCGCGGCGATCTTCTTCGCAGCTGTCGGATCGGCCCGCGGCAGATCGTCCGGCTCGCCGCCATCGGCCCAGATCTGAAACCGCTTCGCCCAGGCGTCGAGCTGTTTGGGCGGATAGCAGGTCTTGAGGTCGTCATTGCCCTTCTGCAGCCGCGCATAGACGAAATCGCCGGTCACATCGGCGATCGCCGGATATTTGCCGTGTTCGGCGAACACCACAGGCGTTTCGAATTTGCGCAGCAGCGCGATAAAGTCGGGTACGGAAAAACTGTCGTGCCGCACCTCGACCACATGGCGCAGCGCGCGGCCCTCGAGCTTGCGCGGCAGCAATTCCAGAAACTTGCCGAAATCGGCTTCGTCGAATTTCTTCGTCGGCGCAAACTGCCACAGTACCGGACCGAGCCGGTCGCCCAGCTCCAGCACGCCGGAATCATAAAACCGTTTTACCGAATCGCCGGCTTCCGCCAGCACCCGGCGGTTGGTGGCAAAGCGCGGCCCCTTCAGCGAGAACACAAAACCGTCCGGCACCTCGCGCGCCCATTTGCGAAAGCTCTCCGGCTTCTGCGAGCCGTAATAAGTGCCGTTGATCTCGATCGAGGTCAGCTTCGACGCGGCGTATTCCAGTTCCTTCGCCTGCGTCAGTTTTTCCGGATAAAACACCCCGCGCCATGGCGCGAAGGTCCAGCCGCCGATGCCGATATAGATATTGGAAGAATTCTTGGATGCGGTTTTGGGGGACTTGGTCACCGGCGGGTCTCATTTTTGAAGGGCAAATCGGTCGGACCTGAGTCTAGTCAAATCAATTGTGATTGGCCAGTTCGCTGAAACCGCGCCGCCACACTTACGCAAGACCGGGGGAGCGAGCTAGAATGGCCCAAAAAGGAGAACCGGATGCGAGTGCTGATTGCGGCAGATGATAGCGATGATGCCTTCGGTCGCAATGGCTGGCGAGTCGAGGACGCGCAGAAGCGGGCGGTGACGGGACGCGACGCCTACTGGAATTGCCTCGCGCGGGAGTATCCGCGGGACAGCAACAGAGGCCTGTCGGGACAGGATTTCGCTTCCGTGGTCGCGAGCGTGTGTGCTTCCGAGCGGCAGAATTTTCGGGTCGGGCTCGTGGACTATTTGGCGATGCAGTCCGCTGATGTCGACGTCGGCGCCCACATGACCACCGCCAACAACGCCATCGCGCTGGCGCAAAAGGACATCGTGACGGCCTTCATCCGGCGTCAGGAACGGCCGAAGCAATAATGCCCTCGCGTCCGGCCTATTCCTACCGGGCGATATTCCGTGATATGAGTTTGCGATAGGTAATTCGGGAATATATTTGATGAGTTCAGAGTATGTAGGAGGCGTGCTCGGCGCGATTGTCGCGTCGATCGTGCTGGTGGTGGCGATCGCGTACGGGCCGATCGGCCAATTCGGCAAGCCTCAAAAGCCCATTCAAAAGATCGAAGCGCCGAAGGCCGGCCCCGCCGCTGCCGGCGGTCAAGGGGCCGGTGATCAGAGAAGTGCCGCAATAGGCCGACGCGGCGTGCGTCAGTCGATCGCGGCAATCCCATGCATATCCGGATCTCTGCGCGCGGCCCCGCGCCGCAACCGGCCGCCGTTGCTACCCCGGCCGAGCGACATTGACTGCTGCCCCGCGGCGCGCCGGATCGGTGACACTTCTCCGTCAAGCCAGTCCTGCTCGTGCGCGAGCGCACGCCAGGCGGCTTCCATGCGCTTGTAGCGCAGATGGATCGGCTCGCTGGCGGCCTGCTCTGCAAGATGCGCGCAGTTCTCGGCATTGTCGCGGAAGTGGTCTGACTGTTTCATGATGGCCTCCTTGATCCCCGAGGTAGGCGACCAGGGAGGCAATTCAATGGTGTTTTTCTCCACAATGATGAACAGTCATTCAGGAAATTGACACAGTCAGCGCTTCGATTTCTTGGACTTTTTCTTCGACTTTTTCTTGGCTGCTGCCTTGCCGGCCGATTTCTTCGCGACTTTCCTGGTGGATTTCTTTGCGGACTTTTTGCCGGCGCGTTGTTTCGCAGCCTTGTTTGATTTTCGCGCCGCGGATTTCTTCGGTGCTTTGTTCGCGGATTTCTTCGCGGATTTCCTGGCAGCTTTTTTGGCGGATGGCTTTCTCGCCGCAGATTTTGCGGCTGCCTTTTTCGGGGCGGCCCGTTGCCGCGCGGCAGGTGCCACGGCGACAGGCGGCAGTCCCAGCAGCGGATCGGAGACCACGCCGTCACCTGCCAAAGGAGCGAAGCGATCGGCTGTTCGGCCTTCTTCGGCTGCTGTTCCATGGACTGCATGGCGGCAGCGGAAGCCGTGTTCACGATGTTCTCAACCGCGGTATTCACCCGCTGGACCATTTTCTCGATAATTGATTTTTCGTCCTTGTCGTCGTCCATGCCGCCCTCCCGAGACCTTGTGGGAACCTAACCCGGCGCGGTCATGGACGGTTCCACCCAAAGGGCCGGGTTCAGCTGTATTCGTTCCGGACCGCCGAATGGCCATGACAGGGCCCCTTGCGGAACGTCCTGATCGTCCCTATCTTGCTTCTAACGGCGACGTCGACGCTTAATAGCTCCGGCGCTGGGACGACCACTGAATAGCTCGGCTGCGCCGGATGTACGCGCGCCCTCTGTTCGTGGTCGTTGGCATTTCTGGGGTCTTTTTGGCCCGTTTTAGCCCCCCTGAGCTTGCCCGACCGGAACTCCGCCTTGGCTTCCCCGGGAGCTATCGGATATACGCTGGCGGCATGAATGAAGCCATCAGACCGGGCACCGAAAACCCGTCGCAGGCCACGGGTTTGCCTCAGCTTTCGGTCATCGTCCCCACCTTCAACGAGCGCGACAACGTCACCACGCTGTATCGGCGGCTGGAGACGGCACTCGCAGGCGTGGCCTGGGAAGTCATCTTCGTCGACGACAATTCCCCCGACGGCACCTGGGACGTGGTGCGGGGCCTGGCGCGGGCGGACCACCGCGTCCGCTGCATCAGGCGGATCGGGCGGCGCGGGCTGTCCGGCGCCTGCATCGAGGGCATTCTGGCTTCGAGCGCGCCGTGCGCCGCGGTGATCGACGCCGACCTGCAGCACGATGAAACCCAGCTGCCGAAAATGCTGGCGCTGCTGCAGGCCGACGAGGCCGACCTCGTGGTCGGCAGCCGCTATGTCGAAGGCGGCAGCGCCGACAGTTTCAACAAGCAGCGGGCAGGGGCCAGCCAGCTCGCCACCGAAGTGGCAAAACGCGTGCTGCGGGTCAAGATCGCCGATCCCATGAGCGGCTTCTTCATGATCCGCCGCGATCGCTTCGAGCAACTGGCGCCGCAGCTCTCGACGCAGGGTTTCAAGATACTGCTCGATATCGTCGCCACCGCGCGCGGCGAACTGCGCGCCAAGGAAATTCCCTACAGCTTCGGCGCGCGGCTGCATGGCGAGAGCAAGCTCGACTCCATGGTGGCGCTGGATTTCCTGGGCTTGGTGCTGGCGAAGCTGACCAACGACGTGGTGTCGCTGCGCTTCCTGCTGTTTGCGATGGTCGGTTCGATCGGCCTCGTGGTGCATCTCGCGCACCCTGTTCGTCGCGCTGGAATTCTTCCATGTGCCGTTTCCGGAAGCGCAGGGCTCGGCGCGATCGTCGCCATGACCAGCAATTTCATCCTCAACAATTTTCTCACCTACCGTGACCAGCGGCTGAAGGGTTTTGCGATCCTGCGCGGCCTGTTGCTGTTTTATCTCGTGTGCAGCGTCGGTCTGTTCGCCAATGTCGGCGTCGCGTTCTCGGTCTACGATCAGGAGCCGATCTGGTGGCTGGCGGGGGCCGCCGGAGCGCTGATGGGCGTGGTCTGGAATTACGCGATGTCCGGGCTGTTCGTCTGGCGCAAGCGATGATCTTGCCATGAGCCCGTACGAAGTGCGGCTCGTTCGCAACACGGTTTTGACGGTCGTGGCATTGGTGGCGTTGCGGCTGGTCGCCGCAGCCTGGACGCCGCTGACCTTCGACGAAGCCTATTACTGGATGTGGTCGAAGCATCTCGCCGGCGGCTACTACGATCATCCGCCGATGGTCGCCTTCGTGATCCGCGCCGGCACCATCGATTTTGGGCGACACCGAACTCGGCGTTCGCCTGGTGTCGATCCTGCTGGCGCTGCCGATGAGTTTTGCGGTGTATCGCACCGCCACGATCCTGTTCGGCGGCATGCGGGTGGCGGCGACCGCGACGATACTGCTGAACGTCACGCTGATGGCGGCGGTCGGCACCCTGATCGTCACGCCGGACGCGCCGTTGCTGGTGGCGTCGAGTTTCGTGCTGTTTTTCCTGGCCAAGGTGCTGGAGACCGGACGCGGCGCCTGGTGGCTGGCGGTCGGTGCTGCGGTCGGCGCCGCGCTGCTGTCGAAATACACCGCGATGTTTTTCGGCCCGGCGATTTTGATCTGGCTCGTGGCGGTGCCGAAGCTGCGGCGCTGGCTGTGGTCGCCTTGGCCGTATCTCGGCGGCCTCGTCGCGCTCGCGATATTCTCGCCGGTCATCCTCTGGAACGCCGATCACCACTGGGTCTCCTTCATCAAGCAGATCGGCCGCGCCAGGATCGAGGATTTCAGGCCGGCCTTCATCGCCGAGTTGATCCCGACCCAGATCGCATTCGCTACCCCGCTGGTGTTCATCCTCGGCGCGATGGGGCTTTACGCGCTGTTCAGGCGCAATGCCGGCGCATTGGCGGCGCGGACGCTGATCAATGCGACGTTCTGGACCATCGTCGTGTATTTCGTCTGGCATTCGCTGCACGCCCGCGTCGAGGCCAACTGGTTCGCGCCGGTCTATCCGGCGTTTGCGATCGCAGCCGCGGTCGCCGCCAACCTCACGCGGTGGGAGATGCGGCAGCAGCGGGTGGTGGATTTTTGCCTGCGCTGGGCCTCGCCTCTCGGTATCCTGATGTTTGCGCTGTTGATCGTGCAGGCCAATACCGGCGTGCTCTCGGGCTATCGCCGCGACGCCACCGTGCGCAGCGTCGGCGTCGGCTGGAGCGAACTTGCCAGCGAGATCGAAGCGGTTCGTGCTGCGCGTCGGCGCCGGTTGCGTGCTGGCGCCGGATTACGGCACCACCGGCTGGCTGGCCTTCTATCTGCCCAAGGGCACATGCGTCGCGCAGCAGAGCCAGCGCATCCGCTGGGTCAACATGCCCGAGCCGGATCCGGCGCAATTGTCCGGCAAGCTGTTGTATGTCGACGAGGCGCGGCCCGGCCGGCGGCCGTATCTTGAAGGATGCGTTTGCGCGGGTCGAGCGGGTGGCCGAGATCAAGCGCAAGCGCGGTCCGCTGGCCATCGAGACCTATGCGCTGGATCTGCTGGAAGGACCAACCGGCAGCGTGCTCGACCGCTCGCCGCCGCCGGAGCTGGAGTAGGGGATGTGGAGGGTGGCGAGTGCCTATGCACCGCCGGCCTTCGCGGATGATGACGCAGAATTTGGAACCGCGTCAAAAAATAACATCTCCGCTGTCGGATCGGTCCGTTCCCGAACGTCTTATATCAAGGCCCATAACATCCGCTGAAGCGAGGTCATGCCATGAGCAATTCCGCCTTGAAATCGGTCAGCCGTTCCACATTGAAACCCGCCATCGAACTCGCGCGCGCCAGTGGCGTGCGCTTTCCGAATGAGAGCGCTGAATACCGCCGCGCCCGCGAGGCGCTGCTCGCCGAGGAGATCGAGCTTCGCCGCCACATCGAGCGCGTGGCGGAACAGCGCCGCAGCGCTGCCGCCGGGCGGCGAGGTCAAAAAGAATTACGTATTCGAGGGCGAGAAGGGAGCGGCGTCCTTTGTCGATCTGTTCGGCGACAAGGATACCCTCGTCGTCTACAGCTTACATGTTCGGTCCGCAGCGCGAGCAGCCATGCCCGATGTGTACGTCGCTGCTGTCGGCTTGGGACGGCGAGGTGCCCGACATTGCGCAGCGCGTCGCGCTCGCGGTCGTCGCGCGATCGCCGATCGCACGGCTCAAGGCGTTCAAGCGCGAGCGCGGCTGGCATCATCTGCCGCTGTTCACGGATATCTCGGGCGAGTTCAGCCGCGACTATCACGGGTTGACAAAAGACGGCGGCGACGACGCGGCGTTCAATGTGTTCACGCGGCGCCAGGAGGGAAGCCGTGTGATAACAAGGCATTTCTGGGGCGGCGAGATGAACGGCGCATCGTCCGATCCCGGCCAGGATCCGCGCGGCGCGCCCGACCTGATGCCGCTGTGGACCATTCTCGATGTCACGCCCGAAGGCCGCGGCACCGACTGGTATCCGAAACTGAATTATTGAAAAAGCGAATGATCGCTCCGTAAATGTGCGGGAACTCCCGCGCATTTACGTGGTAAATTTTGCGTTGCCCAACATTCGCCGGCACTTAATCCGCATTTAACTAAAAGTCGCCTTAATGACGCTCCGCGCCTCTGCGAGACGCTGCACGGAATTTTTGTTCCCGTGTGTGGCCAAAGAGGAACAGTGTGGAAGTTGTCTGGATTCAAGGCGAATGAGTTATAGTAAGCGTGCGTCCAGTCAATCCACGGCAAAGCACCGTCGACGCTCCTCTCGTAAAGCCAATGCTAACCATATTTTCGGCAGCGCCGCGGTCGCCTGCCTGGTGCTGGGCTGCGCCTGGAATATCCACGCCAATGTTTTCGGCGCCAGCATCTATCCGACCGTCGGGAATTTTGATGCCGCCGATAACGAGCCGGCCGTCGGTGATGGCGGTTCGACGGACGCCGGCCGCCGACACAATTCTTGCAGCATTGCCTGAACCGGCGCCGGTGATTTCAGCGCCGGCAACCATCTCGTCGCCATCGCTGATGTTCAGCGATCGTTTTGCGGCGGCCGCGCCGCAAGCGGTGGCGCCGGCGCCGCAGCCCGAAGCCCCAAAACTCGCCTCACTATCGCCGCCGGTCGAAGCCGCCAAGCAGGCTGATGCGAAGCAGGTCGCGCCACCGCCGGCGCCCGGCAAAGTCGCGTCGCTCGCGCCCGCGACGGACCCTGCTCAAGCCAAACCCGCGAAGGCTTCCGTCAAGGACATGGCGCAGCGCGCCAAGGCGGCGGTGATGTCGATCGCTTCCGCCGACAAGCCCACCATGGTCGAAAAACTGTGGGGCAAGGAGCCGTCGCGATCGTTGCTGTCCTACGCCTCCGCCGATGTCAGCGCGACCGGCAGCCTCCCCAGAGAACAGAACCCGATGCTCGGGGGATCGGCGCCCTATGATCGCTCGACCGCGATCTACGACATTGCGGCCCGCAAGGTCTATCTGCCCGACGGCACCGTGCTGGAGGCGCATTCGGGGTTAGGCGCCAAGAAGGATGACGTGCGTTTCGCGCATGTGCGGATGAACGGTGTGACCCCACCGCATATCTATGAACTGACACCGCGCGAGGCGCTGTTTCACGGCGTGCCGGCGCTGCGCCTGACCCCGATCGGCGGCAAGGACAAGATTTTCAATCGGGACGGCCTGCTCGCGCACACCTACATGCTCGGCCCCGGCGGCGATTCCAACGGCTGCGTGTCGTTCAAGGACTACTACGCATTCCTCGATGCCTACCGCAATCGCGGCATCAAGCGGCTCGCCGTGGTGGCCAGCGTCGACTGATCAAGGCTGACGCGGCGCGCAGTACCGCCTTCGGGTGCTGACTGCGGCTTGCCTCGCGTGATCGAACAACGCTATCACTCCGTCATGACCCAGCCTGATTTTCAACCGACCTTGACCGGCCCGACCGTTCTCGTGCGGCCAGTCGACAGCCGCCGACTGGCCGGAGCTGTTCGCCGCCGGCTCCGATCCCGAAATCTGGAAAGTGCATCCCACTCCGGATCGCTACACCGAGCCGGCGTTCAGGAAGTTTTTCGACGGCGCCGTCGAATCGAACATGGGCTTTGTGTTCGTCGACCGCGCGAGCAACCGGCTGATCGGCTCGAGCCGCTACCATGGCCATGACGCCGAACGCAGTGAAATCGAAATCGGCTGGACCTTTATTGTCTGCAGCCATTGGGGTGGCGCGACCAACCGCGAGGTCAAGCGGTTGATGCTCGATCATGCCTTTACGTTCGTCGATACCGTGATCTTCTGGGTCGGCGAGGAAAACTGGCGCTCGCAGGGCGCCATGACCAAGATCGGCGGCGTCAAGCGCGACGGACTTTTCACCCGGGAATCTTCCGGCGCCACGCCGTATTTCATCTTCGAGATCGGCAAGCAGCGGTATCAGCAGGGCGGCCGGGCGCTGGTGGAGTGACGTTACAACTCGTCATTCCGGGGCCCGTCGCCTCAGGTCGGAAATTGCCGACCGAGGGCGCGCCCCGGAATGACGAAGGGCATTTTGTCCTACTTGTCGCTTTTGCTCGACATCATCGCGCCATAAACCATCGCCCGCAGTTCGGCATGATAGGCGGCGCGGATCGAGGGACCTTGCACGAAGACGATGCCCACCAGATTTTCCTTGGGATCGACGAAGTAGCGCGGTCCGGTGATGCCGCCCCAGAACAGATCGCCCGTGTTGCCCTGGAACGGCGCGCCGCCCGCACTGACCCTGACCGGATTGACCAGGCTCCAGGAATAGCCATCGCCCGGATGTGCAACGCCGCGCATCGTTCCGATTTGATCGGCCAGGGCCCAGCGAACGGTCATCGGAGAGAGCAGCCGGGCGCCATCGAGCGTCCCGCCATTGACCAGCATTTGCAGCAGCCGGAAATAGTCGCTGGCCGTTGATGCCATGCCGGCGCCGCCCGAGAAACCGCTTGGGAGCGCGCGTGACGTCCAGCCAGTCGAATACCCACATATCGGGATCGGTCGCCAGCGGGCGGGCGTAGCGTGCCACCGCGCCGGCCTGAACGTGGAACGTCGTGTCGCCCATCTTGAGCGGATCGAGCACCAGTTCCTTCAAGGCAACGTCGAGCGGCTTTTTGGTGATGCGCTCGATGATGTGTCCGAGCAGGTCGGTCGCGATCGAGTACTCGAAGGAAGTGCCTGGCGAAAATGCCAGCGGCAACGTGGCCAGCTTTTTCAGCATCTCGTCGGCGTTCACATTGTCGACGCGATCGATGCCGAGCTCCTTGTACTTGGTGCGCAGCGGATTGGCCGGGAAGAAGAAATAGGTGAAGCCGGCGCGATGGGTCATCAGATCGTGAACCGTCGGTTGGCGCGTCGGAGCGACCAGCTCGGTTGTCCCGGCGGCCGCATCTTTCTTCTCGATCTTGAGATCCTTGAGTTCGGGAAGATAGTTCGCGATCGGGGCCATGATCGACAGCTTGTTCTGCTCGAACAGGCGAAGCGCCGCCACCGTCGTAATCAGCTTGGTCGATGAGGCAATCGCATGAATGGAATTGCGCTGCATCGGGACTTTCTTGTCCTTGTCCGCCCATCCCACCGCTTCATGAAGGACCACCTGGCCGTCGCGTGCGACCAGCACCACCGCGCCCGGGATCCTTCCCTTGTCGACGTCGGCTTTCAGCCAGCCTGTGACCGCTGCAAGTTTCCCGGCGTCGAAACCGGCGCGGGAGCCGGCCACAGATGCCGCGTCGCGCGCCAAGGAGGGCGCAGGCGCGGCCAGCGCAGTACCCGCCGCCATCAAGAGTGCCAGAGCGATGTTCCGCATGGTTGCTTCTCCCCGTGTTTTGAAGCCTGCTGCAGCGCGAGGCGCCGGCCGCTTCATTTTTATAGACCGATGATAGACGAATTAGTACGGTGATGCACTATATACCTTGGAATGGCCCGATTACGCCTCTCGCGGGTGCGGTAAGCCTATGACGACCAAACGATTACTCCGGATCGCGACAACCGAAGGGGCGACCGGGCTTGGTCTGTGGGAGATGCCGCCCGCGGGTGCGGCGATCCATCCGCCGGTGCTGCTGGTGCACGGCGCCACCTTCGGATCGGCGCTGTTCGATCTGCCGCTTGCGGGCTACTCGCTGATGCAGGAACTGGCGGGCGGCGGCCGCTTTGTCTATGCGATCGATGTCAGGGGATATGGCGCATCGATCGAGCACCGCGTGATGAATTCGCCGCCGGAGGCACACCCGCCGTTTTCCCGCGCCCGGCATGCGATCGAGGACATCGGCGCCGCGGTGTCGGCAATTCTGAAACGGCAGTCCGTGCCGTCGCTCGATTTGATCGGGTTTTCCTGGGGCTCGATAACCGCAGGCTGGTATGCGAGCGAACATGTCGCTGACATCAGCAGGCTGGTGCTGTACGCGCCGTTGTTTGCGGAGAACAACCCGATGTGGCTGAACCGGATCGGCGATCCCGCCGACCGCAGCAGGCTGGCCGGCCATTTCGGCGCCTATCGTCTCATCACCGCGAATGATGTGACCGCGCGCTGGGACAGCGATGTCACCGGCGACCCGCGGGATGTTCGCGAGGACGGCGTGGTGGAAGCGGTGTTCGAGACCGCCGCCAGCAACGATGTCTTGTCCGGATCGCACCATCCGCCGGCGTTTCGTTGTCCCAATGGCGCGTTTGCGGATTTGGTCGGGGTGTTCAACGGCCACCCGCTCTACGACCCCAGGACCATCCGGGCTCCGGTGCTGCTGGTGCGAGGGGAATGCGACACCACCTCGACGGCAACGGATGTGCTTCGGCTGAAAGCCGCGATCGGGTCGGCGCAAAAAACCTGTCTGGAAATACCTGGCGGCACCCATTTCCTCTGTATCGAGAAAAACCGCATGGCCTTATACCGGGCGATAACGGCCTTCCTGGCGGTGGATTGATCGGGCGCAATGGCAGTCAAGGCAGCAGCAAAGCAGGGCGTCGGCAAGGACGCAGAGTTGAATGTCGGCTGGCAGCCCGGAGAACGGGTGCTGCATGGCCTGCTGCTCGAAGCCGTGCTGCGGGACAATCCGATCCCCGCGGCCTACCGCATGAATTACATCGCCAATTTCTACGTCGGCCCGCTGGTGGCGATGATGGAGAAGGCGTTCAAATTGACGCGGTCCGAATGGATCGTGCTGTTTTGCCTGACCCGGCAACCGCGCCTCAACGCCCAGCAGATCAGTATCGTGACGGGCCGCCCGAAAACCAGCATCGCAAGCGCGGTCAAGCTGCTGCAGAAGAAGAAACTGATCATCCGAAAAACCGATATCGCCGACAGCCGGCGTCGGGTCCTGCATCTGACCGAAGCCGGGCAGCGCACCTACACCGCGATCATCAAGAGTTTTGTCGAACGCGAGGAAGCCATGCTGGAAGCGCTCGACGCGGCGGAGCGGCGTGAGCTGATCCGGCTATTCGGCAAGATCATCGCGGTCGCCGACAGCTGGGCCAAGCCGTATTGAGTTTCGCGCGCCGCACAAAACAACGCCGCCCAGGGCGCATTCCTCGTGAAGTTCCGCCTGCAGGCTGCCGCCGTCAGCGCTTCTGGTACACCGCCAGCGTCTTGAAGTCGCCGACGCGTGTCACCGGCGCTTCCTTTTCCCATTGCGCGACGATCGGCCGGACTTTTTCGAAGGCGATCGACTTCGTATAGAACAGGATATGCCCGCCGGGCCTGGTCTTGGCGGTGAAGATGTCGAGCAGCGCTGCGGTCGTCGACGCCGCCATATTCGACGCTGGCGGTGTTCGGAAAGAAAAACTCGCACAGGTGCACCATCGTCACCACGTCGAAGTCCGGCAGCAACTGCGGATTGGTGAGGTAGATGTCGCCGAAATAGGCGACGTAGCTTTTCGCCACCTTCGAATTGCCGGCGACCAGCTTCACGTAGGCCTCGTATTCCTCGATCGACGCAGTAATTCCGAACACCATGTTGCCGGAGCCGTTCTCCGCTTGCTCCTTGCCGATCACGTGATGGGTGCCGGTGCCGAAGTGGTAGATGAGCTTGTTCCTGACCTCGTTTTCCGCGAGCCAGTCGTTGACGTGCACGTCGCACGGACAGATGTCGACATGCAGGTCCCACTTGTCGGTCCAGTAGTTCAGGGCAGGCATCTTCAATTTCTCCTTCCGGAATTCATAGAGCGCGCACGGCGGCACGCAGCGGCGGTTCGGTCACGACAGCAACTCCATGCTCGAGATGGATTGCACGGTCGTGCAGGTGACCGAGCAGTGCGGCGCGGCCGATGGAGATGACGATCGCTTGCGGCAGCCGTTCGGCCAGAAGCCGATAGAGTGCGTCGGTATCGCCTTCCTCCAGCGCCGAGACCGGCTCGTCGAGCAGCAGGATGTCGGGCTTTGCCAACAGTGCGCGCGCAAAGGCGACACGCTGCTGCTCGCCGCCGGCCAGCACCGCCGGCCAGTCGGATTCCTCATCGAGCCGGCCGCACAAGTGTGCGAGTCCAACCGCGCGCAGCGCGTCGCGGATCGCTTTGTCGTCGGCATGCTCGACCAGCGTCGGATAGGCGATCGCCTGGCGCAGCGAGCCGAGCGGAAAGTAGGCGCGCTGCGGCAGCGAGAACACTTTTGCGTTCTCCGGCAGGTGGATTGCGCCCTCGCCGAGCGGCCACAGACCGGACAGTGCGCGGATGAAGCTCGACTTGCCGGAGCCGGAGGCGCCGCCGACCAGAAGCCGTTCGCCGGACGACAGCTCGAGCGCATCGAACGACATCATCGCTGCTCCCGACGGCAGCCGCAGCACCAGCTCATCGACCTGCAGCCGCTTGCCCGATCGCGATGTCACGTCAATTGCCGTCTCGCGCGCGCGATGAACGTCGACAGCGGTCATCGCGGCCTCGAACTGGGCGAGCACGGTCCATCACCGCCTTCCATTCGGCGATCTTGCTGTAGGCGCTGATACAGTAGGCCAGCGCTCCCTCGACATTCTGGAACGCCAGCGCCGTCTGTACCAGGGCGCCGAGCGTAATCGCGCCGGAGAGATAGGCCGGCGTCACCACCAGCATCGGAAATACCGTCGACATGCGCGCGTAGCCGGCGATAAAGCCAACCAGGCCGCTCTGGCGGTTGACAAGTCTCGTCCAGTTGCCCACGAGGTGGCCGAAACGCCGGCGCAGCTCGCGCCGCTCCACTGCCTCGCCGCCCATCAGCGCCACCGGTTCGGACTGGTCGGTAGCTCGTGCAATGGCGAAGCGGAAATCGGCCTCGTAGCGCTGCTGGCTGAAGTTGAGCGGGATCAGCGGCCGGCCGATCAGGTGCGTGAACAGCGTGCCGATCACAGCATAGGATGCGGCGACGACGATCAGCCAGCCGGCGAAGGCGAAATTGCCGCCGAACAGCGGCAAAGGTGTCGTCGCTGACAGGAACCAGAGGATCGCCACGAACGAGACAATGGTGACAATGCTGCCGATCAGCGAGGTGAACAGCTCGTGGGTGCGGGTGAGGAAGATCAGCACGTCGCTGGCGATGCGCAGGTGGATGTTGTCGACGTCAGGTTCGACCAGGCGCACACGATAGTGTCGGCCGTGCGCCATCCACATCGCCACATAGCGTTCGGTCATCCATCGCCGCCAGCGGATGATCAGCCGCTGACCCAGGAAATACTGCAGCGTGCCGGCGACGACGGCGGCGAGCGAGATGACGCAGAACACCAGCAGTTCCAACTGAGCCGCGCTCCAGTCGCGGCCCTCCAGCGCGTTGAAGAAGCGCTTGTTCCACTCGTTGACGGCGACGAGGATCGCAACGAGGCCGAGTTCGACGACGACGATGCCGGCGAGCAGCGCGCCGGCGATCCAGCGGTCCTCGGACCGAAAATACGGCAAGGCCAGCGAAAAGAATGTCCGCGCCGTGCGCGCAGCGGCCCTCATCGAATTCCCTTCAGGCGCGGTCGCGGCCTCGACGAGACCTTCGGCGCCTTTATCCGAGGCCTTGCAGTTTCTCGCTTGCGCTCGATCTCCGCACTTGCGGCAGCCCCTTGTACCGGTGCGGATTTTTCGCGTCTCGACACGGCCGCGAAGCCGGCATGACCGGCCCATTATGTGACCGGATCACACGGGGTCAATTCGGCGGGGTGCGGCCCAGCGCCACACCGAGGCGCGCGCGACCTGGGCCGGGGATCGGCTCGCGCCCGATTCCGGGTCGGTTTCGTTCGGCCAAACAAACAAAAACCCCGGCATCGCTGCCGGGGTTTTGCATTGTTGGGTAGCTGCCTGAATGGCGTGGATCAGAAATCCATGCCGCCCATGCCGCCGCCGGGGGGCATGCCGCCGCCGCCGCCCGCGTTCTTCTTCGGCAGTTCGGCCACCATGGCTTCGGTGGTGATCAGGAGAGCCGCAACCGAAGCTGCGTTCTGGATCGCCGCACGAACCACCTTGGTGGGATCGATGATGCCCTTGGTGATCAGGTTGACGTATTCGCCGGTCTGCGAGTCGAAACCATAGGAGTACTGGTCCTTCTCGAGGATCTTGCCGACGATGACGGAGCCGTCCTCGCCTGCGTTGATCGCGATCTGGCGAGCGGGCCAGGACAGCGCCTTGCGGACGATCTCGACGCCGGTCTTCTGGTCGTCGTTCTGGGTCTTGATGCGCTTGAGCTGCTCGGAGGCGCGCAGCAGGGCGACGCCGCCGCCCGGTACGATGCCTTCTTCAACCGCCGCACGGGTCGCATGCATCGCGTCATCAACGCGATCCTTGCGCTCCTTCACTTCGACCTCGGTCGCGCCGCCGACGCGGATCACCGCGACGCCGCCTGCGAGCTTGGCCAGACGCTCCTGAAGCTTCTCACGATCGTAGTCCGAGGTGGTTTCCTCGATCTGCGCCTTGATCTGGTTGACCCGCGCCTCGATGTCGGCCTTCTTGCCGGCGCCGTTGACGATGGTGGTGTTCTCCTTGTCGATCATCACCTTCTTGGCGCGACCGAGCATGGCGAGCGTGACGTTCTCCATCTTGATGCCGAGGTCTTCCGAGATCGCCTGACCGCCGGTCAGAACCGCGATGTCCTGCAGCATCGCCTTGCGGCGATCGCCGAAGCCCGGAGCCTTCACGGCGGCAACCTTGAGGCCGCCGCGGAGACGGTTGACGACGAGGGTGGCGAGCGCTTCGCCTTCGACGTCTTCGGCGACGATCACGAGCGGCTTGCCGGTCTGCACCACGGCTTCCAGCAGCGGAAGCAGTTCGTTCAGGTTGGAGAGCTTCTTCTCGTTGATCAGGATGTAGGCGTCGTCGAATTCGACGCGCATCTTGTCGGCGTTGGTGACGAAGTAGGGCGAGATGTAGCCGCGGTCGAACTGCATGCCTTCGACGACGTCGAGTTCGGTCTCGAGCGACTTGGCTTCTTCAACCGTGATGACGCCCTCGTTGCCGACCTTCTTCATGGCGTCGGCGAGGAACTTGCCGATTTCGGCAGTCGCCGTTGGCGGAGATGGTGCCGACCTGGGCGATTTCCTCGTTCGAGGTGACCTTCTTGGAGTTCTTGACGAGGTCGGCGACCACGGCTTCCACAGCCAGGTCGATACCGCGCTTCAGATCCATCGGGTTCATGCCGGCGGCAACTGCCTTGGCGCCTTCACGGACGATGGCGGCGGCCAGCACGGTCGCGGTGGTGGTGCCGTCGCCGGCAGCGTCGGCCGACTTCGAGGCCACTTCGCGCACCATCTGGGCGCCCATGTTCTCGAACTTGTCCTCGAGCTCGATTTCCTTGGCGACGGTGACGCCGTCCTTGGTGATGCGGGGTGCGCCGAACGACTTGTCGAGCACGACGTTGCGGCCCTTGGGGCCGAGCGTCACCTTGACCGCGTTGGCGAGAATCTCGACGCCGCGCAGCATGCGATCGCGGGCATCGACGCCGAATTTGACTTCTTTAGCTGACATATATTTGTCTCCGTTTGAAAACTGGGACCTCATCCTGAGGAGCCCGCCTTGGCGGGCGTCTCGAAGGAGGAGATGATTGAGCTTGCGGCCTCACCCTTCGAGACGCCGGCTGCGCCGGCTCCTCAGGATGAGGGAAGGAGAGGGCGCTTAAGCGGCCTTCTTCTTGGCGGCGGGAAGATCGGTGAGAACGCCCATGATGTCGCTCTCCTTCATGATCAACAGCTCCTGGCCGTCGAGCTTGACCTCGGTGCCGGACCATTTGCCGAACAGCACGCGGTCGCCGACCTTGAGGTCGATCGGGATCAGCTTGCCGGCTTCGTCACGGCCACCGGGCCGACGGCGGTGATTTCGCCCTGCGAGGGCTTTTCCTTGGCACTGTCGGGAATGATGATGCCGCCAGCTGTCTTCTCTTCGGCGTCGATACGCTTGACCACAACGCGGTCGTGAAGCGGACGGAATTTCATGCAGTCCTCCTAAGCTTTTGAAGATATTGTAGAGTTTTGAATTTTGGCAGTCCCCGCCAGCGAGTGCCAGCGTGGCTGGACAGGACATAGGCCAGAGTTGTTGCCGGGGACAAGGGCTTCTAGCAGAAAAACTGGCACTCAAATATGACGCCTGCCAAATTCGTTAATCATGATTAATCGGCGGAACAGAGCCGGAAACCCCGTATTAGCACGTGCGGTAAGCTGCTGCTAACGCGACCTTTTTCAACAGATCGTTAAACATTTAGGCTTGTGATGGGTTGGTATCGTGCGTCACATTTCTCTCATGTGAGCGCATCTCCACCGGGTGGCTCCCGGTCGGCAGCCACCAGATGAATGCGCTCCAGCAATGGAGGTTGGCATGGTCTCGCGGGTTGGGGTTTCCGAGGATTTCCGGAAGCAAGTGCTGGGTTATGGGCTGACGACGGCGCAAATTCTGTATCGCCTGCCGGATCATCCCTCGCTGTTACAAACCTACGTCTGGCAGAACTACGATCTGTTTCCGAAATTTCCGGCGCTGAAGGACTTTCTCGCCTTCTGGGAAGAAAAGCTCGAAGGGCCGTTGTTCTCGGTCACCGTGGCGCATTCCAAGCTGATCAAGCCGGCCGAACTGCGCGCCGTCGACGGCGTGTTCAGGCTGCATTGAATTGTACGGTGGGCGCGGCGCAAGTGCGCCTTAGCCCACCCTACAAGCCGCAAATTGTGCTAACCTTTCCCGACCATTCGGAAAGGGAGCACCTCAATGGCCAAGCAGAAGCCGAAATCGCGCGCCGCGGCGAAGACCGCCGCGTTGAAAAAATCGCCGGCGCGCAAGACCGCCGCGCAAGACCGCCGCCAAATCCACCGCGCGCAAGAAAATCAAGCCGCGTGCGGCGCCGGCCGCCAAAGCCTGCGCCCGCCCGAAACAGCGCATCGCCATCAGCCATCACCGCGAGGAGGATTTCAAGGCCGACGGCCTGCGCACCTATGCGCATTATCGCGATCTCGGCATTGCCGGCGCCACCCACGGCCTGGCGCAGGCGCATGTGATCCGGCTGATCGGCCCGTGCAATCCGGCGGAAGTTTCAAAACTGCATTTCCACGATGTCGAATTCCAGATGGTCTATGTGCTGCAAGGGCTGGGTCAAAACCTACATGGAAGGGCAGGGCGAGACGCTGATGAAGGAAGGCAGCTGCTGGACCCAGCCGCCGCGCATCAAGCACCTGATCATGGATTATTCCGACGACGTCGAATTGCTGGAAGTGATTTTGCCGGCGGAGTTCAAGACGGTTGAACTGGCGGCGTGATGCTTCGTCATTCCGGGTGCGACGCGTTAGCGTCGAACCCGGGATACGCTACTGCCGTCATGGCGATGCGAAGCGGGTTCGATGCTCCAGGGCGATCGCCCCGGAATGACGCCTAAGACGGCGTCAACTTCAACACCCCCACCACCGCGCCCATCAAGCACGTCGTCAGCGTGCCCGAGACGATCGACTTCAATCCGAGCGCATTGATCTCGTCGCGGCGCTCCGGCGCCATGGTGCCGAGGCCGCCGATCATGATGCCGAGGCTGGCGAAATTGGCGAAGCCGCACATCGCATAGAGCATGATCAGCCGCGAGCGGGGATCGAGCGCGTCCGCACCGAGCTTCGACAAATCGACATAGGCGATCAATTCGTTGAGCACGGTCTTGACGCCCATCAGGCCGCCCGCCGTGACCGCTTGCGGCCACGGCAGGCCCATCAGCCAGCACACCGGCGCCATCGCGTAGCCGAGCAACCGCTGCATCGAGATCGCCGCACCCCCGACATCGGGCAACAGCCCCAGGACCGCGTTGGCGAGATAGACCAGCGCGACCAGCACCAGCAGCATCGCGATGATGTTGAGCAGCAGTTCAAGCCCGGCGGCGGTGCCCTTGGCGATGGCGTCCATGGTGGAGGAGGCATGCATCTCGGGGTCGGCCTGCGCCACCTTGGAATCCATGAACGCCACGCGAGGATCGCCCCGGGGATCGGCCAGCGCGCCGGCGGTGCGCTTGCCGGATGTCTCCGGCACCATGACCAGGCTGACCAGGATCGCCGCGGGTGCCGCGAGCACCGAGGCGATGACAAAATGCGCCGCGGCATCCGGGATCAACGGCGCCAGGAAGGTGGCGTAGAGCACCAGCACGGTGCCGGCGATGCCGGCCATGCCGCCGGTCATGACCAGAAAAAGTTCGCTGCGCGTCAGTTGCGCCAGATAAGGCCGGATGAACAGCGGCGCTTCGACCATGCCGAGAAAGATATTGGCGGCGGTGGACAGCCCGACCGCGCCGCCGACCCCGAGCGTGCGCTCCAGCAGCCACGCCATGCCGCGCACCACCGGCGGCAGGATTTTCCAGTAGAACAGCAGCGTGGTCAGCACGCTCATCACCAGGATGACCGGCAGCGCCTGGAACGCCAGAATGAAATCCGCGCCGGGCGCCTTCAGATCGAACGGCAGCGCGCCGCCGCCGAGATAGCCGAACACGAACGAGGTGCCGGCGCGCGAGGCCGATGAAATCGCGCCGACCGCGTCATTGATGACGCCGAATCCACGCGCCACGAAAGGCAGTTTCAGCAGCGCCACGGCGGTGAGGAAGGTGGCGGCGAGGCCGATGGCGGCTTGCTTGAGCGAAACCGCGCGGCGGTTCTCGCCGAACGCCCACGCGATCAAGAGCAGCGCCAACACGCCGAACGCCGATTGCAGTTGAAGCATGATCCCCCCGAAGCCCGCGGCGATTATGCTGGCAGGGCCGTCAACTGCGCAATGCGTTATTTGGCCGGCGGCCGGATCGAAGTGATCGTCACCCGCCGATCAGCCAGCGGCCGCGAAGCGGTCGCGTTGCCGGGCGCCGCTCTCGGCCGGCGCGAACAGTTTTGCCACCAGATAGACCGCGAAGATCGGCGCGATAAATCCGGGTCCGGGGATTTGCAGATTGCCGAACAGCAATTGTAGCGCCGGCGTCCAGAATACCAGCTGGGCCAGGCGCCGCCCTCTGGCGTCGAGCTTGCCCTCTGCAATCAGCGCGACCGCGACGAATGTCAGCGGCAGCAGGTCGTAGGCGCCCATATAGGGCGAGGCGCACACGGTGCAGGCCAACAACAAGGCTTGCAGCAGCCGGGGATCGCTGTCTCTGCGATACCGGAATGCGGCCGCGACGGCGGTCGCAGCGCCAACTGCGAAGACAAGCTGAATCAATTCGCCGATGTGATTGCCGACCAGCCCGCGCACATTCATGAATACGGTGGGTTGGAACGGCACGGCGGTGCCGGCGGAATCCCCCAGGACCTCGCGCTGCAGCGGCATCGCCTTGACGATGTAGTCGTGCCAGCCTTCCACGCCGCCGAGCGCGACGCTGATTGCGAGCAGCACCAACGTGGTGGCTGCGGCCCACAAAAATACCCGCCAGCGTCCCGAAGCGATCAGCGCAATCGGAAACAATACGCCAAGCTGTGGTTTGACCGTCAGCAGCCCGATCAGGATTCCCGCGACCGCAGGTCTTGTGTCGAGCAGCGCAAAAATGGCAAGCAGGGCAGCGGTGGTGAGCAATGAACTCTGACCCGAGATCACGCAGAGAAGTGCGGCCGGCGATACCAGCACCACCGCGAGAATCCGGAGATCGGACACCTCACGGCGTCCCGCCAGATAAAACGACAGCAGACCGATCGCAAACCACGCGACCAAGGCCGGGAAGTAGGCCAGCAGGCCGAACGGCGCCATCACCGCCAGCGCGGTCGGCGGGTTCGGCCAGTTCTGTCCGGGATAACCGGGGCCGAGCAGTTTTGCCAGTTCGGCATTGTAGATCGCGACGTCGTAGAAGCGCGCGGGATCGACATCCAGCAGCGCGCGCCCGTACATCCACAGATTCAGAAAATCGCGCCCCAGCACCAGCGTGGCCCGGTCGCGTGGAAACGGCGATGTCCAGTTGACGGTGCAAAAATAACTGAGCAGCGTCAGCGTAAACAGCGCGCCGCCGAGCAGCAGCAGGGCGCGCAGAAATTCGGTGTTTTCCGGATCGTCCAGTCGCGGGACGAGCGCGACGAAAAAGCCGCGAAGTCCGCCGGGATGACCTCGATCCGACAGGGCCTGGTCTTGCATTGGAAATCCGCCGGTAAATTGCCTGCTGCGCCTGACATGCCGGCCACGACGCCGAAATCGCTTCAAACCAGCCAAAACGCGGCAGCGGCGCCCAGATTAGGGGCCGCGACTTAAGATATTATTTAGGGGAACCCAGCAAAGCTGCGGGTTGGCCGGCACCAGCATCCCCACGCTTACGGATGGTGCGGCAGCGGACCCGAATCCATGAACTGCGTCGTCATCCCTGCGTACCGCGCGGCAGCCACCATCCTGCCGGTGATCGAGGCGATCGGCCCCGAAATCGAGATGATCGTGGTGGTCGATGACGGCTGCCCGGAAGGCACCGCTCTTTTCGTCGCCAGTCGCTGTTCCGATCCCCGGGTGGTGTGCCTGGTGCACGACGCCAACCAGGGCGTCGGCGGCGCATTCCTGACCGGGATGCGCTATGCGATCGAGCGTGGCGCCGACATCATCGTCAAGGTCGATGCCGACGGACAGATGGATCCTTCGCAGGTGTCCGCGCTGATTCATCCCATCGTGGGCGGCCAGGCTGACTATGTGAAGGGCGATCGCTTTTTCTTTCTTACCAATGCGGCGTCGATGCCGTCGGCCCGCCTGTTCGGCAATCTCGTACTCTCTTTCATGGCCAAATTGTCGAGCGGCTACTGGACCGTGATGGATCCGACCAACGGCTTCTTTGCGATCCACGCCCGCGTCGCCGAACTGCTCGACGAAAAGCGGATTGCTAAACGGTTCTTCTTCGAAACCGACCTGTTGTTTCATCTCGGCCTGATCCGCGCCAAGGTGGTCGAATTTCCGATGCGCGCGTCATATGGAAACGAAATCTCGAACTTGCGGATCTCGCATCAGCTCGCGCCGTTCCTCGGCGGGCATATCCGCAATACGCTGCGGCGGATTCTCTATCGCTACTTCTTCCGCGAATTCTCGCTGGCGTCGATTTAGCTTGTCGCCGGCGCGGCCCTGTTCGGCTTTGGCCTTGTGTTCGGATCGTACCATTGGTGGTCGGCGGCATCAGATCAGCTGGTGCCGACCGGAACCATCATGATCGCGGCACTGACGTTCCTGATCGGTTTCCAGCTGCTGTTGTCGTTTCTCAACTACGACATCAGTTCGAGCCCGCGCGAACCGCTGCACCCGTTCCTGCAACGACTCCCGCGTCTGGCGGCCGCGGCCGGCGAGCCCGCCAAGACAAGCGCGCCGGAGGCCGACGATCGGTCCAAGCCGGCACGACGGCGGGCCTGAGACCGATTCAAGCGTCGACGTTCAGAAGCCTAGCCGCGTCCCACGAACGGCATCTTGCTCGCCATGACCGTCATGAACAGCACGTTGGCGTCGAGCGGCAGGCTGGCCATGTAGGCGACGGCGTCGCCGACCGCCTTTGCATCCATGCGCGGCTCTTGTTTCATCGTGCCATCGGGCTGCATCACGCCGGGACCGCTGACCATGCGGTCGGTCATCGGTGTTGCGGCGTTGCCGATGTCGACCTGGCCGACCGCGATGTCGTACATGCGGCCATCGAGGTTGCTGGCCTTGGTCAATCCGGTGATGCCGTGCTTGGTGGAAGTATAGGGTGAGGAGAACGGCCGCGGCGCGTGCGCCGAGATCGAGCCGTTGTTGATGATGCGGCCGCCGCGCGGGGTCTGGTCCTTCATGATGCGGAACGCGTGCTGGGTGCACAAAAACGGCGCGGTCAGGTTGGTGTTCACCACGCCCTGCCACTGCTCCAGCGTCAGATCCTCGAAATTCACCGGCGGCGCGCCCATGCCGGCATTGTTGAACAGCAGGTCCAGCCGTCCGTAAGTGTCCACTACCTTTTTGAACAGTGCGGCGATCGATGCGGGATCGGCCATGTCGGCGGACACCGGCAGGCTCTTGCCGACATTGTCGCCGAGCTTCTGGGTCTCCTGCAGCATTTCCATCCGCCGCCCGGCGAGCACCACGGTAAATCCGGCGTTCATCAGCGCCAGCGATGCCGCGCGTCCGACACCGGTGCCTGCACCGGTCACGACTGCGATCTTGTTTCCTGCCTCGGCCATTTGCTTCCTTGCCTTTTTAAGTTTTTGGTTCTGTTTCGGTCTTGTAGGGTGGTCTCGGAATATTCTGATGCGCCGCGCGCAATGCCGCCGACCAGCGCGAGCGCAGATCGTGGAAATAGGGCTCGCCGGCTTCGATCCGGTGATTGAGGTCGGCCTCGCAGATATCGGTTCGCACCACCAGCACGTCGATCGGAAGCCCGACGCCGAGATTGGAGCGCATCGTCGAGTCCATCGAGATCAGGCTGGTCTTCAGCGCCTCATACAGTTCGACGTCGTAATGCATGGCGCGGTCGAGCACCGGCTTGCCGTATTTGTGCTCGCCGATCTGCAAATAGGGCGTGTCGGTGGTGCATTCGATGAAATTGCCGGCCGGATAGACCATGAACAGCCGCATCCGCGAGCCCTTGATCTGGCCGCCGAACAGGAACGAGACGTCGAAATTGATGTCCTCGGACTGCAGCGCGACGCCTTCGGTGGCGTGGACCAGCCGGATCGCCCGGCCGATGCGCTGCGCCGCCTGGAACATGGTCGGTGCGTTCAGCAGCGTCTCGACGTCGCCGGTCTCCGGGTCCTCGATCCCTTCGGTCAGCGTCGACAGCACCGACTGGCTGATCGCGAGGTTGCCGGCGCTGGCGACCGCCATGATGCGCTCGCCCGGCTTGGAGAAGATATGAAGCTTGCGAAAGGTCGAGATGTTGTCGAGGCCGGCATTGGTCCGGGTGTCGGCGATCATGACCAGGCCGTCCCGCACCAGCACTCCGCAACAATAGGTCATTCCAGTCCCCGAACCTGTCCGAGATAATCGGCGGGGCACTAGTAGCCAATTTCAGAGGGGCATCCAACCCCAATTCCCGGTGGCGCAGCTATCCCCGAATGGGTAGGAAGTATTGATCTGTCATTCCGGGGCGCGCGCTAGCGCGAACCCGGAATCTCGACGATTCCGGGTTCACGCGAAGACGCGTGCCCCGGAATGACGAGTTTGTTGTTCTCACGACTGGCTCTGCCACTGGCCCTGACGGCCGCCGGCCTGTTCGACCTTCACCGCCACCGACAGCGTTTCCATGCCGCCGCCGTAGCGGGTGCCGCGCACCGGTGCGGCGCCGAGATAATCGAGGCCGATGGCGACGCGGGCATGGGCGTCGGTGGTGCAGATGGCGTTGGCCGGATCGAACCCGACCCAGCCGAGATCGGGCACGAACGCTTCGGCCCAGGCGTGGCCGGCCTGCTGCTGGGTCATGCCGTCGGAGCGCAGGAAATGCCCGGCGACGAAGCGGGCGGGAATGCCGACCGAGCGCGCGCAGGCGATGAAGATGTGCGCATAGTCCTGACACACCCCGCGCTTGCCGGTGAAGGCTTCCACCGCCGAGGTGCCGCTGTTGGTCGGGTCCTCGTCGAAGGTCATGTGCTCGTTGATCTGCATCATCAGCGCATGCAGAAACCCGAGCACGTCGTCTTCGGATTCCGAGCGCAGTTCGCGCGAAAACGCCGCCATCGCCGGATTGACTTCGGTCGAGGTCAGTCGAGCGCAGGAACAGGCTCGGCGGAAACCGTTCGTCGGTGCCCCTGAGCACGCCGCCGGTATCGTGGGTCTCGATCAGGCCTTCGACGTTGATGGTAAGGTCGGCGATCGGCCCGTGGGTCAAAACATGGGTGACGTTGCCGAACGCATCCTGATGCACGTCGAGCCGCGAGTCGGTGGAGACGTCGATCTGCCATTCGGCGATGTACTGCCCGTCATGGCTGCCGGGCGTCATCCGCAGGATTTGAATCACCCCGGAGGCCGGCGGCTCGTAGCGGTAGCTGGTGGTATGGGCAATTCGCAGGCGCATGGGGTACCGAGGCTGGAGTTCAGATCGCACAGATAAAGCAAAAAGACCGTCATGCCCGGGCTTGTCCCGGGCATCCACGTCTTTCTTCCTTACGTTTCAAAAGCAAGACGTGGATGGCCGGGACAAGCCCGGCCATGACGGTGTTTGGATGCGTTCATTCTAAGCCTCAAATCAAATACTGCTTCGTGATGATTTCGCCGAGCCTGCCGTTGTCCTGGATGAATTCCTGGATGAATTCATGGACGCCGTGCTGGAAGATATCGTCCATGTGGCTGTGCTCGAGCCGATTGCGGACGCCGCGGGCATGGCGCTGGGCGGCGCCCTGGCGGCCATAGGCGACGCCGATCTGGTCGAGATTGCGCACCAGGTTGCCGTAGCAGCTCGCCAGCGAGCGCGGCAGCGAATCGTTGAGGATCAGCAGATCCGCGATCAGCCAAGGTTTCAGGGTTTCGCGATAGACCCAGTGATAGGCGGTCAACGCCGACACCGAGCGCAGGATCGAGGTCCACTGATAATAATCCAGCGGGCCGCCGACATGTTCCTCTTCGGGCAGCAGCACGTGATATTTGACGTCGAGGATGCGGGCGGTGTTGTCGGCGCGTTCGAGATGCAGGCCCAGCCGCGAGAACCAGTAGGCGTCGTTGCGCAGCATGGTCCGGTACGCCGAGCCGTCGAACCGCAGCGAGGTCTCCTGCACGAACCGCAGGAACTTCGCCAGTTCCTCGCGGGTCTTGGCGCCCTTGCCCCAGACTTCCTGCAGATCGATCCAGGCCGAGTTGATGGTGTCCCACATCTCCGACGTCAGCGCGGTGCGGACCGAACGCGAATTGAGCCGGGCATTTTCGATGCAGTTCTTGATCGAGGATGGGTTGTCCGGCGAGAACGACAAATAGTCGACGACGGTTTGCTCGTCGGCTTCGTCATAGATCTCGTAAAAGCTGGCGCTGACACCGGCGGTCAGCAGCGCCGAATCCCATTCATTGGTCTTGCCGATATAGGTGTTCGGCAATGCGGTGACGCGCAGCGTCGCCTCGATGGTGCGCGCGAGATACTCCGCGCGCTCGACGTAGCGGGCCAGCCAGTACAGGTTCTCGGCAGTGCGCGACAGCATGCAGGAATTTTGCCTCTCTACTCGTCCAACATCGAAATCTTAC
Source organism: uncultured Alphaproteobacteria bacterium (assembly GCA_963742695.1). Classification (GTDB taxonomy): domain Bacteria; phylum Pseudomonadota; class Alphaproteobacteria; order Rhizobiales; family Xanthobacteraceae; genus Bradyrhizobium. Next base: position 146,133 of record CAVUNF010000042.1, read on the forward strand.
TCGTCCAGAATCCAGTTCTTATTCGTCGAGGATCCACGTGTCCTTGGTGCCGCCGCCCTGGCTCGAATTCACCACCAGCGAGCCTTCCTTCAGCGCCACCCGCGTCAGTCCGCCCGGCACGATGGTGACGTGATTGCTGCCCGTCAGCACGAACGGCCGGAGATCGACATGGCGCGGCGCGAGGCCGGATGCGGTGCAGGTCGGGCAGGTCGACAGCGCCAGCGTCGGCTGGGCAATAAACCCCTCGGGCTCGCGCTTGAGCTTGTCGCGGAACGCCTCGATGGTCGCCTTGGTCGCAGCGGGCCCGATCAGCATGCCGTAGCCGCCGGAGCCGTGCACTTCCTTCACCACCAGTTCGCTCGAGATTATCGAGAACGTAGGCGAGGTCCTTGGGCTCGCGGCAGCGCCAGGTCGGCACGTTCTTCAGGATCGGTTCTTCGCCGAGATAGAATTTCACGATCTCGGGCATGTAGGAGTAGACCGCCTTGTCGTCGGCGATGCCGGTCCCGACAGCGTTGGCCAAAGTGACATTGCCGGCCGCATAGGCCGACATCAGGCCGGGCACGCCGAGCGCGGAATCCGGGCGGAAGGTGAGGGGGTCGAGGAAGTCGTCGTCGACGCGGCGGTAGATCACGTCGACGCGCTTGAGGCCCTCGGTGGTGCGCATGAACACCTCGTCGTTCTTGACGATGAGGTCGCGGCCCTCGACCAGTTCGATGCCGAGCTTGTCGGCCAGGAACGAGTGCTCGTAATAGGCGGAATTGTAGACCCCGGGCGTCATCAGCGCCACCGTCGGCTCGGCCGCGGCGGTCAGCGGCGCCACCGAGCGCAGCGCCGACAACAGCTCGTCCGGATACTTTTCCACAGGCGCGACCCGGTGGCGGGCGAACAGGTCCGGAAACAGCCGCATCATGATTTCGCGGTTTTCCAGCATGTAGGACACCCCGGAGGGGGTCCGCGCATTGTCCTCCAGCACGAAGAACTCTTCGGGATTGATGCGGACGATGTCGATGCCGGCGATGTGGACATAGACGTCGTGCGGCACGTCCTGGCCGTTCATCTCGGGCCGGAACACCGGGTTCTGGAAGATCAGATCGTCGGGGATGATGTTGGCGCGCAGGATGTCGCGGCCGTGATAGATGTCGCGCAGGAACATGTTGAGCGCGCGGACCCGCTGCTTCAGGCCTTTTTCGAGTACGGACCATTCCCTGGCCGACATGATCCGCGGGATCACGTCAAACGGGATCAGCCGCTCCTGGGCCTCGGCGTCGCCATAGACGGCAAAGGTGATGCCGATCCGGCGGAACAGCAGCTCCGCCTCCTGACGGCGATATTCCAGGGCGTCCGGCGGCGTCTCCTTGAGCCAGCGGGAGAGTTCCTGGTAGGCCGGGCGGAGGTCGCCGCCGGGTCCATTCATTTCATCGAAGGCAACTGCCATATATCCCGACTGTTTCCCGAGGTCATGCGGGACAGTGCATGACTAAAAGGGATGGTAGCAAGGCCCGGGCCAGCGCGATATGCATTCGCCGAGGGCATTTGGTAGGAATAGCCAAGGTGGTGCCCGAAAAATCGGCTGACGGGTGCTTATTTCGGCAGCAAACCCCGTGACATCAACGGATTGCTTGAGCAGACTGAAGGTCATGGGCGAGGGAAGACAATGAGCGATATCGTCACCGCGGGAATTCTGGTGATCGGCGACGAGATCCTGTCCGGGCGGACCAAGGACAAGAACATCGGCTTTATCGCCGAATACCTCACCAATATCGGGATCGACCTCAAGGAGGTGCGCGTCGTCGCCGACGAGGAGCCCGAGATCATCGCCGCCCTCGACGCGCTGCGAAACCGCTACACCTACGTCTTTACCACCGGCGGCATCGGGCCGACCCATGACGACATCACCGCCGACAGCATCGCGAAAGCGTTCGGCGTCGGCATCGACTATCACCCCGAAGTGGTGGCCCGCTTCAAGGAGCGGTTCCAGAACCCCGGCGAATTGAACGAGGCGCGGTTGCGGATGGCGCGGATTCCCGACGGCGCCGAACTGATCCAGAGCGCCACCATCCTCGCGCCCGGCTTCAAGATCGGCAATGTCATCGTGATGGCCGGGGTGCCGTCGATCATGCAGGCGATGATGGACATCGTGGCCCCAAAACTGAAATCCGGGGTGCGGATGCTGTCGGAAACGGTTCGCGCCAATGCCAGGGAAGGCGACATCGGCGGTCCTTTGCGCGAAATCGCCAATGCGCATCCCGACACCATCATCGGCAGCTATCCGTTTCTTGACGACGAAAAGAAGCCGAACACCAACCTCGTGGTCCGCTCGCGCGATGCGGAAAAACTCAATGCCGCGATGAATGCGGTCAAGGAGATGCTGGCGGGGTTGAACATCGTCCGTTAGAGGCAGAGCGCGTGGTGGACAAGAATTCGTTCTTCTGGAAGATCGTCGATGGCAAGCTGCCGCCGCCGCCCTGCGCGGAAACCCTCGGCATCGAATTCATCGCGATCGATGGCGAACGCGGCACGGTCGAAGTCAAGTTTGAAGCCAAGCCTGGCTTCCTCAATCCAGCCGGCAATGTGCAGGGCGGATTTCTCGCCGCCATGCTCGACGACACCATGGGGCCGGCGCTGACCGCGACGCTGGATGCCGGCCAATTCGCGCCGACGCTCAATCTCAATGTGCAGTTTCACCGACCGGCCAAGGCTGGTCCGCTGAAAGGCATCGGCCGCGTGGTGTTGCGCGGCAAGGAGATCTGCCAGCTCAGCGCCGAACTTTTGCAGGGCGACAAGATCGTCGCCACCGCGACCGCCACGGCCGTGATCCGGAAGATGTAGGGAATGATGATGGCCGACGGCAAGGCATTTCCGGTCTCATGGGACCAGTTTCACCGGGATTGCCGGGCGCTGACCTGGCGGCTGATCGAACTCGGGCCGTTCCACGCCGTGATCGCGATCACCCGCGGCGGGCTGGTGCCGGCGGCGATCGTGGCGCGCGAACTCGGCGTCCGCGTCATCGATACCGTCTGCGTTGCGAGCTACGACCATACCCAACAGGGCGAGCTGCAGGTTCTCAAGAGCGTGTCGGCCGATGTCGCAAAACTCGGCGGCGGCACCGGCAAGGGACTGTTGATCGTCGATGACCTCGTCGATACCGGCCAGACCGCCCGGCTGGTGCGCGCCATATTGCCGGAAGCGCATTTTGCGAGCGTCTACGCCAAGCCGCTGGGGCGGCCGCTGGTCGACACGTTCATCACCGAAGTGTCGCAGGATACCTGGATTCACTTTCCGTGGGACACCGCGCTGTCGTACCAGCCGCCGATCCGCGACGGTGGGGTGTGACGGTGTTGTCATTCCGGGGCGATGCGAAGCATCGAACTACGATGTGCAATTGCACATCGGAGAATCTCGAGATTCCGGGTCTGGTCCTTCGGACCATCCCGGAATGACGATCGGACTTCTGTATGCCGCTGCAAAATCGCGTCACCCCCACAGGCGACATCATCGCCACGCCGCACCGCGGCCTGTTCACCGGCAATCGCGGCATCATCCATGATCCCGCCACCAAAACCCTGACGCGGCGCTGGGCCAGCCCGGCCTGGTTGACCTGCCTCTGCGAATTCCGCGGCAAGCGGCGCAAGGTGATGGGCGGCCGCAGCTGGACCGAGCTGTTCTTTCTCGACGAAGCCACCGCCTTGGCGGCCGGACACCGCCCGTGCTTCTACTGCCGTCGCGACGATGCCAACCGGTTTCGCGCGGCGTGGGAACAGGGTAACGGAGTTTCGAATCTGCTCGCGCGCGACATGGACGCGGTGCTGCACCGCGAGCGGCTCGATGGCGGCCGAAAACGGCGGCATGAGCTGCCGATGCCAGCAGAACAACTGCCCGATGGCGCGATGCTGCAGGAGGGCGCGCAGATCTACCTGATCGTGCAGGGCCGGGCGCTGTTGTGGTCGCTTGCAGGCTATCGCGACGCGGCCCACGTGATGGAAGGCGCGCTGCTGCTGACGCCGCCGTCGACGCTGCGCGCGCTGGCGGCGGGGTATGTCCCGGTGCTGCATGGGAGTGCGGTGGAGTTGATGACGTAGAAATTTGCACCGTCATTACGGGGCGCGCGTCAGCGCGAACTACGATGTGCAATTGCACATCGGAGAATCTCGAGATTCCGGGTTCGCTCGCTACGCTCGCGCCCCGGAATGACGTGCTCGTATCCTTACCCCAACCTGTCCCTCGCGAGCTTCGCCCCCGCACCCAGCGCCATCAGCTTTGCCTCCGCGATATCGCGGCGCATCGGCGCCATGCCGCAATTGGTGGTCGCGATGATGTTGCTGTTCGGCACGAACTTCGACACCGCTTCGATCACCTTGACGACATCCTCCGCGGTCTCGACGGTGTCGCTGGCGACGTCGATGACGCCGGCCTGCACGATCTTGCCCTTGAGCAGCGCGAGCAGTTCCAGCGGCACCTTCGAATTGCGGCATTCGATCGCGACCTGCTGGATCGGGCTTTTGGCGATCGCCGGAAAGATATCCTCATACTGCCGCCACTCGCTGCCCAAGGTTTCCTTCCAGTCGGTATTGGCCTTGATGCCGTAGCCGTAGCAGATGTGCACGGCGGTACCGCAGGTCAGGCCTTCGGCGGCGCGCTCCAGCGCCTTGATGCCCCAGTCCGAGACCTCGTCCATGAAGACGTTGAAGGCGGGTTCGTCGAACTGAATCATGTCGACGCCGTCGGCCTGCAACGCCCTGGCTTCTTCGTTGAGCAGTTCGGCAAAGGCGAACGCCATCTTGACGCGATCGCCATAATAGCCGTCGGCGACGGTATCGATGATGGTCATCGGGCCGGGCAGGGTGAATTTCAGTTTTCGCGCGGTGTGGGTGCGGGCGACGCGGGCCTCGTCGGCATGGACGCGGCCTTTCAGCCGCAGCGGCGCCACCACCTGCGGCACCATCGCCTTGTAGCGGTCTTTGCGGATTCCCATTTCGACCTTGTGGGCGAAATCGATGCCCTCGATCTTCTCCAGAAAGCCATGAACGAAGTGCTGGCGGGCCTGCTCGCCCTCGGTGACGATGTCGATGCCGGCGTCTTCCTGCAGTTTGACCGCCAGCATGGTGGCGTCGCGCTTGGCGCGGGCCAGCTCATCGCCTTTGGATTTCCAGGGCGCCCACAGCGTGTTGGGCTCGGCCAGCCATTCCGGCTTCGGCAGCGAGCCGGCGATCGTGGTTGGAAACAGCATGGAGGCCTCCCGGACGGTTATTGTTTGCGCCTGTGTGCCATGTTCGGCATGCGCCCCACAAGACCGCCCTAAGGCTAGATGGCGCCGACGCGGCGCGTTAGGATGTGGGCAGCTTCCCCCAAGGATCGAGCCCATGATCGACCTCCACTACGCGCCGACGCCGAACGGCTGGAAAATCTCGATCATGCTGGAAGAAACGGGCCTTCCCTACACGGTCATTCCCGTCAACATCCGGGCCGGCGATCAGTTCAAGCCGGAATTCTTGGCGATCAGTCCGAACAACCGCATTCCCGCCATCGTCGATCATGCGCCCGCCGACGGCGGCGAGCCGTTTTCGGCGTTCGAGACCGGCGCCATCCTGATTTATCTCGCCGAGAAGACCGGCCGGTTTCTGCCCACCGACATGCGCGGGCGCTCCCGGGTGATCCAGTGGGTGATGTGGCAGATGGGCGGGCTCGGTCCGATGCTCGGCCAGCACGGGCATTTTGCGCTCTACGCGGCCGAGAAAATTCCCTATGCCATCGAGCGCTACCGCGACGAGGCGGCACGGCTCTATCATGTGCTGGATACGCAGCTGGGCAAGACCGGCGCCTACCTCGCCGGCGACGATTATTCGATCGCCGACATCGCCTGCTTTCCCTGGACCATGACCCACAAGGCGCAAGGCTTTACGCTCGACGATTATCCGCATGCCAAACGCTGGTACGCGCAAGTGCGCGCCCGCCCGCAGGTGCAGGCGGGACTGGCGATCGGCAAATTCGTCAAGGAGCCGTTCGACGAGGAGGCGAGGAGGATTATGTTCGGGCAGAAAGCGAAGGAGATGGCGGGGAGGAAGTGACGCAGAGATCAAATGAAACAACAAAAGGAAACGCCCATGATCGAATTCTTCTTCGACTGCTCCAGTCCCTGGACCTATCTCGCCTTCCACAACATCCAGCCGCTCGCAGAAGAGTTCGGCGTCGAGATTTCGTGGCGGCCGATCCTGGTCGGCGGCATTTTCAATACCGTCAATCCCAGCGTCTATGCGTCGCGCGAAACCCCGGTGCCGCTGAAGGCGCGCTACATGAAAAAGGACCTCGCCGACTGGGCGCGCTCGGCCGGGCTCGCGATCAAGATGCCGCCGACGGTGTTTCCGGTGAACAGCGTCAAGGCGATGCGCGGCTGCATCTGGCTGGACAAGGAGATGGTGCCGTTCGCGCGCGCGGTATTCGCCGCCTATTGGGGCGACGACAAGGACATCTCGAAGGACGAAGTGCTGACCGAGATCTGCAAAAGCGTCGGCGTCGATCCCACGAAGTTTTTCGCAGGGATCGGCGATCAGGCCATCAAGGACCAGCTCAAGGCCAATACCGACGAGGTGATGGCGCGCGGCGGGTTCGGCTCGCCGAGCATCTTCGTCGACAAGACCGATATGTATTTCGGCAACGACCGGATGCCGCTGATCCGCGAAGCGCTGCAGCGGCTCAAGGCGCGGGCGGCCTGATGCCGAAAAAGGTCGTCTGCCGCGAACTCGGCCCGCCTGAGCGCCTGCGCCTGGAGCAGTTCGCGTCGGTGCCCCTGGCGCCGGGCCAGGTGCGCGTCGCCGTTCACGCCGCCGGGATCAATTTTCCCGACGTTCTGATGGCGGCAGGCGAGTATCAGCTCAAGCCCGAGCTGCCGTTCACGCCCGGCATGGAGGCCGCCGGCGAGGTGATCGAAGTCAACGGCGCTGATAGCGTTGCAGTCGGTGATCGGGTGATCGTCAAAATGCGGCACGGCGGCTATGCCGATGAAGCCGTCGTGACGCCTTCGCAGTTGACGCCATTGCCGTCGACCTTCGACTACGCCGAGGGCGCGACCTTTCTCGCCGCGCACGGCACCGCCTATCACGCGCTGATCGATCGCGGAAAAATTCAAGCGGGCGAGGTGCTGCTGGTGCATGGCGCCGGCGGCGGCGTTGGGCTGGCCGCGGTCGAGATGGGCAAGATGCTGGGCGCCACCGTGATCGCGGCGGCCTCGTCGGAAGAAAAGCTCGCGGTGGCGCAGGCGCGCGGCGCCGATCATCTGGTGCTCTACAGCCGCGAACCGTTCCGCGATGCCGTCAAACGCCTCACCGATGGCCGCGGCGCCGATGTCGTGTTCGATCCCGTCGGCGGCGAGATTTTTGAGAACAGCGTGCGCTGTATCGCCTGGGGCGCGCGCATTCTCGTGATCGGCTTTACCGGCGGCATCGGCCTTGCCCGCACCAACCTGTTGCTGATCAAGGGCGCCAGCGTGCTCGGTGTCCGCGCCGGCGAGGCGGTGCGGCGAAATCCGGCGTTGGGCGAGGTGCGGCTGAAGGCGCTGTTGGCGTGGGCGGAGCAGGGGCGCATCCGGCCGAACGTTTCGCACCGGTTGCCGCTGGAGAATTATGCGGAAGCGATGCGGCTGTTGGTCGACCGCAAGGCGATCGGCCGCGTGGCGCTGACGATGCGGTAGTCCACACCGTCATTCCGAGGCGTCGCGAAAGCGACGAACTATGATGTGCAATTGCACACCTGAGGATCTCGAGATCCCGGGTTCGATGCTTCGCATCGCCCCGGGATGACTGCTTCGCAGTCACTTATACTCCCGCTCGTCCCACCACGGATAATAATCCGGCATGTCCGCCGACACCTTGTCCTTGAACACGGCCGGGCGCTTTTCCAGGAACGACACCACGCCTTCCTTCACGTCGTCGGAGCGGCCGCGGGCGTAGATGCCGCGGCTGTCGACCTTGTGGGCTTCCATCGGATCGTCGGTGCCGAGCATGCGCCACATCATCTGCCGGATCAGCGCCACCGACACCGGTGCGGTCTTGGCGGCGATCTCTTTTGCCAGCGCGCGCGCGGTCGGCAGCAAGTCGTCGGGGGCAACTACCTTTGACACGAGGCGGCCGGCGAGTGCTTCCTGCGCCGGAAAAACCCGGCCGGTGTAACACCACTCCAGCGCCTGGGCGATGCCGACGAGGCGCGGCAGGAACCAGCTCGATGCGGCCTCCGGCACGATGCCGCGCTGGGAGAACACAAAGCCGAACCGCGCATTCTCGGATGCGATGCGGATATCCATCGCGAGCTGCATGGTGACGCCGATGCCGACCGCCGGGCCGTTCACCGCCGCGATCACAGGTTTCAGGCACTTGAAGATCCGCAGCGTCACCTGGCCGCCGCCGTCGCGGACATTGGGATCGCTGTAATCGACCTTGCCGTCGGCGAGCCGCTTCACCGGGCCGCGCCGCGCGTCGCGGTCGAAGGTGTTGGCGCCGGAAGAAAGGTCGGCGCCGGCGCAGAAGCCGCGCCCGGCGCCTGTGACGATGATGGCCCTGACATCGTCGTCCTTGTCGGCGGCATCGAAGGCCTCGATCAATTCCTTCTGCATGGTGCCGTTGAAGGCGTTGAGCTTGTCCGGCCGGTTCAGCGTGATGGTGAGAATCTGCTCGGCGACCTCGTATTTGATGGTCTCGTAGGCCATGGGGGATTTCCTCGCTGGTGTTTGTTTCTTGCAAAGGCCGTCATTCCGGGGCGCGCAGTGAAACGAGCGAACCTGGAATCTCGAGATTCCGGGTTCAGCGCGAAGACGCGTGCCCCGGAATGACGGGAGCGGTTACTTCTTCGGCGGCGCCGGCCACGGCTTCTGCGGTCCGCGCAATCCTTCGAACGCCTTGGCCATGCCGAGCACGCCGAGATCGTCGAAGCGGCGGCCGATGATCTGCACGCCGATCGGAAAACCGTTTCTGTCAAACCCGCCATTGATCGAGACCGCCGGATTTTCCGCCATGTTCCACGGCACGGTGTAGGCGATGTGCTCGAACGGTTTTTCGGGATCGTTGAAGGGGGAGGCGAGTTCGGCGGCGAAATTCACCACCGGCGACACCGGCGAAATCACATAGTCGAGATCGCAGAACAGTTTTGCCGCCGCGGCGCGGATCGCCAAGGTGGCATTGAATCCCCTGATGACCTCGACGCCCGACAGCTTGGCACCGGCTTCCGCCCATTTGAGGATATAGGGCAGCGCCTTGCCGCGTTCGGCCGGCGTCAGCTTCGAAAGATCGTCCCACATCCGCGCGCGCCAGAAATTGTCGAGACCGTCGAGCATCTCGCGCGTCAGGATGCCGTCGATTTCGGTGACGACGGCGCCGGCGGTTTCGAACGCCTTGGCGGCCTTCACCGCGACTTCGCGTACTTCCTTCTCCAGCGCCTGGCCGACCCCGAGATCGAGCATCAACCCAATGCGCAGTTTGCGCGGCGACTTCTCGTGCGCCTTCCAGAGGATGTCGGTGGGCGGCAAGCTCATGCCGTCGCGGCGGTCGGGGCGCGACAGCACGCTCATCATCAACGCCGCATCGTCGACGGTGCGGGTCATCGGTCCGGCAACGCGGCCGACATAGGGCGGATCGACCGGAATCCGTCCCAAGCTCGGCTTCAGTGCGACGAGGCCGCACCAGCACGCCGGCAGCCGCACCGAGCCGCCGATATCGGTGCCGAGATGCAGCGGCCCGTAACCCGCCGCAGCCGCGGCACCGGCGCCGGAACTGGAGCCACCGGGATTTTTGCTGAGGTCCCAGGGATTGCGGGTGAGGGGATGGAAGCTCGAAAGGCCTGATGACAGCATGCCGTAGTCCGGCATCGTGGTTTTGGAGAAGATCACCGCGCCGGCTTCGCGCAGCCGGGCGGCGGGCGGTGCGTCCCGTTCCGCCGGGACAAGCGGCATGCTGGCGGCACCGAGCGGCACCGGCACGCCCTTGGTCGCGATATTGTCCTTGATGGTGGCGGGCACGCCGTCCAGCGCGCCCATCGGCTCGCCCTTGTGCCAGCGCTCGGTCGATGCCTTGGCGACCGCGCGCGCGCCGTCCGGATCGAATGCGTACAGTGCCTTGATGTGCGGCTCCCACACCGCGACATGCGCCAGCACATCGTCCAGCACTTCGGACGGCGAGAATTGACCGGCGCGAAATCCCTCGATCAGGTCGACGGCGGAAAGATCGTGCAGCGACGTGACGGCTTCTTCGGATGCTGGTTTATGCATGGGCGCCTGCCGGTAAACGGGTTTCGATGATGCGCGCGAACACGCTGGCGCCGATCGGCAGGATCTTGTCGTCGAGGATGTAGCCGGGATTGTGCACCGGCACCGAGCCCTCATGTCCGATCCAGAAATAGGCGCCGGGGACCACCTGCATCATGTCGGCAAAATCCTCGCTGCCCATCTTCGGCTTCGTCCGGGTGATCACCTTGTCGGGCTCGACCACGGTGCGCGCCGCGGCGGCGACGACAGCGGATTGCTCCTCCTCGTTGACCAGCACGCTAAAACCGTCGCGGATGTCGACTGTGATCTCGACCTGGAAGGCGCTGGCGATGCCGGCGCAGAGCGCGCGCATCCGCTCGCGGATCAGCACGCGCACCTCGTCGGAAAAGGCGCGAACGGTGCCGCACAATTTGGCCTCGCCGGGAATCACATTGTAGGCAGAGCCGGCATGGAACTGGGTGATCGACAGCACCGCGGGCTCATGCGGATCGACGTTGCGGCTGACGATGGTCTGCAGCGCCTGGCCGAGCGTCATCGCGACGATGACGGGATCCTTCGAGAAATTGGGCATCGCGCCGTGCGCGCCGTAGCCGTTGATGACGATGTCGAAGAAGTCGGCGCCGGCCATCGCCGGGCCCGGCAGGATCGCGATCTCGCCGTGGTTGAGGTCGGGCGCGTTGTGCAGCCCATAGATCTCGTCGCAGGGGAATTTCTCGAACAGCCCGTCCTTGATCATGGCGCGGGCGCCGCCAAGGCCTTCTTCGGCCGGCTGGAAGATGAAATGCACGGTGCCGTCGAAGTTGCGGGTCTCCGCCAGATAGCGCGCGGTGCCGAGCAGCATGGTGGTGTGGCCGTCATGGCCGCAGCCGTGGAAGCGGCCGGGGATGGTCGAGCGCCAGCGCAGATTGGTGTTCTCTTCCATCGGCAGCGCATCCATGTCGGCGCGCAGCCCGATGCGTTTTGTCCCGCTGCCCTTGCCTTTGAGCACGCCGATCACGCCGGTGCCGCCGAGCCCGCGATGCACCTCGATGCCCCATTGTGTCAGCTTGTCGGCCACGATGCCTGACGTGCGGACCTCCTCGAAGCCGATCTCGGGATGCGCGTGCAGGTCCCGGCGAATCGCGGTGAGTTCGTCGGCATAGCCGTCGATACGTTCGATGTTGGGCATGTTTTTATCCGTTGGCCGGCGCTTTGGCGCGTGAGGAGGTTGCGGGAGAAAATGGTTTGCCGTTCGGCTTGGTACGAATGCCCGGACGCAGCCGCGTCCACGGCAGCGCGGCGGTGTCGGCCGGCATCGCGCCAGGCGCGGCGCAGATCAGGAGCGTTTCGGCGATCGGTTCGAAGTCGGCACGAAAGTGCACCGAGCTCTTGTTGACGAGAATGGATTGCTCTGATGGTTCGATCCCGACATAGCGGTACATCGACTGGTCCGCGAGCTGGGCCTTGTGCGACGACACCACCACGCGGACGTCGCCGATCCGCAAACACGCCGACGGTCCCATCTCCATGTCGCGGCCGCCGTAATAAGGACCGGAGGCCACGAATAGTCCGTCGGACAGCGTTTCGACCACGAAGGTCTCCTGGTACGGTGCGTCGCCCGGGATGCCCGACTTGCCGCCGAGCGCAATCGTGATGGTTGCGCCGACGCCCGCGGCATGCGCGGCCTTTGCGGAAGCCGGATCATAGATCACGCCGGTCGCGGCGCGCGTGGCGTTGTTGCGGACCAGCGCGCGCAGCATGCCCGTGGTGTCGGAATCGCCGCCGGCGCCCGGATTGTCCTGGGTGTCGGCGATCACGATCGGCCGCTTCGCAGTCCTGGCCAATCCCATCGCATGCAGCACGCCTTCGTCGGGCGTGTAGATTCGGCCGTCGAAATCGTTCTCGTGGCTCTCGATCAGCGCGGCGATGGTGTCGGCCGCCGCGTCGGCATCGGCTTGGGTCCGGCCATAGGCGAACACGCTCGGTCCGCAATGGGGAAAATCCGCCGCCGGAAAACCCGGTGCGAACGACAGCGTCGGCACCGCATCGTCCTGCAGCGCCGCCAGCTTCTGGTAGATGCTCTTTGCAGGTTGATCGTTGGTGCACTGCCAGCTGATCGGAATCAGGAACGGCAGTTGCCGGAACGCCTTTGCGAATTTCTGCTTCGAGTTAAGCAACAGCGCGAGGTGTTCTGCCGCGGCACGTCCAATGTCGGCCATGTCGACATGCGGATAGGTGCGGTAGGCGATCAGCGCGTCGGCGTATTCAACCATTTCCGGCGTCACGTTGGCGTGCAAATCGAGAGTGACCACCAGCGGCAGCTCGTCGCCGATCACCTTGCGGACGCGGGCGAGAATTTCGCCTTCGCCGTCGTCGAGATGTTCGGTCACCATAGCGCCGTGCAGGTCGAGATAAACCGCGTCGAGCGGTCCGGCGGCGGCGATGCCATCGATGATTTCCTTGACGACGCGCTCGAACGCATCCGTCGTGACATGGGCCGAGGGGCTGGCGCCGCAGGAGACGGTCGGCACCAATTCCCAGCCGCGGGCTTCCGCCGCGCTGACAAAACCTGCCAGGCCGGCATTGATGTTGCGCATCACCCTGAGCACGTCGTCGCCATGCGTCATTGCCGGCCAGCCGCCGCCATGCACGAAATCGGCATAGGTCGCCTTGGTCGGTGCGAAGGTGTTGGTTTCGTGCAGGAAGCCGCCAACGGCGATACGGGTCATCAATGCTGTCTCAGCGAACCATTCGCGCGCGACGTTAGAGCAGTCGTTGCGGGATGCGCAAGCGACGAAGCAATCCGCTGCCGCATGGCTCCGTGGTGTTTATGGATTGCTCTTGCCGTCATTGCCCGCGACAAACGCGAAGCGCAAGGAGCGGGCGACGAGAACAGCTTCGCCGTTGCGCGAACGGATGCTCGCGGAGCCGTCATTGGGCGCGATGCCCGCATCACTCCAGCGTCGCCAATAGCCCTGCCATCAGCCGGCCGCGCTCGGCGAGGCTGTCGACTTCGATATGTTCGTTCAGCGTATGCGCATCGGCGCCGCGCACGCCGAGGCCGTCGAGGGTCGGAATTCCCATCGCGCCGGTAAAATTGCCGTCGGAGCCGCCGCCGGCGCTTCCGTGAGGAAGCTCTGTGCCCAATTTCTTCGCGATGCCGCGCGCCTTTTCATACAGCGCCATCGTTCCCGCATCGGGCTCCCATACCGGGCGGGTGACGCCGCGTGTTACTTTGAAAGTAACGTCGTTGGCGGTCCCGGAAAGCGCCAGCATCCGCTCGACGCCGTGGTCGAGATCGGCCTGGCGTTTCGCCATGCTCAGCGCTTCACCGCTGCAGGTGGTGGCGACGCAATTGACCCACTGGCCGCCATGCACGATGCCGACTGAGAAGGTGCAGTCCGCTGTCGTCATGCCGTCGATGGCCAGAATTTGCCGTGCCATCTCGCGGATCGCGGAACGCCCCGAGGACAGCGTGGCACCGGCGTGGCTCGGCTTGCCGGTGGCCTCGAGATTGAATCGCGCGATGGCGTAACGACCGGTGACGACGCCATTGTCCGGGCGGCCCGGCTCCGGCACCAGCACGTATTTGTTGCGCGCTGCCTCCGCCTCGATGATGTCGCGGGTCGAGGGCGTGCCGACTTCCTCGTCCGGCGTGAACAGCACGGTGATCGGCAGCGGCGTCGTAAAGGCGGCGCGCGCCAACTGCCGGATCGCTTCCAGGGTCAGGTAATTGCCGCCCTTCATGTCGAAGATGCCGGGGCCGAAGCACTTGTTGCCCTCGCGCCGCCATTTGAGTTTTTCCAGCGTGCCGATCGGATGCACGGTATCGAGGTGCCCCGCGATCAGAATGCCGGGCTCGCCGGCTCTTGGATGCGGAAAGCGCGCACGGACACAGCCGGCAAACCCCTGCCGGCCGGCGATGTGCTCGATCGACGCACCCATGATCGCCATGTCGCGCGCGGCGAGGTCGAGCATGCGCTCGACGGCGGGTGAATCCCAGGTCGGGCTTTCGCATTCCACCCAGCTGCGCAAGCCGGCCAGCATGGCCTCGGAATCGAACGGAAGGTTGGCGGGGTTCATGGGATGCTCTCGGTTCTCGATGGATCGTTCTTGCTGGCCGGGCTTTACGAGAATGAACGACGCAGGAATTGTAAAGCAAAAACGCGCCGCGGAGTTATGTGTGCACGGAAGGCCGGGTCTCGCCTGTCGGTGAAGTCCTCGGCAAGGAGAGCGGGCAAAGGACCAGGGGTGCGATTTGGCCGGCGGTACCCGCGGAACGCGCGCGACGCAGGTCTGGCGCTCCCGGGCGCGATAGCCCGGCTCGGTTTTCTGGCACGCTTTTGGCTTGGTGATTTTGCCGCAGGCGGCCAGCTGAGGCCCGGCACCCGCGAGGCGATGCCGGCCTTGGCCGGTCGGGGGTACTGTGTCAGTCTTGCGCGATCATTGGCCGGGATCGGTTTTGCCGAGCCAATCGAGGAGGATATCGATCCCCGGGTTTCGACTTCCCGGGTTCGATGGGCAAATGGATCAAGGTCCGAGCGACGAAATTCGGGGCTTTGAGACGACAATGGAGGTGAAAAAATGAAAATGCTCACAAAAGCGGTTCTTGCTGCCGCTTGTACGGCCGGCCTTGCGGTTGCGGCAACGCCCGCCATGGCCCAGACGACCTTGCGCGTCGTGATGCACTCGGACCTGAAAATCCTCGATCCGATCTGGACCACGGCCTATATCGTCCGCAATCACGGCTACATGATCTATGACACGCTTCTCGCGCAGGACGAGAAGGGCGCCGTCAAGCCGCAGATGGTCGAGAAGTACGAAACGTCGGCCGACAAAAAGACCTACACCTTCACGCTTCGCGAGGGCCTTTCGTGGCACGACGGCAAGCCGGTGACGTCGGAAGACTGCATCGCTTCGATCAAGCGCTGGGCCGTCAAGGACTCGCTCGGTCAGAAAATGATGTCCTTCGTGGCCTCGATCGATGCGGTCGATGCCAAGTCTTTCACCATCAAGCTCAAGGAACCGACAGGTCTCGTCGAACTCGGCCTGTCAAAGCCCTCGTCCAACGTGCCGTTCATGATGCCCAAGCGGGTCGCCGACACGGACCCCAACAAGCAGATCGAGGATTTTACGGGCTCGGGCCCCTTCGTCTTCGCCAAGGATGAATGGAAGCCGGGCGACAAGACGGTTTATGTCAAGTTCGACAAGTACAAGCCGCGCGCCGAGCCTGCGTCGGGTCTCGCGGGCGGCAAGGTCGTCAAGGTGGACCGCGTCGAGTGGCGCGCGATTTCTGACGCGCAGCAGTCGGTCAACGCGCTTTCGAAAGGCGAGATCGACCTGATCGAGGCGCCCAGCCACGATCTGCTTCCGATCCTGAAGAAGGATCCGAACGTAAATGTCGTCGTGTCGCCGCTGGCGAAGTTGCAATACGTGTTCCGGCCGAACACGCTGCACAAGCCGTTCGACAATCCGAAAGTCCGCCATGCGTTGTGGTACGCCTTCAACCAGGAAGATTTCCTGATGGCGACCATCGGTGACGAGAATTACATCAGGCCGTGCAAGGCGCTGTTCATCTGCGACACGCCGCTGGGCAGCACCAAGGGAATGGACGGGCTGCTGACCTCCAACGCCAAGAAGGCCCAGGAACTGCTGAAGGAGGCGGGCTACGACGGCACGCCGGTGCTGCTGATGCACTCCACTGACCTCAAGACCCTGACCAACCTTGCTCCGGTGGCGAAATCGCTGATGGAGAAGGCGGGCTTCAAGGTCGACATGCAGTCGATGGATTGGCAGACCCTGGTCGCCCGCCGTGCCAAGAAGGACCCGCCGGAAGCGGGCGGCTGGAACGCCTTCCTCACGGCCTGGGTCGCTGCCGACGTGATGAACCCGATCTCGACGGCCTATGTGAACGCGGCTTGCGAGAAGGCGTCTTTCGGCTGGCCCTGCGACGAAAAGCTGGAGAAGCTGCGCGACGACTTTGCCCGCGAGACCGACCCGGCCAAGCAGAAAGCGATCGCCGAAGCGGTACAGCAACGCGTCATCGAGTTCACGCCGGAGATACCGGTCGGCGAGTACGTCCAGCCGGTTGCCATGCGCAAGAACGTCAAGGGGTACCTGATTTCACCGGTGCCGGTGCTCTGGAACGTGGAAATCACGAAGTAAGTTGACGACGGCGGGCGGCGGTTGGCCGCCGCCCGTTCGGTTTCCTGGGATCGCGCTCCATGTCGATATACGGCTATCTCTTTCGGCGTCTGCTCGGCACCATCCCCGTGATGCTTGTGGTTGCGGTCTTCATCTTCCTGATGCTGCGGCTGACCCCCTCGGATCCGGCGGCGATCATCGCCGGCGACAACGCCACCACCGAGCAGGTGGCGCAGATCCGCAGCCAGCTCGGCCTCAACCGCCCCATGATCGAACAGTTCTTCATCTGGTCCGGCAAGGTGCTATCGGGCGATTTCGGCGAAAGCTTCTTCTTCAAGAAGACCGTCGCCTCGCTGATCGGTGAACGCATCGAGCCGACGCTGTCGCTGGCTTTGTTCACGATCCTGATCGCGGTGTTCGTCGCGGTTCCGCTCGGCGTGCTGGCGGCGCACCGGCACGGCTCATGGATCGATCGCATCGTGATGGGCTTTTCAGTGCTCGGCTTTTCAGTGCCGGTCTTCGTCGTCGGCTATCTCCTGATCTATCTTTTCGCGGTCTGGCTGGACTGGCTGCCGGTGCAGGGCTATCAGCGGATATCCGAAGGCGTCGGCGGCTGGGCGCAACGGCTGATTCTGCCTTCAGTGACCCTGTCGGTGATCTATATCGCGCTGATTGCGCGCATGACCCGCACCAGCGTGCTCGAAGTGCTGTCTGAGGACTACATCCGGACAGCGAGAGCGAAGGGGCAGAACGAGCGCGTCGTGCTGTTCCGCCATGCGCTGCGCAATGCGGCAGTTCCCATCGTCACCGTGATCGGGCTCGGCATCGCGCTGTTGATCGGCGGCGTCGTCGTCACCGAAAGCGTGTTCACGATTCCGGGGCTCGGCCGGTTGACCGTCGATGCGGTGCTGGCGCGCGACTATCCAACGATCCAGGCGGTTATCCTGCTGTTCTCGTTCGTCTACGTCATGATCAACCTGGCGGTGGACATGCTCTATACGCTGCTCGATCCAAGGATCCGCTACTGATGGCCGACGTATTCCTCGATACCCCGATCGCGGTGGTGCCGGCAAAACCGAGCGCGGCACTCCGCAGCTTGCGGCACAATCCGGGCGTCGTGTTCGGCGTTGCCGTCATCGGAATCGTGTTGCTGATGGCGGGTCTCGCGCCGTGGCTCGGTACCATCGACCCCACCGCTATTAATCCGATTGGGCGCAACAAGGTTCCCGGCGCGGAATTCTCACTCCGCACCGACACCGGCGAGCGCATCAAGATGATCGCGCTGTTCGGAACGGACGGACTGGGGCGCGACGTCTACAGCCGGGTCGTCTATGGCGCGCGCGTCTCGCTGCTGGTCGGCGTCTCCGTCGCGCTGATCAGCGTCGCCGCCGGCCTGTTCATCGGCGTTCTTGCGGGCTTCTTCCGCATCTTCGACGCCATTATCATGCGCATCATGGACGGGCTGATGGCGATCCCGGCGATCCTGCTGGCCATCGCCATGGTTTCGCTGTTCCGCTCCAGCGTTCTGACCGTCATCATCGCCATCACGGTCCCGCAAATTCCAGGGGTGGTGCGGCTGGTGCGCTCCATCGTGCTCAGCGTGCGCGAGGAGCCCTATGTCGAGGCGGCGGTGACGCTCGGCACCTCGACCCCGAAATTGCTGTGGCGGCATGTGCTGCCCAACACCTTCGCTCCCATGATCGTGCAGGGCACATTCATCTGCGCTTCCGCCATTCTTATCGAGGCCATCCTGTCGTTCCTCGGCATCGGCGTGCCGCCGGAGGTGCCGACATGGGGCAACATCATGGCCGAGGGCAGACAGGTGTTCAGTCTGTTTCCGCACAACATCATCTATCCCGGCGTGTTTCTGGCGATGACCATCCTGGCCGTCAACGTGCTGGGCGACGGGTTGCGGGACACGCTCGATCCCAAGATGGCGAAACGGGTCTGACATGAACGCTCCCGTTCTCGAAATCGCCAATCTATCCGTCGCCATCATGGGCGGAGGCGACCGGCCTCATGCCGTGCGCGGCATCGGCCTCACGGTCGGCGCCAACGAAATCGTTTGCGTCGTCGGCGAATCCGGTTCCGGAAAATCCGTCACCGCCCAGGCGGTGATGGGACTGCTGCCGAAGAACGCGATGCAGGTCGAGAGCGGTTCGATCCGGCTCGAGGGCGAGGAGTTGACGACGAAATCCGACGCCGATCTGCGCGCAACCCGCGGCACCCGCATGGCCATGGTGTTCCAGGAGCCGATGACCGCACTCAATCCGGTCGAGCGGGTCGGCGACCAGATCAGCGAAGTGCTGGAGGTTCACACCGACCTCGACCCGAAAGAGCGCCGCAAGCGCGTGCTGGAAATCATGCGTTCGGTGCATCTGCCTGATGTCGAGCAGATGATCGACGCCTATCCGCATCAGCTCTCCGGCGGGCAGCGCCAGCGCATCATGATCGCTGCGGCGCTCGTGCTCGATCCCGCCTTGCTGATCGCGGATGAACCGACCACGGCGCTCGATGTCACGACGCAGGCCCAGATCCTGAAACTCGTGAAGGAAATGCAGGGCCGCAAGAAGACCGGCGTGCTGTTCATCACCCATGATTTCGGCGTGGTCTCCGAGATCGCCGATCGCGTCGTCGTGATGCAGCTGGGCCGCATCGTCGAGCAGGGCCCTTGCGAGGAAGTGCTGCGCAACCCGCGCGAGGACTACACAAGGATGCTGCTGGCCGCGGTGCCGAGCATGATACCGCCGAAGCGCTCGCCGGTGAGCGGGCCGGTGGTGCTGCAAACCGATAAACTGTTCAAGACCTACGGCAAGCGCTCGCTGTTCCACCCGAAAGCGCGGATCGTCAACGCCGTCAGCGACGTTTCGTTGACGGTGCGGCGCGGCGAAACGCTCGGAATTGTCGGCGAATCGGGTTCCGGCAAGTCGACGGTGGCGCGCTGCGTCGCGCGGCTGGTGGAGTCGACCAGCGGCGCGATCCGGATCGACGACGTCGACATCGCTTCGATGAAGGAAGCCAAGTTCCGTCCGATGCGGCGTCGGGTGCAATTCATTTTTCAGGATCCGTACCGATCGCTCAATCCGCGCCGTACGGTCGGCGAAGCCATCATCGAGGGGCCGATGAATTTTGGACTCGCGCGCAAGGAAGCCTTGCAGCGCGCCCGCGACCTGATGGCGGTGGTGCATCTGTCGCCGGATTCGATCGACCGCTACCCGCACCAGTTCTCCGGCGGACAGCGTCAGCGCATTTGTATTGCGCGTGCGCTGGCAATGGAGCCGGAACTCCTGATCGGCGACGAACCGGTCTCGGCGCTGGATGTTTCGGTACAGGACCAGGTCCTGAAGCTCCTGGTCGAGGTGCGCCGCAAGTTCAACCTCGCTCTGCTCTTCATCACGCACGACCTGCGGGTCGCTGCGCAGGTCTGCGACCGTATCGCGGTGATGCAGCGCGGCGTCATCGTCGAACAGGGCACCACGAGCGAGGTGTTTGCGGCACCCCGGCACGAATACACCAGGGCGCTGTTCGAGGCGGCTCCCGGACGGAATCGGGAGTTTTTTGCCGGCAAGGCCGCAGAGGCCGTCTTGCCGGAACAGGCGCATTGAACGCGACGCGTCAGATGCCAAGATCGTCACGGATGACGTTACGCAGGTCCGGTCCGCGCTACACCGGATGCGCCTTCACATGCGCCAGCAGCAATTCGTTGACGCGGTCCGGCACCTGGTCGGCCGCGAAATGGCCGACGCCCGGCAGCACCTCGAAGCGATAGGGGGCTGCGATGAAATCCACCGTGCCTTCGGCGGCCGCCCGTCCGACGGTGTCGTCGGCATCGCCCCAGATGTAGAGCGTCGGCGTCCTGATCGGGCCGAGCGGCGTGCGGATCGCGCCGCGCGCGCGATACCAGGTTAGGGCGGCTTCCATCGTCGCCTTGTTGCCGAGCACCGAAAGATGCTGCTCGATCGTTGCAGCGGGAACGCCGACCAGATGATCGCGCAGCCACTTGGCATTGTCGGCAAGGACGACATCGGCGGCATCGGGTTCGAGAAAGGCCTTGTGATGCCGCGAGCGGTGCGCCTGCTCGCCATCGGGCAATTGCAGCGCCAGATTGAAGGCGTTGGGATGCGGCCGCGACAGCACGGTGAGCGATGCCAGCCGTTCCGGAAATCGACTGGCGAGCGCCCAGGAGATGCTGCCGCCCCAATCATGGCCCACCAGATGGAAGCGGCTTTCGCCATAGCCCGATGCGGCAACGATCGCCATCGCATCGTCCATCAGCCGGTCGATATGATAATTCGCGGTATCCCTGGGGTCCGGCCGGGCGCCGGGTGAATAGCCGCGCTGGCTCGGCGCCACCGCGCGATAGCCTGATATCGCCAACGCGGTGGCCTGCGCTTGCCAGCAATGCATCAATTCGGCGAAGCCGTGGAGGAAGAGGACGAGTGGCGCGCCTTCCTCGCCGGCGACGAGGGCATCGAAGGTGAGGGCGGGAGCGATCGTGATTTGCGAGAGGAAGGCCATCCGATCCGTTCTCCGAAACCTGCTCGTTCAAGTTGATATCACGATCCCACGCGCAGCGGCGCACCCAGTTTTCGCAAATAAGAAATCACCGACAGGGCCGTAATGCGGCCGGTCTTGGGATTGTCGGATGGGATGTTCTCGATCGACATCGAAAAGCTGGCCGAATCGGAATCGACCTCGATCCGATGCACGTTGCGCTCCAGCGCCGGATCGGCCCAGATCTCCAGCGTCGTCTTGTCGGCGCCGATCCCCGCCAGCGACAACGCGACGGCGACATTGAGGTTGGCCGGAAACCCGATCGCGGCTTCGCGCGGTGTTCCTACGAAGATGCGCGTCGGTTCGGTAATGTCTTCGATGCGGATGTTGTTTTCGATGAGATAGGGCGCGCCGGCAAGGCCGCGCACCGGCTTGCGGGTCACCATCCGCACGCTGCGAATTTCTCCTTCGGCGGCGGCCGTCACCGCGTCGAGCCCGAGCAGCGCGCCGGTCGGAACCACGATCTGGCCGCCGTGCTGGCGCGCGAGGCCGATCAGATGCTCATGGCTCAGGATGGCGCCCGCGCTCAGCACGATCACCGTCTTGCCGGCCCGCAAAAACGGCTCGGCGATATCAGGCAGCAACTTGGCCGGCGCGCATTCGACCACGATATCGGCCAGCGGCTCGAGTTCGCTGAGCGCCACCACCGGCACTCGCTGAGCCAGATGCGAAAGCCGTTTTGTCGCCTTGGTCAGGTCGTTGGCCGAACCCGCCGCCAGCACGCAACCGGGTATGCCGCGATCAAGCGCCTCGGCGAGTTTGAGGCCGATCGCGCCGAGGCCGGCAATGGCGATGCGCAGGTCAGGTTTTGAACTCAGCGCCGCGACTTGAGTTTCGGATGGGGCAACAATTTTCATCGTATGGACTTCGCTGGATGGCGGGCTGGCTCTCTAGGACTCATCCTTATCTTAGACCGGTTGCGTGCGCAAAACTGTCTAAGATCGATCTAGACAAAAGACTTGATAAAAGTCTAGACAGTGATCTTTCCCAGTGATGGCAATAAACGGGAGCAACGCCGGTATGGCTAAGTCAAAAACGGGCGCCCTCCTGGTCGACGGCAAAACCTATCAAAAGAAAGCAGACGGCAGCCTGGTGCCGCTCAAGGGCAAGACCGACTGGAAGCGGCTCGATCGGCAGACCGCGGCCCAGACGGAAGCCATTGCCGCGAACGATCGCGATGGCCGTCCGATGTCCGATGAGGAGTGGGCCAGGGCTGAGGTCATTCACCCTCAGAAAGTGCCTGTAGGCCTCAAGCTGGATAATGATGTGCTTGGATGGTTCAAGTCACAGGGCAAAGGCTATCAGACCCGCATCAACACGATTCTGCGACGCTACTACGAGACCCATCGCAAGGCGGGGTAGTCAATACATTCGAGAGGACGCTTTGGAAGCGACCGAATTGGCTAACTCGTTCTAACCGGCCAACGCCGCGCCGCCACCCAGCCCGCGAAAGGCGCGCCGAACGCCAAACTCCGTGTGAGTCCGGCGATGGAAAGCCTGCCGCTACGGCCTGACGGGTTTTTCCTGACATCCGCAATCCAGGATCAATTTTAATATGCCTTCGTTGCGCGAGCAGGCGACAGGTGGACCGGTGTCGTCAAAACCATATTCAGTCATCGCGACAGCATGAGGTGAATACAGGTGAGGAAATTATGCCGTTTCGCAATTACATTCTTTCTTGCCGCGGTCAGCGCGGCAATCGTGGCGTACTCGATGGCGCATTTCATACACTACAATCTCGGCTTTTCTCCATCCACGCTTCGCGAACAGGCGTTGATCTGCGCGGCTCTGTTGGTCGGCCTCGTCGCGATCGAAATGCTCGCGGGCGAGAAAGATAGCAAGTGAGCCGACAATGAGAACCATAAGACAGGCTGTTGCGCTCACTGCCTTCATCGGAAGTGCCGGCGCGACTGCATTGTTGATAGTGCTGCTGGTCCATTACGCGCTGGGAGTTCCGCCAGCGGCGTTGAGGGTCAATGCTCTCATCTCGGCGAGCGCTCTCAGCTTCGTGCTTGTGGTAGCGATTTTTGGGGGTGCCGACGAGAGAGAAAAGTAGTGGAGACTTATCGCGATAGAGGTCATTCAAGATCGGGGGGATTTGAAATGTGCAATGGCAAGACAGTCAAACCTTTAGCTTATTGCGTTCCATGTTCAGAAAGAACGCCGCATCGTTACGAGCGGTTAGGCGTCGACGGCCGCTTGACATCCAGAGCGGTCTGCTTGGTTTGCGACAATGATTCGCGCAATGAAGTCGTTCGGCAAACTGCTGCGGGATTGCCTTCATCCCATGAGTCTCCAGCCGTTGGTCGCAATTCCGTCCCGCTGAATGAGGAAAGCGCTGGATGATGACGGTCTGACAGGTTTTTCCTGACGCGCTCGCATTTTGTTGCGCTCTAGAATGCGCTGCAGTCGGCGAGCGATTGCACGTACAGAACGGGGAGTACGACGGTGGGCCGTACCAAATGCAGGTTAATCAAACCATCCAGAAGCAACCAACTGCATGAGCGAGCAAATTTTTTCAAACGCCTTGCAGTCGGCGCAGCCAATCCGAAATTTTCAGCCAAGCTTCAGGTGCTGGTCGACGAGTACGAAGGCAAGGCCACGCGAGCGAGGACGCCCGCTGCGCCGGCGTGCTCGACTTCACCAGTAGAGTGATCCCTCGGCAGTCGGATCGTCCACCACCTTCCGCCAAGGCGATCACCGATTCGGTCGATTCAGGTATCCGCTCTTGTTCGCACGCACAACGTTAGCCCAGCTCATGGCAGCCCAATACGTCCCCGGTGAGATTAGGGACTTCATATTGAAGCACATCGCTTCAGTGGCGCAAATCGAGGCGCTGCTGCTCATTTGGTCCAGTCCGGAAGAGTGCTGGGGACTGCCCGAGATTGCCGCCCGTATCTACGCCAGCGAAACGGAAACGGCGAAGGCAATCGACGGACTTTCTGCCGACGGGTTCGTGGGTTGCGTGAATGGAGGCTTTCGCCTGAACGCGTCAGAAGAGAACGTTGAAATGATTCGAAAACTTCAGGAAGTTTACGCCCGCTATCTCATCCCCGTGACGGATGTCATTCACAGCAAAGCCCGGAATGCTCCATCAACGGCCGAGACGTTTCAGCCTCAAAATGACCGATGAGCTGTGCATGTTGGCATTCGCAGGCATGGAATGCGGACGTCACACCGCGTCCCGAGTGTTCCAGGCGCCTCAATTCGGCGTCGTGAGCCAGCCCTGCCTGATGCCGTAGCGAACGATATCCGCGCGGCTATGCAGCGCTTTCTTTTCGGAAGCGCGCGCCTTGTAGGTCTCAACGCTCTTGACGCTCACTTCCAGCTTTCCGGCGATCTGCTTGTTACTAAATCCCTGCGCTATGAGTTTGAGAACATCCTCTTCGCGCCGACTGAGTTCACCGCCATCGCCCTCGCTCGCTAATGCGAGTTCGGGCGCCTTCGTCGATGCCTTTTCGGCGATCGCAGGATCGAGGTAGAGGACGCCCTGGTTGACCGCGCGGATGGCTCGAAGCAATTCGTCTCCGGCCGAACGCTTCAGGAGATATCCTCTCGCTCCGGCGTCAAGAACCGGGTGGATATAGGCGCGATCCTCATGAACCGTCAGCGCGATGATCTTCACTTCCGGACATCGCTTGCCCAGGCGCCGCGCGAGTTCCATGCCGCTGAAATCGGGCAGGGAAAGGTCAATCACTGCAATATCCGGGGAGCATTCGCAAATTGCTTTCAAGCCGCCGGCTCCCGTGTTCGCCTCGCCGACGAGCTCGACGTCAGGCACGCCCAGCAGCAGCGCTCGAATGCCGGCCAGCACGACAGGATGATCATCGACGAGGGCGATGCGAATGCGGGTCATCCGACGTTCACAGTTTCTTCGAGCGGTATCTGGACAAAGATCGTACTCCCTTTTCCTGGCGCGGATTCCACGGCAATCTTGCCGCCGAGAAGCGCAACTCGCTCCTTCATGCCGGAGAGGCCCAGTCCGGGCGCTCGACCGGCGCCCGACATATCCCGTTGGAAGTTCTCCGGGTCGAAACCTATTCCATCGTCCTCAAGGACCAGCGCCAGCCCTTCCGGTTTCTTCTCGAGCACGACGCTAACCTTGCTGGCCTGCGCATGCTTCAGCACGTTGTTCAATCCTTCCTGAACCAACCTGTACAGCACTGCCGCCACATCCGGGGGCAGCGGATTGTCTCGCCCGAACGTCTGAATGTCGACGCGAACGCCATAGCGCTCCTGCCACTCCGCAACGTAGGCTTCGATCGCTCTGAAAATTCCGAGGTCGTCAATCGCCGTCGGCCGCAGATCCGAAGCCGTGCGATGAATATCGCGGCCTATCTGTGCAGCGAGCTGTTCCAGCCATCGTACCTGCTCGGTTGCCGCCTCTCCGTGGGTTCCTTTGGCCAATCCCTGCTCGAGTGCCTTGAGGCCCAGGGACAGTCCCGTCACCGTCTGACCGATCTGATCGTGGAGTTCCCGCGATATCCGGCGCTGCTCCTCTTCCTGGGCAGAGGCGAGCCGTCGAAGCAGATGCGAGCGCTCCGCCTCAGCTCGTTTGAGAATATCGACGTCGGCCAACACGCCGTGAATTACATGGCGATGATTGGGGCTTCCCTCAGCTCTACCTGCCGCGCGCAACCAGTACTCCCCGCGGTCGTCGGACTGAATTTGAAATGCGACGCTGCTTGACTTGCCGCTCTCGAGACACACGGCACCAAACGAGGCCAGGGCCGAGCGATGCGATGGTTTGAGTGCCGCGAAAATCTCATCGGCAGGCCATTTTGTTTCCCCCAATCGTGTGCTCGCCAAGCCCAGCAGCGCGCAAAAGCGGCTGCAGCCGCTGAACTCGTTTGCGTGCAAATCCCAGCGCCAGGTACCGAGTTCGGCGGCATCGATAGCCAGCGCCCCTCGTTTTTCGCTGTCCAGCAACGCTGCCGCCAATTCCAGCGCCTCCATGCGACGCCGTTGGGCAATTTCCCGGGCGATCACCAGACCGAGTGCGATCGCGAGTCCGACGCTCGCGGCTGTTCCGCCAAACAGCAGCCGCAAGGAGCGGGATACGGGAGCGTTCAGTTCAGCGACGGGAACTCCCACGTGTACCGACCACCCTTCCGTGCCGGCCAGGACGCGATGGATGGTTTCAACATCGATGCCCTCACGTGTCTGGGTCCGCTGCGAATTCGAGCCGCCGCGAGCAATGGCTTCCTGCACCGCCGGTGTTTTCGGGTTTGCACTGCCGGGCTTCGGGTCCGGCGTGCGCGCTACCATCCTTTCTTTGGCGTCAATGACGGTGCCGGCCCATCCGGCGGGCAGTCCGACTTGACTGAGAATCGAGCTGATCTGGTCGGGCAACAATCCGATCGTCAGGATGTAGCGAAGTTCACCATCCCTGATAACCGGGACACGCAGGGACACCAGCTGTTTGCCGATCGCAGGCTGGTACGGACCCAGTCCACCCAGGACCGGCTTTCGCGTGCGGAGGACGGCGTTAAAAGTTTCGGTGTCCATTACCGGTTCGAGCGGCGCACCGAGCGGGCGCAGCACGTTCAGTACCTGCTCCTGATCCGGCTTTGTCAGAGCGGCTGTCTCCCATAGCGGGCGGGCGGCCACTATTCGTGTTGCCTCGCGGTAGAAATCACCCAAATTCCCATGGTCGAGTGCGGCCGAGCTTGCCAGCGTTTCCGCGACCTGCATCTCACGCGAAATTTCCGCTTCAATCTGGTGCGCGACCTGGGTCAGCGCTTCCGTGGCGGCTTTACGGGCGTAGCTTCGTTCCTGGTCGGCGGTTATGTAAGCTATCCATCCCCCGAGAAGCAGGACCGGGATGGCGGCGGTCAAAACAAGCGCCGTGAAAAGCCAGACGCCCTCCTTGCTTCGTCCTGAACCGGAGGAAAGCCTGTCGGCCAACTCCGCAATCACAGCTGTACGCATAGCTTCCCGCCGGGAAAATTGACAACACTCGGACTACCCTTACGTTGTGCTTCCGGATCGGACCAGCCTGACATTAGTCTGCCAAGTAACTTGTGAGCAGCCGAGGCAAATTCTGACGCTCATGGTCGAATCTCTCGTTTCCAGGTTTCCGGCAGCGATGCGTCCCGGCAGCTTCGCGCACCAAAGGCATCCGCCGCGGGCTGCCGTTGCAACGTTCTGAATTCAGTTAGTTCCCGAAAGTGACGACGTCGCAACTCGCAAACCGCAACAACTATCTGTTTCGATTCTCATCGAGACGCTCGACCTTGCCTTCATATCCTTCGGCTGATGCACGTAGTCTCAGGGCAAAGAATTCATTGATAGCAGCGATTGCCAAACGCTTGCAATTTGTTGCCTTCGCGCGCAGAAGCTCATGCTTGGGAAGCTGCGCCGGCACTGATTTGACTCGAGGCATTTTGTCCTCCGCCTCCTGTAGGGCGCGTGAAATGGGCAGCCCTTCAGCCATATTCGGCCCATCTTGGCACTGAAACGTTCTCCACGCCCGTCAGGAAAAACCCTTCAGATGTCGGCCGTAACGTTCAGGTGTCGTGGACGACGATTGGCTTGGAATGGGAGACCGAGCTAATTCGCTCTAACCGGCCAACCGCCGCGCCGCCAACCAGCCCGCGAAAGGCGCGCCAAACGCCAGGCACCATGTGAATTGCGCGACGGACGGCGAGACGACGGCCATCGCTGTTCCGAAAACGCCTACGCAGACCGGGAAGATCGCAGTTGCCAGCAATTCGGCATTGAGGCGCCCTCGCATTGCCAAAGCCCAGAGCAGCGCATTCAGGCTGGCAATGACCGTCAGATTGACGCCGTAGCTTACGGCGACGACGCTATCGAGCCGATACACGCCGTAAAGTCCGTTGGTCACCGGAAGCATGACGATCGACAGCAGGAAGATCACATTGAGGAAGACTTCGCCGCGGGTGCCTTCCGGCGCGAAGGTGAGCCGGCGGTGATGGCTGAGCCAGAACAGGCCGGCGACGACAAAGCTGATCATCAGCGCGATGACAGGCTGGGCGTAGGCATTGACGAGGTCGATCCAGCGGGGCGCGCTGGCAAACTTGCTGGCCTTCGGCAGGTCATAGGCGAGCAGCGTCATCGCAACGCCGAAGATGGTGTTGCTCAACGCCTCCAGCCGGCGCATTTCGAATGGACCGATCTGTTGCAACGTTGCTCCTCCTCAAAGCCGCCGGACTGTCCGTCTTCGCTTTCGCTGCGCTCAAGCTACGCCGGACACGCTTCGCCCTGACGGCCTCCGCGTGGCTGCGCCACGCGTAGCCCGTCAGGGCGAAGCGTGGTGCGGGCGGTGGGACTCGAACCCACACGACGTTGCCATCGAGGGATTTTAAGTCCCTTGCGTCTACCAGTTCCGCCACGTCCGCTTTAGCCACGAGATCAGAGACTTAGCGCCTTTTTTCGGCCTGTGGAATTGGCTAGGCTGAAAAGAAATCGCACCTCTTCCTTAAGGCCGCAGGTGGCCCAAGGCAAAGCCTCAATGCCGACACCCGCGCCTGCTTTAGGCAATCTCAATGATGTCCGTTTACGAAAGCCGCATGACCGCTCGTATTTCCTCTGTCCCGGCCCTTGCCGCGCGCCGCCGCTGCGGTGGCGCTGGCTCGTGCTGGCCATGGGGCTGTCCGGCTGCGCCAATATGAGCGACGGCATGACTTCGGCCTTCGCCGATCCGGCCAAATATTCGACTCTACGAATGCAAGCAGCTGGAGGCCGAGCGCAAGTCGCAGGCGATACGGACGGCTGAATTGCAGGGCCTGATGGCCAAGGCCGAGACCGGCGTCGCCGGTTCTGTGGTGGCCGAACTTGCCTATCGCAACGACTACATTGCGGTGCGCGCGCAGTCCAACCTTGCCGAGGAAGCCTGGCAACGCAACAAATGCGTCGCCACGCGTTCCGGCAGGGCCGGCGATGTCCCGAGACCCTGGCAGCTGCCGCACGCCGCCCGCGCAAGCGTGCGCGTCCGCCGGCGCGTTCCGGCAGCGCGGTTTATTAGACGCGCGAGGCGTGGGTCATCGCGCCGCTGCTGTACGCGCCGCCGCCGTTCACGCCCGCCAGTCATAAATCCAGTCCTGTCGCGCCAGCATGCGCTGCGCGCCCATGGCCTTGATCACGAGGTCGCGCGCGAAAGCCGCGGGGCCCCTGAGGTGATAGATCCGGCCCTGCTGCCGCGCGGCCCGCTGCATCCGCGTCACGCGGGAGCGACGCGCCCGCGCATAGCGTTGCAGCGCGGCGAGGATCGACGGGCCGGCTTCGCTTTGGGATTCGCCGAGGCATTTGGCCAGCACCGCGGCATCCTCGATCGCCATGCCGGCGCCCTGCGCGGCAAACGGCAGCATGGCGTGCGCGGCATCCCCCAGCAGCGCGATCGCGCCCTTGGTCCAGTCGCCGCCGTCGGGAACCGTGAACAGCGCCCATTTGCGCCACTCATCGACGGCGCCGAGCATCATCCGCGCCGGTCCCGGCCATCGAGGAGCCGAACGCGTTCTTGATCTCGCTGGACTCGCCGGGCGCGCTCCAGCCCGGCCGGTTCCAGGTTCCCGGCACCACGGCGACGACGTTGATCTGGCGCGCGCCCGAGATCGGATAGGCGACCAGATGCGCGTTCGGTCCCATCCAGAGCTGGACCCGGCGCGAGGTATATTCGCGCGGCAACTGCGTCGCGTCGAGCGTTCCGCGCCAGGCGATCAGCCCGGAGAATTGCGGCTGCACCTCCGGAAACAGGTGGTGCCGGACCGTGGACCAGATTCCGTCGGCGCCGATCAGCGCCACCGCCAGCTCCTGCTGCCGCGTCATGCCGCTGCGCTGGACCACGGTGAGGCCCTTGGCGTGGGGCACGGCGTCTTCGAACTGGCAGCCGAGCCGCAACTCGATATCGGGATGGTCGTTGACCTGCGCTTGCAGTGCGCCTTGCAGATCGGCGCGATGCATCACCCAATAGGGCGCGCCGGCGCGAAAGGTGGCGGCGTCGCCGAGCGGCAGGCGGGCGATCTCGCCGCCGCCGCTGGCGCTCATGATGCTGATGGCTTCGGGCGTGACGGCGCGCGGCGCAAGCCGCGGCTGCAGACCGAGGTCGATCAGGACGCGGCTGGCATTGGGCGAAAGTTGCAGGCCGGCGCCGGCTTCCTCGAGCCGTTCGGCGCTCTCCAGAACGATGACGCGAAAGCCCTGTCCGGCGAGCGCAAGCGAGGCCGTCAATCCTCCGATCCCGGCACCAGCGACGATGATGGTGCGCGACGCCGCCACCGGCCGATCAGGCGACCTTGTCTTTCAGCACGCATTCGGGCGGCCGGGCTTCGCCGGCGGCGAGGTCGGCGGCGTAGCGATACAGCGTCGAGCAATAGGGGCAGATGATCTCGTTGTCGTTGCCGAGATCGAGGAAAACATGCGGATGATCGAAAGGCGGATTGGCGCCGACGCACATGAACTCCTGCGAGCCGATCTCGATGACCGAAACGCCGGCGTCATTGTGGAAGTGCGGAACGACGTGGTCGGACATAGAATTCACCTTGGATGGCAATGGGGCGGACGCAATCAACAGGTCGCCGCGCGGTCGAAATGCCGCGCACCATACTGACGGGTGCAGTTGATTCCCAGGCCCCGATCCGCTCATTTGCTCATGCAAATTCGACACAATCTTGTCGTCCTAGAGAAGCCCTTCTTTCGTCGGGGCAGTTGTGTCCTAAAAGCGGCACACCATCTTGAGGGGAGCGAAAACGCTGGGCTTTTCGGGATGAAGCGATTGCGACTCGGTCTGGCCGTGATCGGCATGGCGGTCAGCGCCGCGGCCTGCGTCGCGCTATGGCCGCATGCGCGCGACGCCGCCGCCATCCTGGCGGCGCAGGACGATCCGGCCGATCTCTCCGACCTCCAGCTCAATTCTGCTCTGCGGAATAACCAGGCGGTGCTCGCGGAGAACGTCGAGGCGGCGCTGGCCGCCGGCGACGCCGATCTCGCCGACAGCTTTGCCGATCTCGCCCGGGACAAGAACATTTCGCTCGCCGACGACCTGTCGCGGCGGGTGAGCGATGCCGTCGACCGAGCAAAATTCGTCGTCGCATTTTGCCAAGCGCTTCGCCGTCGGGCTCGTGACCGGAAACGCCGACGATGTCGCGAGCCTGTCCGGCACCGTCGCCGGCGATTTGTTCGTGTTCGGCGACATCAGGGACGTCATCCGCGAAGGCAAGCATCTCGCCATGGGCGAGGATACCGATCGGCTGATGCTGGGTCTTGCCACCGTCGGCCTCGCGGTGACCGCGGCGACCTATGTCTCGGTCGGCGGCGTGGCGCCGCTGCGCGCCGGTCTCACGCTGGTCAAGGATGCCCGCAAGGTCGGACGGCTCGGCGAGGGGCTTGACGCAATGGGCCGGCCGCTCGGCCCGCGAGGTGGTCGAACGCGCCGATGCTGCAGCATGCGGTCGCCTCCGGATCGGTGATGCGGCCGGGCCAGACCATGACGCGCGATCAAGGCGGCGTTTCGCGCCGAGAAGGCCGGCGCGCTGGTTCGCCTCGCCAAGGACATCGGGCGGGTCGGCGAGAAGGCCGGCATCCGCGCCGCGCAGGATACCCTGAAAATCGCCGAAGGTCCGAAGGATGTCGCGCGCGCCGCGCGGCTGGCGGAATCCAAGGGCGGTCAAACCCGCGCGATCCTCAAGGTGCTGGGCCGCGGCGCGTTGCTGCTGGCGGCCGGCGCGTTCAATCTGACGCTGTGGGTGTTCGGCGCGCTGCTGGCGCTGTTCGGCTTTCTGTCGTCGATCAAGGCCACCACCGAACGGCTCACCATGGCGTATCTGCGCCGCAAGAAAGCGCGGCGGCTGCGAAAGCAAATGGCGGCGGCCGCGTTGGCGCCCGATGCTCTCTCTGGCGGGCGCGGTCGCGCACGCCTAGGAATCGCAAGCCGGCTCGCGAACGGCCGATCCTCCATCCCCAAAACACGGAATGACCGATGCCGAGTTTTCATCAACGGCGATGTTGAAATTGCCTATCTCGACGAAGGCGAGGGCGATCCGATCTGTTCTGGTGCACGGCTTTGCCTCGAGCAAGAACGTCAACTGGGTGTATCCGACCTGGGTTTCGGAGCTGAAGAAGAACGGCCGCCGCGTCATCGCGCTCGACAATCGCGGCCACGGCGATTCCGCCAAGCTCTACGATCCGGCGCAGTACGAGATCGCCATCATGGCCGGCGATATCGTCGCCCTGATGGATCATCTGAAAATCGAACGCGCCGATGTCATGGGCTATTCGCTGGGCTCTCGCATGACGGCGGTGCTGGCGCTGAGCCAGCCGCAGCGGCTGCGTTCGGCCATTCTGGGCGGCATCGGGATCGGCCTGATCGAGGGCGGCGGTCCCGGCGAAAATGTCGCCGAAGGCGCTGGAGGCGCCGTCGCTCGAGGAGGTGACCGATCCGGTCGGACGCACGTTCCGCGCCTTCGCCGACCAGACCCGCAGCGATCGCCGGGCGCTGGCGGCCTGCCTGCGCGGCTCGCGGCGCCTGATGACCCGGGACGAGGCTGCCGGCATCGCGGTGCCGGTGCTGATCGCGGTCGGCACCGCGGACGAAATCGCGGGCTCGGCGCAGGCGCTTGGAAAAATCATTCCGGGCGCGCAGGTGCTCGACATTCCCAACCGCGATCACATGCGGGCGGTTGGCGACAAGGTCTACAAGACGGGCGTGCTGGATTTTCTCTCACAGCGGAAGTGAACTGCCGCGCGCGCCGTCGTCGACGGGCAAAATGCCTGACCGCGGCGATCAACACCACGAATGTTGCGATCCAAACCAGCCGCGAGCCGTAACGATCATGCGGCCCCGATATCACGCCGCACACGAACGCGTTGCCGAGCAGCGGCGAAAAACACCGTCGCGGCGAGCAGCGTGAGATCGTCGAGCCGCCGGCGCCAGATGGCGGCGGCGAGGATGCCCGCGACCAGCAGCATCGAGAGCAGCGCGACCGGAACGTGGACCCGGTTGATCGGGGTGAAATCGATGTCCCAATGCTGTTGATGCGCCGCGCGCATCGGCACCAGTTGCGCCGGCAGATAGCGCTCGATGATGCCGTAGGTATGCGGGATCCAGCCGCTGATGCCTTCACCGGTTGCAACGCTGACAAGTTGTTGCGCGGTGGCGACGAGGCGGCCCTGGCCTGCCAGAGCGGATATTCGGCGAGCGAACGCGTGACGATGAAGCCCATCTCGTCGTTCATGCCCTGAAACCGGCCGAGCGTATTGAACATGCTGTCGCCCCACAGGAACTTGTCGGCGGTGGCCGGCAGTTCGTTGCGGTAGGGACAGAGCTTCAGTTTCTGCTGCGGGCAATGATCCCTGAGATAGCGCGCGACGATGCCATCCTGCAGCATTCGCCCGAATGCGACGCCGTAGCCGCCGGGCGTCCATGCCAATTTTCCGGACAGCGCGAAATTGGCCGACAGCAGCATGGCGGCGCCGGCGACGATGGTCAGGCTGCCGCGCACCAGGCCCGATATCGGGATTCGCGCGCGCAGAAAGGGGCGCGCGATCCAGCCGACGCAACACAGCCCAAGCAGCACCGCAAAGGTCGCGCTGTGGGTTGCCGCGGCGAACGCGGTAAAGGCGAACAGCGACCACTTCTCGATGCTGGAAATCTTGTCGCCGTGCAGCACCAAAATGAACAGCGACAGCACCGACAGGCCCGAAAAGATGTCGGTCAGCAGCATCGAGGCGAGCCAGGGCAGTGCCGTGGTCAGGCCCAGCGCGATGCCCAGCCCCGCCAGCGGCATTGGCCGGAGCATGCCGAATACGCGCAGGGTCAGTTGCAGGATCCACAGCGTCGCCAGCGCCTGAATCCCCAGATTGATCCAGAAGCGCGAATCCTCGCCGAAATGCAGATAGAGCCCGAACACCGTGGAACGGCTGGGGACCAGATAGCCTTCGTACCAGCGGGCCAGATAGCCGCCGGTGTCATACTGGAGCAGCGGGTAGCCGTTCCACAGCGCCGGCGCGATCAGCAACAGGGGAATGGCGACTGCCGACGCCCAGACCCATGCCGAATCCGGCACGCGCGCGCGCGCGATCTGCGTGGTGATGCTGCTTTCCCCCATCTTCGGCCAGCATGCCCGGATCGACGAGAAATCTGCAAATAGTTGTCCGCCGGCCTGCTTGATTTATCGAAAACGCCGACCATTTTGAGCCAACGCTTCCTCCAGCAGCGGACTTCGGCCGGCGCTCAAGAACATGTGATGCATCAATGTTTTACCATGCATTCGAAGCCGCCTCTGAGGTCCGCTTTTGCTGAATACGCGCCCGGCTCGCCGTGCTATAATGCGCGGCGAGATCATCGAATTTGCGAGAGCAGCACATGGCAATGCATCAGATCAATCCGCAGGGTGCGAAACTGGCGTCGCTCGATCCGATCTGGGACCGCGTGCGCACCGAGGCCGAAGACATCGTTCGCCGCGAACCGGAGCTCGCCTCCTTCATCTATTCGACCGTGCTGCATCACGAGCGGCTGGAAGATTCGGTGGTGCATCGCATCGCCGAGCGGCTCGACCATTCGGCGCTGTCGGGCGATCTCATTCGTCAGGCCTATGACGAGGCGCTGCGCGACGATCCCGATCTCGGCAACGCCTTCCGCGCCGACATGGTGGCGGTGTACGACCGCGATCCCGCGACCTCGCGCTTCATCGATCCGCTGCTCTACTTCAAGGGCTTCCATGCGCTCCAGGCCCATCGGCTGGCGCATTGGCTCTATCAAAAAGGCCGCAAGGATTTTGCGTATTATCTGCAGAGCCGCTCCTCGGCGGTGTTCCAGACCGATATCAATCCCGCCGCAAAAATCGGCCGCGGCATTTTCCTCGATCACGCCACCGGGTTCGTCGTCGGCGAGACCGCTGTGATCGAAGACGATGTTTCGATCCTGCACGGCGTCACGCTTGGCGGTACCGGCAAGGAGAACGAGGACCGGCATCCCAAAATCCGCCGCGGCGTCTTGATCGGGGCCGGCGCGAAAATTCTCGGCAATATCGAGGTCGGTCATTGCGCGCGCATCGCCGCGGGCTCGGTGGTGGTGAAGCCGGTGCCTCACAACGTCACCGTGGCCGGGGTTCCCGCCAAGATCGTCGGCGAGGCCGGCTGCGCCGAACCGTCACGCACCATGGATCAGATGATCAACGCGATCGGACTTTGATTTCCTGCGCGTATTCCGCAAAAGCATGCCCTCGAACGTGATCCGACGGGCATTGAAATCGCGCCGACGATTTCTGCAAGTTGGGCTGGCGGTCGGCTTCGTCTCGTCCTAGAACTTCCCGAAACCTAAAATCGTATTGGAGACTGCCGTGGACGTTCAGGAAGTCAGAAAGCTCGACGCCTATCTCAAGCGCGTGTTCGGCAATCAGAAGATTCGCGTGGTGCCGCGGCCGAAGAAGGACGACTCGGCCGAGGTCTATATCGGCGAGGAATTCATCGGCGTGCTGTTCGTCGATGACGAAGACGATGATCGCTCATTCCAGTTCCAGATGGCGATCCTCGAGGAAGATCTGGTCGATCAGGGCTGAGCCCTGCGCCGGGGCACCAATCACTTCGATCCGTGCAATTGCAGCGTCAACCGGTCCATCGCATTGGCCACGTCGCGCCATTGCGCGAGCCAGCTCCGCGGAAAGCGAAAGGTCAGATCGGCGCCCTCGATGCGGCGTTCGCTCAGGCACATTCCGGGCGTTGCAGCGTCACGCGTGCAGCGCGCGGTGAGGGTGGGCGCATTGGCAACGAACAGATCCTCGTTGCTGTAGGGCGAGCCGTCCCGAAATGCGCGCATCGTCAATCCGTCCTGCCCTGATGGCGACGCCTGCATCAGATAGCGCGGATAGATGGTGCGCACGCGGGTATCCGGCGCCAGCGTGTCATGGTGCGCCGATATCGACAGGAAAATCCTGTCGATCGGCTGCAGCGTTTCTTCGACGGTATCGCGCGCTGACGTGCTTCGGTGCGTCCGGAGGCTCCAGCGAAGGAAAGGTGAAGCTGAGATCGATGCGTTCCTGCGGCCCGGAGTGGCGCTGGATTTTCATGCGGATCGCCTGGGTCGGCACATTGAACAGGGTCGCTCCGATGCTGACCGGCAACCGCGCCGGATTGCTGCTTGAAGCGGCCGGTCCCCAGGTCGGCCAAAGCAGATAGGCGACCAATGCGATCGCGCCGGCGGCGAGCGCGCTTCCCAACATGATCGGAATGATGTGGCCGCGGCGATGCCCGCGCGAGCCGCGTGCGATGTGCTGGGCCGTCGAAAAGAAGGTCATGAACGCCGCATCGTGAGGAGGATCCGAAGCCGCGATCGAATCACCTTCCGAATATGCCACGCGCCATTGAACTTCCGCAGGATTTCGCGCGATGGGACCTGGCGCGAGCCATGCGCGAACAGCGGTTCCCGCCCGCCGCCGTTAACCTTTCCTTAAGGATGGTGTGGCGGCAGGCGGCCAATTTTGCGATGCAAGGCAGGTTCCTGGTGTGTGTAGCGGAAGACCTTCGATGTCGCCTGATGCGTTGAATTCCCTGTTGTCGCTTTGCATCGGCTTTGCGCTGGCAGGCGCGCTCGCCAGCGGATATCAGGCGCTGGTGCAGCGCCCGCGGGTTTTGGACTGCTGCAGCAGGGCGTGGTGCCGAAGGCGTTCGCCGCGGTGCCGTTTCTGGTCTTTGCCGCTCCCTTCATCATCATGCGCAACACGCTGCGCGGCGCCAGGATCGAGCGCCGCCGCTTCGAATTCGTCTTGATGGCGACCGTGCTGGCGGGGTTCTGGAGCCTGATGTCCGGCACGTTCTTCCTGATGACGCTGCGCGCCGCCGGACTGCTGGCCTGAGCGCTGCGGCTATGCCAAAGTCTCCTTCGAAACGGAGACTGACACGAGATGGCGATCTACGAGCTTGACGGGCAGGCGCCCGAACTCCCCGCGGACGGAAATTACTTCATCGCCGACACCGCCACGGTGATCGGCAAGGTCCGCTTGCTCAATTCAGCGAGCGTTTGGTTCGGCGCCGTGCTGCGCGGCGACAACGAATGGATCGAGATCGGCGAAAATTCCAATGTGCAGGACAATGCGACCTGCCACACCGATATGGGCTTTCCGCTGACGATCGGAAAGGATTGCACCGTCGGTCACAACGTCATCCTGCACGGCTGCACCATCGAGGATGGCGCGCTGGTCGGGATGGGCTCGATCATCATGAATGGCGCGAAGATCGGCCGCGGCAGCATCGTCGGCGCGGGATCGGTGATCACCGAAGGCAAGGAGTTTCCCGAGTACTCCCTGATCATCGGATCGCCGGCCCGGGTGATCCGTACCCTTGATCCGGCGCAGGTCGCGAAAATGGGCGGTGCGGCGAAATTCTACGTTGCCAACGGCGCGACGATTCAAAAAAGGCCTGAAGAAGATCGGCTGAAGCGGGCAGGCCGTTCAGTCCCTTCGGACTGGCCGGCCTCCTTTGCTGCGGCGACGCGTTCGTGGCCGGCGGCCCAGAGCGAATG
This sequence comes from uncultured Alphaproteobacteria bacterium, assembly GCA_963742695.1. GTDB lineage: Bacteria > Pseudomonadota > Alphaproteobacteria > Rhizobiales > Xanthobacteraceae > Bradyrhizobium. The sequence continues at coordinate 183,533 of CAVUNF010000042.1, forward strand.
TTCTTCGCTGCCGTCCTGATATGGATTGGCTTCGGCGGGAATGTTCATGCGCGCGGCGCGCTGGCCTTCCTCGAACGGATCCGGATCTGTCGTCATGATTTCGTTTTCCCTGAGCCGCCCGGTTTTGCATTGTCCTGCAACGCGCTCTTCGTGATCGATGCGCTCTTGCGCAGCGCGTCCTTTAGATCGACGGGAATGCCGTGCTTCTTGAGTAGGTCGGCGAACGCTTCGTCCGCCAATTCCTGAAGGGTGCCCATCCGGTCGCGCGCCAGCTGCTTCAGCTTGTCGAAAGTGTCGTCGTCAAAGTCGATCAATTTGCGCATGTCTTGCCGGCTCCTTGCCGATAAAGCGTTGCGATGGAAATGGTTCAACAAACTCCCGAACGGAACCTGCGGCATCGATGGCCGTTGAGTTAAAAAGGGAGTTTCCAATGATCAAGGCATCAACTGCGGTTACTGCAATCGCGCTTTTGATATTTCCAGTGACTTCATTTGCACAGAGCGCCGGCGGAGCCAGCGGTGGGAGTGCTGGCGGAGCCGCCAGCGGTCCTTCTGCCGGCAGCGGCAGCGCTGCGGGCTCGCCGAATGCCGGCTCCGCGGGGGCCGGCACGGCCGGCGTCAGCGGCGTGCCGTCCGGCCCGGCCAATGTCGGCGGTCTCAACAACTCCGGCAACGACCCGAGCGGCGCCGGCAACTCATCCAAGCTTGCCTCTCCGCCGCCGCCAGGCACCAACAGTGCCGGCACCGCCAATTCCTCGGGATCGTCAGCCACGACCGGGTCATCGATGACGACGGGGTCGGCGAGGGCGGCCCCCGGCGGGACCGATGCAACCGGCCCATCGCGGAGTGGCGACGTCGAGATCGATACCGAAAACAAGTCGGTCGACCGCAAGATAAAGAGCATTTGCCGGGGCTGCTAGGACCGCTCAGGCCGAGCCTGCCGTCGCCACCCAGCCGCGGAACGAGAACGCGGCATAGAAGAGCTCGACATCCGAGTATCCGGCCTCGCAAAGCAGCGCTTCCTCTTCGGTAGCGGAAAGCAAGGGCAAGCGCCCAACCATGCCCGCGGCGGAGGCGATGGCTTTTCCCCAATCGACGCCGGCGCGGTCGGCAAAGGCCGCCGAGCGCGCCATCCAGCGTTCTGCACCTTCGCTTGTCACGCTGTGATGCGCGACAACAAGGCGTGCGTCCGGCTTCAGCCGACGATGGATCTCCTTCAACGTTCGCAGCCGCTCGCTCTTGTCGAGAAAGTGCAGCGTGAGCAGGCATGCCGCTCCGTCGAACGGGCCTGACGGTGCGGCACCGACGGTACCCTCTATCAGCTCGATCCGATCGTTGAACGGCTCGATATTGCGGCGCGCAAGGTCGAGCATGGCGGCGGAAGGGTCGACGCCGGTGAATACCCATTCCGGCTGAGCTTCAGCCATCGCCTTCAACTCCATGCCTCCTCCCGCACCGACCACGAGAATATGGGCCGCTTGCGGTGCTTGCTCGCTGAGGAGCAGCATCGCCATGCGATGGAGATCGGCCAGCCCCGGCACCTTCCGCGGCGTGTCGTCCAGATAGGTTGCGACCATGGCCGGGTTCGAGAAGGGGCTTTGGCTTTTTGTGTTGGCGTCATTGGGGGTGGACATGGGAGCTCCAAGACATGTATCAGATGGAGCTACATAAGAACACGCTTCCAGTCAATGACCTGCGCGGCGGCGGCGCGCAGCGCATTATTTGAGGTTCGGAAGATGAACAGGGACACCAGATTGTCCGACGTCCTGCATGTGCTGCTGCACTTGGGGCAAGTCGAAGAACCGGTGACGTCAGAGGTTCTGGCGAGAAGCATGGGCACCAACCCGGCCGTGTTCCGGCGGACCATGGCGGGCTTAAGGAGGGCAGGTCACGTCCAGTCCGGCAAGGGACATGGCGGTGGCTGGCGGTTGGCGCGCCCCTTGCGCCAGATCAGTCTTCTCGCCGTTTATGAAGCGCTTGGCAGACCCAATCTCTTCGCCATCGGAAACCGCAGCAATCACCCTGACTGCCTGGTCGAAAGGAACGTCAACGCCGCTATGGCGGACACGATGGCGCGCGCGGAAGCGCTGTTCGTGAAGCGATTTGGAGAGGTAACGCTGGACACGCTTGCGCCGGGAAAACCGGAGCCGCTTTCGGTGCATGGCCGGAAGAATGCCTAAGCACAGGGACCCGGCTCTTCCCGCCATACGCAGTGAGGGCCGGTACGGTCAAATAAAGTTTGGATAGGCAGGGACGGTTTCGCCTAATTTGCGCGCAAAAAAACAAGGCCGTCGACGCAGTATAACGCCAACGGCCTTGCCAGCCCCGGACATTGAAATCGGCTCGCGCCGCCCGGTGAACTGCATCATGCCCCGCTTCTCCACGGGCAAATGTGATCCAGTTCACATGCGGCAAAAAAGTTGCGGCCAGCTCTTGGGGGAGAGCTGGCCGCGCGCGATCCGGTCTGGGACGGGGAGGGGTGGGGATGTGACCGGGTCGCGTGTTCCTGTTGTCTGGTTATCGGGCGCTGGCTGTGGCGACCGCCGGGCGGTTGTCGCCAAGCGAGACCCACACGTTCGGGTCGCTCTGCGACTGACGCTTGACGAAGCGGTATCCGGTCTCGGTCCAGGCCAGGACGTTCTCGTTCTGGTTGTCGAGGACGAATTCGCCCTTGTCGGTCTTCACGGTCAGCACCGCGTGGCCTTCGCCTTTCTTGTCTCGCACCACAGTGATCAGCAGTGCCTCGCGCGGCCAGCCGGCGTCGACCAGCATCTTGCGCTTCAGCAGCACGTAATCCTCGCAGTCGCCGTAGCCGTCTGATGGCAACGACCATTTCTCGATCACGCCCCAATGATCCATGTCGGTCATCGGCTTGATGGTTTCGTTGACCCAGCGGTTGACCCGCAGCAAATCTCGCCATGCCGTCTGCGACATCACGATATCGCGGGGCTGTGACGCGCCGCCGCGGCAATCGCCGGGACGGTCGGCACAGTATTCGACCCAGCCAATCGGTGAGCGCGTGGTGTCGCCAAGGCTCGCATAAAGTGTTCGTTCGTTATTGGCACTTGCCGGTGCAGCACTCATTCCCATCAGGATGGCGATAACCGCCAATCCCTTCCCCTGTCCCCTGAACGCAAACATTGTGGCCCCCGTTTCTTGTTGGGACCATGTTTCGCACAAAGGTTTTGCGCCGCCGCTAAGTCAGCCAAGTACATTTGAGGCGAATACAAGTAAAAGTCGCGGATAATTTGATCTATACTTGAGTCAAACAAGACTAAAATTTTAGACAACTGCAATTGATTCAAATTTTATGCATTAAGGTGCCGCAGCCCGGTTCCACGGGGTTTGGCGGGGCAAAAACCGGCCGCGTTAACCCCGCCAGGGCTCAGGCCAAACAGCCGAAGGCGGCATCCGCAACGCGGATACCGCCTTCAAGCCTTGGAAAATGTGGGAATTGCAGGGTCCGGCGGTTTACCGCGCGGTAACGCTGTCTTCGAGCGTCTCGGCGAGCTGCTCGTGAACGAACTCCAGCGCGAAGCCTTCTTCGAGGTTTCGCACCACCCGGGACTGGACCTTGCCGAGCAGCACCAGGGAATTCAGCGGCGGCCGGTTCTCCGCGGCGATGGCGGCACCGGACAACGACATGTCGATGATCCGGCAGGTCATCTTGCTGCCGTCCTCGAGCGTGAGCAGGGAAATCGGGTTGCGCGGCACGATACGGTCGTGGCGGCGGTCTTCCGGCAGGTTGAGAATGTCACGGTTGGCGAGCCAGGTCAGCTGGGCGGCCAGCTTGTCGCGCTTGCGCGCGGTCGCGCCCACGCTCATGGCAAAGCCATTGTCGATAATGCGGGTGATCTTGCCCTCGACCCGGCCGATATGGTCGAGATAGGCGATCACGCGATCGCCGACATTGCCGATGCCAGGCGCCAGCAGAGCGAGGCCTCCCGGCGACATATTGATGATCTGGCAGGGAAATTCGCGCCGGTCCGGCAGCATGTAGCGGCCGAGCAGGTGAACCTTCACCCGCTGGAAACGCCGTCGCTCCTCGGCGGCGGGCAGAATCGATTTTTTTGCTAACGCCATCTTCGCCACCCGACAACCGGCTTCTCTCGGTGTCGCCCGACCCTAGCGCCAGCAGGGTTAACGAGGAGTTAGCAGCGGTTGCATGAAGTGTGGGCATTCGCTCAATCGGTGTCTTGCGAGCTTCACGGGACCGCTTCGCGTTGGCCGGCCGTGGCCGAAGTGTTGGGCGCCGCCGTGATCCGATTAAATCCCCACAGCAGCAGCGGACACAGCAGGATCGCCGCCGCGCCGAAATCGAATGCCGCGGCGGCGCTGCCGGCCCATTTGGCGCAGGCGCCGCCGATCACCGGCCCCAGCATCATGCAGCCATAGAACATGGTGAAAAACAGGCCCATGCCGATCGCTCGGGTTTGCGGCTGCAGCACGCGCGCCGGCAGGCTCATGATCGGTCCGGCCGGCAACCCGCTGATCAGTCCGAGTGCAATGACGGTCCAGATCACCGCGTCGTTGCGCGGCAGCAGGACCAGCAGGCCGGCGAACAGGATGCAGCCGGTGACCAAAATGGTTTGCGGGCGTTGGGTACGATCCGCCAGAAAGCCGCCAAAGGGAACGGAGGTGACCGCGATCCAGAGCACAATGCTGATGGTCGAACCTGCCGCAGCGATCGACCAGCCGCGCTCGACCAGCATCGAGGGACCAAAACTGAAAACGGTCGCGAAGCCGACATTGAAGAGACCCCAGATCAGGCCGGCTGCGATCACGGCGATGGCGGCGTTGCGATCGAGACGCAGGGGCGTCGTCGCCGAGGCGACCGCGACATCGGCCGGTGGACGGTACAAGGTCGCGAGCAGCGCGATGCCGCACAGAATCGAGGCCGCGACGGCAAGATGAACCGCGCCCACGCCGTAGGTGATACCGATCAGCGGCAGTACCAGCAGCGAGACCGCGACGCCGGCGGGCCACGAATTGACGAAGATCGCCATCGCGGTGGCGATCTCGCGGCCCGCGAACCAGTCCGTCAGCATCTTGGTCATTTGAACGCTGAGGATGACGCCGCCGGCGCCGGCGACAAGCCGGCCGGCGATCTGGAGATGCCATGAGGTGGCCGACGCCATCATCACGCTGCCCACCAGCATCAGCAGCAGCGCGCCCAGCACCGTCGTCCTGTCGCCAAATCGCTGCCCGATGGCGCCGCCCGGCAATGCCAACGCGACGCCGGGCGCGAAATACAGTCCGATCAGGATGCCGATATCGGCAAGGCTAACGCCGAGTTCGCTGGAGAGCAGAGGTGCTACCGCGGCGACGCTCTGGAACTGGAACGCCATGGTGGCGCGCACCGCGAACAGGACAGCGAGGATTCCCCAGCGGTTGCGCAACGCTTCGACCTTCCTGCAATTAAGCGGCGCCGCCGAGATAGAGCCGCTTGACGATGTCGTTGCCGCGCAACTCGTCGACCGAAGCGGCGGCGACGACGATCTCGCCATGGACGATGATGTAGCCGCGATCGGCGATCCGGATCGCCTGATTGAAATTCTGCTCCGCCATCAGCACGGTCAGGCCGATGCGCTTCAGTTCGCCGATCTTGCTGATGGTCTGCGACACCAGCAGCGGCGACAGGCCGACCGAAGGCTCATCGATCAGCAACAGCCGCGGCGACGACATCAGCGCGCGCGCGATCGCCAGCATCTGCTGCTGTCCGCCCGACATGGTGCCGGCGAGCTGGCCCTGCAGCCCCTTCAGCGCCGGAAACGTCTCGAAGGCGAGCGCCAGGTTGCGGTCGATGTCGGCGCGCGCGGCCTTGCGGAAGGCGCCGAGCATCAGGTTTTCCAGCACGGTCAGCTTGGGAAACAACCGTCGCCCTTCGGGAACCATGGCGACGCCGAGATCGACGATGGCCTCGGGCGCCAGCCTGGTCAGATCGTGCGCCTGTCCGTCGATCGTCAGGGTGAGGCTTCCGCGCTGCGGCCGCACCAGGCCCGCGACGCATTTCATCAGGGTGCTCTTGCCGTTGCCGTTGGTGCCGAGCAGCGCCACGGTCTCGCCGGCCTCGACGTGGAGACTGACGCCGCGCAGCGCCTTCACCGCGCCGTAACCGGCATCGACGTCAGAGATGGCGAGGCTAAGTGCCAAGGTAAGCCTCCTGCACCCGCTGGTTGGCCATCACCTCGTTCGGCGTGCCGATCGCGATGATCTTGCCGGCGTCGAGACACATCACGCGCTGCGAAAACCGCATCACCGCCTGCATGATGTGCTCGATCATGATGATGGTGATGCCCTGGCCGCCGAGTTTGATCAGGAGGTCGAGCACCTCATCGACTTCCGAGCTGGAGAGGCCGGCCATGGCCTCGTCGGAAATCAGCAGCTTCGGATGCGTCGCCATCGCGCGGGCGAGCTCCATCTTGCGCAGTTCGACCTGGCTCAGTCCCGTGGTCGCGAGATCAGCCTTGGAGGCGAGGCCCATCTGCGTCAGGATCGACATCACGGTGTCGCGCCGCTGTCCGGCCGGGATGAAGTCGCCGCCGACGCTGGCGAAGTCGAGCGCCACCATCAGGTTTTCGGCGACCGTCATGCTCTTGAACGGCCGCGGGATCTGGAAGCTGCGCGCAATGCCGCGGCGGGTGCGGATATGCGGCTGCAGCCGCGTGATGTCCTCGCCACCGAACACCACGGTGCCGGGCTCGGTGCGGAACGCGCCGGAAATGCAGTTGATCAGCGTCGTCTTGCCGGAGCCGTTGGGGCCGATCAGGCCGAAGCGCTCTCCGGCGCGAATATCGACGCTGACATTGTCGAGCGCGACGAAGCCGCCGAAGCGCTTGGTCAGCGCGCCGATCCGCAGCAAGGGCTGTTCCGATCCGCTGGAGGAGGTCATGCGCCGCTCCCCGTCTTGGGGCGGCGAAGCCTGCGGATCAGGCCGATGATTCCCTCAGGGGCTACCACCACGAACAGCACCAGCATGACGCCGAGCACCAGCACGTTGACTTCCGACGAGATGGTCACGGTCAGCAATTGCTGCGTCACGCCCAACACGATGGCGCCGATGATCGGGCCGGCCCAATGCGCGGTGCCGCCGATCAGCGACATCGCCAGCACCGAGACGGAGTAATTGAGATTGAACGCGGAGGAGGGGTCGGCGTATTGCAGATACATCGCCGCGGGCGCTCCGGCCGCGCACATCAGCGCGCCTGAAATGACGCAGGCCACCAGCTTGAGCCGCAAGGTCGGCACGCCGGTGCATTCGGCGGCAAGCTCGTCGTCCTTGAGCGCCTGCAGGCCGCGGCCGATCCATGATCCCAGAATGTAGCGCGATATCGCAACCGCCAGCACCACGAGCAGCGCCTGAACGAAGAACAGCATCTCCACGTAATTGTCGAACGGCCACGTCACCGCCGGCCGCTGCAACTGAATGCCGGCCGCGCCGCCGACATATCGCCAGTTCGTGATCGACGTCTCGATCACGATCGTCAGTGCGATGGTCGCGATCGAGAAAAAGATGCCCTGCATGCGCAAGGTCAGCAGGCCCAACGCGAAGCCCATCAGCGCGCCGACGATGCCGGCGACGGCGATCTGCACGGCAAGCGGAGCGTCGACCGCCTTGAACAGGAACACGGCGGTGTAGACGCCCATGCCGAAGAACGCGCTGGTGCCGAAATTCACGTAACCGGCATAGCCGCCGAGAATGCTCCAGGCCACCGCCAGCACGATGAACTGCAGGATCACGTAGCAGGCAAAGAACGGATATTGGTTGCTGATGAGCTGGGTCATCAGCAGGGCGGCGGCCAGAAACAGGGCCGCCCCAACCCAGAAAAGGATGCCGTTGCGCTTCATGATTGCCTGCCGAACAGGCCTTGCGGCCGGACGGCGAGAACGCCGAGCAGCATCGCAAAGGAAATCGCCGGCGCCCAGGACGCGCCGAACAGGGTCAGGACGATGGTTTCGGCGACGCCCAGGATGATGGCGGCGATCAGCGTGCCGCTCATGCTGCCGAGCCCGGCCATGACCACGACGCAGAAGGTCCGCCCGATATAGGCGCGGTCGAGCGTCGGCTCGACCGGAGCGACGATGATCAGCAGGGCGCCGGCGATCCCGAGCACGGCCGTTGCAATGCCGAACGCCCATTGCTTGATCCGGACCGGGTTGGCGCCCATCAGCCGCAGCGCCTCCTGGTCCTGCGCGACCGCGCGGATCGCGCGCCCCATGAAGGTTCGGGAAAGATACAGCGTCAGCAGGATGGTCAGCACGGCGGCGACCCCGAATGCCACCAGCAGCCGGTATCGGAATCCGCATATCGCCGATCCGCCAGGACTTGCCGATATAGGTCGCGGTGACCGAGCGCTGGTCGACGCCGAATTGCAGGATGATCAGCACCTCGATGATGAACGCGATGCCGAAGAAGAACGCGATGCCGCGCACGCCGGCATCGCTGCCGCGCCGCTCAAAAGTCTCGTAATACAGGCGGTAGGCGACAAGACCGAAGCCGAACAGCAGCGGCGTGATCAACAGCCCTGCCAGCAATGGGTCGATCGCAAAGTGCTCGTTGAGGAAATACACCGCATAGGACGCCATCACCAGAAAGGCCGGATGGGCGACGTGGGGAACGTCGAGCAGGCCGAACGAGACGGACAGCCCAAGGCTGACGGCCGCATAGAAGCAGCCGAGCAGCACGCCGAGCACCACCGCATCGAGCAGCAGGTCCATTGAAAACAATTGAGGTCCCCCTTGACCCGTCCTTAAGCCCGCCGCTTCCCCGGTTCGCGCGCCGGGTTAATCCGATTTAGCACCCGGGATCATTTGCCGTGATCCCGGGACCCCGCATCATGTCGAGAGAAAGCCGCTGACCTTACTTCCGGGCAGCCTCAAACGGAGTGATGAGATCGCCGGATTTCATTTTCGTCGGGAACAGGATCACTTGTTTGCCCGGGCTGCGGAACTGTTCGATGTTCTTGTCGACGATCCCGCGGAACTGCGCCTGCACGACGCCGGTTTCCTTCCACTCGCCGTCCGCCGCAAAGGTGATCGGTCCGACGATGGTCTTGTGGGTATTCTCCCGCAGATATTTGGCGAGGGCCTTCTGGTCGAGCGAACCCACGGCCTTGATGGCCGCCTCGATCATCTGACCGTTGGCGTAGCCGTAGGGCGCCAGATAGTAGCCCAGCGGATCGACCTTGGCTTCGATGGCGCGTTTCGTATAGGTCTCGAAGAACGCCTTGGTGCCATCGTTGTACATCGCCGGTTCAGGCAGCCATGTGTTGTAGTTGACCACCCCGTTGAGCAGCGAACCCATGTTTTCCATGACCGTGCCGAATTGCAGGCCGACCATGCCGCCGCCGAACAGCTTGACGTTGTCGCCGATCCCGATCTCGTTCACGGCGCGCAGGATGCCGGCCGAGTCCAGGCGGATAGGACGCGACATAGACGATGTCGGGCTTGGCGGCCTTGAGCGCGCGAAGGATGCCGGAGAATTCCACCGTGCTCGGCGGATAGGCCTGGTCGAATACGACTTTCATGCCGAGCTTGCCGGCGACTTCCCGGGCGGTCTTTGCCAGATTTTGCGCAAACTCCTGGTCGGCCGCGAGCAGCGCAATAGTCTTGCCGCCGGCCTTCTGGCCAATATCGAGGAAGGTGGAGGCCCAGCTGTCGGCCGGTCCCCACGGCGCATTGTTGAACCACATGTCGTGGCCGACCTTGCTGTTCACCTGAAACGAGAAGTTCCCCATCAGCAGCATGCCGCGCTGCTTGACCAGCGGCATCAGCGGTGCCGTCGGCACGGTCGCGTAGGGCGCGAACAGGATATCGACCTTGTCGACGTCGAGCAGCTTCGAATAGATCGCGGGGGTTTCGGATGCGCTCGATTTGTCGTCATAGACGATGAGTTCGACCTTGCGGCCGAGCAGGCCGCCCCTGGCGTTGACGTCGTCGCGCCAGACCTCGATGCCGAGTTGCGAGGCCTTGCCGCCGCCGGCGAGACCGCCGGTTTGCGCCATGCTCATGCCGATCTTGATCGGCTGCTGCGCGAGCGCGCCGGAAGTCAGCCCCAATACCGCGACGGCGATCGTCCCGCCGAGAAGTGTCCTGCGTTTCATTGATCCTCCCAATAGCTCGTTTTTGTTGCCGGTCCGCGTTCGGATTCTGGCCCCGACGCACTTGCAGCGGAAGTTAGAACCAAACAGACCCCGGCCACAAGCCGCAATGGGACTATAGGCGGTCTTTGGTACGCCGGCGCGCCCGGATTACCGTCAGCCGGATGTCCGCGCCAGCTTGGCCGCTTCGAAGGCCGCCAGCCGCTCGGCGAACTTGCCGTTCGCAGCCCCGGCCCGCGCGACGATGGTGGGGGCGGATATCGTTTCGAAGAAATGACAGGCGACGCGATGGCCTGGTGCTGCCTCGCGCAGCCTGGGCTCTTCGGCCGAACAGCGCGGCTGGGCGTGCACGCAGCGGGTGTGGAAACGGCAGCCTGACGGCGGGTTGAACGGACTGGGTACGTCGCCCTGCAGCATGACGCGCTTGGTGCGCAGGCTCGGGTCGGGCTTGGGTATCGCCGACAGCAGCGCGTGGGTATAGGGGTGCAGCGGCCGCGCATAGATCGTCTTCTTGTCGGCGATTTCGACCAGCTTGCCGAGATACATTACCGCCACGCGGTCGCTGATGTGCTTCACCACCGCCAGGTCGTGCGCAATGAACAGATAGGAAAGGCCAAAACGCTGCTGCAAATTCTGCAGCAGGTTGACGATCTGCGCCTGGATCGACACGTCGAGCGCCGACACCGGCTCGTCGCAAACGATCAGGGCGGGATTGACCGCCAGCGCACGCGCGATGCCGATGCGCTGGCGTTGACCGCCGGAGAACTGATGCGGATAGCGCCGCGCATGTTCGGGCAACAGGCCGACGATCTCCAGCAGTTCGCGGCCGCGGGCGGCGCGCGAGGTGGCGTCGCCGATGTCGTGCACCTGTTGCGGCTCGGCCAGGATCTCGCCCACGGTCATGCGGGGGTTGAGCGAGGCGTAGGGGTCCTGGAAGATGATCTGCATGTGCTGCCTCAGCCGGCGCAGCGCATCCCTGTTGAGGTTGGCGATTTCCTCGCCCTTGAAGCGGACCGAGCCTGCCGTCGGGTCCATCAGGCGCAGCACCAGCCGTCCGGTGGTCGACTTGCCGCAGCCGAACTCGCCGACCAGCGCCAGCGTTTCGCCGCGGGCGATCTCGAAACTCACGTCCTCGACGGCGCGCACCAACCCGATCTGCCGGCGCAGGATGATGCCGCGGCTGACCTGAAAATGCTTGACCAGGCCGTCGACCTTCAGGACCGGGACTTCGCTCATGCCGCCACCTCGACCGGGGACTTCCAGCAGGCCACCCGATGGCCGGCCCCGATCTCGCGCAGCGGCGGCGGCTCCTGCCGGCAGCGCCGGTCGGCGAACGGGCAGCGCGGCGCGAAGCGGCAGCCTTTCGGTTGGCTGTTGGGGCTCGGCACCATGCCCTCGATGGTGGCGAGCCGCGCGCGATCGACGTCGATGCGCGGGATCGAGCCAAGGAGACCGATGGTGTAGGGATGCTGCGGGTCGGCGAACAGGTCGGCGACATCGGCGCTTTCGACGATCTGGCCGGCATACATCACCAGCACCTGGTCGGCCACCTCGGCGATCACGCCGAGATCGTGGGTGATGATCAGGATCGCCATGCCGAGCCGGCGCTGCAGGTCGCTCAACAGGTCGAGGATCTGGGCCTGGATGGTGACGTCGAGCGCGGTCGTCGGCTCATCCGCGATCAACAGCGCCGGTTCGCACGACAGCGCCATCGCAATCATGACGCGCTGGCGCATGCCGCCGGAGAGGCTGTGCGGATAGTCGTCGATGCGCTGCGCCGGGGAGGGGATCCGCACCAGTTCCAGCATTTCGATCGCGCGCGCCTTGGCCGCCTGCGGCGACATCGTGGTGTGGGCAAGGATCGCCTCGACGATCTGCTGGCCGATGGTGTGAACCGGGTTGAGCGAGGTCATCGGCTCCTGGAAGATCATCGACATCTTGCCACCGCGCAGCTTGCGGCGCTCGTCGGCCGATAGCCTCAGCACGTCGCGGTCGGCGAACATGACGGCTTCGGCCTCGACCTTGCCCGGCGGGCTTGGCACCAGGCCCATGATCGAGAGCGACGTCACGCTCTTGCCGCAACCGGATTCGCCGACCAGGCCGACGGTGCGGCCGCGCGGCACGCTGAAGCTGATGCCGTCGACGGCTTTGAACAGGCCACGGTCCGTTGCGAAATGGGTCTTGAGGCCGCGGACCTCCAGGAGCTTGTCCATCAGAAGGAGTAATCCAGGCCCTTGTAGAAGGTGTTCTGGTAGAGCATGTGCGGCCGGACGCCCTTCATTTTCTTGAGGCTGGTGGTGTACATTGCGATGTTCATCACCGGCATCCACAGATGCTCCTCGGTGACGCGCTGCTGGGCCAGCGCGTAATTTTTGGAGCGGTCGGCGTCGGTCAGCGCGGCGCGGCCCAACTTCAGGTACTCGTCGGTCTTGGCGTCGTTCCAGTTCATCCGGTTCGGCGCCGGCATGTTTCGGGAATTGAAGTAGAAGTTCAAAAGGTCACCCGACGAGATGTAGGGAAAGGTCACGGTCCAAAGTTCGTAATCCTGCTTGGCCATTTCGGCGGGCGCGATCGTGGAGTCGAAGCCGACGATCTTCCAGTCGATGCCGATCTTGCGCATGTAGCCCTGGATCGCTTCGGAGACGCGCCCGAAATAGGCGACCTGAGTGAACAGGACCTTAGGTGCGAGCTTGACGCCGTCCTTTTCGCGGATGCCGTCGGCGCCGACCTTCCAGCCCGCTTCATCCAGCAGTTTCTTCGCCCGCTCGACGTCTTCCTTGATCAGACCCTTGGTGGACGTCGGCGAAGTCGAGCGCCTTGGGATCGATGAAGGTGTAGGCCGGCTCGGCATTACCCAGCATGATGCCCTTGACGATGTCGGCGCGGTTGATGGCGATGTTCATCGCCTCGCGCACGCGCTTGTCGGCGACCATCGGCCGCGTGGTCTTGTAGCCGTAATACATCAGCTGGAAGTTCGGCTGCGCCTCCTGGACGTTGAGGTTCGGTGCCGCCTTGACCTGCTGGATGAACTGCAGCGGGATCTGGTGCGTGACATCGAACTGTCCGCCCAGCATCGCGGCGACGCGGCTGGAATCCTCCGGCACGATCTTGATGCTGAGCTTTTCGAATTTGACCGGGCCCTTGTTCTGGTACATCGACGGGCCCCATTTGTAGGCGTCGTGGCGCTTCAGCACGATCTCGGTGCGCGGTTGCCAGCTCTCGAAGCACCACGGCCCGGTGCCGTCGATCGCCTTGATGCCGTAGTCCTTGCCGAGCGCCTCCACGCTTTCCTGGTTGTGGATCGCGGTCGTGAACATGGTGAGCTGCAGCAGCAGATCGGCGAACGGCTCGTTCAGTTCGTATTCGACGGTGTAGGGATCGGGCGCGCGCAATTCCTTGATGTTGCCGGCGCGCCAGGCCAGCGGCGCCTTGAGCTCGGTGCTGGTCAGGCGCTTGAAGGAATAGATCACGTCCGCGGCGGTGAATTTCTTGCCGCTGCAGAACTGCACGTCATCGCGCAGCTTGAAGGTGTAGAGCTTGCCGTCGGGGCTCAGCGTCCACGACTTGGCCAGATAAGGGATCGGCGTCTTGCCGTCCCAGTCCATCGCCACCAGCGTGTCCTGGAACATGTTGAC
>CAVUNF010000043.1:0-231043 GCA_963742695.1 uncultured Alphaproteobacteria bacterium
CGATCAGCAGCTTTGGCCGGCACGACAGCGCCATCGCGATCATCACGCGCTGCCGCATGCCGCCGGAAAACTGGTGCGGATAGTCGTTGACGCGGCGCTTCGGGTTCGGGATCTGCACCAGCGCCAGCATGTCGATGGTGCGCTCCAGCACGGCGCGGCGGCCCTAGGCCTTCATGCAGCGCGATCACTTCGCCGATCTGGTCGCCGATGGTATAGACCGGGTTGAGCGAAGTCATCGGCTCCTGGAACACGATCGCGATTTCCTTGGCGCGAATCTGGTTCATCTCCTCCGCCGGCAATGGCACGATGTCGCGGCCCTGCCACAGGATCTGGCCGCCGACGATGCGTCCGGGCGGCATCGCGATCAGCTTCAGCACCGAAAGCGCCGTGACGGTCTTGCCGCAGCCGGACTCGCCGACCACGCAAACCGTCTCGCCGCGGTTGACGGCGATATCGACGCCGTCGACCGCCTGCACGATGCCGTCGTCGGTCGCAAAATGGGTCTTCAGCCCCCTGATATCGAGCAGCGCCGCTTCGTCGGCGGGCTGGCCGTCGCGGTCCATTACGCCGGTCTCGCTCAACATCTACATCACTTTCCGGGGATCGATCGCGTCGCGCAATCCGTCGCCGATGAAATTGATGGCGAGCACGGTCAGGAAGATCGCGGCACCGGCGAACAGCGCCCAGTGCGGCGCGATGTCGAGGTAATCCTTGGCGTCGAACAACAGCCGGCCCCAGGTCGGAATATCAGGCGGAAAGCCGAGGCCGAGAAACGACAGCGTCGATTCCGCGATGATCGCCGCCGCGACGTCGATGGTGCCGGCCACGATGACAGGCCCGACCGCGTTCGGCAGGATATGCCTGATCACCAGCCGCGGCGTGGTGGCGCCGAGCGCGCGCGCCGCCTCGACGAATTCCTTTTCGCGCAGCGACAGGAACTGGGCGCGTACCAAGCGCGCCACCGGCATCCAGCGAAAGCCGCCGATCACGAGCACGATCAGGATGAAGACGCCGCCCTCCGCGCCGACCAGGTTCTTCAGGAAATCCCGGAACAAATAGATCACCAGTAGCAGCAGCGGCAATTGCGGCAGCGCCAGGAACAGGTCGGTGATCCACATCAGCGCGGCGTCGACGCTGCCACGGGAGATGCCCGAGATCGCGCCGATCAGGGTGCCGACGATGACGGCGACCGCCATCGCCGCGAACCCGACCGCGAGCGAAATGCGGCCGCCATACATCATGCGCGCCAACAGGTCCTGGCCAAGATCGTCGGTACCGAACGGGTGATGCCACGAGGGCGGACTGAGCCGCGCGGTGAAGTCGATTTCGTTGATCGGCACGCTCCAGATGAACGGCCCGAGCAGGACGGCCAGCGGTCAGCACCGTCAGGATCGCCACGCTCATGACAGCCATGCGATGGCGGCGAAACTTTCGCCACGCCTCAAAGCCCGGCGAAATCCGGCGCCGGCGGCCCACGAGCGGGACGGCGATTTCAACGGTAGGAGATGCGGGGGTCGAGCCAGCCATAGATGATATCGGCCATGAGGTTGAAGATGACGACGAGACAGGCGAACACGAACGTCACCGCCATGATGACAGGGGTGTCGTTGGCGAGGATTGCCGAAATCAGCAGCGAGCCGATGCCGGGGATGCGAAAAATCTGTTCGGTGACGATGGCGCCGCCGAACACAGCGGGCATTTGCAGCGCCACCAGCGTCACCACCGGAATCAGGGCATTGCGCACCACGTGCTTGACGACGACCTTGCCTTCGTTGAGGCCCTTGGAACGCGCGGTCGTGACATAATCGAGGCGGATGACGTCGAGCACCGCCGAGCGCACGTAGCGGGTATAGGATGCCGCCTGAAACAGCCCGAGCACCGCGACCGGCATGATCGCCTGCTTGATATTTTCCCAGTACCAGAGCCATCCGGTGGCGGCGATATCGGTGCGATAGACGAACGGCAGCCAGCCCAGATTGACGCTGAAGATCAGGATCAGCAGCAGCCCGGTGAAGAAGGTCGGCAGCGAAAATCCGACAAAGGCCATCGCATTGGCGATCTGGTCGAAGATCGAATAGGGCCGCATCGCCGCATAGACCCCGACCGGCAGCGCCACCGCCAGCGCCAGGATCTGCGACGAGCCGACCACAAACAACGTGGTCGGGATCCGCTGCAGGATCAGCTGGTCGACATTGATGCGGCTGGCAAACGAAAAGCCCCAGTCGCCCTGCAGCATCGCCATCAGCCAGCGCAAATAGCGAACGAAAATCGGATCGTCGATCCCGAATTTCACCCGCAGCGCCTGGGCGACCTCGGGTGGAATATTGGTGTTGGTGGCGAGTTCGCCGAACGGATCGCCCGGCGCCAGCGCCAGCAGCACAAAAAGAATGAGACTGATACCGAGCAGGCTGGGAAGCGCGATGATCAGGCGTCTGAGCGTGTACTTTCCCATGCGCGCGTCCCGCCCTCGCCTGTTCAGCTGTTGCGCATCTTGGATCTCAGTCGGTCTCAGGTTTCCCGGTACCAGCTGGCGAGCTGCCACAAATCATTGTCCCAGCCGCTGAGATGGGCGCTCAGGCCGGCCTTCAGCGCCGTGGTTCTCGCCCGCGAGGCGATCGGCAGGATGTGATTGTCGCCGACCACCATGTCGTTGAGCTTGATATACATCGCCGCCCGCTTCACCGCGTCGAGCTCCCGCTCGGCCTCCTTGTAAAGCGCGTCGTACTCCTTGTTCTGCCAGCGCGTGATATTGCGGCCCTGCCACTTGTTCTCCTTGTTCGACACCTGCCATGACACGTACTGGTTCATGAAGATCTGCGGATCGGGCTGCGGCATGGTGGTGTTGTACATCTGCGCATCGCAGTAGAAATGCGGATAGGTGTCGGGGTTGTTGACATCCGACGAGAAGAACACCGATCCCACCACCGACTTCAACTCGACCTCGATGCCGGCCTTCTGGCAGGCCTGCTTGATGATGGCCTGGGTCTTCTGCCGCGGTGCATTGATCGAGGTCTGGTAGACGAACTTCAGCACCTTGCCGTCCTTGGCGCGAATACCGTTGGCGCCCTTTTTCCAGCCGGCGGTCTCGAGAATCTGGTTGGCTTTCTCGATGTTGAATTCGAATTTGGTGTTTTTCGACCGGAAGCGTTCCGGGTTGTTGAGGAAGTTCGCGGTGGCGAACCGGTGCGGCCGTAGATGAATTTCTCGATCGAGGTACGGTCGATCAACAGGTTGATGGCCTGGCGCACCGCCGGGTCGCTGAACAGCGGATGCTTGGTCTTGGTGCTGGCGCGTTCGCCGTCCACCTCGGTCCAGGGATCGGTGGTGTTGAGCTGGATGAACTCGACGTTGCCGCTCGAATTGATGCTGACCTTGCCTTTGCCGCCGGCCTCCAGCCTGAGCAGGATTTCGTCCTCGACCTGCATGTTCCAGGCATAATCATATTCGCCGGTCTGCAGCACCGCGCGCGCGGCCGATACCGCATCGCCGCCGCCCTTGACTTCCAGCGTGTCGAAATGCGGCCGGTTGGCAACGTGGTAGTCGGGGTTGCGCTTGGCCAGCACCACGTCGCCCGGCTTGAAATCGACGAAGGCATATGGGCCGGTGCCCACCGGTTTCAAATTGGTCGGCGCGTCGCGCGATTTGCCGCCGATGTAATCCGCGAACAGATGCTTCGGGAGGATCATGCCCCAGGTGCCGACAAAGGCATCGGCCCAGTACGGCGTCGGCTTGTCGAACATCACACGAACGGTGAAATCGTCGGCCTTCTCGACCTTGATGTCCTTGTAGCTGCCGATGGTGACGGCCGCGGTCTCCGGCGTCCGCGCATATTCCCAGGTGAAGACGACGTCGTCGGCGGTGAACGGCTTGCCGTCATGCCATTTGACGCCGCGTTTCAGCTTCCAGATCACCGTGCGGCCGTCCTCGGCGAGCCCGCCATTTTCCTTGCTCGGAATCTCGGCGGCCAGCACCGGCACCAGATTGCCGTCGCCGTCCCATCCCGCCAGCGGCTCGTAAAAGATCCGCGAGCCTTCCTGGTCCTTGGTTCCGATCGCGAAATGCGGATTGAGCAGGGTGATCGCCTGCCAATACAAAAGCTTCAGCACGCCGCCGCCGCCGGCCTTGGTCGGCTTGTAGGGAATCTCGGCCGCGGCCATCGCCACCCCGGATTGGCCCAGCATCATGCCGGCGATCGGCGCCGTCAGGCCGACCGCGATCATCCGTTGCACAAAATCCCGCCGCGACAGCGCCCCGGTCTTGACATCCGCAATCAGGTTTCGAAGTTCCCGCTCTTTCATGGGTTCGGCTCCTCGCTGGTGCTGAATGCTTCGCTCTCACCTCTCGACAGCCTGCCGCCGCGAGATGCCCAGAGCGACCGGAAATGGATCAGGTTAGGGCCACCCTGTCAAAGCAGGAACCGGGCCAATGCCGCGGCGCTATGCCCCGCGTTTCAGCCCATCGGCCCCGCCTGGTGCGCAATTGCGCACGGGGCGCAGGGACGACGATGTGCTGGCAAGGGTGCTCGACGCATAGGAGCCCGCCACTTGAACCGGGCTCCGGAGGCTGTTCCAATCGATTTTGCCCGTGTAGGCTCCCTCGCCTGCAGGCCAGCGACAAGGTGAACCAAATCACCCCCGGGCGACCAAGGGAGACGGCGGAACGACATGACGGACATCCGATATTTAAGCCCACGCACGCTCGATGAGGCGGTCAGCGCCTTTGCCGCGGCCGGAGCTGCCGCGCGCATCATGGCCGGCGGCACCGATTTGCTGGTGCAGATGCGCTCCGGCGCGGTCAAGCCCGGCGTCATCGTCGACATCAAGAAAATCGCCGAGATGACCGCGATCGAGCAGACCGCCGATGGCGGTTTTCGCATCGGCGCCGCCGTCTCGGGCGCGGTGCTGCTGGAGCATCCGCGCTTTGGCAAGGTCTGGCCCGGCGTGCTGGAGGCGATCAATCTGATCGGCTCGACCCAGGTCCAGGGCCGCGCCTCGGCCGGCGGCAATCTCTGCAACGGCTCGCCGGCCGGCGACAGCGTGCCCGCATTGGTCGCGGCCGGCGCCATCGTCACGCTGCAAGGCCCGAACGGCCGCCGCGAGATGCCGGTGGAGAAATTTCCGGCCGGTCCGGGCCGCACCAATCTGTTGCCCGGCGAGATCCTGGTCAGCTTCACCCTGCCGCCGCGGCCGCCGGGTTCGTCCGATGCTTATCTGCGCATGATCCCGCGCACCGAAATGGACATCGCGGTGGTCGGCGTCGGCGTTAGCCTGACATTGAAAGGCGGCGTCTGCACCGCCGCCAGGGTCGGGCTCGGCGCCGTGGCGCCGACCGTGCTGCTGGTCGAGGCGTCGGCGAAGGCGTTGATGGGCAGCAAGCTCGACGATGCCGCGCTGAATGCCGCGGCTGCCGCCTGCTCCGCCGCCTGCCGTCCGATCGACGACAAGCGCGGCACCATTGTTTACCGAACCAAAGTCGCCGGCGTGCTGCTGAAGCGCACGGCTCTCATTGCCGCCAAGCGCGCAATATAAAAATAGAATTGGGAAACTAAAGACCATGGCAAAACTGCACGTATCCACCATCATCAACGGCGAGCCGATGGAGTTTCTCTGCGAGCCCGGCGACACCATGCTCGACGCGCTGCGCGGACCGCTCGGCCTCACCGGCTCGAAGGAAGGCTGCGCGTCCGGCGATTGCGGCGCCTGCAGCATCATGCTGGACGACCGCCTGGTCTGTTCCTGCCTGATGCTCGCGGCCGAAGCCGAAGGCTGCGAACTCGACACCATCGAAGGCATGGCCAAGGGCGAGAACCTGCATCCGCTGCAGCAGAAATTCCTGGAAATGGCGGCGCTGCAATGTGGCATCTGCACCTCGGGCATGCTGGTCGCCTCCGACGCGCTGCTGAAGAAAAATCCGGAGCCGAGCGAGGAAGAGGTTCGGTTCTGGCTCGCCGGCAATCTCTGCCGGTGCACCGGTTACGACAAGATCGTTCGCGCGGTGATGGAAACCGCCGCCGACATGCGAGGAACAGCACAATGAACGTCATCACCGACAACAAGTGGATCGGCCAGCGCACCATCCGGCCTGACGGCGTCGACAAGGTCACGGGACGCGCGGCGTTTGCCGCCGACACCAACATGCCCGGCATGATCTGGGGCAAGGTCAAGCGCAGCCCGCATCCGCACGCCCGCATCAAGTCGATCGACACCTCGAAGGCGGAAGCCCTGCCCGGCGTCAAGGCGGTGATCTCCGCGCGCGACATCGTCGACTTCCCGATCGACAAGTCGCGTGATGCTCGGCATCCAGGACATGCGCTGGATGTGCCGCAACGTGATGGCGCGCGAGAAGGCGCTGTTCCCCGGCCACCCGGTCGCGGCCGTCGCCGCCACCACCGAAGCGATCGCGGCGAAAGCCTGCGAGCTGATCGAGATCGAATACGAAGTGCTGCCGTGGGCGATCGAGATCGACGACGCGCTGAAGCCGGACGCGCCGATCCTGCACGACTTCATGAAGTTCGAAGGCAAGCCGTCCAACATCGGCGGCAAGCTCGAGGTCAAGAAGGGCGATGTCGCCGAAGGTTTCAAGCAGGCCGAAGTGATCGTCGAGCGCACCTTCACCACGCGCCCGGTGCATCAGGGCTATATCGAGCCGCACGCCTGCCTCGTCAGCGTCGGCGCCGACAACAAGACCACGATCTGGAGCTCGAGCCAGGGCCAGTTCATGGTCCGCGCCATGACGGCGTACCTGACCGGCATCAACCAGAGCGACATCCGCGCCATCCCCGCCGAAATCGGCGGCGGCTTCGGCGGCAAGACCATCGTCTATCTGGAGCCGCTGGCGACGCTGCTGGCGAAAAAATCCGGCCGACCGGTCAAGATGGTGATGACCCGAGAAGAAGTGATGCGGGCCACCGGCCCGACCTCGGGCTCCAAGAGCACGGTCAAGATCGGCGCCAAAAAAGACGGCACCATCGTCGCCGCCCAGGGCACCTTCTATCTGCAGGCCGGCGCGCTGCCGGGCTCGCCGATCCGCGGTGCGGTGGGCTGCAGCTTTGCGCCCTACGATATCCCGCACATTCTGTCGGTCGGATACGACGTGCTCTCCAACCGCTCCAAGGTCGCGGCCTACCGCGCGCCGGGCGCGCCGATCGGCGCCTACGCGGTCGAGTGCGTGCTCGACGAACTCGCCGAAGCCCTGAAGATGGATCCGCTGGAGCTGCGGCTGAAGAACGCCGCCAAGCAGGGCACCAAGGCCGCGCATGGCCCGGTGTTTCCGCGCATCGGCTACATCGAGACGCTGGAAGCCGCCAAAAACCATCCGCATTACACTGCGCCGCTCGGCAAGTTGCAGGGCCGCGGCGTCGCATCCGGCTTCTGGTTCAACGCCGGCGGTGAATCCTCCGCGCAAGTCAACATCACCGAGGACGGCAACGTCGTGGTCACGACAGGCCATCCCGATGTCGGCGGCTCGCGCGCTGCGATCGCCAACATCTGCGCCGAACTGCTCGGCATCGACTACAAGCGGGTGTCGGTGTTGATCGGCGACACCGCGACCATCGGCTTCTCCAATCTCACCGGCGGCAGCCGCGTGCTGTTTGCCTCCGCGATGGTGGTGACGCAGTCGGCCGACAAGATCATTGCCACGCTGAAGGAGCGCGCGGCAAAAATCTGGGAGATCGATCCCGAGGCGGTGAAATGGGAAAACGGCGCGGCGCATCCGGCCAGCCCCAACGCCGGCGAATTCCCGCCGCTGACGCTGGCCGATCTCGCCGCCAAGGCGCCGTCGATGGGCGGGCCGATCGGCGCCGGCGTGCAGCTCAACACCGAGGGCGCCGAAGGCGGCTTTGGCACCCACATCTGCGACGTCGAAGTCGACGTTGAACTCGGCATCGTGCGCGTGATCCGCTACACCGCCGTGCAGGATGTCGGCCGCGCCATTCACCCCGGCTATGTCGAGGGCCAGATTCAGGGCGGCGTCGCGCAAGGCATCGGCTGGGCGCTCAACGAAGAGTACATCTACAACAAGCAGGGCAAGGTCGATAATCCAGGCTTCCTCGACTATCGCATGCCGGTGTGTTCGGACCTGCCGATGCTCGACTCCGTGATGGTCGAAGTGCCCAATCCAAAACATCCGCAGGGCGTCAAGGGCGTCGGCGAAGTGCCGCTGGTCCCCGTGATGGCCGCGGTCGCCAACGCCATCCACAACGCGCTCGGCAAACGTTTTTACAGCCTGCCGATGTCGCCGCCGGTGGTGCTGGAGGTGCTGGACGGACCGGTGACCCAGCAAGCGGCGGAGTGAGGGCTTCGTGCTGTCATCACCCGCGAAGGCGGGTGATCCAGTATTCCGAGGCGCTGGTGATGGAATCGAGAACTCACGGCGTACTGGATACCCCGCATGCGCGGGGTATGACGACTTTTCTGTAATGAATAGCAACGCGACAACTCGATGACCGACTCCGAAAAAGCCGCCAAAGTCATCGACGCCCTGCAGGGCCGCCGAACGCGAGCCGGCGCAGACGGCGTTGCCGATGCTGAACGAACTGGTCGGCCTGGTTCAGGGCGGCGCCGAAGCGCCGCTCGAAGTCGAGGAGGCGCGATCCGCCGCGTTCATGGCGATCTGCGAAATCGGCAAGGCGCTGCATCGCGGCCAGCCCGCCGACCGGCTATGGGCGTCGGCGATCGCGGCGACGGAGAAATGGATGTCGCTGGCGCGCGGCCGATGATGAACTCCGCGAAAATCCGGGATTGAAAAGGAACAGCCGATGCAGAAAGTCCTGGTCGAGAACAACGCCGACGGCACCACGCTGATCACGATCAACCGGCCGGAACGCCGCAACGCGATTTGCGCCGAGACGGCGCTGCTGCTGCAAAAGGCCTTTCAAGATTTCGAGCACTCGCCGACGCAGCGGGCCGCGGTGCTCACCGGCGCCGGCAACGAAGCGTTTTCCGGCGGCGCCGATACCGGCAACTTTCCGGAACTGTGGCGTTGCATTCCCACCGTCGGCTTTGAGACCACCAAGCCGATCATATCGGCGGTCGGCGGCTGGTGTGTCGGCGGCGCGCTGGTGCTCTCGATGATGTGCGATCTCACGGTGGCTGCGGAGAACGCAAAGTTCTCCTATCCCGAAGCGCGATTGGGCTTTACCGGCGGCATCATTGCCGGGCTCGCCGCGCGCATTCCGCACAAGGTGGCGATGGAAATGATGCTGCTGTGCCGCACCCTCGATCCGCAGCGCGCCTTTAATATCGGCCTCGTCAACGAGGTGGTGCCGACCGGGCAGCAGGTGCCGGTGGCGCTGAAGATGGCGCGCGAAATGGCCGAGTTCTCGCCGCTGGTGCTGAAGACATTAAAGCGGTTTGTGACGGAGACCGTTCTGGCGCAGGGACCCTCCGAACAATCCGGCCGGGCCCAGCGCGCGCTTCACGAAGTCAAGGAAAGCGAAGACGCCGCCGAGGCAGGCGCGGCGGTCAAGGAAAAACGCAAGGCGGTGTTCAAGGGGCGCTAGCGTTTTCGCGCCACACTCTCCGCGAAACCCATCGCCGCAGACCGCAAGTTACGCCTGATCTTTATTGCTCTTCGCCGAGCCCTTCGGCCGGTGATCGGCGTCGGACTGCGTGTTGCGCACCGCCTCGGTCAGCATCTGCCGCAACTCGGCCTTGCTCTTCGGGGGTGCTTTCGCGATCGATGCTTGCCAATGTGCCATGGTCTCTATGTGGGGACGATGGAGGCAGATTTAAACCCCTTTGGAGAGGATTAATGCCTTCGGCGGGACCGCCCCATTTGCCCTCCCCGCGACGCCTGCTCAATTGCAAATGTGAACCACTTCATAAAGCGGACGCCTGAGCCAACGTATCGTTCGTCATCGAGAACTTCCCCGGTTCATCCGAGGGAAAATGCTGTTTGCAACTCGGTCGGCGGAGCCACCCTTGTTCGGAGGGAATGATGAACTGGGTCGAAGCTGCGGGCTATCTGGCTTCCGCGCTCGTGCTGGCGACGTTTTGCATGAAGACGATGATCCCGCTGCGCAGCGCAGCCGTCGTCAGCAATATTGCCTTCATCGTCTATGGTTTCTACGACGACGTATACCCTGTCCTGATCCTGCACGCGGTGCTGCTGCCGCTGAATACCTGGCGCGCCATCCAGATGCTGCGGCTGGTCAAGCGGGTCGAGGCAGCGTCCAAGGGCGACCTCTCCACCGAATGGCTAAAGCCATTCATGAAGGAAGCGCGCCTGAAGGCGGGCGAAACGATCTTCAGCAAAGGAGACCACGCCGATCGCCTCTATATGATCATATCAGGCGAAATCCATCTCGAGCAGATCGATCACACCCTGCGCGCCGGCGAATTGTTCGGAGAAATGGGATTGTTTTCGGCGGATCATCAGCGAACCCAAACAGCCCGAACCCTGACGGACGTCCATCTGCTCTGGATCAGCGAAGGCGAACTGGCGCAAATCTGCTACCAGAACCCTGGCGTTGCTTTCTACTTCCTGCGGCTGACTACAAATCGCCTGATTGCCAATGCATCGCGTGTGATGCCAGATCCGGAGAGCGGTCGCCTTGCCGGCGACCCGATGAGCCGCGGATGATAGATCGGCGAGACAGAGAATGAACGGATTTCTGAAGTGCGTCGCGGCGCTGGTCGTCCTGCTCACCGCGACAGAAGCCTTCGCCCGCGGGGCGGCCGCCAACATCATGAACTCACCTGGCTATCAGCGACGCCTGCAGGAGTCCCGCGGCTACGTTCCCGATAACTCGGGATCTATCCTCGTCACAAAGCCGTCGCGCGTCGGCCATGGCTCGAAACGGCGGCATCGCCGTTAGTTCCCCCTACCCCGCCTTCCCCATCACATACGGCTTGAGCATCGCATACATCATGCTGTGCGTCGGCGTCGCCACGCCGAACTGGCGGCCGAGCTCGGCGACCTTGCCTGAGAGCCAGGGCACTTCGAGCCGGTTGCCGCGATCGAGGTCGAGCGCCATCGAGGCCTTCATGGCGGGAGGAAAATTCCTGGTCAGTTCGGCAACCCGCGTCAGCGCATCCGCCGGCAGCGCGATGCCCTTGGCGCGGCCGACATCGATGATTTCCTGATAGGCCGCCATGAAGACCGGCAGCATGTCGGGATCGTCGCGCAAGGCGCCGATCGGCTGGCGCGCCAGCGACATCATGCCGGCATTGCTGGCGAGCAGGATGAACTTCATCCAGAGGTCGGTGAGGATCTGCTCGCTCAGCGTCGCGTCGAAACCGCCCTTGAGGCACAGCGCGAGCAGCTCTTCGGCGCGTTTGCTGCGGCGGCCGTCGAGTTCGCCGAATACCATACGCATGAAGATACCGACCTGCGTGATCACGCCGGGATCCGTGATCGAGGCCGAGATCTGCGCCACGCCGCACATCACGGCGCGCTCGCCCAGGATCGGGATCAGCCGCTCGTGGGCGTCGATGCCGTTCTGCAGCGGGAGCACGCCGGTATCAGGCCCGATCAGCGGCTTGATGCGCTCGCCGGCGCTTTCGATGTCCCACAGCTTGACGCAGAACAACACGATATCGACCTTGCCGATATCGGCGGGATTATCGGTGGCCTTGGTCGGCACCAGATGGGTGTCGCCGCGCGGGCCGGTGACCTTCAGGCCGGTGCTCTTCATGGCAGCGAGATGGGCGCCGCGCGCGATGAAGGTGACGTCGGCCCCTGCTTTCGCCAGCGCCGCGCCAAAACCACCGCCGACGCCGCCGGCGCCGACAACCGCAATACGCATGACATCTCTCCTGGCTGAAAAACCGTTCGGGCTGGTCTGAGGCACAAGGCTAACCGGTTGCGCGCAACAGTGCGAGCGGCCGAGGCGAGATTATTTTAAAGCGCGCCCGGCCGTTCCAAGCTACACCGGTTCGAACGAGGAGAAATCAGCGATGGCCCAACCTCAAATCCGTTTCCAGGATGGCGCCGGCTACGAGCGGATGATGGGGGTCTGGAGCCGGATCGCGGGCAAGGTGTTTCTCGATTGGGTGGCACCGCGCGCGGGCATGCGGTGGATCGACGTTGGCTGCGGCAACGGCGCCTTCACCGAGCTTTTGGCCACGCAATGCGCGCCATCGGAGATTCAGGGCATCGATCCCTCCGAGGCGCAGCTCGACTTCGCGCGCGGGCGGACGGTGGCGGTGCCTGCGACCTTTCAAAAGGCCGACGCCATGGCGCTGCCGTTCGCTGACGACAGTTTCGATGCCGCCGTGATGGCGCTGGTGATCTTCTTCGTTCCCGATCCGGTCAAGGGCGTCGCCGAGATGGCGCGGGTGGTGAAGCCCGGCGGCCTGGTGTCGGCCTATGCCTGGGATGCACCGGGCGGCGGGCTTCCCGCCGCACCGATCCATATCGAGATGCGCGCGCTCGGCGTGACGCCGCCGCTGCCGCCGAGTTTCGACGCCTCGCGGCTGGAATCGCTGCAGCAGTTGTGGACCGGCGCCGGCCTCGAAGCCGTCGAGACCACCGCGATCAGCGTCGAGCGGACCTTCGCTAGTTTCGACGAGTTCTGGGAGATCAGCCAGCTCGGGTCGAGCATTTCAGACGCGATCGCGACCATGTCGCCCGCCGACGCCGAAACGCTGAAGAGCCGCGTCCACGCCCGAATGCCGGCGGACGCCGCCGGGCGCATCACCTACAGCGCCCGCGCCAACGCGGTGAAGGGGCGGATGCCGGGTTGAGGATGGTCGCACCAAGCACATGATGTCGTCGCCCGCGAAAGTGGGCGATCCAGTATTCCGAGGCGCTCAGGATGGTATCGAGAGGCCACGGCGTACTGGATCCCCCGCTTTCGCGGGGGACGACAATTCATTGTGGATCACGCGATCACCCCATCCGGTGCAAGGCGCAGAGCTTGTTGCCGTCGGGATCGCGCAAATAAGCCAGATAGGCCTTGCCAGCCGGGGTTTCGCGGACGCCCGGCGGATCCTCGCAGGTCTTGCCACCATTGGCGACGCCGGCCGCGTGCCAGGCATCGGCCTGCTCGGAGTTCTCAGCCAGAAAGCCGATAGTGCCGCCATTGGCATGGTGGGCAGGCTGGCCGTCGATCGGCCTGGTCACCCCAAGAACGCCGGTTTTGGTGCGATAGAAAACGCGGTGGCGGTCCACCCTGCCCGCGGGCACGCCGAGCGTGCCCAGCAACGCGTCATAGAACGCCTTGGCCTTGTCCAGGTCGTTGGTCCCGATCATGACATGCGAAAACATCTCGTCCTCCCCGTTTGTTCGCCGAATGGAATAATGCCCACCCGGCGCCTGACTGTTGTGGAAGAAGGCTACAACGCCGGAACAGATTAGCCAACCGGCGGCGAATGCAGGGACGACGCATTGAGAGGCATCATTTTTTTCGCACGATCTCGTCGATGGCGATCTTGAGACGTTCCATGAAATCGCGGACCCATTGATCCTCTGTCACCAGATCGTCCAGCACGCGCTCCAGGCAATCGCCATCCTGATCGCTCGAAATGATCGGGGGATGCCAAAATGATGGTGTGGGAGTTTCCGGAATGATCATGACTTGACCTCGCCGAGTTGATCAGCCTCGCGCTCGATCTCGTGCCTGCAGACCCGACAGGTAAAAGTCTGCAGTTCAAAATCGTAGCCGTGGGTCGGATGCGGCGCGCGCCGCGTCAGGCACATGCGGTTTTTGCATTCCGGGCAGATCGGGCTGTCGGTCGCGCCAAAGCGTGTTGGCATGATGTGTTCTCTGGGTGGGGTATGAAACCAAGCCGCCACTGCAGCTAGTGTTCCCCAGGAATCACAACTAATTCGCGAATCAACAGTACTTAGTTCGAACACAGTCGTTAACGAAGCGCTGCGACGGCACGCTGTGGGGTGCCGCCTCGCAACAACGACAACCCGCGCCTCACGCCGAAATCGGCGGCTCGTCACGCTTGATGACTTGGGGATGGCCGTGATCGTCGATCGAGACGTAGGTAAAATTGCCGTCGGTGACCAGGATCGACTGCAATTCCTTGCGGCGCAGCACCCAGGCCTCGAGGTGCACCGTGATCGAGGTGCGGCCGAGCCGGACCAGATTGGCGTGCACCGAAACGAGATCGCCGACATAGACGGCTTTGCGGAAATTCATCGCCTCGATCGCCACCGTCACGGTGCGGGATTTGGCGATCTTCGATGCGAACACGCCGCCGCCGACATCCATCTGGCTCAGCAGCCAGCCGCCGAAGATGTCGCCATTGGCGTTGGTGTCGGCCGGCATCGCCAGCGTGCGGATGCAGAGATCGCCGCGCGGCTCGGTATCAGCGCTGAGCGGCGCGCGGGCGGCCGGAGTGTCGTTCACCTGAAATTCTCCCAGCCGGCGTCCGGCGTAAAGCGTCCGCCGAATTTTCGCGCCAGTTCCTCCAGCGCGGCCACCACATTGTCGGCGCCGCGGCTTCGCGCATAGTTCAGCGGCCCGCCGCGGAACGGTGCATAGCCGGTGCCGAAGATCATGGCGCCATCGACCACGTCGGCATTGTCGACGATGCCTTCGCGCAAGCAGGCGACGCAGACATTCGACATCGGCAGCATCAGGCGATCGATCATTTCCGCCGTCGGCTCTGCCGCGGGCGGCGAAGCAGAACTCTTGTCGGCCTTGCCGTCTCTCCAGACATAAAATCCCTTGCCGGATCTTGCGGCCGAGATCGCCCTTGGCGACTTTCTCGCGCAGCCAGGCCGGCGTCGGCGGCAGCAAATCGCCGAACTTCGAGCGCAGCATGTCGCCGACCGCGAGACAGATATCGAGCCCGACCTGATCGGCCAGTTCGATCGGCCCCATCGGCATGCCGAATTTTTCCGCCGCGGCGTCGATGGTGCGCTTGTCGACGTTCTCGTCGAGCATCACCATCGCTTCCAGCATGTAAGGCGTCAGCGCGCGGTTGACGAGGAAGCCCGGCGAACTCTTGACCGGCAGCGGCAGCCGGTCGATGGCGCCGACGAAAGCCAGCGCCTTCTTCAGCATTTCCGGATCGCTGCCGTCATGGCTGACGACCTCGACCAGTTGCAGCCGCGACACCGGATTGAAGAAATGCAATCCGACCAGCCGCTCCGGGTTTGCCAGTGTGGTGCGCAGATCCTGCAGCGGAATGCTCGAGGTGTTGGTGGCAAGGATCGCGCCGGGCTTCATCCTGGGCTCGAGCCCGGCATAGACCTTCTGCTTCAGTTCGAGCTTTTCCGGCACCGCCTCGATGATCAGGTCGGCATTGCGGACGCCCTCGCCGTCCATATCGGGCATCAAGCCGATCCAGCGCGTCGCGGATGTCGGTGCGCTTGCGCATGATCTTGCCGAACAGATCGGCGGCGCGCTTGATCGCGCCCGCGATCGGCTCGGCCTTCATGTCGGCCAAGCGTCACGCGAAGGCCCTGGTTGGCGCACCAGGCCGCGATGTCGCCGCCCATCGCGCCGGCGCCGATGACATGAACATGGCTGATCTTGTTGCCGTCGCCGGCGAGCTTCTTCATCTGCTCGCGCAGGAAGAACACCCGGATCAGGTTTTGCGCCGTCGGCGTCACCATCAGATTGGCGAACGAGGTCTTTTCCGCCGCCAGCATCGCCGCCTTGTCGCCGCCGTGCTTTTCCCAGAGATCGATCAGCGCATAGGGCGCCGGATAGTGTTCGTGCGGTGCGGCCTTCTCGGCCTCGGCGCGCATCCGCGAGGCCAGGAAGCCGCGCACCGGCGTGAAATTCAGGATCGCGTTGAGCGGGCCGGGCTTGGCGCGCTTCAGGCGGCCGAACACCGCGTCCTTGACGGCGTTGCGGACATGGCGCTCCTGCGTCACCGCGTCGACCAGCCCGAGCGACTTGGCGCGGCGCGCGTCGATGGTCTTGCCGGTCAGCATCAGGGTCATCGCCTGCATCGGATTGACCAGCTGCGTGAAGCGCGCGGTGCCGCCGAGGCCCGGATGCAGGCCGAGCATCACTTCCGGAAAACCAAAGCGCGCGCCGTCGATGGCGATGCGCGACTGGCAGGCAAGCGCGACCTCGAGGCCGCCGCCGAGGCAGAAGCCGTGAATCACGGCGACGGTCGGAATTTTCAGCGCTTCGAGGCGGTCGATCACCGCATGGGCGTGGCCGATCGCGGCCTCGACCGTGCTGCGCATCGGTCGCGCCGCGGAATTCGTTGACGTCGGCGCCGGCGATGAAGCCGGATGGTTTTGCGGAGCGGATCACGATTCCGGCCGGCCGCTGCGCTTTCCAGCGCCGCCAGCACCGCGTCGAGTTCCTCGATCACATCAGCCGACAGCGTGTTGGCGCTGGCGCCTTCGCGGTCGAACAACAGCCAGGCAATGCCGTCGTCGTCGCGGGTCAGCCTGAAATGGCGATAGGGCCTTTCAGCGTCGGGCTTCGGCCCGAGTTCGAGCACGCGGTCGCCGAGAACGTCCATGATCTTCGAATCCATGATCACACCGTCTCTATCAGCATGGCGCCGCCCTGCCCGCCGCCGATGCATTCGGTGGCGATGCCGCGTTTGGTGCCGAGCCGCTTCATCGCGTTGACCAGATGCAGCACGATGCGGTTGCCGCTGCAGCCGACGGGATGGCCGAGGCTGATGGCGCCGCCGTCGACATTGAGCTTGGCGTGGTCGATCGCCCCGGCCGCGCCATCGAGGCCGAGTATCTCGCGGCAGAATTTGTCGTCGTTCCAGGCGGCGAGACAGCCCAGCACTTGCGTGGCGAACGCCTCGTTCAATTCCCAGGTCTCGATATCGCCGAGCGATAATTTATTGCGCTTCAACAGCTCGGTCGCCGACAGCACCGGGCCGAGGCCCATGATGGAGGGATCGAGCGCCGACCACTGGCTGTCGACGATCACGGCCTTCGGCGTCAGGCCGTGTTTGGCGACCGCCTCTTCCGAGGCCAGGATGGTCCAGGACGCGCCGTCGGTGATCTGCGAGGAGTTGCCGGCGGTGACCTGGCCCCATGGCCGCTCGAACACCGGCTTCAGCGTCGCCAGTTTCTCGGGCGTCGAGTCCGGCCGCACGCCGTCGTCATGATCGTAGAATTTGCCGTCGCGCGCGAACGCGGTTTCGACCTCGCCCTTGAGAAAGCCCTGCGCCTGCGCGTTGGCCAGCCGCTTGTGGCTTTCGGCGGCGTAGGCATCGGACTGCGCGCGCGTGATGCCGAAGAGATGCCCGACCACTTCGGCGGTCTGGCCCATGTTGAGTTCGGTGATCGGATCGGTCAGCCCGCGCTCCAGCCCGATGATCGGCTTGAAATAGGACGGACGCGTTTTGGCGAGCGCCGCCAGCTTGGCCAGAATTCCCTTGGCGCCGGCAAGGCCGGCGAACCAGCGCACGCCCTGCTGCGGCCAGACCAGCGGCGCATGAGCTCAGGGCTTCGGCGCCGCCGGCCAGGATCAGGTCCGAATTGCCCTCGCGGATGTAGCGGTAGGCCGGTATCGATCGACTGCATGCCGGAGCCGCAATTGATCTGCACGGTGAAGGCCACCATCGCCTCGCCCATGCCGAGCCGCAAGCGCCGCGACGCGCGCCGGATTCATCTCGTCGGCGATGACGTTGACGCAGCCGAGGATGACCTGATCGAACGCGGTGGGCGCGAAGGGCTGCCGCGCCAGCAGCGGCCGGCCGCATTGCACGGCGAGATCGACCGGCGTGAACGGCCCGGGCCCGCTGCGCGCTTTCAGGAACGGCGTCCGGCTGCCGTCGATGATGTAGACCGGTCGCGCCATCAGCTTGCTGCCCGTTGTTCACCGAGATCCTGGAAGAACTGATGCACTTCGGCGGGCTTTTTGTAAATCGGCGACAGCGCTTCCGGCGCGAAATCGTCGACCTCGATCACCTTGGCGGCGGCTTCATGCGCGGCCGCGATCTGATCGCCCTCGGCCTGCGGTGATCACGCCCTTCTTCACGGCCTCGTTCGCAGTCGCGGATATGGGCGGCGCGCATCTTTTTGGCGATAGCCTCCGCGCCGGTCACCAGCAGGAACGCCTTTTCCAGCCGCGCCACGCCGCGGTCGTCCTCGACATGCGACAGATCCGGCGTCAGCCGGTCGCGCGCCGCCGATGGCTCCAGCACGATCTGCGCGCAGCGATGCACCACCAGGTCCGACGGCCCGAGCACACGGGCGCCGAACGGCTGGACCAGGAAGTTCAGCACCACGGCGACAAACCGGTTGGGCAGATTGGCCAGGATTTCCGCAAAGCGGTTCTCGATGGTCTTGAAGCCGCTCGCCATGCACCATTCGAGCAAGGCAAAATCGGCCTGCTGACGGCCTTCGTCCTGCCAGCGCTTCAGCGCGGCCGACAGCAGATACAGCTCGGACAGGATATCGCCGAACCGCGCCGACAGCATTTCCTTGCGCTTCAGCGCGCCGCCGAGCGTCAGCAGCGCCATGTCGGCGCACAGCGCGAACGCCGACGAATAGCGCGAGAGCTGGCGATAGAACCGGGTCGCGTCGCCGGCATCCGGCGCCGGCGCGAACAGCGCCGCCGGTCCAGCTTCGGCCCCAGGCGCGGAACAGCGTGGTCACGCTGTGGCCGACATGTTTCCAGAACGCCGTTGTCGAAAGCGTCGAGGCCCTTGGCGCGATCGGCATCGCCGAGCGCGTTCATCTCCTCCAGCAGATACGGATGCGCGCGGATCGCGCCCTGCCCGAACACGATCAGATTGCGGGTCAGGATGTTGGCGCCCTCCACGGTGATGCCGACCGGCACCGAGCGATAGAGACTGCCGAGATAGTTCTGCGGGCCGTCGATCACGGCCTTGCCGCCATGGATGTCCATCGCGTCGTCGATCGCGATCCGCATCCGCTCGGTGGCGTGCAGCTTCATGATGCCGGAAATCACCGCGGGATGATGGCCCTGGTTGAGCGCCGCGCAGGTCAGCCGCCGCGCGGCGTCGAGCAGATAGGCGGTGCCGGCGATGCGCGCCAGCGGCTCCTCGATGCCCTCGAATTTTCCGATGGGCACGTTGAACTGCTCGCGGATGCGCGCATAGGCGCCGGTGGTGCGCGCCGCATAGGCCGCACCCGCCGCCGACAGCGACGGCAGCGAGATGCCGCGCCCGGCGGCCAGCGCCGTCATCAGCATCTTCCAGCCCTGGCCGAGGCGCTCCTGGCCGCCGATGATGTAATCCATCGGGATGAAGACGTCGTGGCCCCAGTTCGGGCCGTTCTGGAACACCTGCATCGACGGCAGATGGCGGCGGCCGATCTCGACGCCGGGCAGATGCGGTCGGGATCAGCGCCACGGTGATGCCGAGTTCTTCCTGCGAGCCGACCAGATGATCGGGGTCGTAGGCCTTGAAGGCGAGGCCCAGCAGCGTCGCGACCGGGCCGAGCGTGATGTAGCGCTTGTGCCAGTTGAGCCGCAGGCCGAGCACTTCCTTGCCCTCGAAATTGCCCTTGCAGATGATGCCGCTGTCGATCATCGACGCGGCGTCGGAGCCGGCTTCCGGGCTGGTCAATCCAAAGCAGGGAATTTCGCGGCCGTCGGCCAGCCGCGGCAGCCATTGCTGCTGCTGATCCTTGGTGCCGAAGCGCATCAGCAGTTCGCCGGGCCCGAGCGAGTTCGGCACCATCACGGTGACGGCGGCCGTCAACCGAGCGCGTCGAGATCTTGCGCACCACTTCCGAATGCGCGTAGGGCGAGAAGCCGAGCCCGCCATATTCCTTCGGGAATGATCATGCCGAAGAATTTCTTGCGCTTGATGAAGTCCCAGACTTCCGGCGGCAGGTCGCGCCATTCCCAGTTGATCTTCCAGTCGTCGAGCATCGCGCAGAGTTCGTCGACCGGGCCGTTGAGAAACGCCTGTCTCCTCAGCGGTCAGCGTCGCCGGCGCGTTGGCCAGCAGCTTCGACCAGTCGGGATTGCCGGTGAAAAGGTCGGCGTCCCACCAGACATCGCCGGCCTCCAGCGCCTCGCGCTCGGTGTCCGACATGGCCGGCAACACGCCGCGCGCCCAGGAGAAGATCG
This sequence comes from uncultured Alphaproteobacteria bacterium, assembly GCA_963742695.1. Classification (GTDB taxonomy): domain Bacteria; phylum Pseudomonadota; class Alphaproteobacteria; order Rhizobiales; family Xanthobacteraceae; genus Bradyrhizobium. The sequence continues at coordinate 19,937 of CAVUNF010000043.1, forward strand.
GCTTGGTGATGAAATCGCGGCGGAAGGAAAAGGAGTGTCATGGCGATGTCCTCATGGTCGAAGTCGCAGCCCGGCGCAGCGGCCTGCATTCGAAACGGGCTCAATCTAGCAGGAAAGCGCGGGAATCACTTGACACTTCGCATTGAAAATAAAGCGAAATTGATCCGGCTGCAGGGCATCTGATAACGGCAAAGGGGCGATCGGTTCCGCGTTAGCGGGCGCATTCGTAGCCCGGATGGAGCGAAGCGCAATCCGGGTCAGGTATCGCATTCATCCCCGGATTACGCTTCGCTCCATCCGGGCTACATACGCCGCTCAATCCGGCCGGACCATCTCGAACATGGCTTCCGGCTTGATCTCGAAATAGTCGCCGCGGCGGCCGGCGCGCACGATCGGGCGCGCCAGTGCGGTCTGGTAGACGCCGTCCTTGATCAAGGCCTTGTCGATATGGACGGCGACGACCTCGCCGAGGGTCAGCCAGGCCTGCGCCTTCTCGCCGTCGGCGCCCTGCAACTGGATGATTTGAGTCAATTTGCATTCGAACGAGACCGGGCTTTCCGCCACCCGCGGCACGTTGACGAGCTTGCACGGCGCCGCCGTCAGCCCGGCAATCGTCGAACTCGTTGACGTCAGGGGCGACATGCGCCGCGGTGGCGTTCATCTGCTGCGCCAGATCCATGGTCGCGAGATTCCAGACGAACTCGCCGGTTTCCTGGATATTGCCGACGCTGTCTTTCCAGGAGGTCGAGGAAAAGCCGATGATCGGCGGCATGATAGCAGAACGCGTTGAAGAAGCTGTAGGGCGCCAGATTGACGTGGCCCTTGGCATCGCGCGACGAGATCCAGCCGATCGGGCGCGGCGCGATGATGGCATTGAAGGGATCGTGCTTGAGGCCGTGGCCGTTGCGCGGCTCGTAGGAGTGCAGATCTTTCGGGGTTTTGGCGTCCACGTTATTTTTCCTTCGTAGGGTGAGCAAAGCCACCGGGTCGCGCGAACGCGCGCCCGATGACAGGCTCCGCGTTCCCACCTCCTTCTTGAAGCAAAAAAGGTGGGCACGGCGCAAGCGCGCCTTTGCCCACCCTACATCAACTTATAGCGCTCTACTTCCCCCGCGGCGCGAGGCCGGCGAGCAGGAAATCGATCATCTGATCGATCGTCGGGCCCGGCTTGGTGGCGCATTGGGCGATCATCTGCGGATGGAAGTACCTGATCATGCCGGTGCAGCAGCACAACGCCGCTTGCTCGAGGTCGGCCACCTCGAATTCGCCGGCCGCGACGCCCTGCGCGATCACGCTGCCCATGGTCTGCGTAATCAGCATGATATGGGCGTTGCAGACCTCCCAGTCCTCCTCCATCGCGATCGCGACCATCTCGTGCAGCTTGGAATCGCCGACATAGCGTTCCGAATTCATGCGGTGGACGGTCTTCATGAGCTCGCGAAGGCGAGCCGCCGCCGGACCTTGGCTGTCGGCAATCCGTTGCGCCTCGACCTCGACCTCACCCATCAGCACGCGGGCGACGCCCTCGTGGATCGACTTTTTCGAATCGAAAAAGCGATAGACGTTGGCCGGGCTCATCCGCATCACCTTGGCGATGTCGGCGACGGTGGTCTTTTGATAGCCGATTTCGCGAAACAAACGCTCCGCCACCACGAGAATCCGTTCGCGGGTGTCAGGTTCGATGTGGTCGGAAATCAGCGCCATGTCATGTCTCAACGTCAGGTCTCAATGTTCAATTATTCCGCTGCTTCGGCAAGCGGAAATACGGGTTGCGATTCGTGTTGATGCTGCGGCGCAAGATCAACCTGCTCGCCCGGGCCTCTTTCTTCAAGGCTCTTGCGGAACCAGAGGGCATAGAGGCCCGGCAGGTACAGCAGGGTCAGGAAGGTCGCAACGAACAAGCCACCCATGATGGTGATCGCCATCGGGCCCCAGAACGCGGAGCGCGTCAGCGGGATCATCGCCAGGATCGCGGCCAGCGCCGTCAGCACCACCGGCCGGGTACGGCGGACGGTGGCTTCGACGATGGCTTCCTTGCGGGTCAGGCCGTGGGCGACATCGGTTTCGATCTGGTCGACCAGGATCACCGCATTGCGCATGATCATGCCGGCCAGCGCGATCAATCCGAGCAGCGCCACAAAGCCGAACGGCTGGTTGGCGATGTTCAGTCCGAGCGACGCGCCGATAATGCCGAGCGGCGCCGTGAGAAACACCAGCATCAGCCGCGAGAAGCTCTGCAACTGGATCATCAGCAGGGTCAGCATCACGATGACCATCAGCGGAAACAGCACGAAGATGGACGCATTGCCCTTGGCGGACTCCTCGAACGCGCCGCCCGCCTCGATCCGGTAGGCCGGCTCAAGGCTGTTGCGGATGTCCTGCAGTTTGGGCCAGATCTGGTTGGTGACATCGGGCGCCTGCACGCCGTCGACGACATCGCCGCGCACCGTGATCGCCATGTCGCGGTTGCGCCGCCACATGATCGGCTCCTCGTGGGCATATTCGATCTTGGCGATCTGCGTCAGCGGCACGGCCACCCCGTTGCGCGAGGTGACGGTGAGATCGCCGACGCGGCCGAGATCGAGCCGCTCCGACGGCACCGCGCGGGCGACGACGCCGACCTTCTCGATGCCGTCACGGATCGTGGTGACCGGCGCGCCGGAAATCAGCATGCTCAGCGCCTGCGACACGTCCTGCGGGGTGAGGCCAAGCGCACGGGCACGGTCTTGATCGACCACCAGCTTCAGGTAGGGCGACTGCTCGTTCCAGTCGAGCTGCGGATCCCTAACCTTGTCGTTGGCCTTGACCACGTCGCGCACCTTGTAGGCGATGTCACGCACGGTGTTGGGGTCGGGGCCGATCACGCGAAACTGCACGGGGAAGCCGACCGGCGGGCCGAAGTTGAAACGATCGACACGCACGCGCGCTTCCGACAGCGCACCTTCATGCACCGCCTTCTCCAGCCGGGCCTTGATCCGCTCGCGCGCCTCGACATCCTTGGAGACGATGACGATTTCGGCGAATGCCTCGTTCGGCAGTTGCGGGTTGAGCCCGAGCCAGAAGCGCGGCGAACCCTGGCCGACATAGGCGGTATAGGTCGCGATGTCCTTGTCGTCCTTCAGCAGCGTTTCCGCCTTCTTCACCGAGTTCTCGGTGACGTTGAACGCGGTGCCTTCGGGAAGGCGCAGCTGCAGGAACAGTTCGGGCCGCTCGGACAGCGGGAAGAACTGCTGCTGGACATGGCCGAAGCCGACGATCGAGAGCGCGAATATGCCGACCGTCGCCAGCACCACCTTGACCCGGTGATTGACGCACCACTGGATCATGCTGCGCAGAATGCGATAGAAGCGCGTCTCATAGACCGCATGCGGATCGTGGTTGTGGCTGACCGTGATGTTCGGCAACAGCTTGACGCCGATATAGGGCGTGAAGATCACCGCCACGAACCAGGATGCGACCAGCGCGATCGCCACGATCCAGAAAATGCCGCCGGCATATTCGCCGACCGCCGAATTGGCAAAGCCGATGGGCAGGAATCCGGCTGCGGTGACCAGCGTTCCCGTCAGCATCGGAAACGCGGTGGATTCCCAGGCAAAGGAGGCCGCGCGGACGCGATCCCAGCCCTGCTCCATCTTCACCACCATCATCTCGACCGCGATGATGGCATCGTCCACCAGCAATCCGAGCGCGATGATCAGCGCGCCCAGCGTGATGCGGTGCAGGTCCATCGACATCGCATTCATGGTAATGAAGACGATCGCCAGCACCAGCGGCACCGAGGCCGCCACCACGATCCCGGTGCGCCAGCCCAGTGCGACGAAGCTGACGAACAGCACGATCGCCAGCGCTTCGATGAAGGAGTGCACGAATTCGCTGACAGCGCGCTCGACCACCTTGGGCTGATCGGCGATCAGCTCGACATTGATGCCCTGCGGCACCGCCTTCATGAATTCCGCGGCGGCGCCGGCAACGTCCTTGCCGAGCTCGAGAATGTTGGCGCCCTTGGCCGTGACCACGCCGATGCCGAGCGCGGGCTTGCCTTGCTGGCGCGCGATGAATGTCGGCGGATCGACGAACCCGCGGGTGACGGTCGCAATATCGCCCAGCCGAAACACCCGGCCATTGCTTTCGACGGGCGTCTCCGCGACGGCCTTGACGCCGTCGAGCGCGCCGGTGACACGCAAGGGAACGCGTTGCGAGGAAGTCTCGACCGTGCCGGCCGGCACCACATTGTTCTGCTTGGCCAGTGAATCGAACAGCGCCTGCGGCGTAATCCCGAGTGTCGCCAGCTTGGCGTGCGAAAACTCGACGAAAATACGTTCTTCCTGGGCGCCGTAAAGATTGACCTTGGTGACGCCGGGCACCTTGAGCAGCCGCTGGCGTATGCCTTCGGCGGCCTTCTTCAATTGCGCGAAGTCGGTGCCATCGCCGGTCATCATGTAAAGGATCGAGTCGACGTCGCTGAATTCGTCGTTGACGTTGGGACCGAGCAGACCGGGCGGAAGCTGGCCCTGCACGTCGACAAGCTTCTTGCGCAGCATGTAAAACAGATACGGCACGTCCTTGGGCGGCGTCGAATCCTTGAACGTCACCTGCATCGCGGTGAATGAGGGCTTCGAATAGGTCTGCACCTTCTCGAAATACGGCAACTCCTGCAGCTTCTTCTCGATGGGGTCTGCGACCTGGGTCTGCATCTCGGCTGCGGTGGCACCCGGCCAGATCGCAGAGACGTTCACCACTTTGACGGTGAAGTACGGATCCTCGCCACGGCCGAGCTTCTGGTAGGAGAAGAAGCCGGCGACGCCCAGTGCCACGATCAGGAACAGAATGAGCGCGGGATGGCTGACCGCCCAGCCGGAGAGATTGAAGTGTTTCATGACGCCCTCGAATTATTTTTCGGCATGATCTTTTTCCGAAAACCGGTCTCCACTTTTCGGGATCATGCGGCTCAGAACGACAATGACGAGACGACCCTGACCTTCTGGGTCGGATCGATTTTCTGCACGCCGAGCGTGACGACCTTGGCGCCTTCGTCGACGCCGCCGGAGATCACGACGTTGTTGCTCTCATAGGATTTCACCGCGACGGGCTTGAGCGTCACTTCGCCATTGCCATCGACAACATAGAGCGAGGCTGCGCCGCCCTGGCTGAACAGTGCCGACAGCGGCAGCCGCGCCACCCGCGTGGTGGCGGGGTCGGCCAGCGTCAGGGTTGCGGTCATGCCGAGCGAGACGGTTTCACCGGCGTCGGGCAGCGAAAATTTTGCCAGATAGGTCCGCGTCGCCGGATCGGCCGAGGGCGCCACCTCGCGCAACTTCGCGGTATATTTCTTGTTCGGCTCGGACCACAGGGTGACGGTGGCGACGCCATCCTTGGCGCGGCCCACCAGCGTCTCCGGGATCGCGACCACCGCTTCCTTTTCGGCGAAACGCGCGACGCGAACCGCGGTCTGGCCGGACGCCACAACCTGACCGGAATCGATCAAGGTGGCGGTGACGACGCCGCGGGTGTCCGCGACCAGCGTCGCATAGGACAGACTGTTCTTGGTCAGCTCGACCGAACGCTCGGCGCGACTAAGGCGCGCGCGCGCCTCGTCGGCGGCGGCCCGGCTCTGGTCCATCTGCGCGTCGGTGGTCCAGCCCTTGGCGCGCAAATCCTTGGCGCGCTGCTCGGAGGCGCTGGCCTGCGCCAGCACGCCGGTGGCGGCGCGGAACTCGGCCTCGGACTGTTCGGCCTGCAATTTCAGATCGACTTCATCCAGCGTGGCCAGGGGCTGGCCGACATCGACGGTCTGGCCGACTTCGACCAGGCGTTTTGCGACCTTGCCGGGGACGCGGAAGCCCATGTCGGTCTCGATCCGGGGCTTGATGGTGCCGACAAAGCTGCGCTCCGGCGATTCCGCCTCGTAATGCACCGTGGCGACCAGCACCGGGCGGGACGGCACCACCTTTTCCGCAACCACCTCGTTGCAGCCGGTCAGGGAGATCGCCATCAGCGCCAGCGACACCCCAGCTAAAAGCCTGTAATAGCTCGCGAAAATAGAACGGACGAACATCGGACTCTCCATTGGCTCGGCTTAATGAAGAGTATCGATTGTTCACTGACGATTGTCAACATTCGTCATAGATCATGATTTCGTGAACGTGGGGTTCTCCGCTCAACGCGCTAAAGGCTCTCCTGATCCATGCGGCGGCGGCGCGCCGTCTGCGCGGAATCTGCACAGAAATACGCAAACCCTGAGCTTTCAGAGCAAACGGGCTGCCAACCGGCCCGGCATGGTCGGCGCATGGGGAAAGTCATCACCATCCACTTCAGGCGCTCGAAGCTGCCACGGCGGCTCTTGAATGACGGCTGGTGGCTGGAAATGCCGCGCCCGCGGGCCGCCGTCGTCCCCCTTCCGAAGCGCCGTCCCTTAAAGCTCAAATCCAAAACCGGACACCTCACCCTCGTCACGTCAGGCCAATAAACTCATGTCGATCGCCGCCGCCTCCGATCTCGAAATCGTTCCCGCTCGCCCGCTGCTGATGCCGCTTGTTTCGGCGGCTGCATGCGTCGCGCTGGCCGACTGGCTGTTCTACGGCTGGCAGGTCGGTATTTCGCTCGCGCTGTTTTTCGGCGTGCTCGGCACCGTCGCCGTTGCCGGCAATCGCGTGTACGCCACTCGCAGCCTGCAAATCATCATGGCCACGATCTTCGCCGCCGGCCTCATCGCCCTGATCGAGGACGTCAACACTTTGTCGGTGCTGGTCGGCGCGCTGGCGACCGCGCTGTTCGTCATCGTCATGATGGCTGGCGACGCGGCGCGGTGGCAACGATACCTGTTCGAAGCCGTGACGATACCGTTCCGCGGTCCGTTTCGCTTGGCGGGCGATTTGTTCAGCGCCCTCCGTCATATGAAAACGTGGACGCCGGAATGGCTGGGCTCTGTTGTGGCCTGGATTGTGCCGCTAAGCGTCTTCGCAGTGTTCCTGGCTCTGTTCGCCGCGGCAAACCCGTTGATCGAAAACCGCCTAACGCAGTTCGATCTCCGTGCGCTCTTCAATCTCGTCGATCCGCAGCGAATCTGGTTCTGGGCGTTGGTCGTTTGCAGCATCTGGCCTTTGCTTCGGCAGCGCATTCCGAGCAAGCCAGTTCGGGAACACGAAGTCCCCGCTGCAGCCGTCGCCGAGCCTTCCGATATGGACTATCTTCTCGGCAGGCAGGCGGTGACCCGCTCGCTGATCCTGTTCAACGCGCTGTTCGCGCTGCAGACCGGACTCGATCTCACCTATCTCTGGGGCGGGGCCAGCTTGCCTGCGGGTATGGGCTACGCCGAATATGCACACCGCGGCGCCTATCCGCTGATCGCGACCGCGCTGCTCGCCGCCGGCTTTGTGCTGGTCGCCATGCGCCCGGGCGGTCCTGCCGAGCAATCCAGGTGGATCCGTCCGCTGGTTCTGGTGTGGACCGGGCAGAATATCCTGCTTGTGATCTCGTCGATCTTCCGGCTCGATCTGTATGTCGCCGTCTACTCGCTGACCTACTTGCGCCTTGCGGCATTCATCTGGATGGGGCTTGTCGCCGTCGGACTGCTGCTGATGCTGGTCCAGATCAAGCTCGGCAAGCCCAACTCCTGGCTGGTCACCGCCAACGTCATCTCGCTGGCGCTGGTGCTGTACGGATGCTGCTTCATCAATGCGCCGCAGCTCATCGCGTCCTGGAACGTGAAGCACTGCCGCGAGGTCAGCGGAGCCGGGCTTGCTCTTGATTTGAAATATCTGCTTTCGCTTGGGCCGCAAGTCCTTCCGATCCTCGAACCGGGCTTGCAGAACATCCCGGCGCTGCAGCCCCATGTTGCGGAATTCCGGATCAATCAGGAGAATGAACTCCGAAAACATCCGCCTAATTGGCGTGGCTGGGGCTTTCGGACATGGCGTCTGGAACAATATTTGGCTAACAATCCCGGCACCACGCCGAATCCTTCCGACAGCGGCAAAGGTTGATACGAAGATGGCTCATTCCATTCTCGTCGTTGATGATGACCCGCATATTCGCGACGTCGTGCGCTTCGCGTTCGAAAAAACCGGCATGGTGATTTCCACCGCGCAGGACGGCAAGGAGGCGCTGCGCCAGTTCGACCGTAACGTCCACGAGCTCGTGGTGCTCGATATCGGCATGCCCGAGATGGACGGTCTCGAAGTCTGCCGCCAGATCAGGAAGACCGCCGATACGCCGATCCTGTTCCTGTCCGCCCGCGACGAGGAGATCGATCGCATTCTGGGCCTGGAAATCGGCGGCGACGACTATGTGACAAAACCGTTCAGCCCGCGCGAACTGGTCGCACGGGTCAATGCGATCCTGCGGCGCGCCCGCAATACCCCGGCGCCGGCCGCGGCCAAGGCCATGAACCATGGCGGGCTCGCGATCGATCAGGACGCACGCACCGCATCCTTTCGCGACACGCCGGTTTCGCTGACGGCGCTGGAATTCGCCATCCTGCGGACGCTGCTGGCGCGGCCCGGCTTCGTGTTCACGCGCGAGTTGATCCTCGACGCCGCCTACGCCGGAAATATCCATGTCGCGGACCGCACCATCGACAGTCATGTCCGCAACATCCGCGCCAAGATGGCGGTGGCCGGCTGCGAGTCTGTGATCGAGACGGTGCACGGCGTCGGCTTCAAGCTGGGGCGCTGCGAGGCCGCGCATTGACGGACGCCTCGCGACCGGCGTCCGCCCCGCGGCAGAAGTGGCGGCCCAGCCTCAGCCTCGTGGTTTTTCTGGTGCTTGCCAGCGTGCTCTCGCTGCCCCTGTTCAGTCTCTACTTTCTCAAGATCTACCAGAATCAGCTGATCCAGCAGACCGAGACCGAGCTGATCGCGCAGAGTGCCGCGCTGGCGGCCGTTTTTCGCCGCGAGGTCGAGAACGGAATTCCGCCCGCTGTCGCACTCGGCGCCAAGGTCCCGCCTGCCGTCCGGAAATTCCCGGACCAGCCGTATCAGCCGATCTGGCCGAAGCTGGAGCTAGCCAGCGAGAGCGTATTGCCGCCGCGCCCGGCGGCCCGTACGCCATCCGCGCCGGCGGACCCCGCCTTCGCAGCGCTCGGCGCGCGCATGATGCCGGATCTGCTCGCCACCCAGAACGTGACGCTGGCCGGATTCCGCCTGCTCGACCCCAAGGGAATCGTTATCGCCGGCCGCGAGGAAGTCGGGCTGTCACTGGCGCATCTCGAGGAAATCAGCGAGGCGCTGCAGGGACGCTTCAGCGCCGCCTTGCGCGTGCGCATTTCCAAGCACGACCAGCCCTCGCTCTATTCGATGAGCCGGGGCACCGGCATGCGCGTCTTCATCGCGATGCCCGTGATTGCGCGCGACCAGGTCGCCGGCGTGGTCTATGCCTCGCGCACGCCGAGCAACGTCTTCAAGCACCTCTATGAACAGCGCGCCAAAGTCGGCCTCGCCATCCTCTCCATGATCGTGCCGACGCTGCTGATCGGAATCCTGTTCCATCGCACCATCACCAAACCGATGCGGGAACTGATCGAGCGCACCGGGTTGATCGGCAAGGGCGACCGCAACGCGCTGCGGCCGCTCAAGCGCCACGGCACCAGCGAATTCGCGCGATTGTCGCAAAGCTTTCTCGAAATGGCGGGACGGCTGGATGCGCGCTCCAGCTTCATCTCGACCTTCGCCACCCATGTATCCCATGAACTGAAATCGCCGCTGACCTCGATCCAGGGTGCGGCGGAGCTGCTGCGCGACGACGTCGATGCGCCCAGCATGGACGATGACGACCGCCGTAAGTTTCTCGACAACATCATTGCCGACGCGGACCGGCTCGCCAAAATCGCCGGCCGTTTGCGCGATTTCGCCCGCGCGGAAAATCCGGTTGCGGTGGGAGCTGCGACGCTGTCGGATACGATTGCCGGCTTGCGCAGAGCTTTCGCCTCGCTGGATATTCGCAGCCGCGGCGAGCTCGATACGCCGATGCGCATATCGGATGAAAACGCGGCCATCGTCTTTTCCAACCTCGCGGACAACGCCATGCGCCATGGCAGTTCGACACTCGAAGTGTCCGCTACAAGGCAAGGGAATTCACTGCTGGTGAGGGTCGCCGATAACGGCGAAGGCGTATCGCCCAACAACCGGACGCAAATCTTCGACAGCTTCTTCACGACCCGTCGCGAAAGCGGCGGCACCGGCATGGGCCTCGCCATCGTTCGCGCCATGCTGGACGCCCACGGCGGCGCCATCCGGCTTCTCGACGCCGATGATGGCACGGCCTTCGAACTGACGTTCCCGGTGGCCGAAGCTCCGTCGGCATGACGAGCCAGGGGCAAGACCCGGTGCCGCGATGATGGCGCGGGCCTGCCTGTGCCTGTCGATCATCGTCTGCGGTCTCGCCTTGCGCAGGTTTGGTCCCGGGCTCGGGCTGTCGTTTCCCGTCGTGAAGTACGGCGGCTCCATTCTGTGGGGCGCGATGGTATTTTTTCTGGTCGCGATATCGGCTTCACGTCTGTCGCGGCCGCGCATCGCATCGATGGCGGCCACGATCGCCGTTGGCGTAGAGCTGTTTCGACTGGTTCATGCGCCCTGGCTGGACGAATTCCGCCTCACGACGGCGGGCGCGCTGCTGCTTGGCCGCGTGTTCTCGCCTCTCAACATGCTCGCCTATGGCGCCGGAATCGTTTTGGCGATGTGGCTCGACAGCTACGCGGTGAGCAGGACTCCAAAAGGCGCCCTGCCCTGACGGGCACGAAGTACCGCTATCGCGCTACCTTCAGGGCCAGAACCGAGGTCCTGGTGCGGCCCTCCGAATCCGTGACCTCGACGCGAAGAAAGTGTTCTCCCGCCGGGGCTACCGCATCGGGAATGTCGATGCCGGCGGAGTGGGCAAACCGCACGACGCGCGGCGTGAGATCGATCTCGGGAGTCTTGAGGTAGGTCACGCGGAGCGTGCGGATATCGACCTTGGCGCCGCCGAAGGAATGAAATTTGACGTGAAACCGCATCGGCGAATAGGCGCTCTCGCCGGGCTGAATCATCTCGATGCGCGGCCCGCGGGTGATGCCGCGCGATCCGACAACAATACGATCTGCCGGCAGGCTCGCCTCCTGCTCGGTGATCAGCACCGTTCCGGCGCTGGCATCGATCGGACTGAAAAGGCAGGCCGCCCAAACCGCTAAAGCAATGATCCCCACGGCGCGCATTAGAATTTTCCAAATCGGCAATGAGCCGACCCTATCATCCAAGCCACCTTTCACGATAGCAGGGAGCAGGATATCCATATGTGACTTTAGTCACATACTTTACTCCGCGAGCTGAAAGGCCTCGAAGCGGTGCAGTTCTTCCTCGATCGGCGCTTTAGGTCCTTGCGCGCGCCTTTCGGCTTGCCGTTGCCGACCCAGCTCCATTTCTGCACCAGCAATTTTCGGTTCTGGCGGTCGGTCTTGAGGTCGAGGGCTGCAACGATATCGTCGCCGACCAGCACCGGCAGCGCGAAATAGCCGAACAACCGCTTCTCCTTCGGCACATAAGCCTCGAAGCGATGCTCGTAATCGAAAAACAGATGGGTTCGCTTGCGCTGGATGATCAGAGGATCGAACGGCGACAGGATGTGCACCGGTTCAGAAGCGGTTTCGCCTGGCGCCTCCAGCGCCTCCGGGCGCGCCCAATGCTCCTGCTTGCCGGCACCTTCCAGCGCCACCGGCACCAATTCCCCGCGCCGCACTTTTGTTGCAATCAGGCGCCGGACCGCCGGCTTGCTCGGCGCGTCGAGATGGCAGATCGAATCCAGGCTGACGAGGCCCTGCGCCCGCAACGCGCGATCGAGCAGATAGCCGGTGGCTTCGCTCACCGAGGCGGGTGTTGGCGGTTTGTCCCAGCCAAAATGCCGCGCCGTCAGGTCATAGGTCTTGAGCATGCCGGTGCGCTCGGAGACCGTGAGCATGCCGGTGTAGAACAACAGCTGCAGCGCCCGCTTCGACGGCTTGCGGCTGGCCCACAGATGCTCCTTGTCCACCAGCACGTCATCGTCGATGTCGCGAATGGTCAGCGCGCCGTCGCGCCGGATCAGCCTCAGCACCTTGCGCAAATCAGCCGTGCTGACCGACGTGAACCATTTGTGGCCCTCGCGCTGGTGACGCTTCATGGCGGGAATGAAGAAACGCAGATCCTTGGCCGGCACGTAGGACAGCGCATGGGTCCAGTATTCGAACACGCTGCGGTCGACGCTCTGGGCCTGGCGCAGATCGGCGCGGCGATAGGACGGGATGCGACTCCAGAGAATATGGTGGTGACAGCGCTCGATGACGTTGATGGTATCGATCTGCACATAGCCGAGATGCGCCACCGCATCCGCCGTGGCTTGCGACCCTTCGCCGAACGGCGCCGAACTGTCGAGCCGCTGGGCGTGCAGCCAGATGTGCCGGGCCGCGGCCTTGGTCAAAGGATGAGATGGGATTGCGGTCCGGGGCATGGCTGCGGGAATGTAGCCGGATTCGCGCCAGTGAGGAGGCGTAGATTGTTCGAAAATGCGGCGGCGAGAACGGGCCGCGCTACCGCTTGCCGCGTTCCCCGATGCTCCCGGTCGCGATATCCGGTTCGCAGGAAGCCTTGCCGCGTTCCGGCGCCTGGCACTTGTAGACATTGCCGGTGAGCCGATCGATCAGCCACACGGTCTCCTCGGTCGGGCTTTCCATTCCGACGAACCGCGTGCCAACCGCCGTAATCAGCGTGGACAACAGGATTGCCGCGGCGATGATGGCCGCGCCGATCAGGATGGGCATCGAACTTCCGGAACTGGCGCGATCCTGCGCGACCGCGCGATATCCGCTTTGTCTTTTCGGTGACTGAAACAAGGTCGGGTGCTTCGCTTTCCTGGTTTCTTCCTCATTTTTCTTTCGCCAGCCGCTTGTTAGGCACCCATGTGGCCGATTTGTTGTCCGCAGATCGGCGCTGCGGCGACGCCATTGCGACGGGCGCGCCGCCGCAGCAAAGAGGCGGTCTCGCGCTCTGAAAGTCGCCCGGCAAGAGCAAGCAGGTTCCGTGGTCGAACGCCTCGCTGCCTGGCGAAATATGCCTCGCGGGCGGGCCCTGGCCGGATATCAGCGTGATCTAGATCACGCAATTTATCAGTGTGACCCGCATCACATCGGCCGCTTTGAACCTGTCCTATGCTCGGACCATCAAACGGCTATCAACGTAACAGCGAGGATACGACAATGACCAACGTTCTTAAGCTTTCCGGTTTAACCGCGATCACACTCGGTGCCGCGCTGTCGATGACAGCCGGTCTGGCGATCGCCGGTGACAAGGTTTCGGCGGATCAAATTCTGAATGCGCTGCAGCCCAAGAAGCCGCTGACCCGCGGCATGACCACGGGCCCGCAGGCCGACCCCGCGATCGAAGCCAAGGAAACCGGCTTCATCGCAACCCTGCGCAACCGCAAGACCCGCTCTCTCTCGCTCGGCGAGCGCGAAGAGATCGCGGAACTGGCATCGAGCAAGCCGAAAATCGATCTGGAGATTCGTTTCGATTACAACTCGGCCGACATCAGCAAGGACTCGATGTCTTCGGTGCAGGAACTCGGCAAGGCGCTCTCGGCTCCGACCCTGAAGGGTTCGACCTTCGTCGTCGCCGGCCATACCGATGCGGTCGGCGGTGAAGAATACAACCAGGGCCTCTCCGAGCGTCGCGCCGATACGATCAAGCGTTACCTCACCGAGAAGTACGGCATCAACGGCACCGATCTCGTCACCGTCGGTTATGGCAAGACCAAGCCGAAGGATGCGAGCGCGCCGACGGACCCGGTCAATCGCCGCGTCCAGGTCGTCAACATGACCACCAAGACCGCCGCCTCGCAGTAACGAGTTGCAATACCAAAAAATCCGCCTGCCGGCATACGGCAGGCGGATTTCATTTTTTCCAGTGGGTTGATTTTGCAAGCGGCCGCCATTTTCTGGCAGACCAACGGTCCGCGCTAGCCACGGCGATTCCTTAAATCCAGTTCTGGAACAGCATCAGCCGGTTGAAGGTCTCCATCGAGGTTCCGACGAAAGCTGCCGAAATAGGCAGCATCGCTGCAAAGCCTGCGCATGCGATGGCGACGAAGGCCCATAGCAGCCAGCGTGGAGTATTGCCGCGCGTGAGCACGTAGACCAGTGCAACGCTCGCGGCGGTGGCTGCCGGCAAATAGTAATAGAGAAATCCCAAGGTGCGGGGCAGCAGCGCCCAGGCGAGATAAGGCCCGAAATAAAACGACAGGATCAAGAACGCGTCGGCGCGGCGTGTCACGATCCAGTCGCGCAGGCAAATCGCGAGCGCGGGCAGCGCCGGCCAAAGCACCAAGGGATTGCCGAGGAACACCACGGCCGCAATCCGGTCGTCGGCGATCTTGTCGAACTGATACCAGACCGGACGCACCAGAAACGGCCAGGACGGCCACGAACTCATATAGGTGTGGCCGGCGATCGCCGTCGTGGTGTTGTCGCTGAAAATCCTGCGCTGCGCTTCCCATAAATCAGCAACCGACAGGCCGTAAAGCGGGATGAAGCTGCAGAGGTAAACGATCGCCGGAACGAGCACGAAGCACGCGGCGAAATGAAAATATCTGAAATCGGGCCAGAGGTCGGGTCGATACCAGTCCTCGGCGTTGCCGTCGGCGAACCCGGTGCGCCAGCTTTGCATCAGCCGGATAACGGCGACAATGACCATGCAGATTGCCAGCACGAACAATCCGCTCCATTTGCAGGCGATCGAGAAGCCGAATGCGAGGCCGGCGAGCGCGAACCAGAGATGCGGCCGCTGCTTCCGGAAGCCGTGCATGAATGCCGCGGTCGCAAACAGTCCGAATGCGAGCGAAAAAATATCCAGCATCGCGATCCGCGACTGCACGAACACCATCTGGTTGAAAAACGTCAGCAGCGCGACCGCTACCGCAGGTCCCTGACCTGCGAACAGCGCCAGACCGCAGAGATACATCGCGACGATGGCAAGCGACCCGAACAGCACGCCGGGATAGCGCCAGCCCAGCGGCTCATCGCCAAAAACTCTGATCGAGAGCGCGATCAGCTGCTTGGCCAGCGGTGGATGCATCGGATTGAGCATCGGCGTCGGCATCACCGGCTCCAGCATTTGCCGCGCGGCCGGCACATAATGCACTTCGTCGAAATAGAACTTTTCCGGAGTGGTCACGCCGACCAGCAGCGCGAAATGCGCGGCGAAAAATATAATGACGGCAATAATTGCGGTCCGTGCGGCCGAATGGTCGGGAACAGAAGGTGATTCGCGCACGGTGTTCACTGATTGAAGGTGTTGCAACGATATCGAGTGTGGGCGGGGCCAAGTTTTATGTCCACCGCATTGAACGCGTTTCGAATTCGCGGTCACTAACCATCGGGGTCATAGCGCGCTGCTTGTGATAATTCTGCAACATCATGGGCGCGCGCGATCCGGTAGATGTCGGGAAAATCGATCGGTCATGCAATGAATTGGCGTTACGGCGTTCTCTGTATTTCGACGCTTTACCTGACAGCAGGACTGGTGGCTGGCCCCGCGGCAGCGCAAACGCGCGTCGGCGAAGCCGCCGTCATCAAGAATGAAGTCGTCCGCGTATTGGGATCAGGCACCAGCCAGATCAACGTCGGCGACAGCGTGGTCCGCGACGAAATCGTTCGCACCGGCCTCGACAGCGCGGCGCGCCTGGTGATGGCCGACAGCACCAACCTGTCGCTCGGCCCCAATGCCACGCTCAAGCTCGACCGCACCGTGTTCGACGACGCGACCAGCTACCGCGACATCGCCATCAGGCTGACGAGCGGCGCGTTCCGCTTCGTAACAGGACATTCGGACAAGGCCGCCTACAAGATCACGACCCAGATCGCGACCATCGGCGTGCGCGGCACCACGCTCGACATTCTGTCACAGCGCGGCAAGACCACGGTGGTGCTGGGCGACGGCATAGCGCGGGTCTGCACCCTCAGCTTTCAATGCCTTGAGCTGACGCAGCCCGGCGATACCGCCATCATCACCTCGGCGAACGGCAGGACCACAATTCAGAAGACCAACAACCCGCCATGGACATTCGCGTCCAGCTGCGGCGCCGCGGCCGGGCTTTGCAGCACCACGCAATATGCGGGAGGCGATCCGACGATAACACCTGTTGTTATCAATGACGGCAGCGATCCCACCGGCATGCTGTGCGGACGCTGACGATGGCGAAATTTATCCCAGGCCTGACCTTGGCGATTTCGCTGGCGCTGGTCATTCCAGCAGCCGCGCAGAGCCCCACGCCCCCACCGAGCCCGTCGCCGAGCCCTTCGCCCTCTCCTACGCCGATACCGATGTCCACCGGCGCCGATTCGATCCGCGATCTGGCCAAGCAGCGCTTCAACCAGATGATCACCAACCGGGTGCTCGGCACGGTGCTGCTGGGCGTCAACGAACAGGTCAATTGCGGCGATTGCGTCAGCGCGTTCGGTTCCGCGGGATCGTTTTCGGCCGGCATTCACGGCCGCAAGAATTTGACACCCAATCTGGCGTTGCTGGCGGGCATCGCCTACGCCCAGTACAGCGAAGGCGGATACAGCGTCACCAGCGCCCCGATCGGCGCATTCGCGCTGCGCTACGATTTCACCGACTGGGGATCGTCACGGCCGTTCTTCGACGTCGGCACCATCCTGTCGCCATTCCAGAAGGTAAGCTATCGCCGCAACTACCTGACCAGCCTGGGTCCGGTCACGGTTAACGGCCAAACCAGCAGCGACAATTACAGCGTCTATGGCCGGGCGGGCTGGATCAGCCGGATCTCGCCGCGCGACGAGGTCGCCGCGTCAGTCGAAGTCTGGCAGCTCTGGCAGCGGGTGAAGGGCTACAACGACACGTCGATTGCCTTCAATCCATTCGACGCTTCGGTTGCCACCGGCACCGATCGAACCAACCTCGTCAAGGTCGGCGGCCAGTGGACCCATCTGTTCGGCAACAGCATCGAGGGCAACATCAATGGCGGGTTCGTGCACTCGTTTGCGAACCGCTCCGGCATCGTCGCCACCGTGACCGGCGACGGCACCGTGGTGCCGACGATCGGAAACCAGAGCTGGTTCGAATATGGCGGCCGGCTCGGTTTCCGCATCTCCCAGGGCTGGATCGCCGACCTCTTCGTCAACGGCACCGCGGGGCCGCAGCCGGTCGGCAACACCATCCATGGCGGCGTCGGGCTGCGGATCACTTACTGAAGCCAGCGCACCGGATCAGGCGTCGGCCATGGCGGATTGCGCACCGGTCGCCGCCGCGACGTCCATCCACATCACTTCCCAGATATGGCCATCGGGATCTTCGAAACTGCGCCCGTACATGAAGCCGTAATCCTGCTTCGGGCATGGATCGACACCGCCGCCGGCGGTCTGCGCCTTGCCGACGATGTCGTCCACGGCTTCGCGGCTGTCGGCGGAGAGGCAGATCAGCACCTCGCTGTGGGTCCTGGCGTCGGCGATCTTCTTCGGCGTGAACTGGCGGAATTTGTCATGGGTCAGCAGCATGGCGTGAATGGTCTCGGAAAACACCATGCAGGACCCGGTGTCATCGCTGAATTGGTCGTTCTTCTCAGCGCCAATGGCTTGGTAGAACGCGGTGGCGCGGGCGAGATCGGTGACCGGCAGGTTGACGAAGATCATTTTTGCCATGGCAGGGCTCCTTTTTGGCGGGTTCCACCCGAGGACGTACCGGCGGCCGGCGATCCGACAAGGGATCAAAAAATTTTCTCCGTCATTCCGCGGCGATGCGCAGCATCGAACCCGGAATCTCGAGATTCCCCGATGTGCACTCGCACATCTGCGGTCTGGTCCTGATGGACCATCCCGGAATGACGGCGGTTTGCGCTCGATCCCAATCGGCGCTCGAACCGGCTTGCCCCCGGCAAATACAGGGCTAATCTGCCGGCAACCAGGGAGCCAACGCCGGCACAAGCCAGGGAGGAAGAAGTCGTGAGCAATCAACTGACCGACGCAGAACTTGCCGCATTGATGCCGTCCGAACTGTGCGCGTACCAGACGCCGATACCGACCCAGATCGTGGCAAGCGACGAATTCTATCCCGACCCGCAAAACGAACGGCAACGCGAAGTCGAAGCGCGATTGCTGGCAATGGCCGACGATCTCGGCGGCAAGCAGGGCCTCAGCCGCCGCCGGTTTTTCCAGAGCGCCGCCGGCATGGCCGCGTCGTTTGTCGCAATGAACGAAGTCTATGGGCCGCTGTTCGATGTCAGCACAGCGGAAGCCGCGACGCCTGCGATGGCCCAAGAGCGCGCCAACGCGCTCAAGGACCAGTTCATCATGGACATGCACACCCATTTCCTGCGCGACGACACCCGCATCACCACCTTCGTCAACATGCGCAGCGCGGTCGGCAAGGCCGGCTGGAACAAGGACCTCGCCGGCCGCGAACAAACCATCGAAGACCTGAAATTCAACAACTACAAAAAGGAGATGTTTCTCGACAGCGACACCAAGATCTCGCTGATCTCCTCGGCTCCATCAGACATTGAGCAGGACTGGTTCCTGACCAATGAGCAGATGGCGGACGCCCGCAAGAAGATCAACGACGAGGCCGGCTCGCGGCGGGTATTCGCGCACATGATCTTCACGCCGGGGCAGCCCGGCTGGCTCGACAAGCTCGACGCTGGTCTCGCGCTGAAGCCGGAGTCCTGCAAGGGCTACACCGTCGGCGACAACACCCACAAGGATATCAGCCGCTATCCGTGGCGGATGGACGACGAGAAAGTCGCCTACAAGGGCTACGAGAGGATGGTGAAGGCAGGCATCAAGAATGTCTGCGTCCACAAGGGTCTGTTCGCGCCGGGAATCGAGAAGCGATATCCCAATCTCCGCGGTTTTGCCGACGTCGCCGATGTCGGCCAGGCTGCGAAAGACTGGCCGCAGCTCAATTTCATTGTCTATCACTCCGCCTATCGCCATGTCGGCGGCGATCCGAAGCAGGCGCTGGCGGAGTTCGAACGGACGGGGCGGATTTCCTGGACCAGCGATCTCGCCGACATTCCCGCCCAATACGGCGTCAACAACGTCTATGGCGACGTCGGCCAGTTGTTCGCGACCACGCTGATTGCGGAGCCGAACGTCTGCGCAGCACTGATGGGCACGTTGATCAAAGGGCTCGGCGTCGACCGCGTCGTCTGGGGCACCGATGCGCTGTGGACCGGCGCGCCGCAATGGCAGATCGAGGGCCTGCGCCGGCTCGAGATCCCGGAAGCCATGCAAAAGAAATTCGACTACGCCCCGCTCGGCGCCGACGATGGGCCGGTCAAGTCAGCGATCTTTGGCGGCAACAACGCGCGGCTCTACGATATCCAGCCGAAGCGCGTGATGCTCGACATCAAGGGCGACCGGTTTGCAGTCATGAAAGCGGAATATGAGAAGGCAGGGCCCGAGCCTTCCAACACACGCTATGGCTATGTGGTGCCGAACGGCGCGGTGGATCACACACTGTTTGCTTGAGAGGCGTCAGCGCGCCGAACGCGTGGTCGGGTTCTGCCGGTTTGCGGGAATATGCTTGGTAAATATCCGCACCACGGAACCCTTCACCACCCGGCTATCGTCGAACAACCGCGATGCAATTTGCTCAATGGCGTCGCGATGCCTTAGGAATTGCTCTTGTCGCGCGGTGCTCGGCGTGCCCCTCACGCCCGCAAGTTCATCCATCGCGGCGTCGCTGATCTGACAATCGACCGTTTCGTCGCCGTTCAGCATCGTAAATCCGTACGCCAGGCGTTCGTCGTCGTACCCTACAATGCGACCACGCGTCAGCGGCATCACAGTCCCTCTTAACATCGCGATCTGTCATTCCGGGGCGTGCCGAAGGCGCGAACCCGGAATCTCGAGATTCCAGGTTCGACGCTGACGCGTCGCCCCGGAATGACTTCGTCATTTCGTCTCGGCGGGATCCCGATGCACGGGGTCGACCCACAGCACCGTTTCCGGCTTTTCCACCGGCTCGATGTCGAGATTGATCGCGACCGCCTGGCCGTCGCTGCGCACCAGCACGCATTCCAGCACCTCGTCGCGGCTGGCATTGATTTCCTGGTGCGGCACGTAAGGCGGGATGAAAATGAAATCGCCGGGATTGGCCTCGGCCATGAATTGCAGGTGCTCGCCCCAGCGCATCCGTGCCTTGCCCTTCACCACATAGATGATGCTCTCGAGGTGGCCATGGTGATGCGCGCCGGTCTTGGCGTCCGGTTTGATGGTCACGGTGCCGGCCCATAATTTCTGCGCGCCGGCGCGGGCGAAATTGATGGCGGCCTTGCGGTCCATGCCGGGCGTCGATGGCACGTTGGGGTCAAGCTGATCGCCGGGGATGACGCGAACACCATCGTGTTTCCAGCGCTGCGCGTCGTCGTGGTGATCGTGCGAATGATCGGAGTGGGTATGATCGTGTGGGCCAGTCATCATCATCTTTCCGCGAGTATCTGGTCACCAACCGTACAGAAAACCGTGATCGCAAACCAGACCGATTGAGGAACTTTCGATCCGTTTCCGGCTTGTCCTGGCGAAGCAAACCGAGAAGGAGATTTTACATGGGTAGCACGGCAGACAAGGTTAAGGGCGCCGCCAACGAAGCGATCGGCAAGGCCAAGCAGGGCATCGGCGAGGCCACCGGTTCCGAACAGCTGCAGGGCGAAGGCGCGATCCAGGAAGTCAAAGGCAAGGGACAGAAGGCTCTGGGCGATGCCAAGGAAGCGGCAAAAGAGGCCGTTAACAAGGCAGCCGCCGCGGCCAACAAGAATCTCTGATCGAAGTCGATCATATGCGAAAAAGGCCGGCCCGATCCCCTCTATGCGGCCGGCCTGTCCTCTCTTTTTGTTGCGAAGACGTGGATGGCCGGGACGAGCGGCCATGCGGATGCGTCTACTTCACACCCAGCAACTCGACGTCGAACATCAGCGTCGCGTTGGGCGGAATCGCGCCGCCGGCGCCGCGGGCGCCATAACCCAATGCGGGCGGAATGATCAAGGTGCGCTTGCCGCCGACCTTCATGGTGGCGACGCCTTCATCCCAGCCGCCGATCACCCTGCCCTGGCCGATCGGAAATTCGAACGGCTCGTTGCGGTCCACCGAAGAGTCGAATTTCTTGCCCTTCTTGCCATCGACATACAGCCAGCCGGTGTAATGCATCACGCAAGTCTGGCCGGGCTTGGGCGAAGCACCGGTGCCGACCGTCGAATCGATAATCTGCAAGCCTGATGGTGTGGTCATGGTTTTTCCTGCGGTCTGGGCCGATGCGCCTGATGACGCAGCGAAGAGAAGGATGCCGGCCATCGCGATGGCAGCGGCAATTGTGAAACCTGGAAATCGGAAACGTCGCATGTTTTCGGCTTTCTTCGTCATGGCGGGAGAATGATACGGGCGCGTTCGCTCAATATCCAAGCGCGCAACCGTCCTTGCGCGGATCGGAGCCCCCTGACAGCGTGCCCTTGTCCCAGTCGATCCAGATCGCCTGACCGCCGCCGAGCGGCCCGACCACGCTGGTGGTCTGGTGCCCGAGCTTCTTCAGGCCCTCGACGATATCGGCGGGCACGCCATCCTCGAGCTGATAGACATTTTCGTAGTGCAGGCCGCGCGGCATATCGATGGCTTCCTGCACGTCGCAGCCGTAGTCGAGCATGTTGGTCAGCACTCGACACTGCCCAACCGGCTGATACTGGCCGCCCATCACGCCGAACGGCATCACCGCCCGGCCATTTTTGGTCACGAGGCTCGGAATGATGGTGTGCAGCGGCCGCTTGCCTGGTGCGATGCAGTTGGGATGGCCGGGCTGAATCCGGAAGCCGCCGCCGCGGTTCTGCAACAGCACGCCGGTCTTGTTGGAGACGATCGCCGAACCGAACGAATGCGCGATCGAATTGATGAACGAACAGACGTTGCGGTCCTTGTCGACCACGGTGATGTAGATGGTCGAAGGATTCATCGGCGGCGTCACCGTCGGCAGATCGAGCATGCGGTCCATCCGGATCTTGCTGCCGTATTCCTCGGCGAACTCCGGCGTCAGAATCCGGGCCACGTCGACATTGACATGAGCGGGATCGCCGATGTGCTGCTCGCGCATCATGTAGGCAATCCGCGCCGCCTCGGCTTCGAGATGAAAGCGCTCGATGCTCATGGCCGGGAATTTCGTCAGGTCGAAGCGCGACAGGATATTCAGCATCACCAGCATGGTGATGCCTGGGCCGTTCGGCGGGCACTGCCAGACGTCATGGTCTTTATAGAGGGTGCCGATCGGCACCGTGGTTTCGGTGGTGTGCTCGGCGAAATCGTCCAGCGTATGCAGCCCGCCGATGCCACGCAGCGTCTCGACCATGTCGTCGGCAACGGTCCCCTTGTAGAAGGCGTCGCGGCCATCCCTGGCAATGGCACGCAGGGTCTTGCCGAGCTCCGGTTGATGGATCACGTCGCCGGCAACCGGCGGCTTGCCATGCGGCAGCAGATAGCGCTCGGTGTTGGTGCCCTTTTTCAACTTGTCGAACTGGTTTTTCCAGTCGAACGCGATGCGCGGCGCGACGATGTAGCCCTCCTCCGCGGCCTTGATCGCCGGCTGCAACAGGGTATCGAGCCCGAGCTTGCCGTGATCGCGCAGGATGGTCGCCCAGGCGTCGACTGCGCCGGGAATGCTGACGGCGTGCGCCGAGGTCAGCGGGATCCCCTTGATGTCGCGCTCGAGGTACCATTCGGGGGTGGCGGCCTTTGGCGCGCGGCCGGAGCCGTTATAGGCGACGATCTTGCCGTCACCCTTGGGCTGAACGAGGGCAAAGCAATCGCCGCCGATCCCGGTGGATTGCGGTTCGATCACGCCGAGCAGCGCGCAGGCCGATACCGCGGCGTCCGCGGCGGTGCCGCCGGCGCGCAGCACCTCGATCGCGGTCAGCGCCGCCAAGGGATGCGACGTCGCCACCATCGCGTTCTGGGCGTGGACCGTCGATCGGCCGGCGAGATGGAAATTCCTCATGCCAAATTGCTCACTTTTATCGTTTTTCGTTGTTTCAGGCGCGGGATTACTTGGCATATTCAGGCAACGATGGGAATGCTCTGGGGCGCATAACAACCCAACTATGTCGTCCCGCAGGCCGGGCGACGCGGGGGTTTTGCGGGTTTCGCCTTCCTCGCCTCCCTGATAAACCCCCGCCATGCCCTTCGCCGTCGCCACCTTCTATCAATTCACCGCACTGCCGGACTTCCGGGAACTGCGCGAGCCGCTGCGGGCGATTTGCGCCGAACTCAGGCTCAAGGGCAGCGTGCTGCTGGCGCACGAAGGCATCAACGGCACGCTCGCGGGCGATGCCGCGGCGATCACCGCGCTGATCGATGAATTGCAGCGGGGCGCGCTGTTCGATGGCCGGCTCGATAATCTCGAACTGAAGTTCTCGGACGCGTCAGCGATGCCGTTCCGGCGTCTGAAGATCCGGCTGAAGAAGGAGATCGTCACCCTCGGCGATACGCAAACCGATCCGACGCGGCAGGTCGGCGTCTATGTCGACCCCGCCGACTGGAACGCGCTGATATCAGCACCGGGCACGCTGGTGATCGACACTCGCAATGCCTTCGAGGTCGCGCTGGGCACATTCGAAGGCGCCATCGATCCCGGTATCAAGAGCTTTGGACAGTTCAAGGATTTCGCAGCCCGCCATCTCGATCCTGTCAGACATCGCAAGGTCGCGATGTTCTGCACCGGCGGCATCCGCTGCGAAAAGGCCAGCGCCTACCTGCTGTCGCGCGGCTTTGCGGAGGTCTATCATCTCAAGGGCGGAATTCTCAGGTATCTCGAAGGCGTACCGGAAGCCGAGAGCCGCTGGCGCGGCGAATGTTTTGTGTTTGACGACCGCGTCGCGCTCGGCCACGGCTTGCGGCAGCGACCGATGGAACATGATTCAGATGAATGACATCAAGACGCTAGGCGACCGCATCGACCTGCTCGAAACGCGGCTGGCGTTTCAGGACGAAACCATCGAGACGCTGAACAAGACCATCACCGCACAATGGCAACAGATCGACACCTTGACGCGGCAGATCGCTGCGCTGAACGAGCGGTTGCAGGAGGCCGAGAACAATGCTCCCGGCGCCACCAACGAGCCGCCGCCGCATTACTAAAAAGAAGACGGGCTTCCGGATTTCGCGTCGGTCACCCGGCGGCGGATACCGCCGGATGGTTCACGACCTGGCCTGACATGACCAATTGATCGCGACCGCCGTGTTTTGCGGCATAGAGCGCGCGGTCAGCCACCTCCACCAACGAGCGGCATTCTGCCGATCGATCGGTACCAGGCCGGCAGATCGCCCCGCCAAGGCTCACGGTGACCACCGCCGACGGCAGGTTCAACGCGTGGGGAACCCCGATCTCTCGAATAGCGCAGCGAACCCTTTCCCCTATCCGCGCGCAACCGGCAGCGTCGGTATTGGGCAACAGCAGAGCAAACTCTTCTCCGCCGTATCTCGCCGCGAGATCGGCGGGCCGGCGAGCCTCCGCGGCCAGCGCCCTGGCGATCGATTGCAGGCAGGCATCGCCGGTCGGATGACCATACCGGTCGTTGAATTTCTTGAAATGATCCACATCGATCAATCAACACCGACAATGTACTGCCATCGCGAACCGCCCGCGCCCATTCCTCTTGCAGCCGCTCATCGAAGCGGCGCCGATTGGCGAGGCCGGTGAGACCGTCCTCGATGGCGAGGGTCTCCAGCCTTCCTTCCAGTTCCTTTTGCTGTGTCACATCGCGCGAGATCGCGACAACGCCGTCGATCTGTCCGTCTACCGTGCGCGTGACGCGCAACGTCAACTCGATCCAGATCTCGGATTTCTCGCGGTGGCGCGTCCGGTAGGTGACGCGCGCCTCCTCCATCTCGCCGCGCTTCATGGCATCGACGATTTTCTGGACGGCAGGCAAGTCCAACGAATTGACGCCGCCCAGCGCCGAGGTCCCCACCAGCTGGTCAGGCCGCCAACCGACAATTCGCAGCGTCGACGGCGAAGCGTAGTGAACCCGCTCGTCGAGCCCGATCCGGGTCACCATGTCGCTCGAGCCCTCCGCGAGCATCCGGAAATTGACTTCCTTGGCCGCCAGCGCGACTGCCATCCGCTGACCGCGCTGCAACTGCCGCACCAGAAAGCCGCCGATCACCGCAATCAGCGATATCAGGGCCAGCACGAACGTCATGCGGCCAATGGCAGCGTCGCGCCAGGGCGCGAGCACTTCGCCCTGCTCTTTGGTCGCCAGCAGCATCAGCGGAAACCGGGCGCTCCGCTGGTAGAAGCTGACCCGCTGCGCTGCATCCAGCGGCGATTTGAAGTAATAAACTCCGCTTGCCGACTGCAACGCCGGATTCCGATACAGAGGCCGGTCCGAGAGGTCGCGTCCGACATGGGTGTCGTTGTCGGGGCTGCGCGCCACCACGATGCCCTTGGCGGTCATCAGCGCTATGGAGCCGCCGGCGCCGTTGTCGAATTGCCCATAGAACTTGGAAAAATATTTGGAGCCGATCGACGCAACCACCAAACCGGCAAAGCTGCCGTCGGGATGATTGAAGCGCCGGGACAGCGGGATGTTCCATTCTCCGGTATGCTTGCTCTTGACGGGTTGCGCGATGAACACGCCGCGCGCGGCCGATTGCCGGTGATGCTGGAAATATTCGCGATCACTGACATTGATATTCTCGTCGCCGGTGGTCGCGAGCGAGTTACCGTGTTCGTCGCAGATGACGATATTGTGGATGCGCTTCAAACTGGCCTTGCGGGCCACCAGGATCTTGCGAAGCTTTGCAATCGTCTGGGCATCGGTACCGTCGGTTTCAAGCCGGCTGATCACACCCACGATGCCGGTGTCCAGCAGATCGAGACTGTCTTCGGCGTGCTGCGTCAGCGAATGCGCCAAATTGGCGAGATCGACTTCCGCGGCTTTCAGGACGCCGTCGCGCGCTTCCCACTCGCGCCAGCCGCTCAGGCCTACGATGCTGATACAAACGAGCGCGACAAACGCCGCGGCCCGCAGCGGCAGGCGCATCTGGCCAACTTTGTAGGGAACGGCTTCCACTTCGCGGGTTTCTCCGAAAGCGGAAAACTCCCACGTACGTGTTATTTATCTCTGAAGCCAACGGCACAATGAACCTCAATTTGAGGCTAAATCCGTAATCTTACGGGAAGGAAAAGTTCAATGCCGAAACTGCGCGGCGTTATCTTAACCAGATAACTACCATCGCAATAAGCACCAGCAGAATGGCGCACCACACCACAGGCGTGACTTTCTTCGAGCTTCCGCTTCGCGGCGAGTTGTTGGCGGCGTGATTGAATTCGGTCTTCATCGGCCGCTAGCGGAAAACCGCCAGCACCTTGTCCCACAGCGACGCGTTCTCGCGGTCGCCATCCGGCTTCGAACGCGCGGGCTGTGCCGCGCTCACCGGATCGGATGCTGGAAAGCTGTCGACCAGGCCGGCCTCCAGCTTTTCGTGCATGTCCCGGTCAGCCTTCGCGGCGTCGCGGGGATCGTCGGCATGTTTGTCGTGCGCGGCGGGATTGAACTTCTCAGCCATGTTGCATCTCCAGTACAGGACAACGCAGTCGCAACACCGGGGTTCCATGTACGAGGGACGCGGAATGTCACCGAAGCTGTCTCATTTTCTGCCTTGGAATCATGCGGCGCGTGGTGGGCGCCGGTATCTGGAAACGGGCAGATACAACCTGTGCACGCGCAGGGATTTTTATTAGACGTGGTCAATATGGAACAGACACGCGCTGCAAACTCGGTTCGACTATGGCGGCGATGAGATTGCACCCTCTTCGCTACGAGTGAATGCGCGGTGCTCCAAAGGCGAATTCCGACCCCAGCCCGTTTGGAATTTTCAATTTGGAGCCTCCGCTGGACCTAATCGCCAGGCCGGAGGACTGTGCGCGCAGGTCTCGCCTACTAGAGGTCTCGCTTACTTGAGGTCTCGCTTGCCAATTGAGAATGGCCGGTTTTCGGCCCGCTGCCGCCTGACGGCCGCCCCGCTTGGCCAAGTCCGCATCCGCAGTGTATCAGGAGCCGCACGCCTCCCGATCACTCCCTGCGGAACCCAGCATTTTGACCCAGAATTCAGGCTCCAAAACCCTTCCTCGAGGTGCTTTCCGGCCGCAGGCAGCCGGTGCCGCCGATCTGGATGATGCGGCAGGCCGGCCGCTATCTGCCGGAATACCGCGAATTGCGGGCCAAGGCGGGCGGCTTTCTCGATCTGTGCTTCACGCCGGAATACGCCGCCGAAGTCACGCTGCAGCCGATCCGCCGCTTCCAGTTCGACGCCGCGATCATCTTCTCGGATATTCTGGTGATTCCCTACGCGCTCGGCCGCTCCGTCAGGTTCGAGGTCGGCGAAGGCCCGCGGCTCGATCCCCTGGATACGCCGGAGAAGGTCGCAACGCTGGCGGCGCAAGCCGATTTCACCAAACTGGAGCCGGTCTACGAGGCGCTGCGCCGCGTCCGCCGCGAGCTCGATCCGAACATTGCACTGATCGGTTTCTGCGGCGCGCCGTGGACGGTCGCGACCTACATGGTGGCGGGTCAAGGCACGCCGGATCAGGCGCCGGCGCGGATGATGGCCTATCGCCATCCCGAGGCGTTCGCCAAAATCATCGACGTATTAGTGCAGAACTCGATCCAGTATCTGCTTGGGCAGCTCGCGGCGGGCGCCGACGTGCTGCAGATTTTCGACACCTGGGCCGGCGTGCTGCCGCCGCGCGAATTTCAGCGCTGGTCGATCGAGCCGACCAGGCGGATCGTCGCAGGCGTGCGCGCGAAAGTGCCCAGCGCAAAAATCATCGGTTTTCCCAGGGGCGCCGGCGCGCAGCTGCCGGCTTACGTCGAGGCGACCGGCGTCGATGCCGTCAGCATCGACTGGGCCGCCGAGCCGTCATTGATCCGCGAGCGGGTGCAGAACCGCGTCGCCGTCCAGGGCAATCTCGATCCGCTGGCGCTGATCGCCGGTGGCGCCGCGCTCGATGCTGCCGTCGATGACGTGCTGGCGAATTACGCCAAGGGCCGGCTGATCTTCAATCTCGGCCACGGCATCCA
The DNA here is from genome assembly GCA_963742695.1 of uncultured Alphaproteobacteria bacterium. Lineage (GTDB taxonomy): Bacteria > Pseudomonadota > Alphaproteobacteria > Rhizobiales > Xanthobacteraceae > Bradyrhizobium. The sequence continues at coordinate 48,011 of CAVUNF010000043.1, forward strand.
GCCGGAAACCCCGATCGCGCATGTCGAGCAGATGATCAAGCGGGTGCGGGCGTATAAGGGGTGAGGTTCGAGTGCTCACGCGCCCTTCCCTTCACCCCGGCCGGCTGCGCTCGATGATCTCGGCCGCACCTTTCGCCAGCAGCTCCAGCCCGACCGCGCGGCCGAGTTCGCGCGGGCGGTTGGCGGGTCCGGAGCGCGACACTTCGATGATCAGGCCGCCGGCTTCATCCAGCACCGATGCGGTCAGCGACATCTGGTCGCCGTCGATCGAAGAAAATCCCGCGACCGGCGAGTTGCAATGGCCGTTGAGGATCCACAGCACCTCACGCTCGGCATCGGCGCTGCGGTGCGCGGCGAGGTCGTCGATCGCAGCCAGAATGCGCCGGGTCTGCCAGTCATCGACCGCGCACTCCACCGCGACGATGCCCTGCCCTACCGCCGGCAGCATTTCCTTGAGCGAAAATTCATAGGCGATGCGGCCGCGCGAGCCCGACGCGCTCGAGTCCGGAACGCGCCATGATCAGCGCATCCGCCGGACCGACCGCGCCGCCCTCCGGCAGCCGCTGTAATTCCAGACTGTCGAGCTTGCGGACGCGGGTGTCGGCGGCGCCGCGATAATGAATCACCTCGATCTCGGGAAACAGCCGGCGCGCATAGGCCGCGCGCCGCACCGCGTTGGTGCCGACCTTGAAACCCTTGCCGCGCGCGCGCCTGAGATCGTCGATCGAAAGTCCGGCGCGCAGCACCAGCACATCGGCGGGCGAATCCCGCGTCAGCGTCGCGCCGATCACCAGCCCCGGCGTGTCTTCATTGCCCGGCATGTCCTTGAGCGAATGCATCGCGGCCTGCAATTCGCCGGCAACAACCGCTCTTGCGGATCTCGGCAACGAAGGCGCCGCCCTTGCCGCCATGCGCCAACAGCTTGCTGGTCTGGTCCTGGTCGCCCTGGGTTTCGAACTTGACGATCTCGACATCGATGCCGGGCGTGACCGCGGTCAGGCGCCGGGCAATTTCCTCGGTCTGGGCCAGTGCCATGGCGCTCTTGCGCGTGCCGATCCGCATCCGAATTGCCACCACTGTGCTCCAGTCGACGCCGCGCGCGATTCAGCGGCCAGTTCCGGCCGGAACATAAAGCCAGCCTGCGCCGGAATGCAATGCGCCTCCGGCGCAGCCCGCAGCTTACCGCGCATCCGCCAGTATCATGTCGGAGGCTTTTTCCGCGATCATGATGACAGGCGCGTTGGTATTGCCCGAGACGAGGTCCGGCATGATCGAGGCGTCGACCACGCGCAGGCCATCGATGCCGCGAAGCCGAAGCCGCTGGTCCACCACCGCGAGCGGATCGTTGCCCATCCGGCAGGTCGAGGTCGGATGATAGACCGTGCTGCCGCGCTTCCGGCAGAACGCCAACAGATCCTCGTCGCTCACAACCTTCGCACCCGGATCGGCCTCCTCGACAGGTAAAGGGCTTGAGCGCGGGTGCCGCCAGAATCCTGCGCAGGATCTTGAGGCCCTCGACGTTGACGGTGCGATCGGTTTCGGTCGCGAGGTAGTTGATGCGGATTTCCGGCGCCGCCATCGGGTCGGCGCTCTTGATGCGCAGCGAGCCGCGGCTTTCGGGGCGCACCTGGCAGACCGACGCGCTGAAAGCGGAATAGGGATGCAGCTTCTCGCCCATCTTGTCGGTCGAGAACGGCAGGAAGTGAATCTGGACATCGGGTGACGCCAGCCGCGGATCGGTCTTGAAGAACGCGCCCGAGGTGCCCGCGGCGATGGTCAGCGGTCCCTTGCGGAACGCCGCATAGCGCGCGCCGGCCATGAACGAGCGGCCCCTGTGATTGAGGACATCGTTGAGCGTGATCGGCTGGGAGCAGCGCATCACGATCCGGACCTGCATGTGATCCTGCAGATCGTTGCCGACGCCGGGGGCGTCGAGCACGACATCGATGCCGTGGCTCTTCAACAGCTCCGCCGGTCCGACGCCGGAGAGCTGCAGCAGTTGCGGGGAATTATACGCGCCGCTCGAAATCAGGATCTCCTTGCGCGCCCGCGCGGTGCGCAGCGCGCCGTTCTGCCGGTATTCGATACCGGTGGCGCGCCGCCCCTCGAACAGGATGCGCTGCGCCAGCGCGGATGTCTCGACATGCAGGTTGCGGCGGCCCTTGGCGGGGCGCAGATACGACTTCGCCGTGCTCGCCCGCCTGCCATTGCGCGTCGTGGTCTGGAACCAGCCGGCGCCTTCCTGCGTCGCGCCGTTGAAGTCGGGATTGTCGGGGATGCCGGCCTCGACCGCGGCCTTGATGAAGGCGCCCGACAGCGGATCGGCGTGCAGCATATCGGACACCGGCAGCGGGCCGCCGGCGCCGTGAAATTCATCGGCGCCGCGCTGCTGGTCTTCGGCCTTCTTGAAGTACGGCAGCACGTCGTCGAAACCCCAGCCGGTATTGCCATGCTGGCGCCAGCGATCGTAATCCTCGTGCTGGCCGCGAACATAGAGCAGCCCGTTGATCGAGCTGGAGCCGCCCAACACCTTGCCGCGCGGCTGAAACACCTGGCGCCCGTTCAGCCCCGGTTCGGGCTCGGTCTGGTACATCCAGTTGACGGTCTTTTCCTTGAACAGCTTGCCATAGCCGAGCGGCACGTGGATCCAGAGATTGCTGTCCTTGGGACCGGCTTCGAGCAGCAGCACCGAATGCTTGCCGTCGGCGCTGAGGCGATTGGCCAGCACGCAGCCGGCCGAGCCGGCGCCGACGATGACGTAGTCGAATTCCGGCAGTCGTTGGGCGACGTTGCGCCATTATTGTTCATCTGTTCCCCCAAGGACCGGCCCGGTTCTCTCTCCCAAGCAAAATATCGAAAACGAGCCCATGCAAAGATAGCAGGATGGCGCTGGGATGCCCGCCGGCCGGTATTTAGAGGCTCCGAAGTCGAATGTCACGGCTTCGAGCCTTTCGCATCGCAGCATGCGCTTAATCATCCGATGTTTAACATCGGATGATTGCGCCGGCAATCTGCAGCATGATAGCTTGCCAGCCAGTCAGCCACCGAAAGTCGGACAGCCTTGCTCAAGACGCGCACTAAATCTGCCGACAAAGGTACAAAGCCGGGTCGTATTCACGCCGTGCTGACGACGCTGGGCAGCGAGATCGCGCAGGATGTCATCGCGGTCGGCGAGGCATTGCCGCCGGAGCACGATCTTGAAATCCGCTTCGGGGTCGGACGCGGCGTGGTGCGCGAGGCGATCAAGACGCTGGCGGCAAAGGGTCTGGTCAGCGTGCGGCCACGACACGGAACCCATGTGCGGCCCCGCCGCGACTGGAGCCTGCTCGATCGCGACGTGTTGACATGGCTGGCCGGAAGTAACGAGCCTGACCGCGCACTGCTGCTGGCCATTCAGGAAGTCCGGTTGATCATCGAGCCGGCCGCGGCAGCACTCGCCGCCGAGCGGGCGACCAAGGCCGACCGGCAGCGCATCAATGCCGCACTGGTGGCGATGGAAACCTCGCACGACCAGGCCAGCGCCACCGCCGCCGACAAGGCGTTCCACCTTGCGATCCTGGATGCCACCCACAACCCCGTGCTGCAGGGATTCCGCGGCGCGATCGATACCATCCTGAGCGCAGTCTTCATGGTGGCGGTCGGCACCACCGGCTGGTTCGAGGACAATCTGCCCAATCACGCCGTCGCGGCGCGCGCCATCGACGAAGGCAACGCCAAAAAAGCCCGCGCTGCCATGGAGCAGGTGCTGAATTATACCCAGATCAGACTGTCGAAGCGAAGTGCGGCGAAATCGCGCAAGCCGCTTGCGAAGGGCAGAGGCGACAAGAGTAAACGCAATGTCGACTGACCCAGCCACTCGCAAGGAAGCGGTGCTGGTCAACCCCGCTTTCAACCGCCAGCCGCGCTGGCTGAAGTCTGCTCGCGGGCGCGGCGATGTTTGTCGCGCCGCTGCTCGCGCTGGTGCTGATCTGGGCGATCGTGGTGCCGCTGTTCGAGCATCGACCAGCGGGTGTTTCCCTCGGTCGCCGCGGTGGGCGGCGCTGCAATGGAATCGATCCGCGACGGTTCGCTGATCCAGCATATCGGCGCGAGCCTGCTCCGCGTCGGCCTGGGCACGCTGATCGGAATCGTGACCGCCGTACCGCTGGGGATCGCGATGGGCGTCAGTCCGGCGGTCTCGACATTCCTGACGCCGCTGTTTCGTTTCTTTTCGGTGCTGGCGGGGATCGCCTGGATCCCGATTGCGACGCTGTGGTTCGGCTACGGTTTTGGCGCGATCATCTTCGTGATCTTCAACGCCGTCTTCTTCGTGGTGGCGTACAACACCCTGCTCGGCGTATCGACCATTCCGCTGACCTTGCGCAACGCCGCCGCCTCGCTTGGCGCGGGCCGCTGGGCGCTGCTCACCGAAGTCCTGTTGCCGGGCGCATTGCCCAACATCGTCACCGGTATCCGCACCGGGCTCGGCTTCGCCTGGCGCGGCCTGATCGCCGCCGAAATGATCGCGACCAATGTCGGCCTCGGCTACATGCTGTTCGTGGCGCGCGATTTCTACCGCACCGAGGTCATCATCCTCGGCATGATCGTGATCGGCGCGATCTGGCTCCTGATCGACCGCCTGCTGCTGGTTCCGCTGGAGCGCTCGACCATCGAGCGCTGGGGCATGGTGAGGCGCGCATGAATATCCTGCTGCGCAGCTGGAGCGCCTATACCCGCGCCACGGCCCGGTGGCCCGGGCTTGCGGCGCTGGTGCCGTTCATTCCGGTGATCGGGCTGTGGATCGCCGTCACCGAATCCGGAATGTTCCCGCGCGCGTTTTTTCCGGGGCCGGTCGAAGTCGTCAAGGCGTTCTTCAGCCTCACCTACCGCGGCATCCTGCCCGACTATCTGCAGGACAGCCTGATACGCCTGTTCACCGGTGCGGCCATCGGCATGATCCTCGGCATTCCCTTGGGCGTCCTGATCGGCAGCAGCAAATGGGCGCACCGCGTCTCGTGGCCGATCCTGTTGTTCTTCCAGGCCATCGGCGACATCGCCTGGCTGCCGATTCTGCTGATCTGGTTCGGCTTCGGGCTGACCACCATGACCTTCGTCATCGTCTACACCGTGCTGTTCCCGGTGGTGCTCAACACCGTGCTCGGCGTCGAATCGGTGCCGCGCGATCTGGCGCGCGCAGCGCGCAGCCTCGGCGCCTCGCGGGCGCGGGTGTTGTGGGAAGTGACGCTACCCGGCGCGCTGCCCAATATCATTACCGGCCTGCGCAACGGCCTCGGCTATGGCTGGCGCGCGCTGATCGCCGTCGAGATGATCGTCGGCACCAGCGGCATCGGCTTTCTGATGTTCGATGCGCGCCGCTCCGGATCGGTGGTCGAGATCCTGCTCGGCATGATCATTCTTGGACTGCTCTGGTACATCGTGGACGCCTGGATCCTTGCGCCGATCGAGCGCGCCACAGGCAAGCGATGGGGATTGGTGACATCATGAAGACCCTCGAGCTTCGCAACCTCGCCAAGACCTATTTCGATCCCTATGCGGGGTCGCATGTCACCGCCGTGCACGACGTCTCGCTCGATGTGCAACAGGGCGATTTCGTCTCTGTGGTCGGCCCCTCCGGCTGCGGCAAGACCACAATTCTCAACATGGTCGCGGGCTTCATCCCGCATTCCGGCGGCGAGATGCTGCTGAACGGCAAGGCGATCAACGGCCCGGGGCCGGAGCGCGGCGTGGTGTTTCAATCCTTTGCGCTGTTTCCCTGGAAGACGGTGCTCGACAATGTCGGCTTCGGCCCGAAGATGCGCGGCGTCCCGAAAGCCGAGCGCGACAAGATCGCGCACGAATATCTGGCACTTGCCGGCCTGTCGCACGCCGCCAGCCGCTATCCGAACGAACTTTCCGGCGGCATGCAGCAGCGCGTCGGCGTGGTGCGCGCGCTCGCCAACAATCCCGAAGTGCTGCTGATGGACGAGCCGTTCGCCAGCGTCGACGCGCAGACGCGCATGACGCTGCAGGAGGAATTGACCCGGATCTGGCAGGAGCGGAAGCCGACGGTGATCTTCGTCACCCACGACGTGGCGGAGGCGGTGTTTCTGGCCAACCGCGTCGTGGTGCTGTCGAAAGGCCGCGTGCTCGACCAGGTCGAGGTCGCGCTGCCGCGGCCGCGGGTGTGGGACGATCTGATCGAGGACGAGACCTTCAAGCGGCTGTCGGCCCAGGTGCTGCAGATGGTGCGCTCGGCATGAGCATCGCTTCGGAAATCGCAAGCTCGTCCAAGGCGCGCTTCATTCTGGGCGTGGTCGCGGCGTGGCTGATGTTTCAACTGTGGCTGACGCTGGCGGCGCCCGGAAAAATTTCGGCTGACCTCGCGGGCACGTTCGCCCAAGGTCAACATCCAGATCGAACTGCCGTTTACGCCCGAGCGGTTTCACGTTCTGGCATTTCAGCAATATGGAAGGGTCTCCGGCGCGGAGGGCCATTCGATAGAACTACGTGGAGTGAAACGAACGGATCTCAACGCGGTGGCCCGGCCTTACTGGGTGACGAGCGTTGGGCCGATGAAAGAGGGAGGATGAAATGAAGCGACTGATACTACTCGGAGCTGCCGTGATGCTGGCGTGCCTGCCGGCGCAAGCGCAAGAGCCTGTAAAACTGAAAGTCGGCATGGTGAGCGCGATCGACATGCTGGCGCTGCCGGTGGCGCTGGAGCGTGGCTTCTTCGAAAAGCGCGGGCTCGACGCCACCATTGCGCGGCCCTATGCGACCGGCGTCGATGCGCTCAACGCGCTGCAGGCCGGTGAAACCGACATCGTGCAGGTCGGCGTGCCCATGATCGGCGCGGTGTTGCGCGGCATGGACCTGGTGGCGCTCGGCAATTTCAGCGGCAATCCGACCAAGACCGGGTCCGACGCCACGATGGCCCTGATCGCCCGCGAGGGATCCGGCATCGTCAAGGGCGACCTCGCCAGCCTGAAGGGCAAGAAGATCGCCGCCTCCTTCGGCACCATCAACCATCTTTATATCCTGGCGATCCTCGAAAAGGCCGGCCTCAAGCCCGAGGACGTGACGCTGGTGAACACGCCGCCGCCCGACATGACGGTGGCGCTGCTGGCCAAGGGCATCGATGCCTTCACCGGATGGGATCCGTGGCCGATCATCGCGCAGAAGGATGTTCCGGGCGCGTTTGAAGTTCTCCGCGGAGGCAACCTGATTGCCTATCTCGGTTTTGCCGTGGCGCTTCGCCCCTGGGTGGAAAAGAACCAGGAAACTGTCCTGAAATTCATGACCGCCACCTCGGAAGCCGATCAGTGGGTGCGCAAGAATTCGAAGCAGGCGGCGGGAATCGGCACCCGCTGGATTCCCGGCCTCAAGCTGGAAGTGGCGGAGGCCGCGATGCAGTTCAACATCCAGCAAATGGACCGGCGCCTGTCCGCCAACAATTACCGCGCGCTGTGGAGCGCGCAAGATCGCCTCAGCCGCCTCGGCATCTTGAAGACCACCTTCGATGTCAACAAGCACATCGATCCGAAGCACATCCTGAAAGTCATGAAGGACAACCCCGAACTGTTTGCCGATCTGCCGCCGATTCCGGCGGACGTCGCCATCGGACCGGGATTTGTGTTCAAGCCGTAACGGCTTCGAAGCCGATCGGGCTCGCAACGCTTCAACCATCGCAGGCTGGCAACATCTGTTTGCCAGCCTGCGACCTGGTGCCGAATCCAGTCCGACTGGAACTTAACGGTGCTCGTGCCGTTTCCGATCTCCTCTACGATCGAGCGAGCGCGCACCTTGGACAGATTGCAAATCGGTAGCCCACATCCTTGCCCTGGCTGCGGCCTTTGCGCTCGCCATGCCGATCGGCTGGGATCGCGAGAAGAAGGCCCGTAGCGCGGGCTTGCGAACCTTTCCACTGGTGGCGATGGCGAGCTGCGGGTTCGTGCAGGCCAGCGAAAGTCTGCTGGTGCATTCCCCTGACGGCATGGCGAAGGTGATCGAAGGCCTGATCACCGGCATCGGCTTTATCGGCGGCGGCGCCATTCTCAAGCAGGGCACCACCGTGCTGGGCACCGCGACCGCGGCAAGCCTGTGGGCGACCGGCGCGATCGGCGTGTCGGTCGGCCTCGGCGCTTTCGACGTGGCCGTTACGGTCTCTGTCTTTACGTTCCTGACGCTGAAACTGCTGACGCTGGTCAAGGAAGAAAACGACGAACCCGCCAGCAAGAAGACCGATTGATCGAGGCAAACGCTGACGTCGAAAAATCGTCATGCCCGGGCTTGTCCCGGGCATCCACGCCTTGACTGCGCCTAAACAAGAAAGACGTGGATGGCCGGGACAAGCCCGGCCATGACGAAAATACTGGCTGCATTCTCGGTCAATTCTCAGCCATAGAACTGCTGGTATTCCCCGGAATAGCCCGCGTAGGATTCCTTGATGCTCGCAAGGTTGAGCAGCATCGTCGCGACCGGCACATCATCGCCGGCAAATACCGTGGTGCGGACCCACAGGCTTTCGGTTCGGCGGCTGCCGCTGAGAGCAATCACTTCGCGCTCGGTTTGATAATCCTCGCTTGCGAACAGCGGCCCGCGCAGCAGCCGGATCTCCTGATCGGCGAACAGGCCGACCGCCGGGCCCTTGATCGGCAACCGATCCTCCCGCGCGCGATACTGGAACAATACGCTGAGCATCTCGATCGGAATGACCGGACGCCCCCAAGGATTGCCGCCGTCGACAAGATAATACGGGCTCGGCTCGGTGATGACCTTGAGTTTTTCCTCCAGCGAGAACGGGTAGAGGTCGCCCATGTTCTTCCCAAAATCCATCCGCACGGTCTGACGGCCGGTTTTCATGCCGACCTTGACGTCGCGCAGGATGACTGCATCCGCCAGCGGCTTCAGTTCGGTCAATCGTTGCTCCAGCGCGGTGGCCGGCGCGTCCGCGCCCACCGAGGCCGTGCCGCGCAGAATTTCGGTGCCATCGCGCTTCACCATCTGGATCTTGCTCTGCGTTTGCCCCGCTTCAGGCTTCGTCAGAATGGCCTGCACTTCCTCGCCTTCGAACGACGGATTGCGATAATGCGCGGAGATGCATCCGGTCTCGAACCACGCCTTTCCCCATAGGCGCTCGCACAGCGGCGCGAACTGGCTGAAATGGGTCGGCCCTTCGATGGTGCCGCCCTGAAACCCGAGTTTCTGCGCCGTCGCATCGTCGTGAATCGAGGCGTGGGAATCGTAGACCTGGGCATGGAGCATCTGATGTGGCCGGCGCCACGGCCCGGCCAAATCATTGGCGGTTTCCGTGATGATCGTCTCGAACGCTTTCGATGCCATCGCATTCCTCCCGGGCCGCGCCTTGTGCGCGGGCCACCGGGCCAGTCTCCCGCACCGGCTGCGATTGCACAACGCCGGCCGCGCGAGCCCCTCCAAATCCGGATAACCAATTGTTCTTGATTTGTCCGTATCGTTCGGCAAGGGTCAACGCGGCACGATTCGCGTTCATTCCGCACGGCGGGAACGGCGAAACGCCAGCTTTTCATGTGAAGGACAATTCGTTCCGTGTCAGCGGCGGCAGCCTATCTCGATAGCCTCAATCCGGAACAGCGGCGCGCCGTCGAGCATGGCACGACAGGACCCGGCCCGTTCGCGCCGTTGCTGGTGATTGCGGGTGCCGGATCCGGCAAGACCAACACGCTGGCCCATCGCGTCGCCCATCTGATCGCCGGCGGCGCCGATCCCCGGCGCATCCTGCTGATGACCTTTTCGCGCCGCGCGGCGTCCGAAATGACAAAACGTGTCGAGCGGATCGCGCGCAAGGTGATGGGCGACAAGGCCGGCATCATGACCGACGCGCTGAACTGGGCCGGCACCTTTCACGGCATCGGCGCGCGGCTGTTGCGCGAATATGCCGAGCGGATCGGCCTCGACCCCTCCTTCACGATCCACGACCGCGAGGACTCCGCCGATCTGATCAACCTGATCCGGCACGAAAAGGGATTTTCCAAAACCGACAAGCGTTTCCCGACCAAGGGCACGTGTCTTGCGATCTACTCGCGCTGCGTCAACGCGGAGACCGCGATCGAGCAGGTTTTGGGATCGTCATTCCCGTGGTGCGCCGGATGGGCTGATGAATTGAAGGAATTGTTCGCAGGCTATGTCGAGGCCAAGCAGCGCCACAACGTGCTCGATTACGACGACCTGCTGTTGTACTGGGCGCAGACCATGAGCGATGCTGGCTTGGCCGACGACATCGGCGGCCGTTTCGATCATGTGCTGGTCGACGAATATCAGGACACCAACCGGCTGCAATCGTCGATCCTGCTGGCGCTCAAGCCCGGCGGTCACGGCCTCACCGTGGTCGGCGACGATGCGCAATCGATCTATTCGTTCCGCGCCGCCACCGTGCGCAACATCCTCGACTTCCCGAGCCAGTTCTCGCCGCCGGCCGACATCATCACGCTGGACCGCAACTATCGCTCGACCCAGACCATTCTCGCGGCCGCCAACGGCGTGATCGATCTGGCACGCGAGCGCTTCACCAAGAACCTGTGGACCGACCGGACCTCCGGCGCAAAGCCACGGCTTGTCACCGTGCGCGACGAGGCCGACCAGGCCCGCTGCATCGTCGAGACCGTGCTGGAAAACCGGGAATCCGGCGCGCTGTTGAAGCAGCAGGCGGTGCTGTTTCGCACCTCGAGCCACAGCGGTCCGCTCGAAGTGGAGCTGACCCGCCGCAACATTCCGTTCGTCAAATTCGGCGGCCTGAAATTCCTCGATGCCGCCCACATCAAGGACATGCTGGCGCTGTTGCGCTTCGTCGAAAATCCGCGCGATCGCGTCGCGGGTTTTCGGCTGATGCATCTCATTCCCGGCGTCGGCCCTGCTTCCGCGCAGCGCGTGCTCGACCATATGATCGGGGCGCCCGACCCGATCGCGGCACTCGCCAACGCGCCCTGCCCGCCGCGCGCCGGCGAGGACTGGAACGCATTCATCGGCGCGGTCGCGGATCTCAGACGATCCAGCTGGCCCGCCGACCTCGAACGCGCCCGGCTGTGGTACGAGCCGCATCTCGACCGCATTCACGAGGATGCCGAGACCCGCCGCGCCGACCTGATCCAGCTCGAACAGATTGCCAGCGGCTATCCGTCGCGCGAGCGCTTCCTCACCGAGCTGACGCTGGATCCGCCCGACGCCACCAGCGACCAGGCCGGCGTGCCGCTGCTCGACGAGGACTATCTGATCCTGTCGACGATCCATTCCGCCAAGGGCCAGGAATGGAAATCGGTGTACGTGCTCAACGTCGTCGACGGCTGCATGCCGTCCGATCTCGGCGCCGGGACCAGCGCGGAGCTCGAAGAAGAACGCCGCCTGCTCTACGTCGCCATGACCCGCGCCAAGGACGATCTGCACCTGATGGTGCCGCAGCGTTTCTTCACCCACGGCCAGCGCGCGCAAGGCGACCGCCACGTCTATGCGTCGCGCACCCGCTTCATTCCGGATGCCCTGCTCGGCCTGTTCGAAAAGACGGTGTGGCCGCGGCTGCCGGCGGGTGTTTCCGCCCGCGCCGCCAGCCAGGGACCGCGCATCGATGTCGGCGCCCGCATGCGCGGCATGTGGCGCTGACGGCGGCGGCGCTACGACAACGCCGGTAGATAAACCCGCGTCATCTCCGAAGCCTGCTTTGGTTGTTCCACAGAGGCTTCGGCCCAGAAGGTGGCGGGAAAGAAACTCGATCTCATCCGCCACCACTGCCTCGTGGACCGGCCCGTCGTAGATGTCGAAGTGATCGACACCTGGATAGACGCGGAGTTCACCTTTCGGAGCTTGGCGCGCGGCGTCAATTGCCGGCCCCGGCTTGGCAACCTGATCGTCCGCAGCGACGCAAACCAGCCAGGGACAGTGAAGGGTGGCCGCATGCCGGATAGGACTGTAGGGAGGACCCAACAACCAGGACGCCGAGACCCGGTTCCGCCATCGAGAGTCCTCGCCGATTGCGACAACACGACGCCAACCGACCTCGGCTCCGGGCGCGCTAATCAACGCCGCCTCATCGGGCTGACCAACGGCAGCCAGATAACCACCTTCGACGGCCGCAGCCTTCATCTTCTCCAGGGCGTGCCGAGGTTTGTTGTAAGTCTGGGAATCCCTGTCGAGATATGGCACCTGGCTGATGACCGCGGCCACCCTGGGGTCCTCCGCTGCCGCGGCGAGCGCGTTGCCCCCGCCCATCGAAGAACCGAACGTCGCCACGCGTTCGGCATCGATACCGGGCAGAGAACGCGCGAACGCGATGGCAGCGCGCCAGTCTTCCAACTGCGAGAAGGCTCGAACATATCCGGCTCGCCCGTGCTGTCGCCAAAGCCTCGATAGTCGAAAACGAGCGCCGCAAACCCGGCGGCCGCAAACCGTTCGGCGAACGGGCCAAGACGGTCCCGGCGCGTGCCGGTCAATCCGTGGGCCATGACGATGATGGGTCTCGCCCCTTGATCCGCCGCCGCGGGGTAGAACCACGCAGCGCATGTATCCTGGCCGGAGGCGAACGTTACGTCTTTGCGACTCATACTCATTGAACCCATCCTCCTTGTTTCAGACAATGCGGCTCGCGGTCACCAGGCAGCGAACCGAACCGGGGACGTGACCCCGGTCCGACTCGTCTTCCGGATCGCCATCACGATCGATCAGGCCGCTCGTAGAATGTTGAGCTGCTGCAGCGCGGTCGCGCCGTCATCCAGGCCGATCTCTTCCGCGATTTTGCCGTTCTCGACGCGGAGCACGGTAATTCCGCTGAAGCGCATTTTCCGGCCGGAAGCCGCCGGCAATGATCCGATGATGAAGTCATCGAAAGCAGAACCGGTGTGGGTGCCGCCGCCTTCCCAGCGACCGACGACGTAATCGCCTTCCGCGATCAAGTCCGCAGCGCCCCCGAAGTTCGAGATCAGGAAACGCATTGCGGAATCCAACCATGAATTCCTTGACGTCCTTGCGACCGCGGCGCGGCTCATGCAGCGAATACTGCAACAGCATGTCAGGCGCAGCCAGTTCGTCGATGATGTCGGGATTCCAGGGATTGCCCCAGAACTCCTTGAACCAACGGCCGACAACAGCTTTGTTTTTCTCTTCCTTCGACATTCGCAACTCCTCCATTGTGAGCGGCACGGCTCGCAAGCGAAATGTACGCCGCGGTCTTGCCCGCGATCAATACGCGTTCAAATTCTTGCCGCGTGCCATCGTCCCTCTCACCTAGTGCACGACTGATGTTCCGCCCACCCGATTTCCCCACCCGTTTTCCGATTCGAAATTTTCAGGAGGTAGTTGGTGCCATGCGAAACACTTCGGCCTTTGCCGCGTGACAGGAAATTAACTGGAGGGTTGTTGCGCCGACGGCCGACGAGGCGGCACGGACCGCGCATCGACGTCGGCGCCCACATGCGCGGCATGTGGCGCTGACGGCGGCCCGGCCGCCATCCCGCAATGCTGCGATCATTCGGAGTTAATGCAGAGACGCTTTCGACTCGGCGCGCCGGCCATGCTTCGACTCGGCATATAGATGCCGAAGCTCGGATTCGAGCAGCACGTTTTCTTCCAGCACGGCGCGCAACGCGCGGCGCACATCGCCCTCGGCGGTCGCCAGGATCTGGTCGATGGCGGCTTCGTATGGGTCACGTTTCATTAAGCAATAACGGCGAACAGACGCGCGAGTTCCATTCGCCGGGCGGCAGATCGTGGAACAATCGAGCCGCGAGAACCCTTGCCTTAACAGGAAGGGACCGTCTCATGATGACCTACCAGGAAAAGATCGCGCCGCCGCTGGCTCCGCTCAACGACAACGAGCAGCGTAAATTGCGGATGGAAGCAGCAGCAAGCGAAGACCGCTGGGTCGAGGACTTTATCAATCGCCTCGCCGGGGTCATTCGGGATTTGAAGCATTGAGTTTGGCGGCGTGTGCCGAACGGCTCAATTGGTTGTGGTGATATCGATCAGGGCAATGCCTAACTCAGGCTTCTTCTTTCGACGCAGCTTCGATGGTGTTTCCGTCATGACGGCTTCGAGCGTCGGCCTCACTTTACCCTCGAGCAGATGGCCCCCGCGCGTCGATCCGTCCGACAATCCGAGCACGACGTGCAAGTGCAGGCTGGCCTTGCCGTCATCGCCAATGGCAACGTCGCCGATCGCGCTCAACACCTCGCACTGCTCGTCGACGGCAATCTTCTTGTAGCTCTTGGTCGAAATATCGAACCAGCCGACGGTGGCCTTCTCGAAGGCGCCGATCGCGGTCAGCGATGCCGCGGAGATCCCGGTATCGTTGGCAAACCGCGTCAGCGTGGCAAAGGCTTCCTCGCCTGAGTCCAGGATAACGACATGGACCTTTGAGGTCGGCTCATCGGAAACAAGCTTGCTCTTCATTCCGCGTCTCCGTCAGGTCTCTCTCTGCACCCTTCCGCCGATGCGTCCGGTGTCCTCAACCCATTCAATCGGAAGCACGCGCCATGGTTCCTGTCGCGGCGTGTTGGAACCGCCAACGGTCAGGCGATCGCACGGCACGCGAGTGGGAGTCCTCGCATGGTCGATACTATCGGGATAAATTCGGAGTATTTGGTAGCGAGAGAGGGACTCGAACCCCCGACCCCAGGATTATGATTCCCGTGCTCTAACCAGCTGAGCTACCTCGCCACGGTTCACCGTCACGGCTTGATATGCCGCAGTCGCGAACGCGCGGCATATAAGAAGTCGGTCAGGGGCATGTCAAGCAAACCCGGCATGCTCCGCCAAGTCGTCTGCAAAGCGGCGCTTATTTCGGCCGGACAGTGGGATCGCCGCCGGGGCTGCCGGGCGGCGGGATCACCGGCGTATTGCCGGTTTCCGGCGTCGGCGCGCGGATATCCGGGTCGACGCCGGCCGGCGGGCACAACACGCCGTCGGATTGCGCCAGTTTGTCGGTCAGCGGCTCGGCCCGCTGGCCGGTGGTGGCGCCCTCCGGCCGCCGCATTTGGGCTGCGGCGTCGGCTGCATCGGCGCGCAGTTGGCGGCGCGCGCCGGCTGCAGGCGGCGCGGTCTGGGCCGGTGGCGTCGCCGGCGCAGGCGGCGCCTGCGCGCTCGCCGCGCCGGATGACCGCCATCAGCGCGCCTGAGAGAAGAAGTGTGTGTTTCATCTGCATGCGGGGAAAACGGCCGGCGGCGGCGGAGGTTCCCGGCCAGAAGCGCCGCAATCTCAGGATTTGCGGTAGCGGATCAGCGAAAAATGCCCCATCGGCGGCATCGGCCGCCGCTCGGTCAGGCTGACGCCGCCATGTCTGGCGGCCCAATTGGTCAGCCGCGCCCATGGAAATTCCGGCCGCCAGCCGAGCCGGCGCGCCAGCGGCGCGAACGCCAGTTCGAACAGCGCGGCGCGGGCCGCTCTCGGCGCCGATGTGATTGACCAGAATGAGTTCGCCGCCGGGTTTCAGCACGCGGATGAAATCATCCAGCGTGGCTTCGGGATCGGGCACCGCGGTGATGACATATTGCGCCACCACCGCGTCGAAGAACGCGTCCGCGAAACGCCAGATTCTTGGCGTCCATCACCGCCAGCGTCTCGACATTGGAAAGACCCAGCGCGCGCACGCGCTGCTGCGCCTTGCGCAGCATCGGTTCGGAAATATCGACGCCGCACAGTTTCGTGGTGCGCGAATAATCCGACAGCGACAATCCGGTGCCGACGCCGACATCGAGGATCCGGCCGCCGATCTTGTCGGCCTCGGCGATGGTCGATTGGCGGCCGTGGTCGAAAACCTTGCCGAACACCAGGTCGTAGACCGGCGCCCAGCGCTCATAAGCCTTTGCGACCCCCGCGCGGTCGATATCTGCAGCCATGCCCCGCCCTGAAATCTCTTATCCGCGCATTGCTTCGACCAGCGGCGCGACAGCTCGCGCGCCGCGCCATTGGCTGCCGCGCTCTTCGCGGTCGCGCTCTTGATGAATCCGCCGCCGAGCACGCGCGCCTGGCCCGAAGGCGCATCATAGAACACGCAGGCCTGGCCGGGCGATACGCCCTCTTCGCCCGCGACCAGTTCGACTTCATAGCCGCCGTCGACGGCGCGCAGCCACGCCGGCTGCGGCGCGCGGGTCGAGCGCACCCGCACGAACATCTCAAGGCCGTCGCCGACCGCGCGGTCGAGCGCGCCGTCGCCGATCCAGTTGACGTCGCGCAGCACGATGCGGTCCATCCGCAACGCCTCGCGCGGGCCGACCACGACGCGGCGGCTGTCGGCATCGAGCCGCACCACATAGAGCGGCGCGCTGGAGGCGATGCCGAGGCCGCGTGCGCTGGCCGACGGTGAAATGAATGATGCCCTGGTGCCGGCCGATGACGCGGCCGTCGAGGTCGACGATGTCGCCGGGCTCGATGGCATTCGGCCGCAACCGGCCGATGATGTCGGTATAGCGCCCGGTCGGCACGAAGCAGATGTCCTGGCTGTCCTGCTTGTCGGCGACCTCGAGGCCGAAGCGCCGCGCCAGTTCGCGCGCCTGCGGCTTGGTCATGTCGCCGAGCGGAAAGCGCAGATAGTCGAGCTGCTCGCTGCGTGGTCGCGAACAGGAAATAGCTCTGGTCGCGATCGGCGTCGGCGGCGCAGACCAGCGCGCGCGATCCGTCGCCGATGCGGCGCGACGCGACATAATGACCGGTCGCGAGCGCGGCGGCGCCGAGTTCGCGCGCGGTCGCCAGCAGATCGCGGAACTTGATCGAGCGGTTGCACTCGATGCACGGCACCGGCGTCTCGCCCGAGGCATAGCTGTCGGCGAAATTGTCGATCACCGATTCGCGAAAACGGCTCTCGTAATCCAGCACGTAATGCGGGATGCCGATCCGCTCGGCGACATTGCGGGCGTCGTGGATGTCCTGCCCGGCGCAGCAGGCGCCCTTGCGATGGGTGGCCGCGCCATGATCGTAAAGCTGCAGCGTGATGCCGACGACGTCATAGCCCTCGGACTTCAACAGCGCAGCCGTCACCGACGAGTCGACGCCGCCGGACATGGCGACGACGATCCTGGTGTCCTGCGGACGGCCTTCGAGATCCAGACTGTTGAGCATGTTTCCGGTCATCGATGCGATCGCGGCGGCATCGAGCCCTTCGCGGGTTAGAACGCTGGCTTGCGACTGGTTAGAAAAGCCTTGTAGTCAGAAGGCCTTGGAGCGGTTCCGGGAAAGCGCATGGCTCGATCGGACCGGTTGAAAAGCCGCTCTTTAATATAGGCCGTATTCCCGTGAGGCAATCACGCCAACCCGTTTTGCACGCCGCAAACGGCAAATCTTGCCGCCGGGCAGCAAAAGCGACCGCCGGCGGGCTCCGCGCAATTCCCCGTCATGCCATACTAACATATTGAAATATATAGGTATTTTTTAAGACCGCCGGTGGCCCGGTCCTTGCTGATCTCTGCTGCAGATTCATCCGCGAAAGGCCGCCCGTGTACAGCGTCGACGTCAGAAGCAGCCACCAACGTGTCCTTTCAGGGCGCGCCGCCAAGGTCCGCCAGGACCGACCAGCCGCAGCGGAAACGACAGTTTCGCGGCGCTGGTCGACAACAATGCGGCCGCCGACACCGGCAACGATCGCGCGCCGCGCAGCAATCGGCCGCGCAACGCCGGTCCGACGAGGCCTCGACCGCCGCCGGACGCCAGGCGATCGCGCGACGGCGCGGCTGCCGACCGGGCAGCGACAACAACGCTTCCGACGATCGCGATACCGCCGCCCGAGAACGCGCCGGCGCAACGCCGATGCCGACGCCGATGCGGTCCGCCGACGCCAACAGCGAAGTCCGATGCAACGTGCCGAGCGACCCGGCGAAATCCGACGACGTCGAAGGCCGACGCCGCCGAGACATCGACCGACAAGGCGTCCGCCGACGAACCCACCGCAACCGCATTCGACGGCCGACGCTCCGCCGCAGCAGGACGCTGCGGCCGTCGACGCCGACCCCGGTCGCGGTCGCGATTCCCGTCGCCGTCGCGACGGCGAATATCGTCCCCGCGGCCACGCCGGCATCCGGCACGCGCGCCGCTCGCGATCGCGGCGGCGGCCATCGCTGCCAGCCAGTCGGCCACCGCCGACGCAACCACCGTCGGCGCCGACCGGCATCGATCGCCGAGCCGCCGCGGCAACCGCGGCAACGCCGACGCATCCGGCGGCGACAAGCCGCGACGCCGCCGCCACGTCAGCGAATCGACGCAGACCGACGCACAAGCCGACGCCGCAACCGATCCGGCGTTGGCCGCGGCGGCCGACGGTAACGACGCCGCGACGGTGCCGAAAGCCACGGCGCCCGTCCAAGAGCGCCCGCCACGGCGCAAACGCTGACGGCGGCAGCTGACGGTTCGGACAACCGACACCCGACGACGGCCGATGCGTCCACAACCGATCGCCGGCCGGCACTCGCCGCCACCGGCAAGTCGCGCCACCGCCGACCGCCGCCGGCAAGCCGAAAGCCGGCAATGGCGTCGCTGAGCGAAAGCGGATGGCCGCCGCCAATGCCGTCGCCGACATCAGCCGCGACCGCACACCATGCGGCGGCCGCCGAGGCCGGACAGGCGCTTGCCGAACTCAACGGATGCAGCCCCGCAGGCAACCGGCCCGATCCAGCCGCAGCTCCACTGCCGCAGCAGCACGCTGCCGCTGCGGCGCCGTCCCTGACCGTCACCGCGGCAACCGATGCCGCGGTGCCGTTGAGCGGGCTCGCGCTCGAGATCGCCGTCTCGGCACGAAGCGGCAAGAGCCGCTTCGAAATCCGGCTCGATCCGGCCGAACTCGGCCGCATCGATGTCCGCATCGACGTCGATCGCCACGGCCAGGTGACCTCGCATCTGACGGTCGAGAAGCCGGAAACGCTGTCGATGCTGCGCCAGGACGCGCCGCAGCTGCAGCGCGCGCTGGACGACGCCGGCTTCAAGACCGGCGACGGCGGGCTGCAATTCAGCCTGCGCGACCAGTCTTCATCCGGCCAGAACGACAACAGCGGATCCGGCAACAACGCGCAGCGGCTGGTCATCAGCGAAGAAGACACCGTTCCCGCGGCAGTCGCGGGACGAAGCTATGGCCGCATGCTCGGATCGAGCAGCGGCGTCGACATCAGGGTCTGAGGAGACGCATCATGGCAGTCGACAGCAACAATGCCGACGCCGATCGTATCGGCACACGCCGCTGCCGACGACGTCCGCGTCCGACAACGGCCAGCCACCGCGCTGCCACGTCGTCGACGCGGGCTCGCCGGACAATTTCCAGACCTTTCTGACGCTGCTGACGACGCAGTTGCAGAACCAGAACCCGCTCGATCCGCTCGACACCAACCAGTTCACCCAGCAGCTGGTGCAGTTCGCCGGCGTCGAGCAGCAGCTCAAGACCAACGATCAGCTGGCGACGCTGGTCGCGCTGCAGCAGACCGCGCAGGCGACCCAGGCGCTGATCTATCGTCGGCAAGACCGTCGCCGTCGATGGCAGCACCGCAGCAGTTGACCAACGGCTCGGCGACCTGGAATCTGAACGCTCCCAAGGACGCCGACCGCCAACGATCACGATCACCAACTCGACCGGCCAGACCGTCTATCACCGGCAACTACACGCTGACGCCAGGGCAACAGCCAGCTTCGTCTGGGACGGCAAGGGCAATGACGGCACGCAATGGCCCGCCGGCAATTACACGATGACCGCGACCGCCAAGGACGCCGCCGGCAAGACGTCGGCGATCGCCACCGAGATCCAGGGCGTCGTCAATTCGGTCGATCTCACCGCAGTCGCCGCCGTTGCTGTCGATCGGCGGCCAGAACTACACGACCGACCAGATCAGAGCATCGTGACTGCCGCGCCCTCGGCCGCCACCAGCTAGCGCGCCGGTCCGCCCGGCCGGCTCCACTCCGCACTTCAATTGCACGATCCCTGCCTGAGCCCGGCGTCTCCCAGACGCCGGGCCGCTGGCTTTGAAAGCATTTTCAAGGAGATTCGTATTGAAGCCTTGGGCTTAGGCAAATTTTAAGCCGCGGGGCGTAGGTTGTTACAGTGAGTTCAGTGGTTGAGAGTTTGTGAGTACGCCATGACAGAACCCCATCGCCCGAGGGTAAAATACGTCATCGGGCCTGACGGCAGTCCGTTAACGATTGCGGATCTGCCCGCGCCCGGGACCAAACGGTGGGTTATCCGCCGTAAGGCCGAAGTCGTTGCCGCGGTTCGCGGCGGCCTGCTCTCCCTCGAGGAGGCTTGCAGCCGCTACACCCTGACGGTCGACGAATTCCTGTCCTGGCAGTTTTCCATCGACCAGCATGGCCTGGCCGGACTGCGCACCACCCGCATCCAGCAATATCGCCAATAAGCTCTCCGAACCTGTGGCATTTGACGAAAATCGGCTTCGCTCTGCGAAGCCGATTTTTTTCATTTTCGAACTTTCGCCACGGCTCTTAACCTTCGTTAACCATATCGAAACCATCCCATAGGCAATAATTGCCCAGTCGGCTCTTGGCGCCGAATCTCGAGGGGCGGTTGGTTTTGCAGGGTCTGGCAGGTTTCCTAAAAGGTCTGGGCGCGTCGCGGTTGATGGCGATGGTCGCGGTGACAGCCGCGCTGATCGGCTTCTTCGCCTTTGTCATCATGCGCGTCACCACGCCGCAGATGACCACCCTGTTTACCGACCTCAGCACCGAGGATTCCTCCGGCATCATCAAGGACCTGGAACGCCAGGCCATCCCCTTCGAGCTGCGCAACGACGGCGCCGTCATCATGGTGCCGAAGGACAAGGTCACCCGGCTGCGCATGAAGCTCGCCGAGGGCGGCCTGCCCAAGGGCGGCGGCGTCGGCTACGAGATTTTCGACAAGTCCGACGCGCTCGGCACCACCAGCTTCGTCCAGAACATCAATCATTTGCGCGCGCTGGAAGGCGAACTGGCCCGCACCATCCGCGCCATCGACCGGATCCAGGCCGCCCGGGTCCATCTGGTGCTGCCGGAGCGGCCGCTGTTTTCGCGCGAGACGCCGGAGCCGTCGGCCTCGATCGTGGTGCGGGTGCGCGGCGCGCTCGAGCCGCAGCAGATCCGCGCCATCCGCCACGTGGTCGCCTCCGCCGTCAACGGCCTGAAGCCGCAGCGGGTCTCGATCGTCGACGAAGCCGGCCAATTGCTCGCCGACGGCGCCGCCGGCGACAACGACAACGCGATCGGCGACGAGCGCCGCGCCGGCTTCGAGAAGCGGATGCGCAACCAGGTCGAGGCGATCGTGTCCTCGGTGGTCGGCGCCGGCCGCGCCCGGGTCCAGCTCTCGGCCGACTTCGACTACAACAAGATCACCCAGACCTCGGACAAGTTCGATCCCGAAGGCCGGGTGCTGCGCTCGAGCCAGACCCGGGAAGAATCCAGCGCCACCGCCGACAACAACGGCCAGGTCACCGTCAACAACGAATTGCCGGGCAATCAGACGCAAGGACAGCGCGGCGACGCGCGCGCGACCAGAGCAAGAAGAGCGAAGAAACCAACAATTACGAGATTTCCCGCACCACCAAGACCGAAGTGACCGAGGCCGGACGGGTCAACCGCATCTCGGTCGCGGTGCTGGTCGACGGCAGCTACGCCAAGAACGAAAAAGGCGAGATGGTCTATCAGGAGCGCAGCAAGGAACAGCTCGACCGCATCGCGACGCTGGTGCGCTCGGCGATCGGCTTCGACCAGAAGCGCGGCGACCAGGTCGAGGTCGTGAACCTCAAATTCGCCGAAGCGCCGGCGGTGGTCCCGGTCGCCGAGCCGACCGGCCTGCTCGGCATGCTGCAGTTCACCAAGGACGACGTGATGTACGTCATCGAACTCGGCGTGATGATGCTGCTCGGCCTCGTGGTGCTGTTCATGGTGATCCGGCCGCTGGTCAGGCGCATCCTGGCTTCCGAAGTGATCCCGGCGCTGACCGGCGACGGCGCGCTGCCGGCGCTGACCGACGGCAGCGCAAGCCGCAGCGCACCGGCCAAAGTCTCGTTCCCGGCATCGACGCCACCGCCGCGCTGATCGACGTCGCCCAGGTCCAGGGCCAGGTCCATGCCCAGTCGGTGCATCGCGTCGGCGAACTGGCCGAGCGAAACCCGAACGAGACCGCCTCCATTGTTCGTCAATGGCTCACGGAGCCGGCAGCGTGATCTGACATGGCCGTACCGCAAACCACCAACGCCAACGATATCTCCACGTCATCGCCACGCTGGCGAGCCGCCAGGGCAATCGTCCGAAGGGCGAGCCGCTGAGCGGCCCGAAGCGCGCCGCGATCCTGATGCTGGCGCTCGGCGAACAATATGGCGGCAAGATCTGGTCGCTGCTCGACGACGACGAGGTGCGCGAACTGTCGATGGTGATGTCGACGCTCGGCACCGTCGAAGCCGACGTGGTGGAAGACCTGCTGCTCGAATTCGTCTCGCGGATGTCGGCCTCCGGCGCGCTGATGGGAACCTTCGACGCCACCGAGCGGCTGCTGCAGCAATATCTGCCCGCCGAGCGCGTCACCGGCATCATGGACGAAATCCGCGGCCCCGCCGGCCGCAACATGTGGGAGAAGCTCTCCAACGTGCAGGAAGAGGTGCTCGCCAACTACCTCAAGAACGAATATCCGCAGACCATCGCCGTGGTGCTGTCGAAGCTGAAGCCGGAACACGCCGCGCGGGTGCTCGCGATCCTGCCCGAGGACATGGCGCTCGACGTCGTCGGCCGCATGCTGCGGATGGAGGCGGTGCAGAAGGAAGTGATCGAGCGCGTCGAACAGACGCTGCGCACCGAATTCATGTCGAACCTGTCGCAGACCCGCCGCCGCGACGCCCACGAGGTGATGGCCGAAATCTTCAACAATTTCGACCGCCAGACCGAAACCCGCTTCATCACCTCGCTGGAAGAGGAAAACCGCGAATCCGCCGAGCGCATCAAGGCGCTGATGTTCACCTTCGACGACCTCGTCAAGCTGGACGCCGGCTCGGCGCAGACCCTGATGCGCCACGTCGACAAGGACAAGCTCGGCATCGCGCTGAAGAGCGCCAACGAGGAAGTCCGCGGCTTCTTCCTCGGCAACATGTCGTCCCGCGCCGGCAAGATGCTGCTCGACGACATGGCGGCGCTCGGACCGGTACGGCTGCGCGACGTCGACGAGGCGCAGGCGCTGCTGGTCAATCTCGCCAAGGATCTCGCGGCCAAGGGCGAAATCATGCTGACCAAGAACCGCGCCGACGACGAGCTGGTGTACTGATGGCCGCTCCCGCAAAATTCCTGTTCGACATGGACTTCGCGCGCGCCGGACAAGACGCGCGAGCGGCCGGCCACGCCGGCCGAAATCGCGCAGAAGATCGCCGCCGCCGAGGCCCGCGCCTATCGCGACGGCTTCGATGCCGCGCAGCGCGAGGCCAAGGCCGAAAGCGACCGCCGCACCGCGCTGGCGCTCGAGGAGATCGGCATCGGCATCCAGGGCATCGCGACGCGCTTTTCCGGCATCGAAACCCGGATGGAGACCGAAGCCGTCGATGTCGCGGTCGCGGTGGCGCGCAAGCTGTGCAGCGAACTGATCGCCGGCGAGCCGCTCGCCGAGATCACCGGCGCTGGTGCAGCGACTGCTTCTCGCATCTGGTCTCGACGCCGCATCTCGTGGTCCGGATCAACGATTCGCTCTACGAGGCCGCGCGCGAGCGGATCGAGCGGCTGGCCAAGCAAAGCGGCTTCGAGGGCCGCCTGGTGATCCTGGCCGAGCCGGAGATCGCGACCGGCGACTGCAGGATCGAATGGGCCGATGGCGGCGTGGTGCTGGAGCGCGCGGCCATCGAAGCCAAGATCAACGAACTTGTCGGGCGCTACATGGCGTCCCGCGATCAGGCCGGAAACCCGGCCATGAGGATTAGAACCATGAGTGACACCGACACCCAGGTTCCGCTTCCGGACCTCAACGCCGCCGACGCGCCGGCGATCGACGACGTCGGCATATCACGACGACGAACAGGCTTCGCGCATCGCCGCCGACCTCGAAGCGGTGTTCGACGTGCCGGTGCAGGTCTCGGCCGTGCTCGGCCGCTCCAAGATGGATGTCGGCGAACTGCTGAAGCTCGGGCCCGGCACCGTGCTCGAACTCGACCGCCGCGTCGGCGAAGCCATCGACATCTACGTCAACAACCGGCTGGTGGCGCGCGGCGAAGTGGTTCTGGTCGAAGACAAGCTCGGCGTGACCATGACGGAAATCATCAAGGCGGAACGCAGCTAAGAGCTTTTAACGATACGCGCATAACGGGCGCGAACAGACGAACAGGAGAATATCATGCGGCTTCTCATCGTTGGCACACTGAAGGGCCAGCTTACGACAGCCACCAAGATCGCCATGGACAATGGCGCTTCCGTCACCCATGCGGAGGACCACGAACAGGCGATGCGGGTGCTGCGCGGCGGCAAGGGCGCCGACCTGCTGCTGGTCGATGTCGCCCTCGACATCCGCGACCTGGTGATGCGGCTGGAAGCCGAACACATTCATGTGCCGATCGTCGCCTGCGGCATCTCCAACGACGCCCGCGCCGCGGTCGCCGCGATCCACGCCGGCGCCAAGGAATACATCCCGCTGCCGCCCGATCCGGAACTGATCGCCGCGGTGCTCGCCGCCGTCGCCAACGATTCCCGCGACCTGGTCTATCGCGACGAAGCGATGGCCAAGGTGATCAAGCTGGCGCAGCAGATCGCCGGCTCCGACGCCTCGGTCATGATCACCGGCGAATCCGGCACCGGCAAGGAAGTGCTGGCGCGCTACGTCCACACCCGCTCCAACCGCGCCAAGAAGCCGTTCATCATCGATCAACTGCGCGGCGATCCCCGAGCATCTGCTGGAATCCGAACTGTTCGGCCACGAGAAGGGCGCGTTCACCGGCGCGGTCGCGCGGCGCATCGGCAAATTCGAGGAAGCCACCGGCGGCACGCTGCTGCTGGACGAAATCTCCGAAATGGACGTGCGGCTGCAATCGAAACTGCTGCGCGCGATCCAGGAGCGCGTGATCGACCGCGTCGGCGGCACCCGGCCGGTGCCGGTCGATATCCGCATCATCGCGACCTCGAACCGCAACCTGGCCGACGCCGTGCGCGAAGGCACCTTCCGCGAGGACCTGCTGTTCCGGCTCAATGTCGTGAACCTGAAAATCCCGCCGCTGCGCGAACGCCCGGCGGACATTCTCGAACTGGCGCAGCACTTCGCCAAGAAATATGCCGACGCCAACGGCGTGCCGGTGCGGCCGATCTCCGCCGACGCGCGGCGGGTGCTGACCACCAACCGCTGGCAGGGCAACGTCCGCGAACTGGAAAACACCATCCATCGCTCGGTGCTGATGGCGCAGGGCGACGAGATCGGCGCCGACGCCATCCTGACGCCGGACGGCGACCGCCTCGACCTCGCCAAAACCGTGCCGGCGGTGGCGCACGCCACCTTCGCCGCCGAACAGGTGACCCGCGCGCTGGTCGGACGCACCGTCGCCGACGTCGAGCGCGATCTGATCCTGGAGACGCTGAAGCATTGCCTCGGCAACCGCACCCATGCCGCCAACATCCTCGGCATCTCGATCCGCACCCTGCGCAACAAGCTGAACGAATATGCCGACGGCGGCCTGCCGATCACGCCGGCCGGGTCCGGCGAATATCAGCGGATGGCGGCGAGCGCGTAGACGATCCACTCTCCGTCATTCCGAGGGCGATGCGTCAGCCATCGAACCCGGAACTCGATGATATCTCCGCGATGTGCAATCGCAGCATGCTGAAGGTTCGATGCTTCGCATGCGCCCGGAATGACACCTTGGGTACGCTCACGAATATTTCGGCGCATCCGGCTTGCGGAAAATATGAATCGGCTCACCCGGCTGCAGGTCGCGCCCGGTGAATACCGCATAGGCGTAAAGCGCGAGGTAGCCGACCGCGACCGCGCCGACGCCGTAAAACATCCAGACTGCGAGCCGTTTCATCGGCCTGTTTTAGGCCGCGAACGGGAAAAATGCCACCTCAGAGGCAGGGCGTTTTGGCAGCGTGCCGTCAGCTCCGCTATCCCGCCGCCGCCCTGGCCGGCGCGACGCTCACCGCGAGTTTACCGTAGCGATCCTTGAACGCCTCGGTGTCGATTTCCTCGAGCTGGATCGCGCCGCTCATCACGCCGGCCTTCCACGCGTCGTGCTCGGGATCGTTGCGGAATTCCGGCATCACTTCCTTGGCGAACAATTCCAGCGATTCGCAGATGTGCTCGTGGCTGTTCTTGCCGGCCTGGTTGAGCAGGATCACCTGGTCGATATGCGAGCTGCGAAAGCGCCGCAGTTTCTTGGCGATGGTTTCCGGCGAGCCGATCAGGCCGCCGCGCAACGCGGCCTCCTGCGCCTCCGGATTGTCGCGCTTCCACTTGTTGTATTCGTCCCACATGTTGACGGTGCCGGGATCGGGACGCTGGCGGTTCTGCGAGGCGCCGTAAAAGCGCAGCGCGAACTGGAAGAACGTGGCGCCATCGGCGCGCTTGCGCGCCTCCTCGTCGGTCTTCGCGCACATGAAGAACGACACCAGCGCCATGTTCGGGTTGATCTCGTAGTCGGCGAGCTTCTTCAGCCGCTTGGTGATCGCGTTGTAATAGGCGTGCACCCAGGCATGCGCCGCATCGGCGCTGACGAACTGAAAGCCCAGCGCGCCAAAACCGTTCTGGCCGGCGCGCTCGATGGTCGGCAATTGCGAGCACGCCATCCACAGCGGCGGATGCGGCTTCTGCACCGGCTTCGGCACCACGTTGCGCAGCGGAATATCGAAATACTTGCCGTGATGCTCGCTGCCGCCATCCCTGAACATCGGGAAGATGGCGCGGACGGCCTCCTCGAACACTTCCTTCTTGGTTTCCATGTCGCGGCCGAACGGCGTCAGCTCGGTGATCGAGGCGCTCTCGCCCATGCCGAATTCGCAGCGGCCGTTGCTGAGCAGATCAAGCACCGCGACACGCTCGGCGACGCGGGCGGGATGATTGGTGGTGAGCTGGAAGATGCCGTGGCCGAGCCGGATGTTTTTGGTGCGCTGGGAGGCGGCGGCGAGAAACGATTCCGGCGACGGCGAATGCGAATATTCTTCCAGAAAATGATGCTCCACCACCCAGGCATGGTCGTAGCCGCAGCGGTCGGCGGTCTCCAGCTGCGTCAGCGCGTCCTGGTAGAGCTTGAGTTCGCCTCCGGCCTGCCACGGGCGCGGCAATTGCAGCTCGTAAAAGATGCCGAATTTCATGACGTTCTCCCGCGGCCGGCTTGTTGTTGGCGGCAGTGTATTCCCGGCACATCACCTGTCCAGCCTCGGCCAATTCCGCGTGGCGGAAGTCGGCTTGCATGCGCAGCGCGAATGGTTAGCTTTGCGGGGTTAAGTCGCGGCCGCACTCGCTGCCGTTGCTCCCTTTCACCGAGACCCCATGACCACTTTCACGCCGCATCAGGATTCCGCGCTGAAGGCCGTTGCCGACTGGCTGAAGGCCAAGCCCGGCAAGAACGGCACGCCGCCGGTGTTCCGGCTGTTCGGCTATGCCGGAACCGGCAAGACCACGCTGGCGCGGCACATCGCCGACGGCGTCGCGGGCGAGGTGAAATTCGCCGCCTTCACCGGCAAGGCCGCGCTGGTGATGCGCAACAAGGGCTGCGACAACGCCTCGACGATTCACTCGCTGATCTACCGCGCGAAGGAATCCGGCGTCGAGCAGCCGAGCTTCGAGCTGTGGGACGATGCGCCGGCCTCGAAGGCAAAACTGATCGTGATCGACGAATGCTCGATGGTCGACGCCGAATTGGGCCGCGACCTGATGTCGTTCGAATGTCCGCTGCTGGTGCTCGGCGATCCCGCGCAATTGCCGCCGATCTCGGGCGGCGGCTTCTTTACCAATTGCGAGCCCGACGTGATGCTGACCGAGGTGCATCGCCAGGCGCAGGACGATCCGATCATCCGGATGTCGATGGACGTGCGCGAGGGCCGCGACCTCGACATCGGCCGCTACGGCGAAAGCCAGGTGGTGTCGCGCGCCGAGCTCGATCCGAACCGGGTGATGCAGGCCGACCAGGTGCTGGTCGGGCGCAACAACACGCGGCGCTCCTACAACATGCGGGTGCGGCAGAAGCAGAACATCGAGGATCCGTTGCCGGTGGCCGGCGACAAGCTGGTGTGCCTGCGCAACAACCGCAAGAAGGGCCTGTTCAACGGCGGGCTGTGGCGGGTGAAGTCGCGCGCGGCGTCGAAATCGAAGATCATCACCATGCGGCTGTCGCCGGACGAGGATTTCGGCCACAAGGTGACGAAAGTCTCGGTGCGCGGCGACTGTTTCGGCGGCGCCATCGAGACCATCCCGTGGGAACAGCGCAAGCCCTATGACGAGTTCGACTACGGCTACGTGCTCACGGTGCACAAGTCGCAGGGCTCGCAATGGGACGACGTGGTGCTGTTCGACGAAAGCTTTGCGTTCCAGGACAGCCGCGCACGGTGGCTCTACACCGGCATCACGCGCGCGGCGAAGCGGCTGAGCATTGTGGTGTGAGAACGAGCGCACGCGCTCCTCAGACGTCTAAGTCCGTCATTCCGGGATGGTCCGAACGGACCAGACCCGAAGGATGCTGCGAGATTGCCGCGGTCATGCGCTTCGCGCATCCCGGAATGACGCTCCTGGCGGTTGCCAGGCTACGTCACTTCTCCGCCACGAAGTAAAAATCCTCGCGGCCCGGCAATGAGCCGTAGGTGAACGGCTGCTGCTGACGTTTGGTCGCGGTCCAGACGTCGTCACGGACGATATCGAACAGCTTTCGCACCTCGACCTTCGGCGCCTTGATTTCGCGCGCCAGCGCGATCGCGAACGGGCTGTTGACGGCATCGCCGTCGAGCGCGGTCTCGCCGTGCTTGGCGGCATAGACCACCATGAAGCCGGCTTCCGGCTCGATGTTGGACAGGCCCTTGTCGACCAGCTTCAGCGCAATCGACCGCCGCATGTTTTTCTCGAACGGGTTGTCGCGGCAGGCATCCAGCATGATCAGCCGCAGCTTGCGCGCGCCGCTGACCGCGGCAATCAACTGCTCCAGCGCCACCGCCTGGGTCTCGGCATCCCGGTCGGCGGCAAGTTTTGCGTCGGTCGGGATCAGATAGTTGACGCCGCCGATCTCCATGCCGTGCCCGGCATAATAGATGACGGCCCACTCGGCCTTTTCGGCCTCCAGTCCGAATTGGTGCAGGGCCGCGAAAAACTTGTCGCGGGTCAGATCCGGCGCCAGCGTCACCGCGTGAAAGCCGAGCTCGCGAAACGTGGTGGCGATCAGTTTGGCGTCGCGCGGCGGATTATCCAGCTGCTTGCACATTCTTGTAGGCGCCATTGCCGACGATCAGCGCGATCCGGCGCGGGCCGGACGACGGCGCCGGCACTGCCGACTTGCCCGCCGGCAGGTTTGCCCGGCAGCGCGGCGGCAACCAGCGCTTCCAGCCGCTCGCGCGCCCGGCGCCGGGCGATGGTGGTCTCGATATCGTCGAATTTGGAAAGCGCCGCACTTGCCGACGCGATAGTCGGCGCGCGCGCGTTCGAGGTCGCCACGTTTCTCATGAAGCGCCGCGCGTCCCGCATAGGCGCGAACGTAGTTCGGATTGAACCCGAGCGCGGCGTTGTAATCCTCCATCGCCGCGTTCAGATGCCCTTGCCGAGATAGGCGTTGGCGCGGCTGGTCGAGCGTGAACGGCGATTTCGGGAACTTGGCGAGCACCTCGTTGCAGTCCGCGATCGCCTCATCGAACCTGCCCATTTCGGTGTAGGTGATGCAACGAAAAGTCGGAGCGTGAATTCCGGTGGGATTGAATTGCCGCGCCTCCGCGAAATCAGCGAGAGCGGCCTGGTAATTCTTCTTCAGCGTGAACGCATGAGCCCGGTTGAAATAGGGATAGTACCGGTTGTTGCCCCTCGCGTGTATTTGAGCGAGGCGTTGAAATCGTCGAGCGCGCGCTGAAATTCACCCTTTCTCACCGAAACGACGCCACGGTTGTTCAGCACCTGCGGATAATTGGGATGCATCTGCAGCGCCATGTTGTAATCGGCAATGGCACGATCGTCGTCGCCCTTGTTGACGTAGGCAAGACCCCGGCCATTGAGAATCAAGGCAAGGCTCGAATCCAGATCGAACCCGGTGTTGTAGGCTGCAATCGCCTCATCATATTTGCGTTTTTCACGCAGCCCATCGCCACGAACGCCAAAGGCGACGGCGCGTGATTTGGGCTCTGCTTTCTCGTCCGCGATCAGCACTTCGCAGGCCGGCAGCCGCACCGCCAACTCAAGCTTGCCGTCGCGGCAGGTTTGAATGTCATCGGCCGCGCGCCGGGCGCGCGAGGGCCAGCAGGACCGCCGATAGCAAAAGGGCGCGCAACATCTGCGAAACGCTCCGGCGCATGATCGTTTGTCGCGGAGGGCTGGCGACGGTTCATTGTGGGAAATCAGGGATGGCCGGGTCAATAGCGGCGAACTGTAGCAACGCCGCCCTTCGTGATGCGCTACTTCGGATTTGGATCCTCGATATCCTCATCCGGCCGCTGATACTTGCCGGCGCGGCTGAGTTTCACGGCATTGCCGAGCGCGCGGGCCGCATTGCGCGTCTCTTCCTGAAAATCCTCGTCCTCGTCGAGCGCCGCATGCGACGTCGCGTAGGGTTCCATATATCCGATGTAACCGTCCACCTCGGCGGCGCGGCTGGCCTGTACCAGCGACATGTCGGTGAGCCAATCGGACAGCGAGCGCCGCAGCGTCTCGGCGCCCACGGTATCGCCGTGAACCACCACGGCGAAGTGGCGGCCATCGAGATGTTTGGGATAGGGCCAGCCCTTCAGCTCCAGCGCCTTGGCTTCATCGGCCTTCTTGCCATGGGTCGAGGTCGGATCGGGATTGCCGCCGTCGGCGCAGACCAGCCGGTCGATCATCGCCTTCAGGCCGGTCGGCGCGTGATACCAGTTCACCGGCGTCACGATCATGATGCCGTGCGCCGCCACCCACAGCGGATAGATCTCGTTCATCCAGTCGTCGGTCTGGCCGAGCGCGTAATTCGGATAGCAGCTGCACGGCCAGTGACACAGCGGCATCGCGGTCGAAACGCAGGACTTGCATGGATGAATCTGCTTGCCGAATTCGGACGTGAGCCGGCTGAGGTCGAGAATGTCGACCGCAAATCCCATCTCCTGAAAGATCGGCTCGGCCAGCTTGACCAGCCGCCAGGTCTTCGACATTTCGCCGGGACAGGTGTGTTCGCTGCGCGACGAGCCGTTGATCAGCAGGATGCGCGGCGTCTCGCTCGGCTTCGTCATGGCGGCGCTGTGCCGCGAGAATGGCGTCGCGCGCCGCCAGCCAGTCCACCGAGAGATCGTAGTCCGGATCGGCAAAGCCCGGCCCGGCCTTGCGGGTCACCGGCGCTTTTCGCGAATTGGCGTAGCCGTCCCAGGCTGCCGCAACGATGGCGTCGAGTTCGCGCGTGAGCGGCTTGAAAGCGGGATCGACGAAGCGGCTGCGGTAGCGCTTTTCGAATTCCTCGCGTGACAGTTCGACGGACGGCATTCCCTTGCGGACATCGACCTCTGCCATCGTCCAAAAATCCCGCTGAAATAACCGAAGCAATACGCCGCAACGGGATTTCAACGCCGTCCTCCCGGCCGTGTTCCGCTTCCCTAACGCCTTGGAGATGCATCGTTTTTATTCACGAACTCGTGTCCAACGGGGCGTAACAACGCGCGCCGCCGCCGCGTATCTTGGACATCGGGCAGGCCATCACCGATTGCGAAGCCCGGCCCGGGCCCTAAACTGCCGTCAAATCCAGCTGCCACCGAGCCCCAAGAGGACACCCCATGCGCCGAACTCAATTCAGCCGACTTTCGCTGTGCGCCGCCATCGGCGCGCTGGCGGTTGCCGCTTTCAGTGCCGCCCCGTCGCGCGCCGCCGAGGAGGCCGTCATCATCCCCGCCCCCGCGCTCGACGTTCAGGCCTCCGACGGCATCCAGACCGCCGTCATCGCCGGCGGCTGTTTCTGGGGCGTGCAGGGCGTCTACCAGCACACCGCCGGCGTCATCAACGCGGTGTCCGGATATTCCGGCGGCAGCAAGGCCACCGCGAACTACACCATGATCGGGACCGGCCAGACCGGCCACGCCGAAGCCGTCGAGATCAAGTACGATCCGAAGAAGATCAGCTACGGCAAGATCCTGCAGATCTTCTTCTCGGTGGTGCACGACCCGACGCAGTTGAACCGCCAGGGCCCGGACGTCGGCTCGCATTATCGTTCGGAGATTTTCGCCGCCAATGACGAGCAGAAGAAGGTTGCGGAGGCCTATATCGCGCAGCTCAACGCCGCCAAGGTCTACAAGAAGCCGATCGTGACCAAGCTCGGGCCGCTGGCGGCGTTCTATCCGGCCGAGGCCTATCATCAGGACTATATGACGCTGCACCCGAACCAGCCCTATATCGCCTATAACGACATCCCGAAGGTCCATAACCTGAAGAAGATCTTCGCGCAGAACTACCTCGAGAAGCCGACGCTGGTGAGCAGCGTGAAGGTCACCAATTAAGAGGCACTAATTGAGAGGAGGCTCCATGGCCGACACCAAGACGATGCAAGGCAAGGTCGCAAAGACCGAGGCCGAGTGGCGCAAGGAATTGACGCCGATGCAGTACGCCGTGCTGCGCGAGAAGGCGACCGAGCGGCCGTTCTCCGGCGAATACGAACACGAGCAGACGCCCGGCACCTACACCTGCGCCGGTTGCGGCCAGACGCTGTTCGAATCCGACGCCAAGTTCGAACTCCGGCTGCGGCTGGCCGAGCTTTACCGCGCCGGCAGTGGACGGCCATGTCGACGAGGAGCGCGACGTCAGCCACGGCATGGTGCGGACCGAAGTGTTGTGCTCGAAATGCAGCGGCCATCTCGGCCATGTGTTCGAGGACGGCCCCGGCCCGACCGGCCTGCGCTACTGCATCAATTCGGCGGCGCTGAAGCTGCAGCCGAAGTAAAGACCCTTACGCTTCGAACTTGTTACCGGCCCCGCGCGACCAAGTACTGGTTGCGCGGGGCTTTTTTTCGTTCGCTCACCCGTGCCCACACAGGAAAATCCCGAAATGAAAACGTCCAAGCGCCTGCTGCTCGGTCTCGGCCTTGCCGGCCTCATCATGGAGTGCACAGTGATTCAACCCGCTCTTGCCGCCGACAAGGTTTCGCTGTTCAAGGTCATCACATCAAAGGACGAAATCGTGATCGGGCTTTCCGACAACGAACTCGCGCAGATGGAAGGCAACAACGCCGGCGGAATTGCAAAGATGCTGGTCGCCAAGGGTTCGATGAGCGTCTGGCAATATGCGGTGCGCAAAGCCGCCAATGGCGACCTCGAACAGGCGCCGCTGCGCCAGGTCGGCCTGATGTCGAACGAGTCGCTCCGCGTCGAGCCCTACGCCTCGCCGCTCAAGGTGGTACCGCTGGACGAAGCGAAGAAGTAGTCGCGATTGCTTCTCCTCTTCCCCTCTCCCCTTGTGGGAGAGGGTGGAGATACGCTGCCTCTCGGGGAACACCCGCCATCCGCCATGCGTTGTCGCAACGCATGCAAGATTTCACATCCGCCCGGATCGAAACCGGCGAGACCAGCATCTTCGTCACTTCGGCCGGATCGGGTCCGCCGGTCCTGTTGCTGCACGGTTTTCCGCAGACGCATCTGATGTGGCGCGGCGTGGCGCCCTTGCTGGCGCGCGGCTTCACGGTGGTGTGCGCCGATCTCCGCGGCTATGGCCACAGCGGCTGCCCGGCCTCATCAGCCGATCATGCGCCCTATGCCAAGCGGGCGATGGCGCAGGATATGGTCGTGGTGATGGAGCGGCTTGGCTTCGTCAGCTTTTCCGTCGCCGGACACGATCGCGGCGGCCGCGTCGCCTATCGGATGGCGCTCGACCATCCCGACCGCGTCGAACGGCTCGCCGTGCTCGACATCCTGCCGGTGGAAACGGTGTGGCAGCGCGCCGATGCGAAGTTTGCGCTCGGCTATTGGCCGTGGTCGCTGCTGGCGCAGCCCGAACCGCTTCCCGAAATCATGCTGGGCGCGGCGGCGGCGACGGTCATCGACAATGCGCTGGGCGGATGGGGTTCGCCGGCCGAGGTGTTTTCGCCCGAGATTCGCGCCGCCTATGTCGAGGCGCTGCGCGACCCCGGCCATGCCCATGCCATTTGCGAGGAATACCGCGCCGCCGCCGGCATCGATCGCGCGCATGACGCGGCCGATCGCGACGCGGGACGCAAGATCCGCGCGCCCGTTCTCGCGCTGTGGAGCGCGGATGGGCCGCTGGACAGCTGGTATGCCGAGGGACCACTGGCGCTGTGGCGCGACTGGGCCGACGATGTCAGGGGATCCGCGCTTGAAGGCGGACATTTCTTTGCCGAGGCAGCACCCGAGCCGACGGCAAAAGCCCTGTACGGGTTTTTCAGCGGCGAGACATGATGGCAGCGGGTTCCTGCCGTGGAACCCTGGCGCGGAATATGCTTTGTTTGGATCGCGGCCGGCGAATGGGCCCGGGCCGGGCCGCCTGTTGGGGAGACTGCCATGACGCTTGGAATGATACTCGTCATCATCCTGATTATTTTCCTACTGGGCGGCTTCAGCGGCCGGTTCGGCGGCTATGGCTACGGCATGGGCCACTCCGGCATGGGCCTCGGCGGCGTCATTCTGATCATCCTGCTGGTCCTGCTGCTGCTCGGCAAGTTATGAACGGCGCAAGCGATTGAAATAACAGGCTTTATTCCGGGCTCGAAATCGACGCACGGAGATTCATCATCAGCCCGGTGAGGAGTTGCATTTCCGTCAAACGAGCTTATATTGGGGGCTGTCCTGAAATGACGTGTGCCGGCGCGGCGCCGCTTTGGTTGCGCCCGCACGATCTGTCCGCGATTGTCGAATCGCGTTCTCACTAAAAAAGATCAGAGGTCCCTGACCATGGCTGCCTTCAGTTATAACACTGCCGCCGAACTATTCCCCGCCGCGATCCGCAAGAAGAAGCGGGCTGGCTTTGCGTATCGCCGCTTCGACACCGCGGCCGCCGCGGTGCAGTTCGCGATCGAGGAATTGCCGGCGGATTCGCTGAACGGCGCCTATCTGCAGGTCGATGAAGCCCGCTTCGACCAGAGCGGCATCCGCACGCTGTATGAGAGCCAGGATTTCCCGCTGCCGCGCCGGCCGCGTGCTCCCGAGCCCGCGCCTGCCAGCAACGACGCCGACGCCGACGCTGCTTGATCTCTCGCTGGTAACTCGAACGCGCAGCCCCTCTTTCACCTCTCCCGTAGGGAGAGGTCGATTTGCGCAGCAAATCGGGTGAGGGGTTTAAGACTTACGGCGAGGCCGTAACCCCTCACCCGGCGCTGACGCGCCGACCTCTCCCGATGGGAGAGGTGCGCTGAACACGACCCGCTCAATTCAAATTCAGCTCTACGCTAGCGCGGTTGCTTGTCCATCCAGCGCCGCAACAGCCGCATGTTGCGGACATTGGCGCGGAACATCACGTCGAAGGCGTCGCCCGCCACCGGCACCAGGCCGACCACGCCATCCAGCGCGACATTCGCCAGCATCCGCGAGGTAATGTGCCAGGGCGCGCCGAGCGCGCGCGCCTCGCGCACCAGCCACAGCGAAATCGCCGTCGTGATGATATCGCCGACCACCGGGATCAATCCGATCAGGCCGTCGATGCCGTAGCGGAAATTGGTGCCGGGCACGATGAAGGCGACATCGAGCAGCTTCGCCAGCGCATCGAGCCGCGCCAGCCGCTGCTCCCGGGTGAGATTGCCGAACGGATTGGCGGTGGCATTGCCGAAGTCGATCCGGAAGCCGTGCGCCTGCCGGCCGAGCCTCTCCTGCGGGGATTTCGCGGCCCTCCTGATCGATGATGGGCCCGCGCGCCTCCGCGCCGCCAAACGCAGCGCCTGAGTTCCTGCGGCCCCGCGCCGAGGCCGGGGAAATGATCTCTTCGTTCGACATGGGCATCACATGGTAACGCGCAAGGCGGGCGCAAGTTGCGTCATGCCGTCGCGCTCTCGTTACCGCCCCGGCGGACGCCGGGCGCGCGCGGCTTCACGCCGCGGCGGTCTGCGGGTCTGTCCGGTGCGCCAGCCACGCCGAAAGCGTCATCGGGGCAAGGCCGACCATGCCATAAAGCACCAACTGAAGCACGCCGCTGTCGGCACCCCGCGAGCCAAAAAGCAACGCCGCCGCGACGAACGCGATCACGCCGACGATCAGCACCCGCACCACCCAGTGAATTCTCTTCACGTGCAGCAGGATGTCATCGATCGCGGCCATCATCAGCGCCGGCACGATGCCGAACAGATAGGCGTATTGCAGCGTCTTGGCGAACACCACGAAGAACTTCTTCACTTCCGCCAGATTGGTCTGGGTGAAATATCCCGACATCACGGTGGTCGCGATCAGCAGCAGGAAGCCGCCGAGCAACGGCCCGAGTGCTGCAAAGATCAGGTATCGTTTCATGCTCGGTCCTCGTAGCTTATCGCCAGTTATCCAAGTACCGATTTTCATTGTGAAACGAGCGAGGGCAGCGCGAACTGCCGCTTCGGATCACTCGGCTTTGAAATCGCTGGCCATGCAAAGCATAATATTGACGCCCGTTCTCGAACTCTTCGCGAATACGACGACTAACTTCGAACTTCATCTCAGGCGAGATCGTAACATAACCTGCATCAAACAAACTGTGGATGTCTCGACGAAGAAGGACACCGTTTGATGCCTCATGAACGCCACCCTCCGAATAGGGACGAATGTGGGCGGCGTCCAGCGCCGGAAGCGTTCTCTCGCCTGACACGGCACAGCGCCGCTGATAGCTGTCGGTAACAAGCACTCGAAACGCGCCTTGTCCCAAGCGCGGCCGAACGAGTATCGGCTCGCCATATCGTGCTTGCTCTTCGGCAAATCCGAGCAAAGGCGAATCCACCAAACTATTCTGTACCGCGTTCCACAGCACGAGGCCGTCAGCTTCGGACGTGGAGTAGCCTTTGAATGAAACGATGTTGGCGGCCCAGCTCTCAGGCACTGGTATCCATCGTTGTTCCGGGAGAAAGAACGGTTGCGTCAGGATGCGGCAACCAATGGCAAAGTCCGTCCGATCATCAAGTCCGGCACGTCGGTACTTTGCTATGCGCGACCGCATCTCCATCAGAGAGGTCGCACCATTCGCTTCTCCGAAGGCCTCCCAAGCCAAAGAGCAAGGAAGCGAATTTGCGTATGCGAACACACCTCCACCAACGATGAAATTGCGGGGTGCATGAAGTTTGAAGAGAAATAATTCGCCAGGTTGCAGTGCGAGGAAGTTCTTAGCAGAAGGCGACCAGAAATTGAGTTCAGCTAGTTCGGATTTGACCCGAAGATGGTCAAACCAATCGCCATCGGTGACCGCAACGACCAGCCGAACCGCCATCCAACGGGTCCTTGTGAGAAAGACAACGCCGAGACTGTGATTGATTTTGAAGAGAATGGGAAGGGATCAGCTGGGAGTATTCGTTTTGGATGGAATGCCGGGTCGAACTCGGCAATGACAAGCAGTGCTAAACCGAACTGCTTCGCCTCGCCCGCAAGCGAAATCTCGCGACCCGGCCGCGACAAAACAACACGACGGGCAAATCACCCAAAACCTGTCAAGACCCCTCGTAAAAAATATTCTGCTTTTCCGAAATGGCAAATCAGCCCATATCACACCCGTCTCACCCGATGAGAGGGGCGGGTCGCGATCGTCACGAACGCGCGGTGGGATGCGGTGGACGCGGGAGCTGCGCTTGACGCGCGTGGCTCGAGCGTACGGCGAAATCGCGTGGTTCTGGCGCCCGAAGCTGGCGCCAAGTTCTTGGGAAACAAGTTCTCAGGGGCGACGGTGGCAACAGAGCTCGGCTCACCGGGGAGATCGCGTATAAGCCGTAAAGCCATTGCGCAGGGAAAGCCGGGTGTTCTCCGCTGGACCTGTATGCTCGTGTGCGCACTCTCTTGTGCAATTGCACACGGGACCGCGGGTGCAGCGCGCACCCGGCTTTCCCTGCGCCCTCTTGTTTTTCGAGGGCGAAACTAATCGCAAAACTTCGGGCGCATCGCGCCGCGAGATCGCGAAGTCGCGTTTGCTGTTTGAAAATTGAATCAGCACTTCGTGCGTCCTTGCGAACGCAGCGACCCATCACCCTGGCCTCGCAAATGAAAGATGGCCTTAGCTACACTGCCGACTAACGAGACGACACGGCGTATGGGTCCCTGCGTTCGCAGGGATGACGCGGTGAGTGGAGCTACGCCTCGCCGCCGCCCTACTCGCCCCAGGTCGCGAAGGCGTCGTTGAACGCGCGTTCGCCGGGGGCGCCCTTTTCGATGGCGATGATGGCGCGGCGCTGGTTGACATAGACCAGCGGCACGTCGAACCACGAGCGCTCCTTCAGGAGCTGCAGGTTGCGGGCGCGGTCGGCCTCGACATTGGACAGCCCGACCAGGAAGAAGCCGTCGGTGACCTTGACCGCGAGCCCGGCCAGCGGCGTGCCGCGGGCCTGCTCGTTGGATTTCATCAGGATGCCCGGCACGTTGCCGACGCCGCCGCCGGCAAAATCCTGCGGCAGGATGAAGGTGAGCTCGGCGGTGTGGCTGGCGGGCAGCGAGGTGTCGGTGTTGCGGCGGAACGACATCGTCATCTTGAACTTGCGGTCGGGGATGTCGATATCGGCGCGCACGGCGACGTCGGCCTTCTGGTTGCCGGAGGCCTTGATCTGTTCGGTGCGCCAGATCACCGAGCCGACATATTGCTTGCCCTTGGGATCGGCGGGATCCTCGTCATACAGCACCACGCGCTGCGCCACCGGGGCGACCTGGTCGGAGGGCTGGCCGACGCGATCGGGAATCTTCGGCTTCGACAGCGGCGTGCCGGCATCCTTCGGCGCTTCCACCACCGTCGACGACGGCTTGAACAGGCCGGACACGGTGGTCACCACCGACTTGCCCCACAGGATCGCGGCGCCGACCAGGATCAGCACGATGCCGACGGCGATCGCGCTCTTGAACGGAAACACCGCGCCGCTGCGGGCGCGCTTCTTCTTCGGCTCGCGGTCCTGCGCCAGCCGCGGCCGCGGCGCGGGCTGCTGCGACGGCGCGTAGCGCTCGGCCTCCTCGACGGATTCGTCATACGAATAGGGCGCGTCGGGATCGGCGCCGCGGTTTTCCATGCTGGGCTCGAGCCGGTCGAACTCCGGCGAGGGCGACGGCACGTTGGCGTAGGTCTTTCGCGCCGAGCGGCTGGCCTGGGCGGCGGCGCGGCCGAGATCGTCGGCGTCGGCGGCGATGTCGCGGAAGCCGCGCACCCCCGGCGCCTGCGGCGCTGAATTGTCGGGGCCGCGGCGCGGCGCGCCTGATCGTTCGCGGGTCGGCGGCAGCTGCGGATCCTGCATCGGGACCTGCGGCGGTTGCGGCCGCGGTGCCGGCGGGGGCCCATCGCTGCGGGGATTGCGCTGCGACGCGGTCGTCCTGTCCGAGCGGCGACCGGTCGCGGCCGGCGGCCGGCGGCGCCGGCGGGCGCGGACGGGGGGGCTGCGGCGGTGGTGGCGCCGGGTCGCCCGGCCGGGCGTTGGAGCGGGTGCTGGCGCGGAAGGAATCGCCGGCCCGGGCGCCGGCGCGCGAGGCGTCGCGGGCGCGCTGGGCGGCCTCGGATTCGACCTTGCGCACCGCCTCTTCCAGCGACAGCCGTTCGCGGGTGATCTCGGATTCGCTTAAAGGCGGCTGGACGCTGCGCAGCTGCGCGATCAGGGCGGCGCGGGCCCGCTCATAAAGCGCGCGGCGGCTTTCACCGGGGGCACTGGGGTCCAGTCCGGCAATGGCGCGGGCAATCAGCGGGTAGTAATCAGCCATCTCGACTCAACAATGCGGGCTTTCCGGTAACATCTCGTTAAGCCTCGAACGGGTTCTGCACCAGAATAGTATCCTCGCGTTCCGGGCTGGTGGAAAGCAATGCAATGGGACACCCCACCAATTCCTCGACCCGGCGGACATATTTAATGGCCTGCGCCGGCAAATCCGCCCAGGAGCGGGCGTTGGCGGTCGGCTCCTTCCAGCCCTCGATGGTCTCGTAGACCGGCTTGATCCGGGCCTGCGCGCCCTCGCCGGCCGGCAGATGGTCGATGTCCTTGCCGTCCAGCGTATAGCCGGTGCAGACCTCGATCGTGTCGAAGCCGTCCAGAATGTCGAGCTTGGTCAGGGCCAGGCCGTGGATGCCGCAGGTCCGCACGGTCTGGCGCACCAGCACCGCGTCGAACCAGCCGCAGCGGCGCGGGCGGCCGGTATTGGTGCCGAACTCGCGGCCCCGCTCGCCGATCCGGCGGCCGATCTCGTTGTCCTGTTCGGTCGGAAACGGTCCGAGCCCGACCCGGGTCGTGTAGGCCTTGCAGATGCCCAGCACATAGCCGACGGAACTCGGCCCCATGCCGCTGCCGGTCGCGGCCTGCGCCGCCACCGTGTTGGAGGAGGTGACGTAGGGATAGGTGCCGTGGTCGACATCCAGCAGCGCGCCCTGCGCGCCCTCGAACAGGATGCGCTTGCCCTCGCGGCGCTTCTGGTCGAGCAGCCGCCACACCGTTTCGGCGTAGGGCAGCAGTTTCGGCGCCAGCGCGGTCAGTTCCTTCAGAATGCCCGCCGCCATCGATCTCCTCCAGATTGAGGCCGCGGCGCAGCGCATTGTGATGCGCCAGCAGGCGGTCGATCTTGTGCGGCAGCGTGTCGAGATCGGCGAGGTCCATCAGCCGGATGGCGCGGCGGCCGACCTTGTCCTCATAGGCCGGGCCGATGCCGCGCCGCGTGGTGCCGATCGCGGTGAGCGCGTTGGAGGATTCGCGGATCGAATCGAGATCGCGATGCAGCGGCAGGATCAGCGTGACGTTTTCGGCGACGCGGAGATTTTCCGGGCTGATGGCGACGCCCTGGCCCTTCAGTTTTGCGACTTCATCGAGGAACGCCTGCGGATCGAACACCACGCCGTTGCCGATGACCGCGAGCTTCGAGGGCCGCAGCACGCCCGAGGGCAACAGCGCCAGCTTGTAGGTTTCGCCGTTGATGACCAGGGTATGGCCGGCATTGTGGCCGCCCTGGAAACGTACGACGATGTCGGCCTGTTCCGACAACCAGTCGACGATCTTGCCCTTCCCCTCGTCGCCCCATTGCGCGCCGACGACGACAACATTAGCCATTTCGCGGATGTCCCCTGCAACTCGTAAGCTCGGCCAAAAACAACGGCCGGGCGCTCCTGTAAGAGCATTCCATCGGATAAAGGATGCGGGCTATCGACGCAAGCAAGAACGGCCATTGTCGAGGGGCTTCAGACCGGGTTCAACCCATTGATATCCCCTGAAAATTTATGGCAACGCCAAGGCAGCGCGGCGGTATCCCGAGGGGTCGCCGCTGGGATCAAGGAGGATCGAGGACCACGTCATGTCGAAAACCACGCCCGCGACCCTGGCGCTCCGGAAGCTCGGCTTCGTTTTCAAGCTGCACACCTATGTCTACGATTCCAATGCCAGCAGCATCGGCCTGCAGGCCGCCGAGGCGCTCGGCGTCGAACCGGGCCGCGTGCTGAAAACCCTGATGGCCGAGGTCGACGGCAAGCCGGTCTGCGTGGTGGTGCCGTCGGATCGCGAAGTCAGCATGAAGAAACTTGCGGCAGCATTGGATGGCAAGGCCGCGAACATGATGCGCCCGGCCGATGCCGAGCGGCTGACCGGCTATCATGTCGGCGGCATCAGCCCGTTCGGACAGAAGAAGCGCGTGCCGGCGGTGATCGAGCAGGCGGCGCTGAGCCATCCGACCGTGTTCGTCAATGGCGGGCAGCGCGGACTGCAAATCGAGCTCGATCCGAATGACGCCGCCATCGCCGCCGGCGCGGTCGCGCACGAGCTGACGGTTTGAACGGGGCCGGGCCGCGTCCGGGCGATCGGAACAACCCCCGTGCATGGTCGCGATGCGTTGGCGCCATTGATGCGCGAAAGGAATCCGTGTCTGTGAAGCCTGCCGGGCCAGTATCGCTCCGGCCCTTGAGCCCGATTGCCTCATGTCTGCTTCCGATCGCACCATTGGATTCGGCTCCCCCGGCCGCTGGCTCGCCAACCAGCCCTATCTGCTGCTCTCGATCACCGCGCTGTGCTGGGCCGGCAACGCCATCGTGGGCCGCCTTGCCGCCGGGCACATTGCACCGGTGACGCTGTCGTTCCTGCGCTGGTCGATCGCCTTTCTCATCATCCTCCCGTTCGCCTGGAAGCACCTGGTGCGCGACTGGGGCGCGATCCGCAGCCGCCTCGGCATGATGATCTTTCTCTCGGTCAGCGGCATCGCCGCCTTCAACACCATGCAATACTGGGCGCTCGAGCACACCCTGGCGCTGAACACGCTGCTGATGCAGTCGGCCGTGCCGCTGTTCGTGGCGGTGTGGTCGCTGATCCTGA
The DNA here is from genome assembly GCA_963742695.1 of uncultured Alphaproteobacteria bacterium. Taxonomy (GTDB): domain Bacteria; phylum Pseudomonadota; class Alphaproteobacteria; order Rhizobiales; family Xanthobacteraceae; genus Bradyrhizobium. The sequence goes on from CAVUNF010000043.1 coordinate 90,471, forward strand.
TCGGCGTCCGCCTGACGCTGGCGCAGGCCGGCGGCATCCTGCTGTCGCTGACCGGCGTGCTGGTGATCGTGCTGCATGGCGACTTCTCGACGCTTGCGAATGTCGAGTTCAACAAGGGCGACATCGTCTTTCTGGCGGCGCTGGCGATCTTCGGCGTGTATTCGGTGATGTCGCTGAAACGGCCGCAAATTCACGGCCTGTCGTTCGGCGCCTTCACCTTCGGCTGCGGTGCGGCGTGCCTCACGCCGCTGTTGATCTGGGAACTTTACACCCGCCCGCCGATGCAGATCGACATGCCCAATCTGCTCAGCCTGTTCTATGTGGCGGTATTTCCCTCGACGCTGGCCTATCTGTGCTTCAATCGCGCCGTGCATTTGATCGGCGCCAACCGCGCCGCACCGTTCTTTCATGTGGTGCCGGTGTTCGGATCCGCCATGGCCATGGTGTTTCTCGGCGAGCACCCGCAACTGTTCCATGTCATCGGCTTCGCCCTGGTGCTGACAGGCGTTTACGTCGCGGCGCGCCGGCCGAAACCGCCGGCGGGCTTGCGGACCGGCAACTCCAGCCCGTGACTAACGGCGGCAACTCCGCTATCTCTCCTGAGCATGTCGTTCGCAGGATCCTGGCAATGAAATCGCGGACCAGCAGCCTGATGATCGGATCGGTGACCCTGGCGTTGATCGCCGGGTCGTTCGGCGTTTTTCTTGGTTACAAGAAGTACGCCAGCACCCAGCAACAGGGGCCGCTGCGGGTCATTTTTGAAGGCTCCGCCTCGGGCCTTCGCAAGGGCGGCAGCGTCAATTTCGACGGCATTCGGGTCGGCGAGGTGCTGTCCCTGAAGCTCGACAATCCGCGCCGGGTCGTCGTGCTGGCGAGGATCGACCACAGCGCCCCGATCCGCAAGGACACCCAGGTCGGGCTCGAGTTTCAGGGGCTGACGGGCGTGGCGGCGATTTCCCTGATCGGCGGCTCGATCACCGCCGATCCGGTGCCGCTGGACGACGACGGCGTTCCCCTCCTCATCGCCGCCGATCCGGATGCGCTGAAGGACGTGCAGGAGAAAATCCGGATCGCGCTGCGCAACGTCGATCGGGTGATCGAGGAAAATAAGGAAGCGGTGAAGGACTCGCTGCGGAATTTCGAGACCTTTACCGCCTCGCTTGCGGGCAACGGCGAGCGCATCGACGCCATTATCGGCAGCGCCGATGATCTCATGGCGGCGATCGACAGCGGCTTTGGCAAGACCGACAGATTTCTGGTCAGCCTCGCCAGCGCCAAGAGCGGCGGCGAACTGCTTCCGACCGTGATTTCGATGCGTGAACTGGTCGAGAGTTTCCACAAGCGCTCCATCGTCTTTCTGTCCGATGGACGCCGCATGCTCGGCGATCTCAGCCAGTCCATGAACAAGGGCCAGAAGCCTGCCGGCCGCCCGGCCGCAAGGTAGCACCGCAAAAACCCACAGTGAGTTCGCCGACGTGCACGACAAGACTGCCATCCCAAAACCGCCGCCGACCACCGTGACCCGCGCCAAGCCGGCGGTGCCGCGCGCATTGCGGCGCTATCTGTCGCTGGAGGATTTTGAAGCAACCGCGCGGCGCCGGCTGCCGAAGATGCTGTACGGCTATATCTGCGGCGGCGCCGAAAGCGACGCCGCGCTGCGCGACAACCGCCGCGCGTTCGACGAATACGGCTTCGTGCCCCGCGTGCTGAACGACGTTTCCGGCCGCGAGCAGACCACAAAACTGTTCGGCAAGACCTACGCCGCGCCGTTCGGCATTCCGCCGATGGGTTCGGCGGCGCTGTTGGCCTATCGCGGCGACATCGTGCTGACGCGCGCCGCGGCTGCGATGAATGTGCCGATGATTTTCAGCGCCTCCTCGCTGATCACGCTGGAGGATGTCCGTCGCGAAAATCCCGATGCCTGGTATCAGGCTTACCTCGCGGGCGACGCTTCGCGCATCGAACCGCTGGTCGATCGCGTCGCCGCCGCCGGCTACGACACCTTCGTGGTCACCGCCGACGTGCCGGTTCCGCCCAACCGCGAGAACAACATCCGCAACGGTTTTCAGATTCCACTCTCGATCACGCCGCAGGTCGCCTTCGATATCGCCACCCATCCGCATTGGCTGTTCGGCGACATGGGCGCGCACGCTGATGAACCACGGCATGCCGCATTTCGAGAACATGGACGCGATGCGCGGGCCGCCGGTACTGGCCAAGAACCTGATGCGCAATATCGGCAAGCGCGACCAGCTCGCCTGGAAGCATGTCGAACTGATCCGCAAGCGCTGGAAGGGCAAGCTCGTGGTCAAAGGCCTGATCGCGCCGGCGGACGCGCGGATCGCGCGCGAGAGCGGCGTCGATGGCGTCATCGTCTCCAATCATGGCGGCCGCCAGCTCGACCATACGGTCTCGGCGCTGCGCACGCTGCCGGAGATCGCCGCCGAAGCGGGTGGCATGACGGTGATGCTGGACGGCGGCATCCGGCGCGGCACCGACGTGATCAAGGCGCTGGCGCTCGGCGCCCAATTCGTCTTCATCGGCCGGCCGCTGCTCTACGCGGCGGTGGCCGGCGGCGAGGCCGGCGTGCAGCATGCCCTGACGCTGCTCGGCGATGAGGTCGATCGCGACATGGCGCTGATGGGCATCCGAAGCATCGGCGAGATTACGGCAGATCTGGTGCGGCGGATTTAGGAGCAGACGCAACGCCAGACCTCATCCTGAGGAGCGCGCTTTTGCGCGCGTCTGAAGGATGGCCCAGTCCATTGCCTTGCTTCCATCCTTCGAGACGCTTGCGTCGCAAGCTCCTCAGGATGAGTGACAGATACTGACACGCCCTCTCAGAAAATCGATTTTCGATTGACGATTGTTTTTGCCCCTGCCATCGTGACCGCCATGGACAGTATTTTGGTTGGGTTTGACGTGCAGAGGACGTGGAGGTCCGAGGACCCTCACCTCTGCGGTGTTGGAGCGCCTGCGCGCCGACATCCTTTCGACCAAGCTGGTTCCGGGCCAGAAACTCCACATCGCGGGTCTGGCAAAACAGTTTTCGGTGAGCCTCACCGCGGTGCGCGAAGCGTTGTCGCGGCTGGTCGCCGACGGCCTGGTGCAGGCCTCGGACCAGCGCGGTTTTCGGGTCAGCCCGGTGTCTTCGACCGACCTCGCCGACGTCACCCAGACCCGTGTCGACATCGAAAGCCTGGCGCTGCGTCGCTCGATCGAGCATGGCGACGCGGCGTGGCTCGCGTCGGTGGAGCAGGCGTTCGTGGCGCTCAGCGCCGTTCCCTATCGTCATCCGGACGATCCGCAGAGCCACAATGAGGTCTGGATCGTTCGTCACCGCGTGTTCCACCGGGCGCTGGTCAATGCCTGCGGTTCGCCATGGCTGCTCGGCTTTCGCGATATCCTGCACGAGCAGAGCGAGCGCTATCGCCGGCTCTCGGTGCGCCGCGAAACCGGAACGATCCGGGATGTCGAATCCGAACACGCCGCCATCGTGCGCGCCGTTCTCAGGCGCGACGCCGAGGCCGCGGTCACAGCCCTCCAGCAGCACTTCCTGACCACCATGCGCCTGGTCGAACTCGCGGCCCCCAGAATTTCGGAGAACAGCGAAGCCACCTGAACGAAGCGGCACGAAGACTCCGTCGAAACTCAAACAAAAAACAACAGAGGGAAACGTCACCATGAGCATCACCCGACGCCACGTATTGGCAGCCATCGACCGCATCGACCCTGCTCGCCATGCCAGGCTATGGCGCAAGCCATGGAAAAGGTGCGCATCGGCCTGCCGACAAAAACCTATTGGCCGACCACGATCGCCGAAACCGCGGTGCGGCAGAAGTTTTTCGAGAAGGAAGGCATTGCCGCCGAGCTGACGATCTATCGCGGCGGCGCCGAAACATTCGAAGCGATGGCGGCGGGTGCTGCCGACGTCATTCTCGATGCGACCTCGCTGGCGGCCGCGGGCCGCAAGAAGGGCGTGATGTCGAAAGTCGTGGCCAATGCCGCGATGGGCAGTTACGGCTGGCAATTGATGGTGCTGACGAAGTCGCCGCTCGAGGTCAAGGATCTCAGCGGCAAGAAGGTCGCGCATCACCTCGGCCGGCTCCGGCTCCGACCTGCTGGCGCTGTGGACCCATCGCAGGACAAGAAGATCACCTTCACCCGCGTGCCGGTCGGCGGCGGCGGCCTGGTGCCGAACCTGCTCGCCGGCAATGTCGATGCCGCCGTGGTGTATTCCCCGCTCAGCTTCCAGATCGGCAAATCAGGCGAAGCGCGCACCATCCTCGATTACGCCAAGGATGCGCCGCCCAACCTCACCGCCGGCTGGATCACGCTCGACAAATACGCGAAGGAGAAGCCGGAGATGGTGCAGAAGACGGTGAACGCGCTGTATGGCGCGCTGGCGTTCATGCGCGCCAACAAGGACGTGACCGTCAAGCTGATCGCCGAACTCTACGAGATCCCCGCCGAGATCGCGGCGACTGGAATGAGGAACACACCATCATGAAGCTGGAAACCGACGGCAGCATGAGCGCGCCCAACACGCTGCGCGCAGCTGCAGCTGGCGCTCGAACTCGCCAAGCTTGGCGGCATGAAGGATCTGTCGCCGGCGGAGGAAATCATCTCGACGCAGTTCAAGCCTGTGCCGACCAAGTTCTGAGGCCGAAGCGATGGCTGGCACGTTCGCAGTCAAGGCAGCGCGCGTCGGCATCGTCGTGGCGTTGTTCGCGACTATGGGAGATCGTGTCGCGAACCGGCATGGTCAATCCGCGCCTGCTGCCCTCGGCGTCGGACACGCTGGTGATGCTCTGGGAGCTGCTGCAGCGCGCCGGCATCCGCAACGATCTGGCGGTGACCGCGCAGCGAGGTGCTGACCGCCTTCATCCTGGCCGTCCCGGTCGGCGCCCTGATCGGCTTCGCGATCGCGGAGAACCGCTACTTCGCCGAGGTGGCAAAACCGCTGCTGTTCTTCGCCTTCAGCATTCCGAAATCGATCTTCCTGCCGATGTTCATCCTGGTGTTCGGGGTCGGCTTCGCGCAGAAGGTCGGCTTCGGCTTCTTCTCGACCATCTTCATCGTCATCATGTCGACCACCACGGCGGTGGAATCGGTCAAGGTCGAGCATCTCACCGTCGCCCGCTCCTATGGCGCGACGCCGTGGCAAACCGCGTTCCGGGTCTATCTGCCGAGCATGCTGCCGGTGCTGCTGGAAGCCTTGCGGATTTCCATGATCTTCAACCTCACCGGCGTCATCCTGGCCGAAATGTACGCCTCGCGCGAAGGCATCGGCCATCAGATCGCGACCTGGGGCGAGAACTTCCAGATGAAGCAACTGCTCGCCGGCGTGATCATGATCGCCGTGATTGCCATGACATTCAACGAACTGGTCCGATGCGGTAGAAACACGATGCAGCCATTGGCGAACGTAACCCCGCTGCAAGCCGGCGCCGCGCGCCGGCTCGATCGCGATCCGCAATGTCGGACAGATCTTCAAGACCTCGACGCAGGACGTCGAGGCGCTGTCGGACGTCTCGCTCGACGTCGAAGCCTGGAAAATTCGTGGTGCTGGTCGGACCGAGCGGCTGCGGCAAGTCCACGCTGTTGATGATGCTGGCCGGACTGCGTCAGCAGACCTCCGGCACCGATCCTGATGCAACGACGCGCCGATCCCGCAGCCCGATCCGGACCGCGTCGGCGTCGTGTTCCAGGAGCCGAGCCTGTTTCCCTGGCTGACGGCGGAGGAAACGTCGAATTCCCGCTGGCGCTGCGCGGCGTCCCAAGCGCCGAGCGCGCGGAGCAAGGCCGAGGATGCAGCTGAAACTGGTCGGCCTCGAGGGTTTCGGCAAGCGGCATCCGCACGAACTTTCCGGCGGCATGAAGCAGCGCGTGTCGATCGCGCGCGGCCTGGTGCAGGATCCGCCGGTGCTGTTGATGGACGAGCCGTTCGCCGCGCTCGACGAGCAGACCCGCATGACCATGGGCGACGAATTGCTGCGGATCTGGTCGACGACCGGCAAGACCATCGTGTTCGTCACCCACAGCCTGACCGAGGCGGTCTATCTGGCCGACGAGGTCGTGGTGATGTCGGCGCGGCCCGGCCGCATCGTCGACGCATCTGATGATCCCGCTGCCGCGTCCGCGCACCTACGAGATGCTGAGCGGCGAAACCTTCGGCACGCTGCGCGACCGCATCTGGCGTCACATCAGGAAATCGGCATGAGGCATTTCGATGCTCCTCGCACCACGCTGCGCCGCCTGATCGTGGTTTCCCTCATCGTGCTGTGGGAGCTGCTGCCGCGCACCGGGCTGATCGCCGAGTTGTTCCTGCCGTCGCTGTCGTCGACGATATCAGCGCGGCTGGAACGACGCCGCGAATACGGCCATGCGCTGGCCGTGACGCTTTATGAGATCGCGATCTCGATGGTGTTCGCCTGCGGCGGCGGCATTCTGGCCGGCGCCATCGTCGGCAGCCTGCCGCGGCCGCGCGTCCTGATCATGCCGATGATCTCCTGGATCTATGCGGTGCCGCTGGTGATCCTCTACCCGGTCTTCACCGTGTGGCTCGGCATCGGCTCGGAATCCAAGATCGCGTTCGCCGCGCTTTACGGCTTTCTGCCGACGATGCTGTCGACCGCCGCCGGCATCCAGACCATCGATCCGCAGCTGCGTGCTGGCGGCGCGCAGCATGGGCGCCACGCTGAACCAGCGGTTGCTTCGCGTCATCATTCCGGCGGCGATCCCGACGGTGTTGTCCGGGCTTGCGGCTCGGCGGCGCGCTGGTCATCGTCGGCGTCGTGGTGTCGGAAATGCTGATCTCGTCGGCCGGCATCGGCTATCTGATCTCGCGCTACCGGACCATTCTCGACAGTGCGCACGTCTTTGCCGGCGTGCTGCTGGTGCTGGCGATGGCGATCGCCTTCAACGCCGCCATCAAGATGGATCGAGCGCAAGGCGGCGATCTGGCAGACCGGCTGCGCGCGCGGGCCAGCGCGCGGCGGACGACATCACGGCCGCCGCCGTTCAGCCGCGCGACCTAGACCAGCATCAACAATAAGGAGAGCATCATGAACATGCCGAAACATCTGTTGCCGACCACGGTGGTCGGAAGCTATCCGCAGCCGGAATGGCTGGTCGACCGCGCCATGCTGTCGAAGGTGGTTCCGCGCACCCGCATGCACGCGATGTGGCGGCTGCCGGAACAGCATCTGGAGGAAGCCCAGGACGACGCCACCATCGTCGCCATCAGGGATATGGAGCGCGCCGGCATCGACGTCGTCACCGACGGCGAGATCCGGCGCGAGAGCTACTCCAACCGGTTCGCGACCGCGCTCGAGGGCATCGACATCGACAATCCCGCCATGATCAAGGCGCGCTCCGGACTGGAAACCCCGGTGCCGCGCGTCGTCGGCAAGGTCCGCCGCAGCCAGCCGGTCGAATTGCGCGACATGGAGTTTCTCCGCCGCAACACCGACCGGGCGGCGAAGATCACGCTGCCGGGCCCCTTCACCATGAGCCAGCAGGCCAAGAACGAGTTTTACGCGGACGACGAAGAACTGGCGATGGCCTTCGCCGAAGCCGTCAACGCCGAAGCGCTCGACCTGCAGAAGGCCGGCGCCGATGTGATCCAGCTGGATGAGCCCTGGGTGCGCAACAATCCCGACCTCGCCAAACGCTATGCGGTGAAGGCGATCAACCGCGCGCTACAGGGCATCACGGTGCCGACCGTGGTGCATTTGTGTTTTGGCTATGCCGCCGTGGTGCCGGGATCGACAAAGCCTGCCGGCTATTCGTTTCTGGCGGAACTCGCCGATACCAGCGCCGAGCAGATCTCGATCGAGGCCGCGCAACCCAAACTCGATCTCGGCGTGCTCAAGGATCTGTCGTCGAAGAAAATCATGCTCGGCGTGCTCGACCTCGGCAACCCCGAAATCGAAACCGCTGACGTGATCGCCGGTCGGATTCGCAACGGCCTGAAATACGTCGCGGCGGACCGCCTGATCCCCGCGCCCGACTGCGGCATGAAATACATGCCGCGCCACATCGCCTTCGGCAAGCTCAAGGCGATGTGCGACGCCGCCGCGATCGTGCGCAGGGAGATTGGTTGATTCTCTCTCGTCGTCCCGGCGCAGGCCGGGACCCACGCCGTGTCATCTCGCTTGCGCAGGGATGTAGAGACCTTTTGCAAACAACTGACGCCAGGGGTTATGGGTCCCGGCGTTCGCCGGGACGACGTGAATTTCCTATCCCATCTTGAACTTGCTGTAGGCCTCTTTCGTACAAATGATCACATGCTCCGCACATCCGTTGCGGCGGTGCGGATCGCAGCGGGTCTCGTAATCCGGCGACGTCATCATGTCGACGAAGGCGGCCACATCGGGGTAATACACCAGCGCCAGATAGTCCCATTGATTGCCGTCATGCTCCCCGAGCGCGACCGTTTTGGCGTCGCCGGTCCATAACAGCGTGCCGCCGCGCGCCTTGATCATCGGCACGGTGAGCGCGCTATAGCGCAAATAGGCGTCCCAGCCCGAGCCGTCGCCATCCAGCGAGCGCGCATGGAAACGCATCAGGTTGACCATGACGATCGGCCCTTGATGTTCCAGTTCCTTCAGGCCTTTGATATCAAGCAGATCCACGCTCATACCCGGCTCCTTCGGCGACAAGGTCTGGGACATTGTAGCATTGCGCGCACGGGACTTGTCGCCTGCCGGAAATCCGGCACAACTCGCGCAAGCCATGACAATTCCCGCACCATCGCCGCCTGCCGCCGGTCCGGTCAGGTGGTTCATCAACCAGCCCTATCTGCTTTTGAGCCTGACCTCGCTGTTCTGGGCCGGCAATATCGTGCTGGCGCGCTATGTCGCCGGCCATGTGCCGCCGATGACGCTGTCCTGCGTCCGCTGGATCGGCGCCTTTCTGATGTTGCTGCCGTTCGCCTGGCCGCATCTGGCGCGCGACTGGCCGGCGCTGCGGGCACGGTTTGCCCTGATGGTGCTGCTGTCGGCGACCGGGTTCGCCGTCAACAACGCGCTGTCCTATTGGGGGCTGCAATACACCGAGGCGCTGAATGCGCTGTTGATCCAGTCGTCGGGGCCGCTGTTCGTGGCGGTGTGGTCGCTGATGCTGTTCGGGGTGCGGCTGACCTGGGCCCAACTCGCCGGCATCACGATCTCGCTGCTGGGCGTGCTGACCATCATCCTGCGCGGCGACTTCGGCGCACTCGCCGGCATCCAGTTCAACAAGGGCGACGTGATGGTCGCCGGCGCGCAGCTGGCGTTCGGGCTTTATTCGGCGCTGATGCCGCGCCGGCCGAAGACGCATCAGCTGTCGTTGATTGCCTTTACCACCGGCTGCGGCGCGGCTCTGCTGTTGCCGTTTTCGGTGTGGGAATTCTCGACCGGGTTCACGCTGAAGCCCGATCTGGTGACCGCGGCCACGCTGATCTATGTCGTGATCTTCCCCTCCACGCTGGCCTATCTGTTCTTCAACCGCGGCATTACCCTGATCGGACCCAACCGCGCGGCACCGTTCTTTCACCTGATGCCGGTATTCGGCTCGGCGATGGCGATTCTGCTGCTCGGCGAGCAGCCGCGGCTGTTTCACCTGGTCGGCTACGTGCTGGTGCTGGCCGGCGTGGTAATCGCCTCGAGGCAGGCTTCGGCGGCGGCATGAACCCCTGCGGCGCAGTATCGGCTTCCGCTTTGGCTTCGGGCGGGCTAGTTTGCCGGGCAATATCAGATCAAGAAGCGCTTTTGGGAGACGGAACAGAATGATTTCGCTATCGACACAATGCCTGCGTGCGGCTGCCTTCGCATTGTTATCCGCCGGGCTGGCATCGGCCGCTTCCGCGCAAGCACCCTACCCGAACCGCAACATCACGCTGGTGCTGCCGTTCGCCGCCGGCAGCGGCACCGACACCACGACGCGCCTGATCTCGAAGGAAGTCGGCGTCGGCCTCGGCGCGAACATGGTGATCGAAAACAAGGCGGGGGCCAATGGTTCGATTGCCGCAAGTTTTGTAGCGCGCTCGGCGCCGGACGGTTACACGCTGTTCGTGACGACCAATACGACGCACTCGGCAAATCCGTATTTGCTGAAGACCATGAGCTACGATCCGGTCAAGGACTTCACGCCGATCGCGCGGACCGGCGACCTGCCTTTCATGCTGGTGATCCATCCCGACATTCCGGCGAACTCGGTCGCCGAACTGATCGCGCTGGCCAAGAAGGATCCCGGCAAGCTGTCCTATGCCAGCGGCAGTTCGTCGGCGAGCGTCTCGGGCGCGACCTTTGCCCGTCTCGCAGGTATCGACATGCTCCACGTTCCCTACAAGAGTTCGCCGCCGGCCCTGACCGATGTGATCGCCGGCCGCGTCTCGATGATGTTCATCGATGTTCCGACCGGCCTGCCGCATGTCAACGGCAAGGTGCTCAAGGCGCTTGCGGTCACCACCAAACGACCCTCGGCGCTGCTGCCCCACCTTCCCACCATGGACGCCACGGTGAAGGGTTTCGACATCACCTCGTGGCAGGGCTGGTTCGGTCCGGCCAATTTGCCGAAGGACATGGTCACCAAGCTGAACGCGGAAATCCGCAAGGTCATCGAGCGGCCGGATATCAAGAGCCAGCTCGGCGAGCGCGGCATGGAAGCGTTCTCGAGCACGCCTGAAGAGTTCGACGTGTTCCTCAAGGAACAACTGGTGCTGTGGGAAAAGCTGATCGCCGACGCCGGCATCGAGAAGCAGTAGGGCACCGCTCTCCGTCATGGCCGGGCCTGACCCGGCCATCCACGACTTCCTTCTCAATTGCACCCAAGACGTACAAGCCCGGGACATCTGCGCGAAGACGCGCTTCGCGCTTTAGCCCGGGCATGACGCCTAAAACGCCAAGTCGAGCTTGTAGCGCGACAGCAATCCTACGCCGCGCGGACCTTGGTCATGAATTCGTCGACCGCGCTGCGCAGCATGCCGGACTGATTGTCCAGTTCGCGGGCATTCGACAGCACATCCGAGGCCGCAAGGCCGGTCGCCGCCGCCGCACTGGTAACGCCACCGATATGGGCGCTGACCTCGCTCGAACCGGCCGCAACCGACTGGATGTTGCGCGCGATCTCGCGGGTCGCATCGCCCTGCTGTTCGATCGCGGTGGAAATGCTGATCGTGATCTCGCTCATCTGCGCGATGGTTTCGGTGATTCCGCCGATCGAAACCACCGCATCGCTGGTCGAAGCCTGCATCGCCGCGACCTGGGCGGAGATTTCCTCGGTGGCCTTTGCGGTCTGGTTGGCCAGCGCCTTTACTTCAGAGGCCACCACGGCAAAGCCGCGGCCGGATTCGCCGGCGCGCGCCGCTTCGATGGTGGCATTCAGCGCCAGCAAATTGGTCTGCGCGGCGATGCTGTGGATCAGTTTGACCACTTCGCCGATCTTTTCCGCACCGGTGGACAAGGCACCGACCGTGGCGTTGGTGCGCTCGGCATCGCCGACCGCCTTGCTGGCGATCTCGCTGGAGCGAGCCACCTGACGCGAAATTTCGGCGACCGAGCTCGACAGCTCCTCCGCCGCCGCCGCCACCGTTCCAACATTGTTCGAGGCACTCTCCGAGGCCGCCCCGACCGTTGCCGCGCGTGCGCTGGCGTCGCTGGCGGTTTGCGTCATCGATTGCGCCGTGGTCTGCATGCCCGCGGCTGCCGTCGACACCGAACGGACAATGCCGTTGACGCTGCGTTCGAAATCGTTGGCGATGCTCTCCATCGCCGCACGGCGCTCGGCCGCGGCGCGCCCTTGCGTTTCCGCCTCGGCCTTTTCGAGCCCACGAATCCGCACCGCGTTGTCCTTGAAGATCTGGACGGTTGCCGCCATTGCGCCGACCTCGTCGCCACGCCCGATGCCCGGAATCTCGCCTTCCAGGGAGCCATCGGCCAGCGCCTGCATGCGGCTACCAAGCTGACCGAGCGGACGGCTGATGCTGCGGCCGATCATCCAGGCGATACTGCCCGAGATAACTCCAATGCCGAGAATGGCGAAACCGAGCATCCACATGATCGGCCGGAGCTTGGCAGAGATATCGTCGATATAGGCGCCGGTGCCGATGAACATATTCCAGGCTGGGATGCCGACGGCATACGATACCTTGCGCGTGATCTCCTCCTGGCCCGGCTTCATATATTCGTATTCGAGGGTGACCTCGCCCTTGGCTGCCACGCCATCACGCAATTCGCGGGCGAGCTTTCTGCCATTCGTCTCGACGTCGATGCGGTTCGTGCCGTGCTGCTTGGCGTTGGGCGTGATCAGCGCCACGCCTTCCATCGTGTAGCCGAACACGTAGCCGTCCTTGTCGTAGGTCATTGCATTGCCGCGGCGAGTGAATTCGGCGATGGCTGCTTCCTTGGTCAGCTTGCCGGCCTCGACCTCTTTCTGCAGGCCGGTCGCGACATTGCGCGCCAGTTCGACAATGGCACGGACCTGATCGGTCCGTGCGTTCAGCATTTCGCGCTGCATCAAATAGCCCGCAAGCATGCCGGCCACGCACAGGCCTAACAGCGTCACCCCCACCAAAATGCCGAGTTTGGGGGTGATCGTCAGATTGGACAGCTTCACGGGGAATCTCCGGGGATTGTGCGCGGGCCGCGCGATTGGCGGATTGAGTCGCGACACGGTATAGTGCGACCCTTTAGCGCTTTGTTACAAAGCCGGTCCGTAGAAGTACCAGACGCAAAAAACCGTTCTTCGGGCATCCGGGATTGTGCGAGAAGCTGATGAAATCCGAGGCAGCGACGACGTCGCCGCAGTCATAACCAACACCGAAACATCAAATCGGGAGCAGGAAATGTCGAAATTCAGGGTGGTAACGCCGAAAGGCGCGAGCTTCACGACCGCCGGTGGCGGCTACGGGTATGAAAAAGAGGCACTCGATGCGATCGACGCCGAGATCGTCGAGGCGCCCGGCCAACGAGGCGGAATTCATCGCCGCCGCCCGGACCGCCGATGCCATCTACGCCAAGGGCATGCCGATCACCAAGAACGTCATCGATGCCCTCGAAAACTGCAAGGTGATCACGCTCGGCAGCGTCGGCGTCGACTCCGTGGACGTCAAGGCCGCCACCGCGCGCGGCATTCCCGTCACCAACGTGCCCGACACCTTCATCGAGGAAGTCGCCGACCACGCCATGATGCTGTTGCTGGCGGGCTTTCGCCGGCTGGTCGCGCAGGACCGGATGGTGCGCGAGGGCCGCTGGACCGAGGGCCGCCCGGCGCTGTTGAAGATTCCGCGGCTGATGGGGCAAACCCTCGGTTTCATATCGTTCGGACGGGTGGCGCGCGCGGTCGCCAAACGCGCCGCTCCGTTCGGCCTGCGGATGATGGCCTATGATCCGTTCCTTCAGGAGACGATGATTTCCGAGCATGGCGTGATCCCGGCGACCTTGTCCGAAGTGCTGTCGCAATCGGATTTCGTGTCGATGCACGCGCCGGCGCGGCCGGAGGTTCACCACATGCTCGGCGAAAAGCACTTCAGGCAGATGAAGCCGAGCGCCATCTTCATCAATACCGGGCGCGGTCCGACCGTCGACGAGGATGCGCTGATCAAGGCCCTGCAGGAGGGCTGGATCGCGCACGCGGCCCTCGACGTGCTGGAGAAGGAACCGCCGTCGCACAACAATCCGATGCTGGGCATGGAGAACGTGACCCTGACCGCCCATGTCGCCTCGGCCTCGGCACGCTTCGACGAGGCGCGCAAGCGCCGCGTGGGCTACGAATTGTCACTGGTGCTTCAGGGCATGTGGCCGGTAAGCTGCGTCAATCCGTCGGTGCTGCAAAACACCTCGCTTCGCCGCTGGCAACCTGTCAGCATGGACCGCGGTCCGAACAGCTAGGCACTGCCCAATTCATCGGCGATTTCAACGCCGGCCAAAAAACGCAAGGGAGAAAACCATGACGTACGATATTACCCGCCGCGACGCGCTCGCCTTGGGCGTTTCCGCCGCCGCGATGGCAGTAACCGGCGCCTCTGCGCAATCCACCATCAAGGCCGCCGACGTCCCCGCGCCCAAATTCGCGATCGAAAAGGGCGCGTCCTTGCGGATGCTGCGGCCGGTGCGCTTCGTCCAGGCCGACGAAGACGTGTTCCGCGCCAATGCCGCCAAGTTCAGCAAGGAAACCGGCGTCGAGGTCAAGGTCGACTTCGTCGGCTGGGAGGACATCAACCAGCAGACCGCGGTGACCTCGAATTCCGGAGCCGGCCCCGACATCATCATCGGCTTCTCGGATGCGCCGCACATCTATGTCGACAAGCTGGTCGAACTGACCGACGTCGCCGACTATCTCGGCAAGCGCTACGGCGGCTGGCTGCCGCTGGCGCAGACATATGGCAAGCGCAGCAAAGGCAACGCCTGGATCGGCTTGCCGTTCGGCGCGACCGCCGGCCCCCTGATCTACCGCAAGTCGGTGTTGAAATCGGTCGGCTTCGACAAGGTCCCGGAGGATCATGCCGGAATTCTCGAGCTGTGCCAGAAGCTGCACAAGGCCGGCAAGCCGGCCGGCTTCGCGCTGGGCAACGCCAAGGGCGACGGCAACGGCTTCGCCAACTGGGTGCTGTGGTCGCATAACGCTGCCCTGCTCGATGAAGCGGGCAACATCGTCATCAACAGCAAGGAGACCATCGCCGCGCTGAAATGGGTCAAGGAACTATACCCGACCTTCATCGCCGGCACGCCGTCATGGAACGACGTCAGCAACAACCGCGCCTACTCCGCGCAGGAAATCTCGCTGACCGCCAACGGCGTCTCGCTGTACTTCTCGCTGAAGAACGATCCGGCCACCAAGGCGGTCGCCGACGACAGCGAGCATCAGCTGCTGCCGAAGGGCCTCGCCAAGGTTTCGCCGATGGCGGGCCTGACGCTGAACGCCATGCTGTTCAAGCACAGCCAGTATCCCAACGCCGCCAAGGCATTCCTGCAGTACATGCTGGAAAAGGACCAATACGAGCCGTGGCTCAACGCCAACTCCGGCTACTGGTCCCAGCCGCTTGCCGCCTATGCCGACGCGGCGGTCTGGTCCGGCGATCCCAAGGTCAAGATCTTCAAGAACACCATGCAGAGCACCTATTACGACGGCTACAAGGGTCCGATCTCGACCGCGACCGGCGCCGTCAGCGCCGATTACGTTCTCGTGCAGATGTGCGCAGCGGTTGCGACCGGCGCCTCGACGCCGGAGGCCGCCGCCGCGGAAGCGGAGCAGCGCGCCAAGCGGTATTTCCGTCGCCAGGACCGGTAGGAAACGTCGTTGCAGTCGTTGAACTCCGTCATTCCGGGATGGTCCGAAGGACCAGACCCGGAATCTCGAGATTCCGGGTTCGATGCTGTCGCATCGCCCCGGAATGACTGGCGACACTATCAGGACAAACATCTGATGTCGGTAACGACGCTTCCTTCTCGACCTTCGCGACGTGCGGTTCAGCGACAGCCGGGCTGGCTGGTCCGGCTGTTCGACTACAAGCCGTTCCTGATCGTCGATCTGTCTGACGCCGGCGATCGGCCTGTTGACGGTGTTCCTCACCTATCCGCTCGGCCTCGGCGTCTGGCTCGCCTTCACCGACACCACGATCGGCCGGCGCGGGGTTTTCGTCGGCTTCGAGAACTTCCAGTATCTGCTGACCGATCCTTTGTGGTGGAACGCGGTGTTTTACAGCGTGTTCTATACCGCGCGTCGCCACCATCGGAAAATTCGCGCTCGGCTTCTGGCTGGCGTTGCTGCTTGAACAACCATTTTCCGTTCAAGAGCCTGCTGCGCGCCATCGTGCTGCTGCCGTGGATCGTTCCGACCGTGCTGTCGGCGCTGGCGTTCTGGTGGATCTACGATCCGCAGTTCTCGATCATCTCCTATCTGCTGGTCGACGTGCTGCACATCCGCACCACCAATATCGACTTCCTCGGCTCCGCCTGGCCGGCGCGGTTTTCGCTGATCGTCGCCAATATCTGGCGCGGCATTCCCTTCGTGGCGATCTCGCTGCTGGCCGGCCTGCAGACCATATCGCCTTCGCTCTATGAGGCGGCGATGCTGGACGGCGCCACCGCCTGGCAGCGGTTCAAGTACATCACCTTCCCGATGATGCTGCCGATCCTCGCGATCGTGATGACGTTCTCGATCATCTTCACCTTCACCGACTTCCAGCTGGTCTACGCCATCACCCGCGGCGGGCCGGTCAATTCCACCCATTTGCTGGCGACGCTGGCGTTCCAGCGCGGCATCGCCGGCGGCGAACTCGGCGAGGGTGCGGCGATCGCGGTCTCGATGATCCCGTTCCTGGTGTTCGCCACGTTGTTCAGCTACTTCGGCCTTGCCCGCCGCAAATGGCAGCAGGGAGAGGCCAATGACTGAGCCGTCGCACAGTCCCCGAAATCGAGCAACGTCGCCAGCTCCACCCCGGAAAACATGGAGTGGGATTCGCGGGCGCGGCGGATGGTGATGATCTATCTGCCGCTGTCCTGCTTCGTGCTGATCCTGCTGTTTCCGTTCTACTGGATGGGGATCACGTCGTTCAAGCCGAACGCCGAACTGCTCAATTACAAGGAGCATAATCCGTTCTGGATCTCGTCGCCGACGCTCGCGCATATCAAGCATCTGCTGTTCAACACCGCCTATCCGAGCTGGCTGAAGACCACGATGTTCGTTTCGATCAGCGCCACCTTCCTTTCGCTGTTCGCCAGCACGCTGGCGGCCTACGCGATCGAGCGGCTGCGTTTCCGGGGCAGCCCCTATGTCGGCCTCGGAATTTATCTGGCCTATCTGGTGCCGCCGTCGATCCTGTTCATTCCGCTGGCGACGGTGGTGGTGCAGTTCGGCCTGTTCGACAGTCCGCTGGCGCTGATCCTGGTGTATCCGACCTTCCTGGTGCCGTTCTGCACCTGGCTCCTGATCGGCTATTTCAAGTCGATCCCGTACGAGCTGGAGGAATGCGCGCTGGTCGACGGCGCGACGCGGCTGCAGATCCTGTGGCGGATCACGCTTCCGCTCGCCGTGCCCGGATTGATTTCGGCGGGCATTTTCAGCTTCACGCTGTCGTGGAACGAGTTCATCTACGCGCTGGCCTTCATCCAGAGCAGCGCCAACAAGACGGTGCCGGTCGCGATCCTGACCGAGCTCGTGTCCGGCGACGTCTACCAGTGGGGCGCGCTGATGGCGGGCTCCCTGCTCGGCTCGCTGCCGGTCGCGATCTTCTACTCGCTGTTCGTCGACTATTATGTCTCGTCGCTGACGGGGGCGGTGAAGGAGTGATCCTGCGCCCGGCGGCGTAAGGCCGCACGACCGCCCACAGGCGTCACTGTCGCTTCACAAAACTGTCAGCGCGCTGTAACGCGCGCTGCCCACAACACCGCATGGTCAACTCCAGGAGACTAACCATGCGCATGTCACTGCTGTGTTCCGTCGCGTCGATTTTTCTGATTACCGGCGCCGCCTACGCGCAAGGCGAAGGTGAGTTTCCGGCCACCCTCAAGGGGCACGCGGTGCTGCCGGCGCAATCGTTCGTCGATGCGCCCGCCGACGCACCGAACGATCTCAAGACCTCGGGCAAATACACGACCGGCCGCCGCGTCGATGCCGTCGGCAGCGTGATGGGAAAATCCTACGAGCGGGCGACCGGCGTGTCGCTGCCGTTCAAGGGCCAGCCGCTGCAGGGCCATTCCGGCATCAAGACGATGCCCGACGGTTCGTTCTGGGTGCTCACCGACAACGGCATGGGCTCGCGCTACAACTCGCCGGATTCGATGCTGTACCTGAACCGCCACAAGATCGACTGGGCCACCGGCAAGATCGAGCGCCAGGAGACCGTCTTCCTGCACGATCCCGACAAGAAGGTGCCGTTCCGTATCGCGCATGAAGACACCGCGAAACGCTACCTCACCGGCTCGGACTTCGACACCGAGGGCTTTCAGATCATCGGCGACACCTTCTGGATCGGCGACGAGTTCGGCCCCTACATCCTGAAGGCCGACAAGACCGGCAAGGTGCTGGCGGTGTTCGACACCATGGCCGACGGCAAGCCGGTGCGTTCGCCGGACCATTGGTCGGTGCAGTCGCCGGCAGCGCCCGGCGCGAGCTACACCACCGTCAATCTGCGCCGCTCCAGGGGCTATGAAGGTTTTGCCGGCTCGAAGGACGGCAAGTTCCTGTACGGCCTGCTGGAAGGCCCGTTGTGGGATGCCGAAAAGAAGGATTGGGAAAAGGTCGACGGCAAGGAAGCCTCGCGGATTCTCGAATTCGACGTCGCGGCGGAAAAGTTCACCGGCCGCTACTGGCACTATGTGTTCGAGCAGAACGGCAATGCGATCGGCGACTTCAACATGATCGACGCCTCGAGCGGCCTGATCATCGAGCGCGACAACGGCGAAGGCACCGCGGACAAGGCCTGCCCGCAAGGCACCCGCGGCGACAATTGCTTCCCCGACCTCGCCAAGTTCAAGCGCGTCTACAAGATCGATCTCAGCGACGCCAACGTCGGCAAGCCGGTCCGCAAGATCGCCTATATCGACCTGATGAAGATCAGGGATCCCGACAAGAAGGCGCGCAAGCCGCTCAACGACGGCGTGCTGACCTTCCCGTTCTTCACCATCGAGAACGTCGACCGCGTCGATGAGACCCACATCATCGTCGGCAACGACAACAACCTGCCGTTCTCGTCGAGCCGCGATCCCAACAAGGCCGACGACAATGAGTTCATACTGCTGGAGGTCGGCGATTTCTTGAAGGCGAAGTAGGACAGCGCTTCCCTACGCGGCGGTCGCGCTATCTTCTTCTCCCTCTCCCGCTTGCGGGGGAGGGCGGGGTGGAGGTCTTCCTCAGCCGCGGACTCGACCGAGATCCCCCATCCGCCGCGCAACGCGCATGCGGCGACCTCTCCCGCAAGCGGGAGAGGTAAGAAGGAAATCAACAGCAGCAGCGCCGCGACGCGTCACCCGCCCGGCGTCATCACGACGCCCTTGTCCTTGGGCCAGCGCACGCGCCATGCGAAGGCGATATCCTTGACTTCGCCCGGCTTGGCCTCGAACGCCCATTCCAGCACGCCGCGCTTGTCGCGCAGATTGGTCGCGGTCGGCGGCGTGGTCGACGACAGCATCTCGACCTGGATGTCCTCGTTCTCGCTGACCGGCAATTGATCCTCGATCGCGATCCGGATCGGGAAATCATGGCCGTTGCGAACAAAGGTCTTGAACGAGCGCTCGTCGGTCTTCGATGTCGTCACGATCAGGCCCGCCGAGCCCTCGTTGCGTTTGACCACCGGGCGCTCGATCTTGACCTTGTCGTCGGCGCCGAAACCGAGCCGCACCGTTTCGTCCTTGCTGGCGGCGGCCATCGGCCGCGGCCGACAAACACGCCGTCGCGATAGATCGAGACCCGGCCCGGCAGCAGCGGCGCGTCTTCGGCCTGCTTGAAGCTCGCTTCGAGAAACGCGGTCGGGTCGATCACCGGCGCCGAGCGCACGGGGAGATCGGGCGCGATGGTCGCGGTGGAGATGCGCAGGCTCTTGGCGCCTTCGCTGGCGCCGACGCTGACGCGGCCGGGAATCCTGAACATGACCTGGAAGCCGCTGACTTCCGCCGTGGCCTGCTGCTCCTCGGCGCGTTGCGCCGGCATTTCGGCCGACATCACCGGCGCGGCTGCCGCCATCGCATCGAGCGCGGCCTCGCCATATCCGAAGCGCTGCCCGCGGCCAGCGGCCGCGGGGCGGTTGCGGATACTGCACGATCAGCGAATTCAGCTCGGGCGCCTTGCCGCCGCGCGCGGTGCGCACGGTCGAGACGGCCAGCGCGACATTCGACCAGTCCTCGCCGGTCGTCTGCGTGATTTCGGCGCGGCGCACCAGTTCCAGCGCCGGCTTGCGGTCCTTGGCGCCGGTGTCGAGCCGGGCGTCGTAGAGCGGCGCCCAGCGCGCATTGCGAACCGCGTAGGTCACCCGCAGCGTCGCCTTGGTCGCGGCGGCGGCGGCGAGATCGATCCGGACTTCGAGCTTGCTCGGCGGCTTGGCCGCGCGATCGGATTCCAGCCGCGCGATCTCGCGGTCGATGTCGCGCTGCTTGCGTTCGGCCTCGCGGATGGCGGTGTCCGCGGCCGCGACTTCCTCGGAGACCGCGGCAAAGGCCGCGCGCCATTCGGCGAGCGGACGCGCCTCGCCCTTTTCGCCGATTCCCGCCGGCGAGGCTTCGGCAAAACGCTCGGCGAATTTGCGGCGCGCGGTGGCGGCGTCGATCGCGCCTTGCAGATTGGCGCGCTCGTCCTTCAGCGCCTCGATCCGCTTGTCGAGTTCGGGCAGGTTGACCGGCGGTGCGGCGCGCGGCGGCCTGGTATCGATCGCACCGATGGTCAGCTTCGCGCCCGCCTCGCCCTCGACCCGCAGCGAGGAGGGATCCAGCGTCAGCGGAAAATCCTTGAGCACCAGCGTATTGTCGCCGGCTGGCAATATCGAGCCGTGATGACGCGCGTGACGCTGGCGCCATCGGGATAGACGGTAACGGCATCGACGGCCGAAGTGGCGTCTAGATCGGCCGCCTTGGCCGGGACAGCGGCAAACGCCGCAACAACGACCAGGCTGGTCGTGACAAGACTGTTCGCAATCATTCGCATGAAATTCCCTTCCTCAAATCCCGGCGCGCGGCGCGCAATGTCCCGGCCGGTCCGGTGCGACCGGACAGGTCCGGTCGCATCACCAGCAGTGATGAGACGCTGCGAACAAGGAACCGGTTCAATTGGGGTGACGGTAAGGCGCGAGCCGAAGGGCGGGCGGGCGCTTCTTCTCTTCCCTTCTCCCCTTGTGGGAGAAGGTGGCACGGACAAAGTCCGTGCCGGATGAGGGGTCCCGATCCGCAGACCCCTCACCCGTCTCGAATTCGCTGCGCTCATTCGAGCCACCCTCTCCCACAAGGGGAGAGGGGAAAGATTCCGCCGTCGCGTTTAAAACACCAGCGCCTTGGCCTGCTTGACCTGCGGCAGCGCCTGCACCTTGGCGAGCACGTCCGCCGGCACCGCGCCGTCGATCTCGACCAGCGCGATGGCGTCGCCGCCCTGCTTGTTGCGGCCGAGATGGAAGGTCGCGATGTTGATCTTGGCGTCGCCGAGCAGGCTGGCGAAGCCGCCGATGAAGCCCGGCTTGTCCTCGTTGGTGACGTAGATCATCGACTTGCCGAACTCGGCATCGACCCGGATGCCCTTGATGTCGACCAGCCGCGGCTTGCCGTCGGCATAGACCGTGCCCGACACCGAGCGCTCCTGCCGCTCGGTGGTGACGGTGACCGTGATCAGGCTTTCGTAGTCGCTCTGCGCCGCGCGCACGATCTCGTCGACCACCATGCCGCGCTCCTTGGCGACGACCGGCGCCGAGACCACGTTGACGTCGCCCAGCATCGGCCGCAGCAGGCCGGACAGCGCCGCCGAGGTCAGCGCCTTGATCTTCATTTCGGCGACATGGCCCTCATAGGTGATCTGCACCTTGAAGATGCCGCTCTCGGTGAGCTGGCCGGCGAACGAGCCGAGCTTTTCGGCAAGCTCGATGAACGGCCGCAGCTTCGGCGCCTCTTCCGCCGTGATCGACGGGAAATTGACCGCGTTGGAGATCGCGCCGTTCAGCAGATAGTCCGACATCTGCTCGGCGACCTGCAGCGCGACGTTCTCCTGCGCTTCGGTGGTGGCGGCGCCGAGATGCGGCGTGCAGATCACGTTGGGATGGCCGAACAGCACGTTGGACGTCGCCGGCTCCTCGACGAACACGTCGAAGGCGGCGCCCGCGACATGCTTGGAATTCAGCGCATCGACCAGCGCCTGCTCGTCGACCAGGCCGCCGCGCGCGCAATTGATGATGCGCACGCCCTTTTTCATCTTCGCCAGCGCCGCCGCATCGAGGATGTTCTTGGTCTTCTCGGTCAGCGGCGTGTGCAGGGTGATGAAATCGGCGCGCTTGAGCAGATCGTCGAGATCGACCTTCTCGACGCCGATGTCCTTGGCGCGCTCCGGCGACAGGAACGGATCGAACGCGATCACCTTCATGCGCAGGCCCAGCGCGCGGTCGGCGACGATCGAGCCGATATTGCCGCAGCCGATCACGCCCAGCGTCTTGCCGGTGATCTCGACGCCCATGAAGCGGTTCTTCTCCCACTTGCCGGCCTGGGTCGAGGCGTCGGCCTGCGGAATTTCGCGCGCCAGCGCCAGCATCAGGGTGATGGCGTGTTCGGCGGTGGTGATCGAATTGCCGAACGGCGTGTTCATCACGATGATGCCCTTGGCGGTGGCGGCGGGAATTTCGACATTGTCGACGCCGATGCCGGCGCGGCCGATCACCTTCAGCCGCGTCGCCTTCTCGATGATCTTCGCGGTCGCCTTGGTGGCGGAGCGGATCGCGAGGCCGTCGTAATTGCCGATGATCTCGGCGAGCTTGTCCTTGTCCTTGCCGAGATTGGGCTGGAAATCGACGTCGATGCCGCGATCCTTGAAGATCTGCACGGCGGCGGGCGACAGCGCGTCGGAAATGAGAACTTTGGGTTTTGTCATGGGATGTTCCTTCGCCCTCCCCTTGAGGGAGAGGGTCGGCGCAAAGCGCCGGGGTGGGGTGAAACCGTCGATGCTGAAATTGCGCGTACGCCGGGTTGGGAGGCTATCACCTCGACTCCGCCGCACCTGGCGCGTGCGTCGACCCTCCGCCATGACGGGAAGGGTGAAGTATCTACGCCGCCTTGGCGAGCGAGGCCTTCGTCTCGGCGAACGCCCAGTCGATCCACTGCGTCAGCAGCGCGACGTCGCTGGCTTCCACGGTGGCGCCGCACCAGATCCGCAGGCCCGCCGGCGCATCGCGGTAATGCGCGAAATCGTAGCCGGCGCCTTCCTTCTCCACCAGCGCGACCAGCTTCTTGGCAAAGTCGGCCTGCGCGTCCGCGCGTCAGCGACGTGATCGCGGGATCGACCACCTTCATGCACACCGAGGTGTTGGAGCGGATCGCCGGATCCTTGGCCAGGAAATCGATCCACGGCGTCTTCGCCTTCCAGTCGGCGAGCACTTTGGTGTTGGCGTCGGCGCGCGCCATCAGGGCCTTGAGGCCGCCGACCGACTTGCCCCAGTTCAGCGCGTCGAGATAATCCTCGACGCACAGCATCGACGGCGTGTTGATGGTCTCGCCTTCGAAGATGCCTTCGTTGAGCTTGCCGCCCTTGGTCATGCGGAAGATCTTCGGCAGCGGCCAGGCCGGCTTGTAGCTCTCGAGCCGCTCCACCGCGCGCGGGCTCAGCACCAGCATGCCGTGCGCGGCCTCGCCGCCCAGCGCCTTCTGCCAGGAGAACGTCACCACATCGAGCTTGGGCCAGTCGAGCTGTCTGCGCGAACGCCGCCGAGGTGGCGTCGCAGATGGTGAGGCCTTCGCGGGTCGCGCTGATCCAGTCGGCATTGGGAACGCGCACGCCCGAGGTGGTGCCGTTCCAGGTGAAGACGATGTCGGAGGCGGGATCGGCCTTGGCGAGATCGGGGATTTCGCCATAGCCGGCGTGCAGCTTGGTGACGTCCTTGAGCTTCAATTCCTTGACGATATCGCTGACCCAGCCTTCGCCGAAGGATTCCCAGGCGATCGTGGTGACGGGCCGCGCGCCGAGCAGCGACCACAGCGCCATTTCGACCGCGCCGGTATCGGACGCCGGCACGATGCCGATCTTGTAATCGGCGGGCACTTCAAGCACTTCGCGCGTCAGTTCGATCGCGAGCTTGAGCTTGGCCTTGCCGATCTTCGCGCGATGCGAACGGCCGAGCGCGGCGTCTTTGAGATTTTGGGCGTTCCAGCCGGGGCGCTTGGCACAGGGGCCGGACGAAAAATGCGGCACATTCGGCCGCGAAGCGGGCTTCGCTGCAGTCATGATCTATCCTTCCAGATAGTAAGCCTCCCGTTGGGGGGAGGTGTCCCGCCGCGGTGCATAAGGGAATCGGCCGGAATCGTCAAGGAACTTCGGACAGGATCAGGCTATGACCCTGGGATCACAGGTCGATTGATGGCTCGGCTGCGGCGCCTGCGCCGAGGTCCGGCGGAGCGGGCTGCGATTCCAGCAGTCCGTCCGCATCGGTGACGAGCCTCGCGGCCCTTCGCCGGCTGGCGATTTTCAGAACGCTTTTTTCGTCGGCCTGCACGACGTACTCGTTGCCGATCCTGACAATCGAATAATTTTTCATGCTGCAAATCCCCAAGCTGCCCGAGCCCGACGGGATACGTCAGCATGTCACGGATCGTTCCGCGGAAAAAATTACGAAGGGCTGGTTAGTTTATCGCGCGTTAACCGGAACGAATCGCAAAACGCGTTTCGCAATGCGCGCAATGGCCGCGCGAATCGGCGTCGGCAATCAGACCGACATCAAAACCGCAGCGTCATGCCGACATGGCTCGGCTGAAATCCGAGCCGCGCGTAGAACCGCTGCGCATCGACGCGGGTGTTGATGCGTCAGCAATTCGACCAGCTTGCACCCTTGGCGCGCGCCTCGGCGACCGCCCATTGCACCAGTTGCTCGCCGATGCCGCGGCTGCGGCAATGCGCGGCGACGCGGACGTCCTCGATCAGGCCGCGCGAGGCGCCCTGCGAACTCAATCCCGGCAGGATGCAGAGCTGCAGGCAGCCGACGACGCGTCCGTCGCCTCCTCCGCGACCACGAGCTGGATATTCGGATCGCGGTCGAGCGCCTCGAACGCCCGGAAATAGGACGGCGGCAACGGATCCTCGAGCCGCTCGCGCGCGCGGCCGAGCGGATCGTCCGCCAGCATCGCGACGATGGCGCCGACGTCGTCGCGGCGGCGCGCGGCGGATGGTGACGGAGGAAGTCGCGGCCATGATGTGTCTCCGTAAACGCTCAGCGCGCCGGCGGCAGGCCGAGCGCTGCTTCGGCCTCGCCGATCCAGCGCCGCACCGCGGCATAGCCGTCGAGGTGAAAGCCGCCTTCATGCGCGACCGGGTATAGGCCAGCAGCGAGACGTCGGCGAGCGAAACGGCATCGCCGACCAGGAACCGCGTCGCGGCCAGCTGGTGCTCCATCCGCGCCAGCGCGGCATAGCCGCGCTTGATCTTGTCGGGATCGAGATCGGAGGCGGGCTTGCCGAGATAGACCATCTGGAAGCGGCAGACCGCGATATAGGGCTCGTGGCTGTATTGTTCCCAGAACAGCCATTCGTCCATTTTCGCCGCCGCAAAGGCGTCGGCGGGAATGAGATCGCTGCCGCGGGCGAGATAGCGGATGATGGCGTTGGATTGCGCCAGCGCGCGGCCGTCGTCGAATTCGACCGTCGGCACCTGGCCGGCGCCGTTGAGCTTGAGGAACTGCGTCGTGCGCGTCTCGCCCTTGAGCGTGTCGACATCGATCCAGCTGTAGGGCAGCGCCAGCTTGTCGCAGACCCATTTCACCTTCAGGCAATTGCCCGAATTGGTATCGCCGTAGATTTTCATCAGTTGCGCCGGCTCTCCGGACACGACAGCCGGCATCGGAACCAGCCGCTGTCAACTGGTTCTGTCAAGGCCGCGGCGCGACCTGCGACGGTCAGAACTTGTAGCCGAGACCGGCGCGCACGGTGTTGATGCTGTGATCGACGTATTCGATGACCGACAGCGAACTTGGTGTATTCCCATTCGCCGCGCATGAACAACGCTGCTCCACAGCATGTATTCCACGCCGAGACCGGCGGTCCAGCCGACTACGATGAGGTTGCGTTCTTGCGTCGTCGACGTTGCGCAAACTGCGGCAGCGGAAGTCGTCGAACCAGCCGCGGCATCGAAGATCGTCCTGTCACGGCACTCGTTGACCGTGCGCGTGACATCCATCCGCCCGACCGCAAGGCCGCCGAACAGATAAGGCAGGAAATCGCCGGTGGCCCAGCCGGCGCGCGCCGCGGAGCGTACCTCGTCCTTGACTTCAGCGAGCACTGCCATCAGCGTCAGGCTGTCGATGCGTCGAGCCGGCGGCATAATCGAGGCCGGATCGAGGTACTGAATCGGCCCAGGATGCTGGCCGCCGATGCCGCCGAACTTGCCGATGAATTGTAGTTGGCCTCGACGCCGAGGACGACGTCTTCCCATTGCCAGTTGCGTCCGACGAAGGCGCCGTAGCCGAAACCGCGAGCTTGTGCGTTGCCCGGCCCAGCACGTGCCAATGTCGGTCACGCCGACCTGCAGCGTCGTGCTGCGAAATAGCATGTTGGTCGTGGACACGACGGTTCGCGCCGATGAATCCATGTTGGTCCAGGAATAGCTGACCTGGCCGCCGACGTACTAGCCGTCCCAGTTCTCTGGTCGGTCGTCAGCCCGTCGCGTGAAGCGAACCGCGAAGGAAATCGGGCATGTCGGCCGCCTGCGCGCCGGACCTCGCTCCCGAACATCACCGCCGCCAGCAAAAATCTACGCATCGCAACGCTCCCATCGAACACTCTGACTTGGCGCTGATCATGGCTCGTTAACCTTAACCAATCGTTGTCGCGGCGCTCTGATCGGCATGATCTTGTCCGAAAATCGGCAATCCGATTTCGCGTGACGCGGCGCCTGCATGGCGCTGACGCAAAGCAAAACGGCGCGGGAAAATCCCGCGCCGTTAAGAAAGATTAACAGATCAGAGGCTCGATCAGCCCTTGCGCATCAGCGGCGGCGCGTAGACCGGCGGGCTGCTCGAGATCCCAGCGCACGCCGAGCTTCACGTCATGCGAGGTGATGTTCTTGAAGGTCGATCGGGTTGACGACGGTGTTGGCACCGTCGAAGGTCCGGACGATCGCCGGTCAGGCCGTCACCCATATCGAGATAGCGATAGGCGAGTTCGACCGTGAAGTTCGGCGTGACCTTGTAGGCGAGACCGGCATGCAGCGCCCAGGCAAAATTCCACTTCGAGACGTTGTCGCCGCAAGGCCGAGGCCGTGGCACCGGCGGGAGCGCCGCTGATCGATAGCCCTGGTCGGTGAAGTTGGCGATCGAAACCCGCGCGCCGCCGACGCCGGCGCCGATGAACGGCGTCATGCACCACCAGGTGCCGAGATCGACATAGGCGTTGGCGAGAACGACCCATTCGGACTTGGTGGCGTGATAGGTGTCGACGCCGATATGCCAGGGCCCGCGTTAGGTGACAGGTGATCGGTTCCGAAGAATTGCGAATTGCCGCGATATTCGCCGGTGACGTCGGCGCGGAACCAGTTGTTGAACTGATAACCGACGCCGAGGCCGAAGATGCCGGCGGTGTCGAAGCTCGTTGCTGCTGCAGCCGACGTGGGGTTGCCGACGGTGTCGAGCGCATTGTTCGAGGCGGCTTGACCTGCTGATTGCTGAAGCCGATATCGCCGCGCAGATACCAGCCGCCGAAATCCTCGACCGGGGGCGGAGCGTACATCGGCGGCGGCGGCATGATGGAAGGCATGTCGGCTGCAAACGCCACCGACGACAACAGGGATGCCGCTCCGGCGGCAACGAGAGACTTAACGCTACGCATTGGCTTCGTCCTTTTGTCCGGTGAGGCAGACAGCGGAGGCCTCACATCTAAAAACTCACGGTCGGACGATGCCACCAAATGCTTAAGCGGCGCTTAACCCTAATTTTTAAGGTTGATAATCTCGCGAAGATTTTTTGCGGACGCGATGAAACCGGCAGCGCAAAAAATGGCGAAATCGCCACAATCCTAACAATGTCTTGATGAAAATCCGCGAGCGATTGCGCGTGGATGCCCGCGCCTCGGCGCGCGGCAATGCTTTCTCAGCCGCGCGGCTTTCGGCATCTTCGGCAGGAACACCGCGAGCAGCCCGATCGCCGGCAGGAACGCGCAGACCTGATAGACGAAGGCGATGCCGGTATGGTCGGCGAGCTTGCCGAGCACCGCGGCGCCGAGGCCGCCGATGCCGAACGCGAACGCCGAAGAACACGCCGGAGATCATCCCGAACCGGTGCGGCATCAATTCCTGCGCGAACACGATGATCGACGACGTCGCCGACGAGATGATCAGGCCGATGAACACCGTCAGCACCGCGCTGGCGAACAGGCCGGCATAGGGCAGCGCCAGCGTGAACGGCAGCGCGCCGAGGATCGAAAACCAGATGACGTATTTGCGGCCGAAGCGATCGCCGAGCGGCCCGCCGAAGAACGCCCCTACCGCGTTCGCGGCCAGGAAAATGAACAGATAGAGCTGGGCGGCCTGGGTCGAGACGTCGAACTTGTCGATCAGATAGAAGATGTAATAGCTCGACAGGCTCGAAACATAGAGCTGCTTGGAGAACACCAGCGCGACCAGCACGACCAGCGCGATCTTGACGCGGCGCGAACTCGGCGCGTCCGGATGCGGCTGGATCGGCGCCGGCTTTCTTCGTCGCGATCTGCGGCTTGTACCAATGCCCGATCCGCCACAGGATCACGATCGCCA
Source organism: uncultured Alphaproteobacteria bacterium (assembly GCA_963742695.1). Taxonomy (GTDB): domain Bacteria; phylum Pseudomonadota; class Alphaproteobacteria; order Rhizobiales; family Xanthobacteraceae; genus Bradyrhizobium. The sequence continues at coordinate 118,863 of CAVUNF010000043.1, forward strand.
GAAACGCGATCGAGCGAAAACCAGGCGATGCTGGGCTGGCCGAACGGCACCACGATCAACGCCGCCAGCACCGGCCCCATCGCGGAGCCGAAATTGCCGCCGACCTGAAACACCGATTGCGCGAAGCCGTAACGCCCGCCCGAAGCCAGCCGCGCGATCCGCGCCGATTCCGGATGGAACACCGCCGAACCGAGCCCGACCAGCGCCGCCGCAATCAGGATGACGGGATAATTGCTGCGCGACGCTGAGCAGCAGCAGGCCGAAGAACGTAAAGCCCATGCCGATGGCGAGCGAAAACGGCTGCGCCTTCTTGTCGGTGAAATGGCCGACCACCGGCTGCAGCAGCGACGCGGTGAACTGGAACGCCAGCGTGATCAGTCCGATCTGCGCGAAGTCGAGCGCATAGCTGTCCTTCAGGATCGGATAGACCGACGGGATCAGCGACTGCATGGTGTCGTTGAGGAAATGCGAGAAGCTGATGCCGCCGAGCACGACATAGGCCGGCCCTGCGCCGCCTTGGCCGGCGGAACCGGCGGTCAGCATCCGGCACCACCACCGGCGCGACCAGGGCTTCTTCGGAGACGATGACGGGCTTGTTCAAAGCGGTGATTCCCGGAAGATTCGCGAGCGCAATAGGCATTTCCTACGCTGCCGGCGCCGCGCCGACCAGCGCCATTAGAAAATGGCTGCGATTGCGAATAGCGGCGCTCAGGCCGCCGCGGCGTGGCCGAGCGCGGAGACGATGTGATCGACCACTTCCTCGACCAGGATGCGATCGTCGCCCTCGCCCATCACGCGGATCACCGGCTCGGTGCCGGACGAGCGCACCAGCAGCCGGCCATGGCCGTTGAGCCGCTTCTCGCCGGCGTCGATCGCCGATTTGACCTCGGCATCGTCGAGCGGCTTGCCGCTGCGATAGCGCACGTTCTTGAGGATCTGCGGCAGCGGATCGAAGCGGTGGCAGACTTCCGACACCGGGCGGCGAAGCTTTTGCACCACCGCGAGCACCTGCAAGCGCGGCGACGAAGCCGTCGCCGGTGGTGGCGTAGTCCGACAGGATGATGTGACCGGAGGGCTCGCCGCCGAGATTGTAGCCGCGGCTCAGCATCTGCTCGAGCACGTAGCGGTCGCCGACCGGCGTGCGCACCAGCTCGATGCCCTGGCCTTCGAGGAAACGCTCCAGTCCGAGATTCGACATCACGGTGGCGACGATGCCCGGCTTGGCGAGGCGGCCGTCTTCCTTCCAGCTTTGCGCGATCACCGCGAGCAACTGGTCGCCATCGACCACATGTCCGCGCTCGTCGACCAGGATGACGCGGTCGGCGTCGCCATCGAGCGCGATGCCGATATCGGCGCGCATTTCGCGCACCTTGCGGCTCAGCGCCTCCGGCGAGGTCGATCCGCATTCCTTGTTGATGTTGAATCCGTCGGGCTCGACGCCGATCGAAATCACGTCGGCGCCCAGTTCCCACAGCGCTTCCGGCACCACCTTGTAGGCCGCGCCATTGGCGCAATCGACCACGACGCGCAGCCCGTCGAGGCTGAGATCGCGCGGCAGCGTGCGCTTGGCGAATTCGATGTAGCGGTCATGGACGCCGTCGATACGGCGGGCGCGCCCGAGGCTGGCGCTCTGCGCCAGCCGCTTGTCGAGCGATTCGTCGAGCAACTGCTCGATCTGCTTTTCGACGTCGTCGGAAAGCTTGAAACCCTGCGGGCCGAACAGCTTGATGCCGTTGTCCTCGAACAGATTATGCGAAGCGGAAATCATCACGCCGAGATCGGCGCGCATCGACTTGGTCAGCATCGCCACCGCCGGCGTCGGCATCGGGCCGAGCAGCAGCACGTCCATGCCGACCGAGGTGAAGCCGGCCACCATCGCGTATTCGATCATGTAGCCGGACAGACGGGTATCCTTGCCGATGACGACGCGATGGCGATGCTCGCCGCGCTGAAACACCAGTCCGGCCGCCTGCCCGACCTTGAGCGCCAGCTCCGGCGTGATCAGACCATTGGCACGGCCCCGAATCCCGTCGGTCCCGAAATATTTGCGGCTCATGTGACCCCCAGCATCGCTCAGGCACAGACTCGAGGCTCTCCAGCCACCCCGGCAAGAAGCCTCGAACGCCCGCCATCATAGCGTGTCGCGGGTTATAATGCCTCCGGGACTAAAATGGCTTCAAAAAATATGATGAATCATTACCGGCGGCCGATCCGCCGATATGGCACTTAACATATTGTTAATACTGGAATTATGCCGACGACAGGCGTTCGGGCGGCGGCCCGTCAATCCTGGCGCTTGATGTGATGGTCCGCCTTCGAGGGCGCCGGCTGGGTGACATTGACCGGGTCCGAAGCCGGGAAGGTCTCCTCCAGCCCCTCCTCCAGGGCCTGATCCAGCCGGCGCTTCTCGCTTTGCGCCCTTGGCGTCTTTCGGGTTCGGAGCGTGGTCCGGTCATGGATGCCCTCCTGGTCGGTCGCCTGTTCCCGCGCAGCGATTTTGCGGGTGGGCCCAAGCATGCTAGATGAACAGTCAAAGCGACAAATACAAGAAGGGCCGGGAACGCTCATGAAACACATCACCTGCATCGAGGATCTGCGCCAGCTTCACAAGCGCCGGGTGCCGAAAGCGTTCTTCGACTATGCGGATCGCGGCTCCTATTCCGAAGATACGCTGCGCGCCAATTGCGACGATCTTCAGCAGATCAAATTCCGCCAGCGCATCCTGGTCGACGTGTCGAAACGCGATCTCTCGACCACGATTCTCGGCGAGCCCGCCTCGATGCCGCTGATCCTGGCGCCGGTCGGACTGCTGGGCATGCAGCACGGCGACGGCGAAATCGCCGCCTGCCGCGCCGCGCAGGCCGCCGGCATTCCGTTCACGCTGAGCACGATGTCGATCTGCTCGATCGAGGACGTCGCGGCAGAATGTCGAGAAGCCGTTCTGGTTTCAGCTCTACGTCATGAAGGACCGCGGCTTCATCAAGGCGCTGATCGAGCGCGCGATCGCCGCGAAATGCAGCGCGCTGGTGCTGACCGTCGATCTGCAGGTGATCGGCCAGCGCCACCAGGACATCAAGAACGGCATGACGATGCCGCCGGAATGGACGCTGTCGAAGTTTTTCGATTTCGCCACCAAGCCGGCCTGGGTGTCCGGGGTGTTGCGCGGCAAGCGCCGCACCTTCGGCAATCTGGTCGGCCATCTCAAGGGCACCGACGATATCACCGCGCTGTCGACCTGGACCGCGTCGCAGTTCGACACCTCGCTGAACTGGAAGGATGTCGAGTGGATCCGCAGCATCTGGCCGGGCAAGCTGATCCTCAAGGGCATCCTCGACGTCGAGGACGCCGAGGAAGCCGCCAAGAGCGGCGCGCAGGCGCTGGTGGTCTCCAACCATGGCGGCCGCCAGCTCGACGGCGCGCCGTCGTCGATCGAAGCCTTGCCGGAGATCGTCGATGCCGTCGGCTCGCAAATGGAGATCATGTTCGACGGCGGCATCCGCTCCGGCCAGGACGTGATGCGCGCGCTGGCGCTCGGCGCCAAATCCTGCATGATCGGCCGCGCCTTACGTTCACGGCCTCGGCGCCGGCGGCGAGGCCGGGGTGGCGAAAGCGATCGACCTCATCCGCAACGAGCTGACCGTGACCATGGGGCTGTGCGGCGTCAACACCATCGCCGAGATCGACGACCACGTGATCGCGGTTTGAGGGCGACGCAAGCACTGACCTCATCCTGAGGAGCGGCCTCTTCGCCGCGTCTCGAAGGATCGACGCAACGGATGTGCAATTGCGGCCATCCTTCGAGACGCCGCGCGAAATGCGCGGCTCCTCAGCGACGACGGCGAGCCGTTGCGCGGGATGAGGCAAGTCCGCTCACATCGGCGGCGTAATGCCGTCGCGGCCGACATTGACGCGGGCGGCTTCCAGCGTGCCGTCGTCTTTTTTGGCGGCGCCGAAGATGATGATCTTGGCGCCCGGCTTCAGTTCGGACTTGTCGCCGGCGACGAAGGTGACGATCGGCGTGCCCTCGGGCACCACGACTTTCTTTTCGCCGTCCTTGTATTTGACCAGGATGTTCTGGCCGTCGGTGCCCTTCACCGTCTGGGCCACGGTGGCATTGGTCATGGTCGAGCCGGCGCGCTGGTCCCAGGGCCGAAAACCTTCCGCCGCGCCGCGCTGGTTTTCCGGGAAAATATGCACCGCGACCGCCTTCTGGGTGCCGTCGGGCTCCGGCATCGCGGTGACGCCGATATAGGAGCCTTCCTTGATTTCCGACAGCGCGGTCTTGGCGACGCCGAACACCGCGACATTGTCGGTCACGCGCACCTTCATGTCGGTGCCCTCGCGCGACTTGATCATCAGCATCGGCCCGTCGACGCTTTCGATGGTGCCGCGGATGCGCAACGCGTGGGCGGCTGCCTGTGCGATCGCATAGAGCGACGAGGCGGCCACCATCGCGACGGCGGCAAACGGCCGAAGCAGGCTTGAACGATGAACGGGCATGAATGGATCTCCGGTGACCCCGGATATTGGACCCCGGCGCTGCAACGATATTCCGGCTCAAGCTTTTGTGAGATCGGCTTCGACCAGATCACGAAGCTCGGAGGTGACTTCGGGGCGCCGCCCGAACCACAATTCAAATCCGCGCACCGCCTGGTGCAGCAGCATGCCGAGCCCGTCGGCGGTCCTCAGGCCATGCGATCGCGCCGCCGCGAGCAGCGGCGTCTGCAGCGGCACATAGACGTTGTCGGCGACGACGGCATGCGACGGCAGCCGGCCGGCATCGAGCTCCAGCGCGGGCTGGCCGTGCATGCCGAGCGAGGTCGTGTTCACCAGCAGCCCGGCGCGCGGCAGCAGGTCGTCGACGCCGTCCCATGCGACGGGATGAACGCTGGCGCCGAATTGGTCCGCCAGCGCCCGGGCCCGTTCGATGGTGCGGTTGACGAGGTGGATTCGCTTGATGCCGCGCTCGATCAGCCCGAACACGACCGCGCGCGCCGACCCGCCGGCCCCCAGCACCAGCGCGTCCTCGACCGCGTCCCAACCGGGCGCACAGGCGTCCAGATTGTTGATGAACCCTTCGATGTCGGTATTGGTCGAGCGCAGTTCGGTGCCGTCATACCACAGCGTATTGGCGGCGCCGACGCTGCGGGCGCGGGCGTCCGGCATCGACAGCGCCAGCGCGCGCTCCTTGTGCGGACGGGTGACGTTGGCGCCGACAAAGCCGTGGGCCGACAGATGCAGCACGAACTCGGCAAAGCCTTCGGGCGGCACCGCCTCGATGCTGTAGCCGCCTTCGATGCCGAGCGTGCGCAGCCAGTAATGATGGATCAGCGGCGAGCGCGAATGCGCCGCCGGCCATCCGATCAGGCATGCGGCGCGGGCTTTGGTCAGGCTGTCATCGTCGATCCCATCGCGGCGCCGGCAAAAAGCGGCGTCGCCGCTGTTCACATCGGGCAAGCCGCGTTCGCTGTCAATGCTATCGTCAGAACGGGTTGTTCAGGCGTTCCATTCGTAGACTTCTTTTTCGTAGGCTTCCCGAAAGCCGGCCCGCTGCAAGTTGCGATAGGAATGCTCGAGCATATAGAGGGTCTCCGACACCAGCACCGGACAACCGATCTGTTCGGCCCGCTCTATTCGCTTCGCAATCAGGGCCTGCTGCGCGCCGCGTTTGCGATGCGTCTCGGCGGTCGCGGCCGCCATCAGGTATCCGAGCTCTTCGAACACGCAGAGTGCCGCAATCGCCACCGGCCGGCCGCCGTCGAATGCCATGTAATGGAAGAAGCCGTCGCTGCCGGCGGACCTGACATATTCCGGCCACAGGGTATCGCCGAGCTGGTCGCGGGCGGCTTCGATCTGCTCGACGCTGACCTCGCGGATTTCAAGGTCGGTTTTGAATTGAAGCGGCGAGCGTGCCACGTCGCGGCACAGCGTCGGATAGCCGGTGCGTCTGATGCGGGAGAGCCCGCTGCCCTCCAGCCAGCGCCGCACGACATCCATGTTGGGACCGGGGCTGAGCCAGACGAAGAACCGCTTGACGCCTTCGGCGCTGAACAGATCGATCAAGCGCGCGACGCTGTCGAAGTCCATGCCCGCTTCGGTTCCGCACAGATAGGCGCGATTGAGATTGGCGGAGGCCATCGGACCCTGGCGATCGGGATCGATGGTGACGTAGCAATCGCCAAAGGGAGAGCCGTGAAATTGCTTTCGAATGAGGCTGTTCGGCTGGCATCTTCCATCCAGCCAGGCGGCAAGCCGCCGCATTTTCAACGCCAAACCGATCTCGTCCATTGCGCTCCTCGCTGCCTGCCTGCAACAAATTCGCACGACCCCTTCCCGTGTCGCCGCGCCAGTGTCCATGAAAAGCGGCCGAATTGCAAAGCACAACCGCGTTGGAAATACCGATCGACGCATGGCTAACCTGCGGCAAGACCATCCGGTGCGGCGGGCTTTTGCTGCTGTCCCTTGATGTCGGCGACGGCGCGCGCAATGGTTTCGCGATATCTGGCGCGCGGCGGCCTGACGCCATGGGTCAACAGCGCCCGGCGCACCGTCGGCGATGCGCCGGTGATGAACAGCGCGGATGCCCTGCCGCCTGGCCTTTGCCGCAACCCGGCTCATGGCATTGGCCGCGGTGGAATCCAGAAACGGCACCGCCGCGAAATCGACCACGAACGCCTTGCGGCGGTCGGCGATGCTGTCGAGCACCGTTCCGACCGTCGACGCCGCGCCGAAGAAGAACGCGCCGGTGATGCGGTACACCAGCACGTCCGGGTCGGCGGCAAGGCCGGCATCGTAGGGCACGCGGTCGCCATTGGCGTCGTCGGCGCGATCGGCGGTCACCAGCGGCGTATCGGCTTCGATCGCCGGTCATCTCCGCCATGCGGTTGATGAACAGCACCGCGCCGAGCGCAAAGCCGACCAGGATGCCTTCGGTGAGATCGCGAAAGATCGTCAGCAGGAAGGTGGCGAGCAGCACGGTGGCGTCGCCCCACGAGGAGCGGATCAAGGTCGCGAATTCGTGCTTCTCCGCCATGTTCCAGGCGACGATCACCAGCACCGACGGCAAGCGCCGCGAGCGGAATGTAGCTCGCCAGCGGTGCGGCGATCAGCATGAACAGCAGCAGGAACACCGAATGCAGCATGCCGGCGATCGGGCCGCGCGCGCCGGCGCGGACGTTGGTCGCGGTCCGCGCGATGGTGCCGGTGACGCAGATGCCGCCGAACAGCGCCGAGCCGATATTGGCAAAGCCCTGCGCCACCAGTTCGCAATTCGAGCGATGCCGGCGGCCGGTCATGCCGTCGGCCACCACCGCCGACAGCAGCGACTCGATGGCGCCGAGCAGCGCGAACGCGATCGCGTCGGGCAGCACCGCCCGCGCCTTCTCCAGCGAGAACGCCGGCCATGCCGGCCAGGGCAATTCCCGGGGAATGCCGCCAAATCGCGTGCCGATGGTTTCCACCGGCAGCGACAGCGCCCAGGTCGCGAGCGCCGCGACGACGACCGCGATCAGGATGCCGGGCCAGTTCGGCCGCCAGCTTTCGGAGCGCGACGATGATGGCGATGCTGACGAGCGAGACCGCGATGGCCGCGGCATTGGCGGTGTGCAGCGAGCGCGCCAGCACCTCCAGCTTCGGAATCAATTCGCCCGGCTCCTTTCCGGCCAGCGAAATGCCAAGGAGATCCTTGAGCTGGCTGGCGAAGATGATGACGGCGATGCCGGCGGTGAATCCCACCGTCACCGGATAGGGAATGAATTTGATATAGGTGCCGAGCCGGAGATATCCCGCGGCGATCAGGAACACGCCGGCCATCAAGGTGGCGAGGATCACGCCGTCGATGCCATGGCGCTCGGCGGTCAGCGCCACCAGCACGATGAACGCGCCGGCCGGTCCGCCGATCTGAAACCGGCTGCCGCCGAGCAGCGAGACGATGAAGCCGCCGATCACGGCGGTATAGAGTCCGCGGTCCGGGGTGACGCCGGATGCGATCGCGATCGCCATCGACAGCGGCAGCGCGACGATCGCCACCGTCAGGCCGGCGATCACGTCGGCGCGAAAATCCGCAAGGCCATAGCCTTCGCGCAGCACCGTGAGCAGTTTCGGCGCGATACAATTCGGCAAAGCTCGGCTGTTTGATCCGCCGCAGCTCATGGCCGGTCGCCGCTTGCGATGCTCATTGCCCGCACTGCTCCCGTGTCAGGTCGCGAGATCGCGGTCGCGACGATGCCAAAGCCTTCGCGTCAGATCCGGCGCGGCGGACCCGGCTCCTTCAACCGCACGCCGCGTCCGCCATCGTCGCTGCGCGCGTGTTCGCCGATCAGTTCGACGCCGGCGCGATTCAAGGCGTCGACCACCCTGGTCAGCGAATTCGACGACGCCGCGGACATTGCCGACGCTGGCTTCCATCCGCTGGATGGTCGGCAGCGAAACCCCGGCCAGTTCGGCCAGTGTCCTCTGGTCGATGCCAAGCAATGCCCGCGCCGCCCTCATCTGGAACGACGTGATCATGCGGTCAGTCCATATACGAAAGAGGATAAGTGATATGTCATACAGTTACAATGATGTAAAAAACATCACTTGGCAAGAAGAAGTGTACGCCGCCGCCGTCGCCCGGCTGTTTGACGCCAGCGATTAGTTGGGGGTACATTTAAGTGATGGGAAAGCAATCGATCAAAAGCGATTTGACCAAGGTTGATGCCCATCGCATCACCAAGGCGGAGTATGACGAGGCTCCTGAGCTGACCAAGGAGATGCTGGACCGCGCGGAAATTCGTCACGGCGACAAAATCATCAAGCGTGGCCGGCCTCCTTTGGAACATCCAAAGGAGGCAGTGAAGCTTCGTCTCGACCACGACGTTCTCGCGGCCTATCGCAAGACCGGCAGCGGATGGCAAACACGCATCAACGCCGACTTGCGAAAGGCCGCGCGAAAGCTCGCCGGCTAAATCACGCCGCGACCCGGTGCGCGGCGATGATCTGGTCGGCGGCGCGGCCGGTGACTTCGGCCATGCGGTCGAAGTCCCGGGTGAAACTGCCGGCGCCGGCGGTCGCCGAGCGCAACTCCACGATCAGCTCGCCGATCTCGGCTTCCGGCATCATGGCGCGGACGCGGTCCCATCCCGGCCAGCCCTCGCGGGTGTCGAAGCCGAGAATCTGCCCGCGCCGTCCCGACAGGATGGCGTTGATCTTCGCGGTGGCCTCGGTCGGACAGACGATCTCGACCACATGGATCGGCTCCAGCAGCACCGGCTGGCATTGCGGCAGCGCTTCGGTGACGCCGATCCGCGCCGCGGTGCGGAACGCGAGATCGGAGGAATCCACGCTGTGATAGGAGCCGTCGGTCAGCGTCACCTGCACGTCGATGACGGGAAAGCCGAGCGGCCCGCGCAGCAGCCCGTCGACCACGCCCTCTTCCACCGCGCCGATATAATTGCGCGGCACCGCGCCGCCGACCACCTTTTCGTGGAATTCGAAACCGCCGCCGCGCGGCATCGGCTTGATCTCCAGCACCACGTCGCCGAACTGGCCGTGGCCGCCGGATTGCTTCTTGTGCCGGCCGCGCTGGGTGATCGATTTGCGGATGGTCTCCTGATAGCCGATCGCCGGCGCATGCGATTTGACGTTGACGCCGAAGCGTTCGCGCAGCCGCTCCAGCGCGACCCGCAGATGCATCTCGCCCTGCCCCCACAGCACGATGTCGTGGGTCTGCGGATTGTGGATCATGCGTCAGCGAGGGATCTTCCTCGTTCAGCCGCAACAGGGCCTGGCCGAGCTTGACGTCGTCCTTGCGGTCGGCGGCCGCAAGCGCCATCGCCAGCACCGGCGGCGACGGCTCGACGCTGACCAGCGCCGGCGGCGCGGTCTTGCCGCTCGACAGCGTGTCGCCGGTCTTGACGGTATCGAGCTTGCCGAGCGCGACCGTCTCGCCGGCCTCGGCCGAGGCGCGCTTGTTGTCATGCGCGCCGTTGCACCGCGAGAATGCCGGACACCCGGCCGCTCTCGCCCGACGAGGACATGCAGCGTCGCGCCGTCGTCGAGATGGCCGGCGAGCACGCGCGTCAGCGACAGCTTGCCGCCGTGCTGCAGATGCACGGTCTTGAACACATAGCCGAGCGCATCCTTCGACGAGCGGCGCCGAGACGCTTGGCGGTCTCGGCCACGCCGGGCGCTTCATGCCGCAGCGCCTTCATCAGCCGCAGCACGCCGTTCTCGCGGATCGCCGAGCCGAGCAGCACCGGACAGATCAGGCCTTCGCGCAATTCGCGGGCGAGATCGTCGAACACCGCATCGCGCGGCGGCGGAATATCCTCGAGCAATTGCTCCATCAGCGCGTCGTCGTGATCGGCGAGCTTTTCCAGCATCGAGAACCGGGCTTCCTTCTCGCGGTCGAGATCGCCGCCTTCCAGCGCCACGACTTCGGAAGCCTTGTGTTCGCGATAGACGAAGGCGCGTTCCAGCGCCAGATCGACGAAGCCCGCGATCAATTCGCCGTTCCAGATCGGAATCTGCCGCAGCACCAGCGGAATCCGCGACGCCGGCTGCAAGGTCGCGAGCGTCTCGCGGATGCGCTTGTTGGCGCGGTCGATCTTGTTGAGAAACAGAAAGCGCGGGATGCCGAGATCTTCGAGCTCGCGCAGGATGATCTGCAGCTGCGGCAGCTTTTTCTCGTCCGCCTCGCAGACCACGACCGCGGCATCGACCGCCGGGATCGCGGCGCGCATGTCGTGCGCGAATTCGACCGAGCCGGGACAATCGATGAAGGTGTAGCTGTCGCCCATGAAGGTGGTGGTGGCGGCGGTGAGGCCGACGCCCATCTTGTGGCGGCGGGCCTCGGCGCTGGCGTCGCCGACCGAAGTTCCGGCATCGACGCTGCCGGCCCGCGGGATGGCGCCGGTGCGCGCCAAGATCGCTTCGAGAAGTGTGGTTTTACCGCTTTGGAAAGGGCCCACCAGCGCAATGCACCGTGGACCGCGGGGACTTCTGACGTCTTGTCCCATCGCCGCCTCCTTGGTTGGAGCTCGGCCCGTGATTGGGTCGGCAGACGGATGCTCCGCCCGTCCCGGGATTTTGGCAAGCGGGAAAAACGTCGCTGCGGTGCATCGTGACGGTGAGCTATAGGCGCCGGACCATCAACCCGTCATTGCGAGCGTCAGCGAAGCAATCCAGCTTTGCTGCAGCAAAGCTGGATTGCTTCGTCGCAAGAGCTCCTCGCAATGACGGCGGAAGGTACGCGCGTTGGTCTCACCTTCCCGGCCGCAGTTCCAGGCTTTCCAGCCCGGCCGCGACGCTGAGGCCGACCTGGCCCTGCACGCTGAGCGGCTGCAGCGCGATCGAATTGGCCGAGCCGCCGACCAGCGCGTTGCCGCCGACGCCGACGCCGAGCGTGGCGCTGCCCTGCGCGCCGGCATAATTGCCGGAGAGATCGCCGGGACCCAAGCCGCGCCACCGGCGCGAACACGCCCCAGGCCAGCGCCGATTCCTGGGTGATGCCGAGATCGAGGCCGACCTTGCGGATGGTCGCGACATAGCGGTCCTCCGGCATGCCCTCGGCGCGCAGCACGCAGCCGAGATTGGTGACCGAGCCGACGATGAAGCCGACGCTGGCACCGCCGCGGCATTCGAGGATGCCGACCTGCACGCGCTGTCATCGGCTGCTGGGCATTGGCGCCGGCGAAGGATGCGGCCAGCAAGGTCGCGGCGACCCCGGCAAGGACGAATGAGCGGCGCATGAAGAAATCTCCAGCTGAAAGATGTGATGCGAGCAGAGAATCAAGACAGCGCCACTGCCTCGGCGCCGGCTTCTCTATGGCATAATGGCGGCAGCGGTTCCAGATTTTGGCCGTGCCATCGTCATTCCGGGGCGCGCGTAAGCGCGAACCCGGAATCCGTCGTAGCGATACTGGGTGTTCATCACATCGAGATTCCGGGTTCACCCTGCGGGCTGCCCCGGAATGACGTGAACGCACAAAAAAAAAGGCCCGCTTGCGCGGGCCTCTCTCGCATTGACTGCTGCGGTTGCTCAGCCGCGATGACGATGATGCCGGCGATGCTGCCGCGGCGCGCCGCCGCGTCCGAACTGCACCGGTTCGAGCTCGATGTTGGCGACCCCCGCCGCGACGTTCAGCCCGGTCTGGCCCTGCACGCTGATCGGCTGCAGCGCGTAGGAATTCTGCGGACCGCCGACCAGGAAGTTGCCGCCGAAGCCGACGCCGACCGAGGCGTTGGCGCCGACGCCGCCGTAATTGCCGGCGAGATCGCCGCGTCCAACCCGCCCGGTCGGCGCGTTCACGGCCCAGGTCAGCCGGGTCTGCTCGGTGATGCCGAGATCGAGTCCATACCGGTGCACGGTTGCGATGTAGGGTTCGGGACGGCGGCCTTCGCTCTGGAACACGCATTGCAGGCTGGTCACGGAACCGACGACGAAGCCGACGTTCTGGCCGCCCTGGCATTGCAGGATGCCGGCGCGAACCGGCGGCAGTGCGTTGGCGCTGGCGATCGATGCGACGAGCGCAGCGATGGCGATACCGAGTGTGGAAAGTCGCATGAGTCTGTTCTCCGAATGATGAATTGAATTCGCGCGGGGACAGAAGGAAAGCGCCGTGTTCAAAACAAGGCGCTTCCGAAAAGTTGCCGTCAAAACATCTTGCGGCCGACAGATGAAGTGATTTGACACGCCTTTTTTCTGACGCGTTCTCGACGCGAACCGGAACCACCCGGATCAAGTCCGAGGGCATGCTTCGCTTGAAAACGCTCTATCTCAAATTGCCGCAAAAGCGCTGGATGCGTTTGCAGGCTTCCTCGAGATCGGAAGTCTTGGTCGCGTAGGAAATCCGGAACGCCGGGCCGAGGCCGAACGCCGAACCCTGCACCACCGCGACGCCTTCGTTCTCCAGCAGCTCGGTGACGAAGTCCTCGTCATTGCCGATCACCTTGCCCGACGGCGAGGTCTTGCCGATGGTGCCGGCGCAGGACGGATAGACATAGAACGCGCCTTCCGGCCGCGGGCAGTCGATGCCCTTGGCCTGGTTCAGCATCGACACCACGAGATCGCGCCGCTCCTTGAACACCTTGTTGTTCACGGGGATGAAATCCTGCGGACCGTTGAGCGCCTCGACCGAAGCCCATTGCGAGATCGACGACGGGTTCGAGGTCGACTGCGACTGGATGGTCTGCATCGCCTTGATCAGTTCGGCCGGGCCGCCGGCATAGCCGATGCGCCAGCCGGTCATGCAATAGGCTTTCGACACGCCGTTCACGGTCAGCGTGCGGTCGTACAGTTTCGGCTCGACCTGCGCCGGCGTCGTGAACACGAAGTCGTCATAGACCAGGTGCTCGTACATGTCGTCGGTCATCACCCAGACGTTGGGATGCTTCACCAGCACGTCGGTGATCGCCTTCAATTCGGCGCGGCGTATAGGCGGCGCCGGTCGGGTTCGACGGCGAGCACAGGATGATCCATTTGGTCTTCGGCGTGATCGCCTTCTCCAGCGCTTCCGGCTTGAGCTTGAAGCCCTCGGCCGCGGTGCAGACCACCGGCACCGGCTCGCCGCCGGCCAGCGCCACCATTTCCGGATAGCTCACCCAGTACGGCGCGGGAATGATGACCTCGTCGCCCGGATTGATGGTGGCCATCAGCGCGTTGTAGAGCACCTGCTTGCCGCCGGTGCCGACGATGATCTGGTTCGGCTTGTAGGTCAGGCCGTTCTCGCGCTGAAACTTGGCGATGATCGCCTGCCTTCAGCTCGGGAATGCCGCCGACGTCGGTATATTTGGTCTTGCCGGCCTCGATGGCGTGGATCGCCGCCAGCTTGATGTTGGCGGGCGTGTCGAAATCGGGTTCGCCGGCGCCAAGGCCGATGACGTTGCGGCCGGCCGCTTTCAGCGCGCGTGCTTTATCCGTCACCGCGATGGTCGCGGACGGCTTCACACGGTCGAGCGCAGCGGACAGGAACGGCATCATCATCTCCTTGCAAAAGTCGGCAAACGTCGTGAACAGGCGGGTGTTGGGCACACCGATCCGCGACTCTGCTTGTTGGGATCGAGGCACCCTAAAGCGCGTCACGCGGCATCGCAAGAAGCTTGGCCCACAGCGCCCAAACTTTAGGGAACGTTAAAGGCCGCTCGCTAGATTCGCGCAATATTCATAAAATTCTGCGGCGAAATGACTCATATCTGGCAAGGGCTGCGATCCGGCCGATGGCTGACAGCCGCGCGCGCGCGCGGCTACAGCCTGATCCTGCTCGGGCTCTGCGCCGCCGCGATGGCCGGCTGGATCGCGTGTCGGACGGCCTGATCGACCGCAACGGCAAGCCGCTCGGCACCGATTTCTCCAACGTCTATGCGGCAGGGACCCTGACCTTAAAGGGCCGGCCGGCGGAGGCCTACGAGCCGGCGCTGCAGCATGCCGCCGAGAAAGCCGTATTCGGCGGCCGCGAGGTGCCGTTCTACGGCTGGCACTATCCGCCGTTCTTCTTTGCCGTCGCCGCCCTGGTGGCCGCATTTCCCTATGCCTGGGGCCTGGCGATCTGGCTGGCGGCAAGCCTTGCGGCCTATCTGGCCGTGATGCGCGCGATCCTGCCGCGGCCGGAAACGCTGCTGATCGCCGCCGCCTTCCCCGCCGTGTTCGTCAATATCGGCCACGGCCAGAACGGATTTCTCACCGCCGCATTGCTCGGCGGCGCGCTGCACTTGCTCGATCGCCGGCCCTGGCTGGCGGGCGTGCTGATCGGCCTGCTCGCCTACAAGCCGCAATTCGGAGTCCTGATTCCGGTGGCGCTGCTGGCCGGTGGACGCTGGCGCACCGTCGGCGCGGCCATCGCCACGGTGGCAGCCCTTGTCGCGGTCAGTTTTGCCACGCTCGGCGGCGACGTCTGGCATGCCTTTGCCGACTCCATGACCTTCACCCGGACCGTGGTGCTCGAACAGGGCGGCACCGGCTGGGAGAAAATCCAATCGGTATTTTCGGCGGTGCGGATGTGGGGCGCCGGCGTGCCGGCCGCCTATGCCGTGCAGGCGGCACTGGCGCTGACGCTGGCGGCCAGCATCGCCTGGCTGTGGCGCAGCGACGCCGCGTTCGAACTCAAGGCTTCGGCGCTGGCGAGCGGCAGCCTGCTCGCGACGCCCTATGTGCTCGACTACGATCTCGTCGTGCTGGCGGTCGCCATCGCGTTTTTCGCGCGTCACGGACTGTCAGCGGCTTCCGCAACTTCGAGATCAGCCTGCTGGCCGCAGCCTGGACGGTGCCGCTGCTGTCGCGCGGCGTCGCCGGAGCAAGCGGGATACCGCTCGGTCTGCTGCTGTTGCTGATGATTTTCGTTTTCACCCTGCGGCGCGCGCTGCTGGATCTAGTGAAACGCGCCAAGATCAACAGATCGGTAGCGCAGGCGTGATCTGAATTGTTAACGCGTGCTGGCAAGTTCTTCTGCGCGGGTGCAGTGCGGTAGAGGTTTTCGACTTTTTCTATTCCGCGGGCCTTGCGACGCATTCGCATCGGCATCATTGTTTAGCCGCGTTGCGGGATGACAAGACGATCCAAATCGCCAGCCGCGCGGGCCAAATCTCACCGATCCAGCTCTCACCGATCGAACGAATCCTGAAAATGTACACGCTCTATTCGATGCAGCGCTCCGGCAACAGCTACAAGGTCCGCCTTGCGCTGGCACTGCTCAACGCGCCCTATCGTGCGATCGAGGTCGACATTCTGCGCGGCGAGAGCCGCACGCCGGATTTTCTTGCGAAGAATCCCAGCGGCCAGGTGCCGCTGCTGGAAGTCGAGGACGGACGCTTCCTCGCCGAATCCAACGCCATTCTCTGGTACGTCGCCGGCGGCACCTCGCTGGCGCCGGAATCGCGGATCGAGCGCGCCGAGGCGCTGCAGTGGATGTTCTTCGAACAGCACGCGCTGGAGCCCAACATCGGGGCGGCCTATTTCTGGCTGTCGCTGGTCAAGGGTGGCCGCGACCTGCAGACCCACGCGCTGGAAGACTGGATGGAGCGCGGCTATGCGGCGCTGCAGGTGATGGAAAACCATCTCAAGACCCACGAGTATTTTGCCGCCAGCCAGCTCACCGTCGCCGACATCGCGCTGTACGGCTACACCCATGTCGCCGACCGCTGCGACTTCGACCTCGCGACTTTCCCGGCGATCCGCGACCTGGCTGCGGCGGGTCGAGCAGACCCAGGGGTTCGTCGCCATGGACTGGCAGCCCGGCGCCGAGGTCGACGCGCCCGGCATCGCCGCCGAGGCCTGAAGGCGCGAGAATAGCGGGCATAACTGCGGGTATAGCGGGCATAACGGTCGTTTCTGCCGCTGTTTTGCCATTTTCGGGCATGGCCGTCGCCGCAATATTGCCTGCGGTTCCCGGCAAATTACGGGGTGTCGCGGGTGATTCGCCCGCGCATTGAAGGATTTCGGCCATGATACGGTCGCCCGGCGCAGCAGGCTTTGATGGCCGCTCCGCGCCCGTTGCCTCGTCCCGATTGACCGACGCCGTCGCAGCTTCGCTTGCGATCGGCGCGCTGTCGCTGTGCCTGATCGTCACCCTCACGGTGCTGTCGATCAAGGTCACCATGGCGATGCCGATTCCGGCATAACGCGCAAAACCCTGTTGCCGGCCGCGCCTTGCCGCGCCACAACTGCCAGCGATGATCGTCATCGCGAACGGGCAATCGATGAAAGACACCTGTCGTCCTTGTTACCGCGTCGCTGACGGTGGCGACCTGCTGACGGCGACGTTCCTGATCGCCACCGGCACCCGCGGCGAAAACACCTCCTTTGCATCGTCGGCCGGGACAGCTCGAGGTCCAGACCATTGCCAGCGGGCTGGTCAATCCATGGGCGCTGGCGTTCCTGCCCGATGGCCGGATGCTGGTGACCGAGCGGCCCGGCCGCATGCGGCATCGTCACGGCGGAAGGACAGCTTTCGCCGCCGCTGAAGGGCGTGCCCGAGGTGTGGGCGACCGGCCAGGGCGGGTTGCTCGACGTCGTCACCGACAAATCCTACGCGCAAAACAAGACGATCTATTTCTGCTACGCCGAGCGGGCGAGCGGCGGCGGCCGCACCGCGGTGGCGCGCGCCAAGCTGAACGACGGCAACGGCCGGCTCGACGAGGTCAAGGTCATCTTCCGGCAGGAGGGGCCGCTGTCGTCGGGCAACCACTATGGTTGCCGCATCGCGCAGGCCAGCGACGGCAATCTGTTCGTCACGCTGGGCGACCATTTCAGCGCGCCGCAACGAGGCGCAGAATCTCGGCAATCATCTCGGCAAGGTGATTCGCATCACGCCGGACGGTTCGGCGCCGTCGGACAACCCGTTTGTCGGCCGCGCCGACGCCAAGCCGGAAATCTGGAGTTACGGCCACCGCAACCAGCAAAGCCTCGCGATCAATCCGGCCTCGGGCGATCTCTGGGAGATCGAGCACGGCCCGCGCGGCGGCGACGAGGTCAACATCATCGGCAAGGCCAAAAATTACGGCTGGCCGGTGATCGGCTACGGCATCGATTACAGCGGCGCCAAGATCCACGACAGCACCGCCAAGGACGGCATGGAGCAGCCGATCAAATACTGGGTGCCGTCGATCGCGCCGTCCGGCATGACGTTCTATACCGCAAAGCTGTTTCCGAAATGGTCCGGCAGCCTGTTCACCGGCGCGCTGGCGGGCAAGATGCTGGTGCGGCTGCAGCTCAACGGCAACGCCGTGACGTCGGAAGAACGCCTGCTGCAAAACCTGAACGAACGGATTCGCGATGTCCGGCAGGGACCGGACGGCGCGTTGTGGCTGCTCACCGACAGTTCGGCGGGACGGATCTTGCGGGTTTCGCCGGCCGCGAAGTAATCGCGCCGCCGCATGAACGCGACCAGCCGCGGGCCGCGACCAAGGTCCATGGCGGCCGGCTCGCGGTCGCGAACCGGTGCGCAAGCCGCCCATGGCAAGCTACGACATGGATCGACGCCAATTCCTTTTTGTGATGTCGGGAGCGGCAGCGCTGCTGGGCGCGGCGCGAACCGGGCATGCCGAATGCGGCGAACCGTCAGGCCACCGAATTCGTCGAGGTGCTCTACCACAAGCAGGCCCGTCTGCACGCCGCCAAAACGCCCTTGGGCGAGGATGACTTTCATGCTCTGTTTCGCCCGCGACCTGCGCAAGCTGATGAAGGCGCCGCGGCGCGTTCCGAACAACGCGCCGCTCGGTCCCATCCTCAATGCGTTCTTCGGCTGGGGCGTGCTTGCCGGGGACCGAGGTGACGGTCGAGAACGTTGCGCTTGTCTCCGGCGAACATGAGGGCGCCGGCGACGGTCGGCCTCGACGTCAGCTATCGCGGCGAAAAGCACAGGATCCTCGTGCATGTCGTGCGTGAAGAGGACGTCTGGCTGGTCGCCAACATCATCTATGATCCAGGCAAGAGCCTCGTCAGTCATTATCGCAGCATCACGCGCTGATCCCCTTCACCACTTGTGAAAAATGAAAAACGCGCCCGCCGCGATCAGCGCAAAGCCGAGGCCGTGATTCCACCCCAGCGGCTCCTTCAGATAGAAAACCGAGAAGCCGGCGAACACGACCAGCGTGATCACCTCCTGCATGGTCTTGAGCTCGGCCGCCGTATACACCGCGCTGCCCCAGCGGTTGGCGGGCACCGCCAGCCAGTACTCGAAAAACGCGATGCCCCAGCTGACCAGCACCACAAGCGGCAGCCAGCTCTCCTTGAATTTGAGATGGCCGTACCAGGCGAACGTCATGAAGACATTGGAGGCAAACAGCATCAGCACCGGCAACACCGACGGCGAAATGGTGGGCATGGATGTCCTTTCGAAATTTCAGCGGCGACGTATCCCCGGCGAGCCCGGTTCCATCCGCCATCGATATCATTTGATGCAAGCTATCGGAAAGCCGCGGCTGATCGGGCTAACCGCTTTTTAAGGCTGGAAAACGAAAACCCGCCGCCGACGCAACCATCCGTCAAGCTGCGGCCCTTATTCTCGTAAGGGAGCGAGAACAGCCATGAAGGTCGATTGGCGCGCAATCTGCGGTCCGGCCCTGACGACAGCGACGGCGTTGACCGCCTTTCTTGTCGATCGCTATCTCGTTGCCGTTCCCAATCCCGCGCCGCTGTTCGTTTGCATCGTGGCGCTGGCGAGTTCGCTTAGCGGCACCGCCTCCGGCATGATCAGCGCCGTCATTGCGGTGGTTCATCGGCGCTGTTCTTTCTCAATCACCGCGCGACGCCCGGCTATGACATGTCCGATCTCGCCCGCATGGTGCTGTTGGCGCTGACCGCGGCCGGCACCGCCGGGATCACCGGCCTGCTGCGAAAGAAATGGGTCGATGCGTTCGCATGCGCAGCGCCGGCATCATGCCACCGCGGAGCGGCTGTCGGCGGCGCTGGATCGGGTCGACATCGGCATCGTGCTGCTCGATTCCGATACCCGCGCCGAATTCATCAACCGCGCCTTCCGCGACTATTTTTCGCTGCCGGATGCCAAGGCCGACTCCAAGCCGCCCTTCATCGCGCTGATGTATCACGGCCGCGATACCGGCGCCTATGAAATGCCGGAGGAGGAATTGAGCAGCCTTCATCGCCGAGCGCATCGAGATGATGCGCATCGGGCGATTCGACGCCGATCAACATCAATCTCGGCGACGGCCAGGTGCTGCGCTTCAGCTGCACGGCGCTGCCCGATGGCGGACGCATGCTGAGCTACACACCGGTGACCGATCTCGTCCGCCATACCGACGAGCCCTCCAACGCCGAATACTACCGCTCGCTGCGCGGCGGCGGCGATCGCGGCCTTGCCCGGCACCTGCGCGCCGCGGAATAGCCGCTGCGGGACATCAAGCGCCGATTGCGATTGATCCCTTGCGACTGCGGCTTTAATGAAAGGGCAGCGTCACCCGGCCTGCGCGCGCCTCGCGCGTGGTCCCTTTCATGAAATCGGAATCACGCAATGTCCAGCGAGCTATCCGTCCGCTTCGTCACCCGGCACGACTACGACCAGTGGCTGCCCTTGTGGGACGGCTACAATGCGTTTTACGGCCGCTCGGGCGCGACCGCGCTTGCGCCTGAAATCACAGCGATGACATGGGCGCGGTTCTTCGATGCCTATGAGCCGGTGCATGGCCTGGTCGCCGAGCGCGGCGGGCGATTGCTCGGCCTGACGCATTACCTGTTTCACAGGAGCACCACCGCCATCGAGCCGAACTGCTACCTGCAGGATTTGTTCACCAGCGAGGCCGCGCGCGTAAAGGGCATCGGCAGGGCGCTCATCAACGGCGTCTACGCGCAAGCGAAGCTCGCCGGCTCGCCGCGGGTGTACTGGCAGACCCACCACACCAACCTCACCGCGATGCAGCTCTACGACAAGGTCGCGGAGCACACTGGATTTGTGGTGTACCGCAAGGTGTTGTGAGGGGCGTGCGCAGCAACCGCATTTATTGGTCGTCAATTTCCGAGGCTCACCACCCCCTGTGGATAAGTCCGGCCGTCATCGGCGCGTAACAATGCGGGCCTAGGTTCCGCTCGCGTCTGATCAGGCCCCCCGTCACAGATCATGCGCCCCAGCGGTCCCCGTCAGTCGCCGCGTCTGACCGGGGCCGCATTTTTTTGTTGCGTTGCGTACACTGCCCGGCGCGATCCCGCATAGCCGCACCTGCTGACGTATTCATGCAGTGAATATAATTCATCCACCGCATGCACTGGAGTGATCTTCGGGGCGGGGTTACCTTTGGAGTCACAAAGGAACACCCGATGCGAATTGCTCCCGTCAGTCCACCGTTCGCGCCAAACGTACAAGCGCTATTCGACCGGCTTCCTGCCGGCTGGTCGCCTCCGTTCAAACTCTTCACGGTGCTGGCGCGTGATGAGCGCCTGCTGCTGCGCTTCACCGGTTCGGCGGTCAGCTACCTTCAACCAAGTCATGTGACGGTGCGGCAGCGCGAAGTCCTGTTGTTGCGGGTCACGGCGCGATGCCGATGCGCTTATGAATGGGGCATGCGCGTTCACTACTTCGCTGAGGAAGCGGGGCTGAGCGAGGCTCAGACTCTACGCATCGGTCCATGGCGACGCCGACGACGCCAGTTGGCAGCCAAACGACAGGGTGCTGGTTGCAACTGGCGGACGAGCTTCACGACACGATTTCGATCAGCGACGCGCTCTGGACGAGGCTGCGCGCGACATTCTCCGAGGAAGCGGTGATGCAGCTTTTGCTGATGGCCGGGCACTATCGCACGGTCGCTTATCTCGCCAACGGATTGCGGCTTCCGCTCGAGCCGAAGGTCGGCCTCCGCCATTCCCGCACGCCGAGACTAAGGCCATCGATTTGCATCTGCAAGAGATGCGGTCTCCCATCTTGCGGCCTCGATGGCTCCGGGTCACAATGCGATCCCGCCTCGCGCCCTCACCCCTACAGGATCGATCCATGCAAATTCGCAATCTCGGCGGCTCCGGCCTGCGCGTTTCCGCCGTCGGCCTCGGCTGCAACAATTTCGGCCAGCGCACCGATCTGGAAACCTCGCGCAAGGTGATCCACAAGGCGATCGACCTCGGCGTGACGCTGTTCGACACCGCCGACATCTATGCCGGCATGGGCGGCTCCGAGACCGTGCTCGGCCAGGTGCTCGGCGACCGCCGCAAGGACATCGTGCTGGCGACCAAATATTCCAAGCCGATGAGCAAGGACGGCACCAAGCAGGGCGCGTCGCGGCGCTACATCATGTCCGCGGTCGAGGCCAGCCTGACGCGGCTGAAGACCGACTACATCGATCTCTACCAGCAGCACGATTACGATCCGCTGACGCCGATCGAGGAAACCTTGCGGGCGCTTGGACGACCTCGTCCGCCAGGGCAAGGTGCGCTACATCGGCAATTCGAATTTTCCGGCGTGGCGCATCGCCGAGGCCGAACTCATCGCGCGCGCAGATGAACGTCAACCGCTTCGTGTCGTGCCAGGACGAATACAGCCTGGTGGTGCGCGAGATCGAAAAGGACCTGCTGCCGGCGGCGCAGGAATACAAATTGGGCCTGCTGCCGTTCTTCCCGCTGGCCAGCGGCTTGCTGACCGGCAAATACAAGCGCGGCGCCGCCGCACCCGAGGACAGCCGCTTCGCCAAGGCGCCGGCGCTGCGCGAGCGCTACGTCACGCCGCGCAACGAAGACATCGTCGAGAAGCTGCAGGCCTTTGCGCAAGCGCGCGGCCACACCATGCTGGAGCTGGCGTTCTCATGGCTGGCGTCGCGGCCGCAGGTATCGAGCGTGATCGCCGGCGCCACCCGCGTCGAGCAGGTCGAGCAGAACGTCAAGGCGATCGACTGGACGCTGAGCGCGGAAGAGATCGCGGAGATCGACGGGATTACGACGTAGAAGTTCTGGCGTCATCTCCGGGGCGTCGCGAAGCGACGAGCTCGAGGATGGATGCCACGGATCGCGGCCATCCTCCGGGATCGCGGCTAGCGGCCGCTCCTCGGAATGACGGTGCACGCTCTACCCCACCAGCCCCTTCATCGCCTTCACCGGCGCGCTGTCGGGAAACACCGCTTCCGCCAGCACGCGCTCGGCGAGGCCGAGATGATCGTGCAGCACGCCCTTGATCACGGCGCGCAGATCGGTGGTCGGCGCGAGATCGCGGCCTTCGTAGAGCCTGGCCGGCTTCAGTCCCGGCCAGTCGGAAATCACCCGGCCGCCCTTCACCGCGCCGCCGGCGAGCAGCGCGACGGTGCCGGTGCCGTGATCGGTGCCCTCGGTGCCGTTGATGCGCGCGGTGCGGCCGAACTCGGTGGCGACCACCACCACGGTGTCGCGCCAGCGCGTCGCCCAATCCGGTTTCGAATTCCGCCAGCGCGCCGTCGAGGCCTGACAGCAACTGCGCCAGCCGGCCGACCGGGCCGCCTTCATTGGCATGGGTATCCCAGCCGTCGAACGCCAGCGCCGCGATCCGCGGGCCGTCATCGGCCGACATCAGTTTCGCCGCGCCGCGCGCCACCAGCCGCATCGCGCCGGCGTTGTTGGTGCCCGGCTTCGGCTTCATGTCGTCGCCTTGCGCCGCCTTGTCGAGCTGCAAGCCCTGCGACAAGCGCCGACGCCAGCGCGGGATCGCGATGCCGGTAGAGTTCGACCAGGCGCGCGGCGGTATCGTCATCGGCCTGCGGCAACGCGACCGGCGCCCAGCCGACGGTCGGCGCCGCGCCGCGCAGCACCAACGGCGTGGTCGGACCGATCGCCAGCCCGCTCATCACCCGCTCGCCTCTCGGCAAGGCTTCCAGCGCGCGGTTGAGCCAGCCGGATTGCACCCGGCCCGGGCCGGCAAAGCCGCTTTCGAGCACGTCCTGTCCGTCGAAATGCGAGCGGTCGCGATAGGGCGTCGCCACCGCGTGAACCACCGCGGCGTGTTTCTCCCGGTACATCCGCGCGAATTCCGGCATCGCCGGATGCAGCGCGAAAAACGAATCCAGCATCAGCGCCGCGCGCGGGCCGCTCGAGCTCAACGCGATCGAACCGTGCAGGCCGGCATAATCGGGATCGCCTAGCGGCGCGACGGTGGCGAGGCCGTCCAGCGCGCCGCGCAGGATCACGACGATCAGCCGCGGATCGCGGCCGTCGGCGGCGCGCGCGAATTTCGGCAAATACGCCCAGGCCGCAAACGACGCGCCGCCGAGCAGCAAGCCGCGGCGCGAGGTTACCGACGATGCAATGCTTCGGAGCATCGCTTTCGCAGCAATCCATTTCGGTTTCCATTGGTGTCATCTCCTCTGGAATTCCGGCGACATCAACAGCAGCGCCAGCGCCTGCTGCCGCGATTCCGCGCGCTCGATGGTGCGCCGCGTTTCCGGCGACGCCGCGTCCGCGGCGACCAGTTCCAGCAGATCGCGGGGATCGATGCTGTCGGCCAGACGCGAGGCCACCTGCGCCGAGATGTCGAGCCGCAGCTTGATGCCCTCGGGCGCCGCCCAGGCCGCGTTGGTGTCGGGAAATCCATTCGGCCCGGCCGGCGACCACAGCGGCTGGCCCAGCACGTTGAGGCCGCCGAGATAGCGGCCGGGATCTTCCGGAAGCCGCGCGATCAGCCGGCCGGTCGCCATCAGGAATTCATAAGGGCTGCGCAGCTTGGTCATGCGGCGCGGCCCAGGCCTCGTCGGAATCCAGCAGCGCCGTCGCCAGCGCCTTGAGGTCGCCGTCGGACTTGCGGAACACCTCCTGCAGCCGCGCCACCAAGCGCCGGCGGCGGATCGTCGGCGACGAAGTGGCGGGCGAATTTGGTCGCGATGAATTTCGCGGTCGAGGGATGGCGCGCGATATCCGCCAGCGCCGCCTCGCCCTGCGCGACGCCGTTGTTCTCGTAGATTTTGCCGAGCAGCCGCTGCGCGCCCGGCTGATGCGCATTGGCATTGAAGACAAAACTGCCGGGCGCGCCGAGCTGGCCCTGCCGGCCGGCAAAGGTCCACCCGGTGATGATGCGCGCCAGCGACGTCACGTCGTCCTGGCTGTAGCCGCCGCCGACGCCGAGCGTATGCAGCTCCAGGATTTCGCGCGCGAGATTTTCGTTCAGGCCGCGCTTGCGGTTTACGCCGGCGCGCGACTCCGGCCCGAGCGATTGCTGGTTGTCGAGAAAGAACAGCATCGCCGGATGCTGCTCGACCGCTTTCAGCATGTCGCCGAAGCGGCCGAGCACATGGGGCCGGATCGCCTCGCGCTCGAACGAGCCGGCCCACATCCGCGCCAGCCCGCCCTTGTTGGCGGAGATGCAGAAATGATTGGACCAGAACACCACCAGCCGCTCGACGAAACCGCAATCCGCGATCATGCCGCGCTGCAGCCGCGCCAGCGCTTCGGCGCGAAAGGTTTTCTGGATGATGTTGAGCGGCTGCGGCGGCGGCCTCGCCGCGTTGGGCTGCATCGCTTCGGCCGGCGCGGTCGCCGCCGGCTTGGCGCTGCCGCCTTCGGCGGCCTGCATCGCCGGCTCCTTCGGCGACATCTCCATCGCGATGCTGTTGAGCGAAAGATTTCGCCGTTGTCCTTTGGTCTCCGCAGGCGGCGGTGCGGCCTCCGATGCCGCCGCGCCCGATTTCGCGGCGGCGTCGCGCGCCTGCTGGATCTCGAACTGATAGTCGAACACGGCGCGTCCCAGCGCCGGGGTCGACAACAGGCCGGGCACCTCGAGCAGGCCGCCATTGGGGCGGTTCAGTTCGGCTTTGACAAAACCGCGCGGGTCGGACGCCGCATTGACGAAATCGCCCGACGCGCCGCCGCGCGCGCCGAACCCGAAGCGATTGAGCGCGACCAGAGCGGCTTGCGAATCGCGGGCCATCGGATGTCCCTTGAGATTGCTTGGCTGGTTGCTTGGTGCTTTGGGCTTCGTTCGGCTGACTTCCGGCCGTATGCTTTGACGCTGACGATACCGCCGTTCGCCCAAAAGCCCGAATTAAATCCCGGTTACAATGCGTCGCGCTTCATGACAAATCGGTTCGAAAGCCCAATGCCCTCCTCGCGCCGGCTCGCCTGCTCCGGCTGCGGAACCGAATTTTCCTGCAGTCTTTCCGGCTCTTGCTGGTGCGCCGAGGAAACCGCGCGGCTGCCGATGCCGGCCGCCGGCGGCGATTGCCTGTGCCGGGATTGTCTGCGGAAGATGGCGGCGAGCGAGCGCACGGTCGAATAAGCACTCCGTCATGGCCGGGCTCGTCCCGGCCATCCACGTCTTTGACTCATCGATGCAGCAAGACGTGGATGCCCGGGACAAGCCCGGGCATGACGATGGTTTGGTTCCGCTACTCCGCCGGCCTGCGCGATTGACGATGCAACGCCTACTTCACCACCGCCGCGGTCTGCCCGAACAGCAGCTTGCGCTCTTCCTCGGTGCGGTTACCGGCTGGCCGAAATTCGGGTTGACCTCCTTGGCCAGCGCGTAGGCGCGCACCGTCGCCGGCCGCTCGCGGATGGTTTCGAGCCAGCGCTTCAGATGCGGGAAGTCGTCGATGTTCTGCTCCTGGTTCTTGTACGGCACGATCCAGGGATAGCTCGCCATGTCGGCGATCGAATAGTCGCCGGCGATGAATTCGCGATCGGAAAGCCGCTTGTTGAGCACGCCGTAGAGGCGGTTGGTCTCGTTCACATAGCGGTCGATGGCGTATTTGATTTTTTCAACGGCGTAATTGCGAAAGTGGTGGTTCTGTCCGGCCATCGGTCCGAGCCCGCCCATCTGCCAGAACGTCCACTGGATCGCGTCGTAGCGGCCATAGAGGTCGGCGGGCAGGAATTTGCCGGTCTTCTCGGCGAGATACAGCGAGCATGGCGCCGGATTCGAAGATCGAGATCGGCTTGGCCCCGCCCTTCGGCTCGTGATCGACCATCGCCGGGATGCGGTTGTTCGGCGCGATCTTCAAGAAGTCCGGGTTGAACTGGTCGCCCTTGCTGATGTTGACCGGGAAAATCTTGTATTTCAGCCCGGTCTCTTCGAGAAACATCGTGATCTTGTGGCCGTTCGGCGTGCTCCAGTAATGAAGATCGATCATGGGCGTTCCTGTCCTGCTGCGAATGGCATGCCATCGAAATTGGATGCGATTGCATGAAGTTCACCGCAACAGGCGCGCGAAGTCAATGGCGGGCGGTTCGCATCGCGGCGAATTGATCCGACGCCGCGCCGCTATGGCCGGCTAAATATCTGTGTCCGGAAGCGCCGCAGCCGAAACATACCGAGTTCGAAGAATGCCGCGTTTCGGCGCAAACAGGAATGCCAGGATGAAGAACAACGCCTGGGTCAGCACGATGCAGGCGCCGGTCGCGCCGTCGATATGGAAGCTGACGATGGTCCCGAGCGCCGCCGACACGGTGGCGGCGCCGGCCGCGATCACCAGCATCCGCTCGAAACTGTCGGTCAGCAGATAGGCCGTGGCGCCCGGCGCGATCAGCATGGCAATGACGAGAATGATACCGACGGCCTTCAGCGAGGCGACGATGGTGAGCGACAGCAGCACCAGCAGACCATAATGCATGACCCGCACCGGCAGGCCGATCGAGCGGGCGTGGTTGGGATCGAAGCAATAGAGCAGGAGATCGCGCCGCTTGACCAGAACCACAAGCAGCGTGCCGCCGGCGACAATGGCGGTCTCGATCAGGTCCTGCGCGGTCACACCCAGTACATTGCCGAACAGGATGTGCATGAGATGCTGGTCGGTATCCACCTTGGTGAAGATGACCAGCCCCAGCCCGAACATGCCCGAGAACACGATTCCCATCACCGTGTCCTCCTTCACGCGGCTGTTTTCCTTGAGGTAACCGGTCAGGAGTGCGCAGGAAAGGCCGGCCACGAAGGCGCCGATCGCCAGCGGCAGGCTCAGCACATGGGCGAGCACGATGCCCGGCAGCACGGCATGCGAAATGGCGTCGCCCATCAGCGACCAGCCCTTGAGCACGAGGTAACAGGAGAGCACGGCGCAGACCGCCGCCACCATCACCGACACCACCAGCGCCCGCTGCATGAACGGATAGGCAAGCGGTCCGGTGATCCATTCGGTCAAAATCGTCATGCTTCCGCCTCCACGACGGCGAGACGTCGGCGGCGCGCGGCGATCACGCCGTGCTTGGGCGCGAAGTAGAATGCCGCGATAAACAACAGCGTCTGCAGCGTGACGATCACGCCGCCGGTGGCGCCATCGAGGAAGAAGCTGATGTAGGCGCCGGCGAAGCTGGTGACCATGCCGAGAGCGATGCTGATCACGATCAGCCGGCCGAAGCGATCGGTGAGCAGATAGGCGGTGGCGCCGGGCGTCACGACCATCGCGATGACGAGGCACGCGCCGACGGTCTGCAGCGCCGCCACCGTGCAGGCGCTCAGCAAGGTGAAGAACACGATCTTGAGCGCCCTGGTATTGAGCCCGATGCTGCGGGCGTGATTTTCGTCGAAGAACGTCACCATCAGGTCCTTCCAGAGCACCGCCAGAATGGCGAGAGAGACCGCCGCAATGATCGCGACCTGAACCACGTCTTCATCCGAGATCGCCAGTATGTTGCCGAGCACGATGGTCTGGATGCTGACCGAGGTCGGCCAGATCGACGCCATCAGCAGGCCGAGCGCGAATAATGTGGTGAAGACGAGGCCAATGACGGCGTCCTCGCGCAAGCGCGAATTCAGCTTGACGAACTGCATTGCGGCGGCGGCAAGGATTCCGGCAAAGAAAGCGCCGACCGCAAAGGGCGCCCCGACGATATAGGCCGCAGCGACGCCGGGCACGATGGAGTGGGCCAGCGCGTCGCCCATCAGCGACCAGCCCTTGAGCATCAGATAGGCCGAGAGGAAGGCGCAGACGCCGCCGACCAGCGCGCTCACCCACATCGCTTTCAGCATGTAGTCGTAGCTGAAAGGGGCCAGCATTTCGGCGAAGAACTGCTCCATCTCACTCGGGCTTCGTATTGTTGAGAGAGTTAGTCCCGTCGCCATAGAACACCACCGGCCGCTCGTCGTCGGTGAGCACCGTGACCCGCCTGGTGTCGGCATCGTCGTGCAGCGCGGTGCCGCCGAGCTGGAAGTTGCGCAGCACGCCGCCGAAGGCGCGCTCGAGATTTCCTTGCGTGAAGACCTCGCCGGTCGGGCCGGATGCCAGCACCGTGCGATTGATGAGAACGACCTGGTCGCAGAACTCCGGCACGCTGCCGAGATTATGGGTCGAGACCAGCATGAGATGACCGGCGGCCCGCAATTCGCGCAGCAGGCCGATGATGGCGGCCTCGGTCTTCACGTCGATGCCGGTGAAGGGCTCATCGAGCAGGATGATGCGGCCCTCCTGCGCCAGCGAGCGTGCCAGGAACACGCGTTTCTTCTGGCCTCCGCTCAACTCGCCAATCTGGCGATGCGCGAAAGTCGCTCATGCCGACGCGCTCCAGCGCCTGGTCGACCTTGTAGCGATCGGCGCGCGACGGCATCCGCAGGAAATTCATGTGCCCGTAGCGGCCCATCATCACGACGGTTTCGACCAGCACCGGGAAATTCCAGTCGACGTCCTCGCTCTGCGGCACGTAGGCGACGATATTCTTCTTCAGCGCTTCATTGACGCTAAGACCGCACAGCCTCACCTCCCCCGCCGCGGGCTGCACGAATCCCATGATCGCCTTGAAGATGGTGGATTTTCCGCTGCCGTTGACGCCGACCAGCGCGCAGATCGTGCCGGGGTCGAGTTCGAAGGAGGCGTCATGCACGGCGGTGAGGCCGTTGGCGTAGCTCACGGTGAGATTGCGCACGGAAATGCTGGAGCCGAATGTAGCTCCCTTGGCCCCCCTGTCCGGCGCGATGCCGGTGAACGGCGCGGATGCGTTCACTTGCCGAATCCCTTCGCGATGGTCTCGACGGTCACATTCAGCAGATCAAGATAGGTGGGGACCGGACCACCGGCGGCGCTGAGCGAGTCGACATATAGCACGCCGCCATAGCGGGCGCCGGTCTCGCGCGCGACCTGTTTGGCGGCGCGGTCGGAGATCGTGCTCTCGCTGAACACCACCGGAATCTTGTTCTTGCGCACGAGGTCGATCACCTTGCGCACCTGCTGCGGCGTGCCCTGCTCGTCGGCGTTGATCGGCCAGAGATAGGCTTCGCGCAGCTTGTAATCGCGCGTCAGGTAGCTGAATGCGCCTTCGCTCGATACCAGCCAGCGCTGGTTTTCGGGGATGGCGGCGAGCCGCTTGCGCAAGGGCTCGTCGAGCGCCTTGATCCGCGCCGAATAGTCCGCGGCGTTGCTGTTGTAGGATTCCGCGTTGGCCGGGTCGTATTTGACCAGCGCCTTGCGGATGTTTTCGACATAGATCAGCGCACTGGCCGATGACATCCAGGCATGCGGATTGGGCTTGCCGCTGTAGGGGCCCTCGCTGATCCCCATCGGCTCGATGCCTTCGGTGACGACCACGCTCGGCACCTGCTTGACGTTCTCGAAGAATTTCTCGAACCAGCGCTCGAGGTTGAAGCCGTTCCACAGCACGAGGTCGGCCGCCTGCGCCCGTACGATATCGAGCGGCGTCGGCTGATAATCGTGGATCTCGGCGCCCGGCTTGGTGATCGATTCCACGATCGCTTTATCGCCGGCGACGTTCTGCGCGATGTCCTGGATGATCGTGAACGTGGTCACGACCCGAAACGGCTTGCGCGACGCGGTCTGCGCCTGCGCCGGAGTAGCCAGGACCGCGCCAGCGAACGTCGCCGCGAGGACGGTTGCCACGAGCCGCCGGATCATCGGCTTCAACTTCATTTGCCTGTTCTCCAAATTTTGGCCGCATCGGCGCGAATCAGCGTGACGCCGCACTCGAACGTTAGTTGCTGTTGCGAATTAATCGCAAAAAGATTGCGCCGTACGGGAACTTGTGTCAATCCTAATTGCGAGCCATTCGCAATTAGGGAATTTAGTCTTGAAAACAGTGGGTAATTTCAACGAGTTCGGCATAATCCGACCCGTTACTGCAATTAAGTCGCAGTTGCAGAAATGAGTTCCGCCGGCCGCCAAGTCAGGCGAAACCTGCTGGCGGCCGGCCTGTTCCTCGGTGCGTCGCCAATAACCGCCGCATCGGCCGAGCCGTCCGACGGAATCCCCTCCCCGTCGATCGCAACGAGCTTGCCTGCCAACGGCGATCCCGACCGGCATTCGCAAATGGCTCAGCGAACGCGGCATCACCTATGGCGTGGTCTACACAGGTGAAGCACTCGGCAACGTCTCGGGCGGCATCCGCCGGGGCGCGCTCTATGGCGGCAAGCTCGAGGTGGCCGTCGGCGCGAACCTGGAAAAGCTGATCGGATGGCAGGGACTGAGCTTCTTCTCCAATGCCTTTCAGATCCACCGCACATCCGGCCCGCGCGACCAGCACTTCACCAGCCTGATCACCATCAGCAACATCGAGGCCTTCTCCTCGACGCGGCTGTCGGAGCTGTGGTTCGAACAGAAATTGTTCGATGACCGGTTCAGTATCCGCATCGGACAGCTCACGACGGACGCGGAATTCTTCATCAGCGAATACAGCAAGATGTTCATCAGCAGCGATTGGCCCACGATCATGGGAGCCAACATACCCGAGCGGCGGGCCGGCATACCCGCTCGCCACGCCCGGCATCCGATGGAAGTTCGATGCCAACGCGCACTGGTCGATGCTGCTCGGACTGTACAATGGCGATCCCGGCAATCAGGCAACGGTCAACCGCACCGGCACCAATTTCCGGGTCAACGACCCGCCGCTTCTGATGGGCGAGGTGCAGTATCGCTACAATCAGGACAAGGAATCCCGCGGGCTGGCGGGAACGCTTCGGCTGGGCGGCTGGCACCATTTCGGCAAATTCGATGATCTGAGATTCGACCATGCGGGGTATTCGCTTGCGGATCCGCTCAGCAGCGGCATTGCCCGCCAGTTTCGCGGCACCAGCGGCATCTACGGCATCGTCGACCAGCAAATATACCGGCCCGAAGGCGGCGGCCCCGATAGCGGCATCAGCATCTTCAGCCGCATTTCAGGGACGCCTCCGACCGCAACCTGGTCAACTTCTTCCTGGACGGCGGCGTTGTCTTCGCCGGCATGCTCCCCGCGCGCCCCGACGACAAGTTCGGTGCATCCTTCATCTATGCCAGGATGTCCGATTGGGCTCGCGCACTCGACCGCGATCTGATCGCATTCTCAGGCGTCGCGCAGCCGATCCGGGCCTACGAAATGACGATCGAACTCAGCTACCAGGCCCAGATCAAGCCGGGCTGGACCATGCAGCCGGTGTTTCAATACATCGTCCATCCCGGCGGCCATGTGCCGGACCCGATCTCTCCGGGCACAGCGATCAAGAGCGGGGCCTTGTTTGGTGTGCGCAGTACGGTCGCCTTCTAGCGGCCAGCCTCAACCGGCGCGGCCGTGCGCGCGCAGAAACGTCGCGCCGTCCTCGGTGATCGCCACTCTGACGCCGGCTCCTGCGATGGCCGTCTCGCGCGCGACATAGCCGCGATCGACGGCGTCCTCCCAGATCGTCAGGCGCGGGCACGAGGTTCGCCACGCCTCGATCACCTCGGCATACAGCCGCGGCTCGCGCGCCACCCATTCGACGAGGTCGAGCACCAGCGGGTCTGTCGGTTCGGACATCGGGTTTCCTCTCCTGTCGGGGTTCGCGAACCCGCCAGGGTTCACGAAGTCTGGAAGTACGGCGCCAGCAACAGCCAGCTGCCGTAAAGGATGTAGTAGCAGGCGACCGTCGTGATCAGCCGTCCCGCCCAGGTGCGGAACTGCAGGTCGGTCATGGCTTCGAGGAAGCGCCGCGCCCATGTCGTGCCGGCCATCGAGGCGGCAACCGCGACCACGGCGAGAACCGGATCGAGCGTCGCGGCCTGGTCGATGATGCCGCCGAAATAGACCAGCTTGACGAAATGACTGGCGACCTGGCAGGCGGCCTTGGTCGCGACCACCTCGCGGCGGCCGAAATTGCCGCCGAGAAAGAACGTGTCCATCAACGGCCCGGAGACGCCGGTCATCAGCATCAGCCCCATGCAGATGAAGCCGTAGAAGCTGCCTTGCGCGATGCTTTCAGGGTTGGGCTTCAGGCCCGACGGCATCAGCCGCGACATGAACGGCGTCACGCCCAGCAGCAGCAGCGCGATCGGCTTGTCCGGCACGTAGCGGGTGATCGACCAGGCGCCGAGCGCCAGTGCGGCTCCGATCAGGTAGATCGCGACCGGCCGCCATCGGATGTGGCTCCGCCACAGAAAGGCGCGCCAGCCGTTGGAGGCCATCTGCGTGATCGCGTGCAGCACCATCGCCGACGGCAGCGGCAGGATCGTCAGCAGCACGCCGATCAGGATCAACCCGCCGGCCATGCCGAACAGGCCGGACAGGAACGCGGTCGCGACCATCAGCAGGCCAAGTGCGGCAATCAACAGCGGCGTCATTTCGAATCTCCTGATCTTTTCTGCCTTGCTTGTATCGACAGCGCAAACTGAGTTATCTTGCCCTCGGCATCAGTTTTCCTGAGGGTGGGGTTTTGGGCGCCAGATTCTTGAGGTGAAATGCGGCGGCTGCTCTTTCTCAACGGCATCAAGGCATTCGAGGCGGCGGCGCGCAGCGGCAGCTTCGCCGGCGCCGGCGCCGAGCTCAACGTGTCGGCGGCGGCGGTCAGCCGGATGGTGCATCTTCTGGAACAGCGGCTCGGCGTCGCGCTGTTCGAGCGCAAGGCCAACCGGCTGGCGATGACACCGGCGGGGCGCGCCTATCAGAGCGGGCTGACGCCGATCTTCGATGCGCTGGCAAGCCTGACCGCGCAGGTGACCGCCCCGACCAGCGTGCGGGTGCTGACCATCGGCGTCGGTCCGACCTTCGCGATGCGATGGCTGATCCCGCGGCTGGCGGACTTTCGCAAAGCACGAGCCTGACATCGAGGTGCGGATCACCACCGGAGGTGCGGCGGCGCCGTTCGGCGAGGACTGGAGCTGCGGCATCAAGCTCGGCGGCGGCGAGTGGCCGGGCCTGCTGGCCGAACCGCTGTTCGCGGCCGATCTGTTGCCGGTGTGCGCGCCGCGGCTGGCGGCGCAGTTGAAGCGCCCCGGCGATCTGAAGGGGCCGAGCCTGCTGCGCGTCGAACATTCGCCCGATGACTGGCCGTCATGGCTGAAGGCCGCGGGCGTCGCGCGGGTCACGGCGCGCGGACCGGAGTTTCAGTTTTACGGCCAGGCCTTGCAGGCGGCGGCGGACGGGCTCGGAATTGCCATGGGCATCCGGCCCTATATCGATGACGACCTCGCCGCCGGGCGGCTGGTGGCGCCGTTCGAACTGAGCGTGCCGAAGGGCATGCGCTGGTATCTGGTCTATCGCAGCTTCCAGACCGAGCAGCGCGATTTCGCCGCGTTCCGGCGCTGGATCATCCGCGCCGCGGCGGGCCCGGCCGCGCGCCGCAAGGGTCCGCGCCATGCCGACTGAACAGATCGAGACGCTGATCATCGGCGGCGGCCAGGCCGGGCTGGCGATGAGCCACAGGCTGCAGGCAGCGCGGGCTCGCGCACCTCGTGCTGGAGCGGGGTCGCATCGCCGAGCGCTGGCGCAGCGAGCGCTGGGACGGCCTGAAATTCCAGTTTCCGAACTGGTCGGTGCGGCTGCCGGAATTCCCGTTTCCGCACAGCGATCCCGACGCCTTCGCCGAGCGGCCGCGACATTGTCAGAATTCATCGCCGCCTACGCCGCCTTCGTCGCAGCCGCCGATCCGCTGCGGCGTCGCGGTGACGCGCGCTGCGATGCCGCGATGGCGCGCGCGGCTTCGTCGCCGAAACCACTGACGGACCGATCGAGGCCGACAATGTCGTGGTCGCCACCGGTCCCTATCAGCGCCGCGTATTCCGGACCTGCTGCGCGACGACCGGTGTTTCAGCTGCATGCCAGTCGACTACCGGAATCCCGGCCAGCTTCCGCCGGGCGCGGTGCTGGTGGTCGGCTCCGGCGCCTCCGGCGCGCAGATTGCCGAGGAATTGCTGCAGTGCCGGCCGCCGGGTCTATCTCTCGGTCGGGCGGCATCGCCGCATGCCGCGCCGGTACCGCGGCCGCGACTTGATCTGGTGGCTCGACGCCATGGGCCTGCTGCAAATGCCGGCCGAGGAACGCGGGCCGGATCGATCGCTGCCGCTGATCACCGGCGCGTTGGACGGCCGACACCATCGACTTTCGCCGCTTCGCCGCCGAGGGCGTGACCCTGCTGGGCCGATTGGAGGCGGCGAGCGACAGGTGTCATCGACGTTCGCACCCGACCTCGCCGAGGAGGCTGGCCTATGGCGACGCCGTCCTACACCATCTTCCTCGACATGATGGATGCCCATGTCGAACGCCACGATCTGAAAATGCCCGAAGACCCCGCCGCCCGCCGCTCGCTGCCCGACCCGGTCTGCCTGTCGGAGCCAGTTCTGCGGCTTGACCTGCGCGCCGCAGGCATCGGGCGGTGATCTGGGCGACAGGCTATGGCTTCGACTGCGGCTGGATCCAGGTTCCCGTCGTCAATGCGCGCGGCGAGCCGGTTCATGTCAGGGGCATCACGGCGGTGCCCGGAATGTATTTTCTCGGGCTGCAATGGCTGTCCCGATTGAACTCGTCGTGCTGTCCGGCGTCGGCGACGACGCCGCTGACCTCGCCGGTCACATCGCGGCGCGCGCCTGAAAAAATCCCCGAGATGTGAACGAGTTCACATTGATTTTCGCCGCCCATGGTTCCCTGCGTTGCTGGGACAGCGGAGCGCCGAAAATGACGTGCGACTATGACAGCTACAAAATCGAATGTTTCGAGATCGGAAAAGGGTTGTGGCACGCCAGGATTCGGCGGGCGGACCTGAAGCCGGTGATACTGGATGGCGTCCCGTTATCCGCGCTCGAAGTCGGCTTCGCCTGGTCCAATCCCGATGCCGCAATGGCGGATGCGCGGACCCAGATCGACAAGTTCAAGCGCTACGCCAGCGGCCGGCAACTGCCGCAGGCCGAACTCGCGACCACGCATTGAGGCAATCTGAAACGGGGCCAAATCGATGTTGCGAATTCGTAACCGGGCAAACGCCCTCACCTCCCGCGGGACCTGTCCGCCTGTCCGCAGTGCGATGCCGGCCTGGCGGTGCTGCGCATCATCCCGGGACGCGCGGGCTGCGAATACTGGACGCTGCGCTGCACCAAGTGCGGCGGAATTCATCTGGATATCGTCAAGGCCGGCGTCACCAACGTCCGCTTGAACGACCCGTCTATTTTTCGAACGCGCGGGCGATGGCGCGCTGGGCATCCTGCTGGATTTGCCGCAAGTGAGCCTCGCTGCGAAAACTCTCTGCATAGATCTTGTAGACGTCCTCGGTGCCCGAGGGCCGCGCGGCGAACCAGCCGCTGTCCGACGTCACCTTGACGCCGCCGAACGATTGACCGTTGCCGGGGGCTGACGTCAGCACGGCCTGCACCGGCTCGCCCGCCAGCTCCGCGATATCGAGCTTTTCCGGCGTCAGCGCCTTCAGAATATTCTTCTGGGCCGGGGTCGCCGGCGCATCGATCCGCTCGTAATACGGCACGCCGAGTTCACTGGTGAGCTTTTCGAACGACTGGCTCGGGTCCTGCCCGGTCCGCGCCGTCATCTCGCCGGCCAACAGCCCCAGGATGATGCCGTCCTTGTCGGTCGTCCACACCGAGCCGTCCTGCCGCAGGAACGACGCGCCGGCGCTTTCCTCGCCGGCGAATCCGAACCCGCCGTCACCAAGGCCATCGACGAACCATTTGAACCCCACCGGCGTTTCAACCAGTTTTCTGCCGAGCTTTTTGGCGACGCGGTCGATGATCGCGCTGGAGACCACGGTCTTGCCGACCGCGCTATCGCCGCGCCAGCGCGGCCGGTTCTCGAACAGATAGGCGATCGCGGCGGCGAGATAATGGTTCGGATTCATCAAGCCGTTGGAACGGGTCACGATGCCGTGCCGGTCGGCGTCGGTGTCGTTGGCGAACGCGACGTCGAACTTGTCGCGCATGCCGATCAGCCGCGCCATCGCGAAAGGCGACGAGCAGTCCATCCGGATCTTGCCGTCCCAGTCCAGCGTCATGAAGCGGAATGTCGGATCGACCGCGTCGCTGACGATGGTCGCATCGATGCCGTAACGCTCGATGATCGGCTGCCAGTAGCGCACCGCCGCGCCGCCCAGCGGATCGATGCCGATCTTGACGCCGGAGGCGCGGATCGCGTCCATGTCGACGACGCCGGCGAGGTCGGCGACATAGGGCGTGATGATAATCATGGCGATGGACGCAGGCCGATGTCCGCGCCCGGTCATAGGACACCCGCTTGACGCCCCTGAGACCGTCTTCGAGAAACCCGTTGGCGGCGCGTTCGATGGCGGCGGTGATGTCGGTATCGGCCGGCCCGCCATTGGGCGGATTGTATTTAAAGCCGCCGTCCTCAGGCGGATTGTGCGACGGGCTCATCACGACGCCGTCGGCGAACCCGCGCTCGCGCCCTTTATTGTAGGTGATGATCGCATGCGAAATCACCGGCGTCGGCGTGTAGCCGTCATGCTCGTCGATCATCACCTCGACGCCGTTGGCCGCGAACACCTCGAGCGCACTCACCAGCGCCGGCTCCGCCAGCGCATGGGTGTCGATGCCGACGAACAGCGGCCCGTCGATGCCCTTGGCGCGCCTGGCATCGCACAGCGCCTGGCTGATCGCCACGATATGCGCCTCGTTGAAGGCATTGTTGAAGGCGGAACCCCGATGCCCCGAGGTGCCGAACGCCACCCGCTGCGATGCAATCGATGGATCCGGCTTGCCGCGCGAAATAGGCCGTCACCAGCCGCGGGATGTTGGTGAGTTTGACGGATCGGCGATCTTGCCGGCGAGCGGATTTACTTCAGCAGCCACCTGTTTCCCTCAATATTGTCAGCGAATGACCCGACGGCTTTTGCCCTTTTATGTCGGCCGGACTCATCCCATATTCGTCCCATGGCGAAGAATCCAGACAATCCCAAAAAACCCGGCAAGACCCCCAAATCCAAGGCACCGAGTTCTAAGGCATCGAGGCCCGACGTGCAGCCGATCGGGCCGGCGCTGGCGGAACTGCTCAATCCCGCGATCAACCGCGGCGATGCCGGCATGGGTTCGGGCACCGGATTGCAGCCGCCGCCGGATAATTCCTGGGATCGCCGCTCCGGCGGCGAGGCCGCCGCGCATCGCGCGCGGGCATCGACGCGCGACACCAGCGAGGACGTGGCAAGCGCGACGTGTTGCCAACTGCTGCCAGCGAAGGCCGTCGCATCGAAGCCCCGCAGGCCAATTACGGCACCGCGGCGACGATCCCCACGCTCGATCCGGAACTGGCCAAACAACTCGGCTTCACCACCGAGGAAGAAGATGCCGCAGCGATGGCGCGGCCGCCGCGCAACAAGATGGAAGCGCTCGGCGTCGCCGCCACCGCCGACGCGCTGGATGCGCTGATCCGCGACGGCCGCCCCGAATTCAAGGGCGAGGACGGCCAGGTGAAAATCTGGACGCCGCACCGCCCGCCCCGCCCGGAAAAATCCGAAGGCGGCCAGCCGTTCGTGATCAAGTCCGAATACGAGCCGAAGGGCGACCAGCCCACCGCGATCAAGGAATTGGTCGAGGGCATCACGCGCAACGACCGCACCCAGGTGCTGCTCGGCGTCACCGGATCCGGCAAGACCTACACCATGGCCAAGGTGATCGAGGCGACGCAGCGCCCCGCCATCATTCTGGCGCCGAACAAGACGCTGGCGGCGCAGCTCTATGGCGAGTTCAAGAGTTTCTTTCCCGACAACGCCGTCGAATATTTCGTCAGCTATTACGACTACTACCAGCCCGAGGCCTACGTACCGCGCACCGACACCTACATCGAGAAGGATTCCTCGATCAACGAGCAGATCGACCGCATGCGCCACTCGGCGACGCGGGCGCTGCTGGAGCGCGACGACGTCATCATCGTCGCCTCGGTGTCGTGCATCTACGGTATCGGCTCGGTCGAGACCTACACCGCGATGACGTTCGCGCTGAAAAAGGGCGAGCGCATCGACCAGCGGCAATTGATCGCCGACCTCGTGGCGCTGCAGTACAAGCGCACGCAGGCCGATTTTACCCGCGGCACCTTTCGCGTGCGCGGCGACGTCATCGACATCTTCCCGGCGCACTACGAAGACCGCGCCTGGCGCGTCAACCTGTTCGGCGACGTCGTGGAGAATATCGAGGAGTTCGATCCGCTCACCGGCCACAAGCAGGACGAGCTCGAATTCATCAAGATCTACGCCAACTCGCACTATGTGACGCCGCGGCCGACGCTGGTGCAGGCGATCAAGTCGATCAAGTCGCGAATTGAAATGGCGGCTCGACCAGCTGAACGATCAGGGCCGCCTGCTGGAAGCGCAGCGGCTGGAGCAGCGCACCACCTTCGACCTCGAAATGATGGAGGCCACCGGCTCCTGCGCCGGCATCGAGAACTATTCGCGCTATCTCACCGGCCGCCGCCCCGGCGAGCCGCCGCCGACGCTGTTCGAATATGTCCCGGACAACGCGCTGGTGTTCGCCGACGAAAGCCACGTCACCGTGCCGCAGATCGGCGGCATGTTCAAAGGCGACTTCCGCCGCAAGGCGACGCTGGCGGAATACGGCTTCCGGCTGCCGTCCTGCATGGACAACCGGCCGCTGCGGTTCGAGGAATGGGACATGATGCGCCCGCAATCGGTCGCGGTGTCGGCGACGCCGATCGGGGTGGGAATTGAACGAGTCCGGCGGCGTGTTCGTCGAGCAGGTGATCCGCCCCACCGGCCTGATCGATCCGCCGGTCAACATCCGCCCGGCGCGCACCCAGGTCGACGATCTCGTCGGCGAGGTCCGCGCCACCGCGCAACGCCGGCTATCGCAGCCTGATCACCGTGCTGACCAAGCGGATGGCGGAAGACCTCACCGAATATCTGCACGAGCAGGGAATTCGCGTGCGCTACATGCACAGCGACATCGACACCATCGAGCGCATCGAGATCATCCGGGATCTTGCGGCTCGGCGCGTTCGACGCGCTGGTCGGCATCAACCTGCTGCGCGAAGGCCTCGACATTCCCGAATGCGCGCTGGTCGCGATCCTCGACGCCGACAAGGAAGGTTTCTTGCGCAGCGAGACCTCGCTGATCCAGACCATCGGCCGCGCCGCGCGCAACGTCGACGGCAAGGTGATCCTCTATGCCGACCAGATCACCGGATCGATGGAGCGCGCCATCGCCGAGACCGACCGCCGCCGCGAAAAGCAGGTCGAATACAACACCGCCAACAACATCACGCCGGAAAGCATCAAGAAATCCATCGGCGACATCATGAACAGCGTCTACGAGCGCGACCATGTGCTGGTGGAGATCGGCGACGGCGGCATGGCCGACGACGTCATCAGATCGGGCACAATTTCGAGGCGGTGCTGGCGATCTCGAAACCGGATGCGCGAAGCCGCCGCCGACCTGAACTTCGAGGAAGCCGCCCGGCTGCGCGACGAAGTCAAGCGCCTGCGCGCCACCGAACTGGCCGTGGTCGACGATCCCACCGCCAAGCAGCGCACCGTGCAGAACAAGGCCGGCGCCTATGCCGGCGCGAAGAAATACGGCAAGTCGGCCAACCTGCCGCGGATGTCGTCCAAGCGCGGCGGCAACAACACGCCCGCGCTCGCTGCGCCTCCTGGAGTCGGCCGCGGCGCGAGGCTCGTCCGCCGAAGCCGGGCAGCGGGTCTCGAAAAGTCCACAAACCCCATCTCGACGAAATGCACGGCCCGGAATCCCTGCCCTACCGCCCCGGCGGCGCGCGGCCGCGCAAACCCGACGACGCCACCGCGCGCAGCGGCAGCAAGATCATCCAGCCCACCAACTCGCGGCAATCCGGCCCCGAATTCGGCCCCTCGCCCCGCTCCACCGGCGGCGCGCCGGGGCATCGGGGTGGGTGGAAGAAGCGGTAGCGATTCAGCGACGCTGGCAATTCAGGCGTGCTCGGTTAGGCTAGCGCCATGAAACTCGGCTTTGAAAAATCGCAAACCGCTTATACCAGCGGCTCGCAAAGCGCCCGGGCATGGACCGAAGCCTGGGTGAGCGAATGGGCCTACTGCCCGCACTGCGGCAACGCGAAGATTTCGTCCTTCCCCAACAACAGTCCGCTCGCGGATTTCTTCTGCACCTCCTGCAACGAAGAGTTCGAACTCAAGAGCCAGAAGGGAAAATTCGGAACGAGGGTTGTCGACGGCGCATTCAAGACGAAATGTGAACGACTGGCGGCCAGCAACAATCCAAACCTGCTCCTGATGAATTACGATCTCAAATCGCTTGCGGTTGTTAATCTCTTTATCGTGCCCAAGCACTTTTTCGTCCGCGAGATCATCGAGGAACGAAAGCCACTGGCGCTCACGGCGCGGCGCGCGGGATGGATCGGGTCGAATATCCTGCTCAGCCGCATCCCGAAGTCCGGCAAGATACATATCGTGCAGAATAGCCTCGTTCGCGCGAAGGACCTCGTCCTCGCTGAATGGCAGAAGACGCTCTTCCTCAGAAATGAATCGCTGGAGACGCGCGGCTGGCTGCTCGACGTGATGAAATGCGTGGAGTCACTCGGTAAACGCGACTTCACCCTTGACGAGGTTTACGCCTTCGAGCGACATCTCGGCGAGCTCTATCCCGGCAACCAGAACGTCAAGCCCAAGATTCGCCAGCAGCTTCAATATTTGCGTGATCGAGGATTTATTGATTTCGTCTCGCGGGGAAATTATCGTTTGCGATCTTGAGGGGGCTCGCATGGCCTGGTTTCTTGAATTTCTACAATTGCGCGCGTTGTAAGCGCCGATGGACTGACGAATGGTCCTGTATGTGCGACGACGAGTGTCCACATTGCGGCGCCGAGATATGACGCCCTATGAAAGCGAAGAACTAACGACGATAATCGAAGAAGAAGGTAAGGAGTTTGTCGTGCTGCGGTCGCCGGAAACGGCAGAGCACGATCCCGACTATCGCGAACTTGGCCGCTTCCCGTCGCGCGCGAAGGCGCTGGAATTCTTCTTCGACGGACGGGTGAGTAATCGTCATTCCGGGATGGTCCGAAGGACCAGACCCGGAATCTCGAATTCCGGGTTCGCGCTTCGCGCGCCCCGGAATGACGGCGCAAATAGAAGCGACGATCGCCTCCCGCCCTGTGTGATCCGCAATGTGCACTACCCGACGGGCAAAGGTCGTTGCCGTGATTTGCTTGCCTTGTCGAGCCCTCTTTGCAAAAATATTTCTGTTTTTCCGAAACGCAAATCACTCTATATGATATGCCATCCCGTCCCGGTCAGAGGGGCGTCGGCCATCGTCACGGACGTGGGGCGGGATGCGGTGGACGCGGCAGCGTCGGGCGCGCAGGCAATCGCAGGGCGCGATGAACCTCGTGAGCGATGTGCGGCGCGCAGACGAACGGCGCCTTGAAGCGTACGGCGAAGTCGTGTGGTTCTGGCATCCGTTGCTGATGCCAAGTCTGCGGAGGTGAGTCAGACCCAACCGGGTGCGGCAAGCCATCAATCCGCGGGCGACGGTGACAAGAGGAATTCGTCGCCGGGGAGAGCACGAAGTAAACCGTAAAACCATTGCGCGGGGAAAGCCGGAGTGTTTCCGCGCCACCTGTGTGCTCGTGTGGCTTACTATCCCTATTGCACACGGGCTGCGGGTGCTCCGGGCACCCGGTTTTCCCTGCGCCCTCTGTTTTGGAGGTGCAATGATTTGAAACTTCGGGCGCTGGCGCCGCGGGATCGAATTATTGTGTTTGTGTTTGTTTGGTTGTTTGATTAGTGATTTTTTTGTTTTGTTTGGTTTGAGCGTGTTTTTTTTTTTGGTTGTTATCGTTTGGTTTGTTTTATCTGGGTTTTGTTTTGATTTTTTTTTTTTTTTTTTTTTTTTTTTTTTTTTTTTTTTTTTTTTTTTTTTTTTTTTTTTTTTTTTTTTTTTTTTTTTTTTTTTTTTTTTTTTTTTTTTTTTTTTTTTTTTTTTTTTTTTTTTTTTTTTTTTTTTTTTTTTTTTTTTTTTTTTTTTTTTTTTTTTTTTTTTTTTTTTTTTTTTTTTTTTTTTTTTTTTTTTTGTGCATAATTTTTGTTTTTTGGTTTGTTTGTGGTTTGTTTTTTTTTTTTTTTTTTTTTTTTTTTTTTTTTTTTTTTTTTTTTTTTTTTTTTTTTTTTTTTTTTTTTTTTTTTTTTTTTTTTTTTTTTTTTTTTTTTTTTTTTTTTTTTTTTTTTGCTTTAACTTCTTTGCTGTCTCGTTTTCTCGAGTTTTTTTTTTATTTTTTCTTCTATTGATAGTTTCGTTTTCGTTGTTTACGGTTTTTTTTTTTTGGTTTTTTTCGATGAGTTTTGCGCATTTATTTTTTGTTTTTTTTTCAGCGTTTCTCTTGTTTTCAAGTAGTTGATTTTTTTTTTTTTTTTTTTTTTTTTTTTTTTTTTTTTTTTTTTTTTTTTTTTTTTTTTTTTTTTTTTTTTTTTTTTTTTTTTTTTTTTTTTTTTTTTTTTTTTTTTTTTTTTTTTTTTTTTTTTTTTTTTTTTTTTTTTTTTTTTTTTTTTTTTTTTTTTTTTTTTTTTTTTTTTTTTTTTTTTTTTTTTTTTTTTTTTTTTTTTTTTTTTTTTTTTTTTTTTTTTTTTTTTTTTTTTTTTTTTTTTTTTTTTTTTTTTTTTTTTTGCTGCTAGCGTGTTTTTTTTTTTTTTTTTTTTTTTTTTTTTTTTTTTTTTTTTTGTTGTTGCTCCTTTTTTTGCTTCGTTACTGATGTTCTTGCTGTTAGTTAATCTACGTGCTCTACTCATACTCTGCTCGCGTGCTAGTGTTTGCTTTGCGTTTTTCTGTCCAGCCCTCTTTGCAAAAATATTTCTGTTTTTCCGAATCACAAATCACTCTATATGTTTCGCTATCTCGTCCCGCTCAGAGGGGCGTCGGCCACGTCACG
Source organism: uncultured Alphaproteobacteria bacterium (assembly GCA_963742695.1). Classification (GTDB taxonomy): domain Bacteria; phylum Pseudomonadota; class Alphaproteobacteria; order Rhizobiales; family Xanthobacteraceae; genus Bradyrhizobium. Next base: position 162,271 of record CAVUNF010000043.1, read on the forward strand.
GACTTAGGGCGGGACGCGGTGGACGCGACAGCGCCGGGCCCGCAGGCAGTCGCAGGGCGAGATGAACCTCGTGAGCGATGTGCGGCGGGCAGACGACGCCTTAGCCGGCGAAGCCTTCGGCGGAGACGGGTGGTTGCGTACGGCAAAAGCGTGTGGTTCTGGCATCCGTTGCTGATGCCAAGTCAGCGGAGGTTTTACGAACTCAACCGGGTTCGGCAAAGCCGTCAATTCGCTGGCGACGGTGACAACAGGAATTCGTCGCCGAGAAGAGCGCGCCATAAGCCGTAAAACCATTGCGCGGGGAAGGCCGGAGTGTTTCCGCTGAACCTGTATGCTCATGTGCGCTTCGCTACCCATATTGCACATGAGACCGCGGGTGCAGCGCGCACCCGGTCTTCCCTGCGCCCTCTGTTTTCAGAGGCGCGGAACGAACTGCAAAACTTCGGGCGTTTCGCGCCGCGAGATCGCGGAAGGCGTGTTTGCCGTCATTGCGAGGAGCGAAGCGACGAAGCAATCCAGCTTCCTTTCTTGAGCAAGATGGATTGCTTCGCTACGCTCGCAATGACAATGCCTTGGCTGTTTGACAAGTGAACTTAGTGCCAGCGACGCGCTTAAGCGCGCCTCACCCCACGCTCACCACGGCCACTGCCAGCAGCGACAGCATCATCACGCTCGTCACCAGTTGCAGCGAGGTCGCTGGTTGCGTTCGCCATCGGGAAATCTTCTCGCTGAACGACAAGCTCGCATCGAAGAACAGCGGCTCGTAGCTGTTCTTGCTGAAGCGCGGAAACCTGGTTCCGAGATACGGCATCATCGCCCCGTAGAGTATCGAGGAAACCACCACGAAAACGGCGGGGTTACCGTTCGGGCCGACGATCTGGCTGCTTCCCACCAGTTTCAGCAGCAGCACTGCCGCCGCGAAGGCCGGGATCCCCTGAAGGATGGCGGTCAGCGTCATGCCTTCGAGCAAATTGAGGCGAGCGGATTTCGGAACGGCGACGGCATTCATGGCGGCATCTCCTTCAGTCCCCAATGGGGATGTGATCGAAATGACGCCAGGCTAGCGGCTGAAGCCCTGATGTGACGTGATGCGGGTCACGCCCGGCGGCCCCGTCAGCCGGACCGCCGGTTGGTCGTGTTCTGAACCATGTTGCCGTGATCGCCCTGCTCGCGGATGTTTTGCTTCTCGTCGTCGCGATGGCCCTTGGTGGTATCGAGCGGGACATCCGGCGCGCTGCCCGGACCCTTGTGACTCTGGTTTTCTTCCGGCACCGGCTTGATGGGTTTGGTCTGGGATTTGGTCATCGTTGATCTCCTTTGGCATCAAGAAGAACGCTGACGGCACGGCACTCGTTCCAATGCCGCGATTGCGGCATCGGCCAAAACAATTTAACGGTTCCAGGCAGCGGAAACAGCCGTCGGGAACGTCATGTCGAAATCGCGCGGTCTTGTTGTCGCCCTGGCGCTCGGTGGCGCATGTGCTGCTTGCGAACGAACCGGTGCGCGCGCAGGACGCGGATCGCCCGTTGCTTTCGACATTCTGCGACACAGCTGACATCGCGGGATCGACCTGCAAGCGGGCCAAGGGGTATCCGAGTTCAGACGGCAGGGCGTGCGACGTCAAATTGACCGGGGACCGATATAGCGGAAAGTTCATCGCCTCCGGCGATCCCATTCTCGTCGTCAGCTTATGAAAGCGGTTGCGAACCTCACGCGACGGATTCCGGCGGCGCCGTCGTGTTCGAACTCACCGCCGACAAGTTCGTTCTTCAAGAACTTCCAGCCGGGTTCGCAAACCAACGACTGCGTCGTCGTCAAGGATACAGCGGCAGGATATCCTGATCTGCATCACCGGCCACATCGGCCAGGGTATCCTGGAATCCGGCGTGGCGCAGATGGCGTTCACGCGCGATCGACGGCGGCGAGATCAGCCTGTCGCACGACTTCCTGCTGACCGCGGAGGATTCGGTCGGCGCCTATGGCGCCAATACCGTGACCTGCAAGGAGCGTTCGAAATATTTCGGCGTCTCGAAACTGGCCGCGGGGCCGCGGCCGCAAACCGTCGCCGTCAAGCTCGCCTACGCCGATGCCGACACCATCCGCACCGCCTGCGGCAAGGGTTTCCCAGGCCGAAGCAGCGATTCGGCAAACTTTCCCGCGGCGAGGCCTATGTGCCCACAGGTTACGAGAAGAATGGAAATTTCGTCATCGATCTCGTCACGCGGAAGGTGGCGCGGCGGTGGAAGTTCGCAAGAACGCACCTTCGCGGTAGTCCCGCCGGCACCACGGCAAGGCGAAAGGCTGGAGGCTGTCATCGGGCGCGCCGAGGCGGACCCCGGTGGCGGGTGATGAGTGCTGGCGGTTTCCCGGCACCTGCCCCTCCCGCACCGCCTCGCGCCTGCATACAAACATCGGCGGCTTTGCTAATCTGCCGCGCGCGCCAATCGTTTCAACCGGGCGCCAGGGAGATCGTCATGGCCAAGGGACAGATGCGCAGCAACAAGGAAAAGAAGAAACCGAAGGCCGACAAGAACCTCAAAAAGAGCGGCGTCGCGCCGGCCAATCCGTTCGCGGCGGGCAAGACCCCGGCCGGCCAGAGCCCGAACAGCAAGAAGAACTGAGGTCAGGTACCTTTAATTCCGCCGAGCGCCGAGCAAAACGCCTCGGTGTCGGTCATGATGGCGTCGCCGGCAAAGCGCAGCGCCTCGCAGGAGCGTTGCGCGGCGTCGGCATGGCCGGCGCCGCAGGCGTCTTCGATCACCACCGGAACGATCCCGAGATCGGCGGCATGGCGCGCGGTCGGCTCCGCAGCCCGATGCGGCCACAGCGTCCCCCGTCATTGCCAGCAATCAAACAGCAATTTCGTGGTGAAGGCCGCGGCGCAGTGGCCGGTGGGCAAGGGCCTACAGGCGTGAGATCAAAAAATACATCTCATAGTTGTGAACCGAATTGTCTCCAGCGGAACCAAATAGGCTCACCCGGCATCGATCCTTTTGCCGATTGATCCCGGCGCAATTCGGTTCACAATACAAATCGGCAATGCGAGTCGGGCCCAACACCGGCGGAGAAGAACGATGGTCGAGAATCTGCATCGGCAACGCGTGCTGAATTTTCTCGAGACGTTTTACGCGGGCGATGTCGAGGGCGCGCTGGCGCGCTGCACCGACGACGTCGATTTCATCGCCAACGCGCCGATCGATATCCTGCCGCATATGGGCCACCACCACGGCAAGGCCGAACTCGGCGCGATGTGGCGAACCGTCCACGCCCGCTATTCCAGCATGCGCTACGAGGTGCCGATCATCGTCGCCGAAGGCGACAAGGTCGCGGCGAACATCCGGGTGTTCTTCCGCAAGAGAAGCAACGACCGGATGGTGCAATTCGACATCGCGGCTTTCTACACCCTTCGCGACGACGGCCGCATCGCCCAGATTCGCGAGATCATGGACACCTTCGATCTGGTTCAGCAGGTGCTCGAACGCGACGTCACCGCGGTGCTGACCGACAAGGACAAGGAGTAACGCCTGGCCGTCATTCCGGGCGCGCAAAGCGCGAACTCGATGTGCTGGCACTCGGGAATCTCGAGATCCGGACTCATGCTTCGCATGCCCCGGAATGACGTTCCACGCCTTGAACCTTGCCGCCCCCTGCCGCGACCTATCCTTGAGGATTTGCGGGCATCGGCGGGCGAAGACACATCCATGAAAATCGTGTTGCTTGTCCTGCTGGGTCTGGTGCTGGGCGCGCTCGGTGGCGCCGCACTCGGCATCGGCGCCGGCCTGGCCTGGATCGAAATCTTCAAAACCACCAGCTTTGAAGGCTATGGCGGCATGCTGGTGTTCTTCACCTTCATGCCGCTCGGCGCCGCCCTCGGCGGGCTCGGCGGCGCGCTGCTGTTCGGCGTGATCGCCTTTCGCGACGCCGAAATCGCCATCGAACAGGAGCCGGTGCGGCGGCGGGACCGCTAGGCGCCAGACCAAATCGGCTGCAATCAAACCCCAGCTTTCCCTTTGTTTAAGCACGATGTTTTCCGAAAATCGGTTCCCCATGGCGGAACTCTCGCATTTGTGCAATGCAAAAATGTGGATTGTAGTTTCGTCCGATGCTGATTAGTTTAAGCTTCAAGTATTTCATGCAGCATTCAGGCACGGCGTCGCAATGACGCCCATTAGGGCCGTTTGCTGTATCGTTGAAATCCAGTTTTAGGGAACGAGACATCATGACAGAGCACAGTCTCTGGCGTTTTTCGCGCGCGTTGCATCGCGCGATCAACGACCGCCAGCTCGGCAGACCTCGAAGACCTGATCGACGACGACGTCGATTGGGCGATCTATGGCCCGATCGACATGTTTCCGTTTCTCGGCGCGCGCCGCGGCAAGGCCGCCGTGCTCGAGGTGCTCAGGCAGATCGCCGACAACATCCGGGTGCACCGCTTCGATCGCGAACAGATCATGCTCGGCGTGGATTCGGCGGCGTCGATGCTGCGCTATTCGCTGACCGTGCTGGACTTGCAACAAGCCGATCAGCCTGCGGCTCGCCCATTTCGCGCAGTTCAAGGCCGGACGGCTGCTCAGCATCCGCGTGCTGGTCGATACCTTCGATCTGGTGGAGCAGGCGCTGGGGCGGCCGATCCATCTGCCGCGGATGGCGTATACCTGATCGTCTGATTTAAGAGTTCGTCGTGCCCGGCCCATGGAGTCTGGTTGCAAGGCGGGCATCCACGTCTTAACGACACCAGCCCCGCGTAAGACGTGATGGCGGGCAACGAAGACGCGTCGGCATGTGCGCGGGAAGCGCGCGCTTTGCCCGGCCATGACGGCGCTGTGAAAATCTCCGCCACAATTTCGCGCCGATGTGCCCGCATCGCTATGCCGCTGGCATGCGGGCGGGGGTTATGATTTCCAGGACAAGACACGGCCGGATCGTGCTGCTGATGCTGGCGGCCAGCTTCAGCGCTGGCCTGCGCGCATGCAGGCAGGCGCGCAGACCGCTGCCCGCAGACAGGATGCCGACGCCGAGGCGACGGAAATCACCGCCGTCGACGCCAACGAACTCGATCCGGAGAATCTGGAGCTGGACTGGAGCCAGCTCAATGTCGATGCTTCCACCCTGGGCAATCCGTCCTCGAAGGCGCGGTTTTCGGCGCAAACCGGCGGCGGCGGCGAGATGTCGTGGTCGTCGACGAACAAGCCGAACGGCTCGGCCGTGTCGGTGAAGCAGCCGTTGTCGCCGTTCTGGGATACGCGGATCGGCGCCGACATGACCGTCACCCGGCAGCCCCAGACGATGTCGGAGCTGTTGTCGGAAAAGGCCGCCAACGGCGGCAGCGCGCCGCAATCCTCCGGCACGGCCTGGGCGGCGATCACAGCTCCCGGCGTCGGCTCGATCTGGGACAAGACCGCGATCGAAGCCCGCGTCGATCCCGCGCAGGAACAGGGCAGGCTCGGCACCAGCCTGAGCAAGTCGCTGCCGCTGAACGAGCAGTATTCGCTCACCTTGCAGAACGGCTACAACGTCATCCAGCACGGCATCTCGCCGATCGGCGGCACGTCATGGCCAACCGAGCGCGAAACTACGAAGTCGACCGCTCGGCCAAGCTGAGCATCACCGACACCGGCACCAGCCTCATCGCCGGCCAGTCGCTTTCCTCGACCGACGACAAATGGCTCGGCAAGATCGGCGCCGAGCAGAAACTGTTCGACGGCGTCACCATCTCCGGCTCGATCGGCGAGACCGCGCAGGGCACCTCGAACAAGAGCCTCAGCGCGGGCTTCAAGCGCAGCTGGTGAAGCCGCGGGCCACCGCGGTCGCCAGCCTATTCCAACGAAAGATCGAGCATTGCCGCATATTGGCCCCGATGCGGTCAAAATCAGCAGCCCTGATGGTGTCGCTTACATTCGTCGTGCGGGGGACATCCGCGCTCGCATCACACGCGAAACAGGGGAAAGCCGATGACTGCCATTCGTTCCGAAAAAGTTGAATCAACTGAAGTGGAAGAATTCCAATCTCGCCGCGGTGTCGGAGGTCGAAGCCGGCATCCGCGACTTCGTCCGCAACGACGTCGCCTATCTGCGGCGGCCGGCGCCGGGCATGCTGAGCAGCAGCACTGAGGCCGCGCTCGAGCCGAGCACCGAGGCCACCGTCAACAACGTCAACTCGCTGATCCAGCGCGTCGCCGGGACGTCGCTCACGGAAATCGAAAATCTGATCGGCGAACTGGAAAGCCTGCGCGACCTGTTGCACGCCGAAGGTCAGCGCGTGCAGCGCGAGATTTCCGGATATGCCCAGCTCAGCCAGGCCGCGATGAAATCCACCCGCATGATCGCCGACAACGTCACGCAGTGGAAACGCGCCGCGGACGGCCTTCGCAACAGCTGACGGTAGTCGCTTCAACTCATCAAGACCGCCGCCTCCCTTGACGGGAGTGCGGCGGTTCTGATTCGGGCCTCCAGCACCTCTACCCCTCATCCTGAGGAGCATCGCCGCCGGGTCGCGCGAATGCGCGCCCGATGACAGGCTCCGCGATGCGTCTCGAAGGATGGATCGAAATTTGGTGGACCTGAAATGCGCGGGCGGCGAGCCTGGGACCGATTGAACTTGCCGGCTCCGGGCTGCGACCAAGAGCCGGCACCATCAGCTCGCCAAGGACAAATCGGGACAAATCAATGAAAAGCGTTCGGCCAGACACGTCAGATCCGATTCCGTTGCGGAGCTTCGCCGCACCGGATGGGCACTATCATGATCCGTTTTGTCGGATTGCTGGTTGTGGCGACCGTGGCGATGGCGCTGGCCTGGAGCCGCTGATTGCAGCGAAAGCCGGCTTGTCTTTGAACGCCGGCTGACGATTCGGCCGCTATGGTTAGCAGCGGTAACTTATTTGCTGGCGATGACCGTGCTGTCGAGCGAGTAGGCGCCGTCGGCATAACCCTTCACCACCATCCCGGTGGTCAGCATCACCGCAAGCGTCACGGTTGCGAAGATAAAGCCTACGATTTTCAAGCCGCCGCGGTCTGCCATGGTCATCCCCTGCTGTCTGTCCCCTCTGTCCACTATTGCGGGCACAAGGTTCAAAATGCGTTAGCAGGAAACGGTTTCAGGCTTGTTTCAGGAAGGTTTCAAACGCCAGCGTTCCGCCGCGGCACAAAGGCCGTGGCCAGCAGCGAATACACCGGCTCGCCGCGCTGGTTGATGCCGGTATTGCGGGCCTGCAGGATGCCCCATTCCGGGCGCTTCTCCGAGGTGCGCTTGCGTTTCGACCTCGCTGGAGAAGCTGATGGTGTCGCCGGCCAGCACCGGCCTGGTCCAGCGCAATTCGCGAAAGCCCGGCGACGGTCCCCAGATCGCGACCTTCTCGCCGCGCGCCGCGGCCTCTTTGGCCTGGCGCTGGCCATCGGCCACCAGCAGCTTCATGCAGACCGAACCGACATGCCAGCCCGAGGCCGCCAATCCGCCGAACAGCGATTTGCGCCCCTCCTCCTCGTCGAGATGAAAACGCTGCGGATCGAACTGCGCGGCGAATTTCTTGATGTCCTCGGCTGTGAAGGTGAACGAACCCAGCTCGCGCCGCTGCCCGATCTCGATGTCTTCGAAGAAGCGCATCAGCCCGCCTGCCCTGAAGCGCGGCGCGCCACCATGATCGGCGAGACCAGTTCGCACAGCGCCTGCCCGGCCGCATTGCGGACCATCATCTTGAAGGTCACGATGCCGGTGTCGGGACGGCTGCGCGACACCCTCGCCTCCGCGACCTCGACATCGAGGGTGAGATCGTCTTCCGGCCGCAGCGGCGCCAGCCAGCGCACCTCGTCGACTCCGGGCGAGCCCAGCGAGGCGGTGCGGCCGATAAAGCCGTCGAACATCATCCGCATCATGATCGAGCAGAGATGCCAGCCCGAGCCGGAGAGACCCTTCAGCATCGAGCGCTGGGCCGCCTCCTCGTCGAGATGCATCGGCTGCGGATCGAACTCGGCGGCAAACGCCAGGATTTCCTCGCGCGTGACATGGCGCGGACCGAAACTGCCGAAACGGCCGATCGGGAAATCTTCGAAGCTGAGCGTCATGATGGGGATTGGTATGGGGATTGGTGCTTGGGAGGCCTGATTGTGGCCGTTATTTGCGGCAATCTCAACCCGCCCCTCCGCATGACTCGTGCGCTGCGGGCGAGCACCGCGTTTCGCTGCGCGTCCCCGGCTTGCCCGGGACCACATTCAGAGCTAGGCCCTGTGCTGTCTTTGGCCAGGTTTTGATGCAACTGATATTCGACGAGCCGGGGGAGAACGACCGATGTTTGAATTTCGGGATCTGTTTCAGTGGGACCGTTTCATCACGCCCACCATCATCAAGACCTTCTACTGGCTGGTCATCGCCCTGATCGTGCTGTTCGGCATCTCCGGCATTTTCAACGGCCTGTCGGCGATGGCGATCAGCCCGTTCGGCGGCTTCATCCTGCTGTTGTCCTCGATCGCCAGCGTGGTCGTCGGGATCATCTTTTCGCGCATCGCCGCGGAATTCATTCTGATCGTGTTCCGCATCAACGAACACCTCGGCGCCATCCGCGACCAGGGCCAGGGGCAGTAGGAGCACGTCGCAGCAACACATCGACCTCATCCTGAGGAGCGCGCCCTTTCGCGCGCGTCTCGAAGGATGGCGGCGAGTCCGTGCGATGCGTCCATCCTTCGAGACGCGCGCCAAGCGCGCCGCTCCTCAGGATGAGGTCCGGGTTACGGAGCGACGTTCCTAATTATTAAACCGGAAATGCATGACGTCGCCGTCGGCAACGACATACTCCTTGCCTTCCAGCCGCAACTTGCCGGAGTCGCGGGCGCCGGCCTCGCCGCCGAGTGCGACGTAATCGGCGTAGGCGATGGTCTCGGCGCGGATAAATCCCTTTTCGAAATCGGTATGGATCACGCCTGCGGCGGCCGGCGCCTTGGTGCCGCGGTGGATGGTCCAGGCGCGGGCTTCCTTCGGGCCGACGGTGAAATAGGTGATGAGGTCGAGCAGCTGATAGCCGGCGCGGATCAGGCGGTCGAGGCCGGCTTCCTCCAGCCCCAGCGTGTCGAGGAACTCGGTCCGCTCCGCGCGTGACAGCGTCGCGATCTCGGATTCGATCTTGGCGGATATCGCGACCGCGACCGCGCCTTCCTTTTTGGCGTGTTCGGCAACCGCCCTGGAGAAATCATTGCCTGACCCGGCCGCGCCTTCCTCGACGTTGCAGACGTAAAGCACGGGCTTGGAAGTGAGCAGGCCGAGCATGCCGAAGGCGCGCTCTTCCTCGGGCTTGCGTTCGAGAAACCGCGCCGGTTTTCCGTCGCGCAGCAGCACCAGCGCCCGGTTGACGAGATCGAGCTGTTCCTTGGCTTCCTTGTCGTTGCCCTTTGCCTTCTTGGCGAGGTTGTCGACGCGCTTCTCGAGACTGTCGAGATCGGCGAGCATCAGCTCGGTCTCGATGATCTCGATATCGTTCAATGGCGCGATCTTGCCCTCGACATGGGTGACGTCGGAATCCTCAAAGCAGCGCACCACATGCGCCACCGCATCGACTTCGCGGATGGTGGCGAGAAACTGGTTGCCGAGGCCCTCGCCCTTCGACGCGCCGCGCACCAGGCCGGCGATATCGACGAAGGTCAGGCGGGTCGGGATGATGGTCGCCGACTTGCCGATCTCGGCGAGAGAGTCGAGCCTGATATCAGGCACCGCGACCTCGCCGACATTCGGCTCGATGGTGCAGAACGGATAATTCGCCGCCTGCGCCGCCGCCGTCTCGGTCAGCGCGTTGAACAGCGTCGATTTGCCGACATTGGGCAATCCGACGATACCGCATTTGAATCCCATGGTGTCCTCAACGATTTCTCTTCGTCATGGCCCGGCTGCCTTGCTGCCCGGGCATCCACGTCTTTCTTGTTTTGAAGCAGAAAGACGTGGATGGCCGGGACAAGCCCGGCCATGACGGAATTTGTGTTTCAGTCAGCGCCGCAGGAATCAGTCCTGCTTCTCCGCCTCGTCCGTGTCGTAAAATCCCTTGCCCTGCATCGCCAGATGCACCTTGTTCTGGAACGCCGAGTCGCGACCCGCCGCGAGCAGCCCGGCATTTTCCGCAACCGTCTCGAGCAGCGCCTCGACCCAGTCACGATCGTCCTTGGTGAAATCGGACAGCACGTGCCGATGCACGACGTCCTTCAGGCTGGGATGGCGCGGCCCCAGCCAATCGCGGGGATGTCCGACGCCGAACCGCACCCGCTTGTACTCGCTGCCGACATGCGACGAGAGCGAACGCAACCCGTTATGCCCCGCGTCGGAGCCGCCGATTTTCACCCGCAGCTTGGCCGGCGGAAGTTCGATTTCATCGTGGAAGGCGACGACGCCGGCCAGATCGAGCTCGGAATATTGCATGGCTTCCTGAACCGAGCGTCCCGAGTCGTTCATGAACGTCAGGGGGCGAAGCAGCATCACCCGCTCGCGATCGAGCGTGCCTTCCGCGGTCTCGCCCTGAAAGCGGCGGCGCCACGGTGCAAAACCGTGACGCCGCGCAATTTCTTCGACCGCCATGAAGCCGATGTTGTGCCGGTTATGCGCGTGTTTCGCGCCGGGATTGCCGAGACCAACAAACAGTCGCATGACGCGGCATCCCGCGCGCCGTATTAGCATTCTGTTTTTCTTGTCGCCGCCAGCCAGACATGGCGCTCTTCGCGCCGCGCCGCCGGAGCCTTGGCGCCCGCCGCCGGAGCGGCACCTGCTGCAGGCGCAGCGGCAGCACCAGCCGCCGGAGCAGCACCGGGGGCAGCCACCGCAGCCGTACCGGCCGCCGCAGCAGCCGCAGCCGCCTTGAGTTCTTCGGCGTAGCCGGACGGCGGCACGATCGTCACCAGGGTGACGTCTTCGCGCGACAGCGACTTCGTGCCGGCGGGCAGCTTGATGTCGGACAAATGCAGCGAGTGGCTGATTTCCAGGCTGGAGACGTCGGCCTCGACATATTGCGGAATGTTGTCGACCGAGCACACCAGGTCGATGGTGTGGGTGACGATGTTGACGGTGCCGCCGCGCTTGACGCCGGGGGCAGCTTCCGCGTTCTGGATGTGCAGGGGAACGCTGACGCGGATGGTGGCGCCTTCGCCGAGCCGCATGAAATCGACATGGAGCGGAAAGTCCCGCACCGGATCGAGATGGAAGTCGCGCGGAATCACGCGGTGCTTCTTGCCCTCCAGATCGATGTCGTAAATCGTGGTGAGGAACCGCCCCGCCAGGATGCGCTGACGCAGTTCGGCGTCGTCGACCGAAATGGTCACGGGGGGAAGGTTATTGCCATAGATCACTCCGGGAACTCTCCCGGCGCGACGCTCTGCCCGTGCGGCCCCCTTGCCGCCTGCCGGACGTGCGGTCGCCTTCAATTCCTTGACGGTCGCCATCTGCATAAGTCCTTGTTTTCTAAAAAGTTAAAGGCCGCATCGCGGCCCCGTTCACCGCCGCAGCAAGCCTCCAGGGGTGCGGGGGCTGCGGACGTGGCGGGGTTCTAGCCCCAAAGGGGCGAAATGACAAGGAAATGCGGGGATTTTTCACCTCGCCGTTTTGGGACGAGAAACCGACCTCTCAACTCGTCATGCCCGGGCTAAAGCGCGAAGCGCGTCTTCGCCGCAGATGTCCCGGGCATCCACGTCTTACTTCTTTCTTGGGCGGCAAAGACGTGGATGGCCGGGACAAGCCCGGCCATGACGGCGAACTGGTCTACGGACCCTCACATATCCGCCTCTTCACGCTGCCGGATCGGGCCCCGCCGCCGAAACGCCGAGTTTGGCCTCGAGCACCGCGATGCGCGCCTTCAGCGCCTCGTTTTCCTCGCGCGCCAGCCGCGCCATGTCCTTGACCGCCTCGAACTCCTCGCGCTTGACGATATCGAGGTCGTTGAGGATTTTTTCGGCCTGGTTGCGCACCACCGTATCGACCTCGCGCTTGACGCCCTGGGCGGCGCCGGCGGCGTCGTTCATCAGGCGGCCGATCTCGTCGAAAAACCGATTGCTGGTCTGGGTCATCGCAAAAATCTCCGGTGCTGCGCCACAAGGCAAGATCAAAACAAGATCAAGTCAGACAATGGCGATGTCAGCGGTGCGGTTCAAGGCCGCTGTTGCCTCGAAAACGCCCCTCGCCTTGTCATGGTGCGGTTTCCTTGCAATCGTAGCACTCCGCGCCAAATCAAGAAATCGAAAAACCGCGAGCGAGAAAACGCCCCATGATCGACCAGCAGATCGAAATCCCCACCAAGGACGGCCACACCACCACCTTCATCACCCATCCCGAACGCGGCGGCCCGTTTCCCGTCATCATCTTCTACATGGACGCGCCGGCGATCCGCGAGGAGCTGCGCGACATGGCGCGCCGGCTCGCCACCTCGGGCTATTACGTGATGCTGCCCAATATGTATTACCGCTCCGGCGTCATGGAAATCGGGCCGATCCCGCCGGACCCGGAAGCCCCCGAGCGCAAGCGGATGTTCGGCTTCATGAACTCGATCAACATACCCTTGGTGATGGAGGATACCACCGCGCTGCTCGCCTATGCCGACACGCAAGCCGCCGCGAATGCGAAAATCGTCGGCACCGTCGGCTATTGCATGAGCGGGCGCTATGCCGTCAACGCGGCGACGCATTTCCCGGATCGCGTCAAGGCCGCGGCCTCGATCTACGGCACCCATCTGGCCACCGACCAATCCGACAGTCCGCATCTGGCCGCGAGCAAGACCAAGGCCGAACTCTATTTCGGCTGCGCCGAAACCGACATCTACGCGCCGCAGGAAATCATCGACAAACTCACCGCATCGATGAAGGGCGCCAATGCCGAGGTCGAGGTCTATCCCGGCACCCATCACGGTTTTGCGTTCCCGAAGCGGCCGGTCTACCACCGCGATGCGGCCGAGCGGCACTGGGAACGGTTGCTGGCGCTGTACCGCCGCAATCTCGCGACCTAAGCGGGTTCATGCCCTTTCTCGTCATCACCTTTCCGGTGTTCGATCCGATCGCCATCGCGATCGGCCCGATCGCGATCCGCTGGTATGCGCTGGCCTATATCGGCGGCATCGTATTGGGCTGGCTCTATGCCCGCGCGCTGATCAAGAACGAGAAACTGTGGGGCGGCCCGGCGCCGATCACGCTGCTGCAGATGGACGATTTCATTCTGTGGGTCACCATCGGAATCATCCTCGGCGGCCGCACCGGCTATGTGCTGTTCTACAATCTGCCGTTTTTCATCGAGCACCCCGCCGAGATTTTCGAGCTGTGGAAGGGCGGCATGTCGTTCCATGGCGGCTTCCTCGGCTGCGTCGCCGCGGTGATGCTGTTCGCCCGCAAGAACGGCATTCCGATTCTCTCGCTCGGCGACATCACCACCGCGGTGGCGCCGATCGGACTGCTGCTCGGGCGCATCGCCAATTTCATCAACAGCGAATTGTGGGGTCGGCCAGCCGAACTCAAGCGTGCCCTGGGCCATGGTATTTCCCAATGGCGGGCCGCTGCCGCGGCATCCGAGCCAGCTCTACGAGGCGGCGCTGGAGGGAATCCTGCTGTTTGCGATCCTGGCGCTGATGGTCCGGATGGGCGCCCTGAAGCGGCCCGGCCTGATCCTCGGCAGTTTCATTGCGATTTACGCGCTTGCCCGTATCATCGCTGAGTTTTTCCGCGAGCCCGATCCGCAGCTCGGATTTTTGTGGGGCGGGCTGACCATGGGGATGCTGCTGTCGGTGCCGATGATCATTGCAGGAGCGATACTTATTGTGGTGGCATGGCGTAAGCCGCCGGGCCAGGCAACCAATTCCAACCAGGCAACATCTTGACCGAATATTCGCCGCTGCAGTCCGAGATCAAGAAGCTGATCAAGTCGTCCGGCCCGATGCCGGTCTGGCGCTACATGGAGCTGTGCCTGACCCATCCCAAGCACGGTTATTATGTCTCGCGCGATCCGCTGGGCCGCGAGGGCGATTTCACCACCGCGCCGGAAGTCAGCCAGATGTTCGGCGAATTGCTCGGGCTGTGGGCGGCCTCGGTATGGAAGGCGATCGGCTCGCCGCCGCTGCTGCGGCTGATCGAACTCGGGCCCGGCCGCGGCACCATGATGGCGGATGCGTTGCGGGCGCTGCGGGTGCTGCCGCCGCTCTATCAGGCGCTCAGCATCCATCTGGTCGAGATCAATCCGGTGCTGCGCGAAAAGCAGAAGGCGACGCTGTCGGGCGTGCGCAACATCCAATGGCACGACACCATCGACGACGTGCATGAGGGGCCCGCGGTCATTCTCGCCAACGAATATTTCGACGTGCTGCCGATCCACCAGGTGGTGAGGCGGGAGACCGGCTGGCACGAGCGCACGGTCGAGATCGACGGCAATGGCAAGCTTGGGTTTGGCGCGGCGCCTGAGCCGACGCCGCGCTTTGAAGTGCTGCTGCCGCCGCTGGTGCGCGCCGCCCCGATCGGCGCCGTGTTCGAGTGGCGGCCGGACGCCGAGATCATGAAGGTCGCAAGCCGGGTCCGCGACCAGGATGGCGCCGCGCTGATCATCGACTACGGCCATCTGCGCAGCGACGCCGGCGATACCTTCCAGGCCATCGCCCGCCACAGCTTCACCGATCCCCTGAAAGACCCGGGACAGGCCGACGTCACGGCCCATGTCGATTTTCAGGCGCTGGTGCGCGCCGCCGAGGATCTCGGCGCCCGGGTCCATGGCCCGGTGCCGCAGGGCGACTTCCTGAAACGGCTCGGCATCGAGACCCGCGCGGTAGGCCTGATGGCGAAGAGCTCATCTGAGGTTTCCGAGGACATTGCGGGGGCGCTGAAGCGCCTGACCGGCGGCGGCCGCGGCGGCATGGGATCGATGTTCAAGGTGCTGGCGATTTCCGAACCCCGCCTCGACGACATCGTGGGGTTCAAGGACGAGCCCGAAGCGCAGCCGGACAAGGCCGCTGCTCCATGATTACGGGATCGCCGCTGCTCTCGGCCATCCCCGGCCTGCGCCACGCATTCTTCGACCGCGACGGCGGCGTCTCCGGCGGCGTCTATACCAGCCTCAACGCCGGCATCGGCTCGAACGACGATCCGGCCAACGTCGCGGAAAACCGCCGCCGCATGGCCGAGCAGATGGGGGTTGCCGCAGAACGCTTTCTCAGCGTGCATCAGACCCATTCGGCCGACGTCGTGGTGGCATCGGGACCATGGCCGGGCGCGACGCGGCCGCGCGCCGACGCCATCGTCACGCGCACGGAAGGTCTCGCGATCGGCGCCAGCGCCGCCGACTGCGGACCGATCCTGCTGGTCGATCCGAATGCGCGCGTGATTGGTGCCGCGCATGCCGGATGGAAGGGCGCGCTGTCCGGCATCGTGGAATCCACGGTCGCGGCGATGGAAAAACTCGGCGCCGAACGAAGCGGCATTGTCGCCGCCATCGGCCCCTTGATCCGCCAGCACTCCTACGAAGTCGGCGGCGAATTCGTCGAGCGCTTCATCGAGGCCGATGCGGAGAACGCGGTTTACTTCATTCCCTCGACGCGCGAGGGCCACGCGATGTTCGATCTCGCCGGCTTCATCCGGATGCGGCTCGAAAACGCCGGCGTCTTGATGATCGACGACACCGGCATCGACACCTATTCCGACGAGCGTTTTTTCAGCTACCGCCGCTCGGTGCACCGCAAGGAGCCGGACTACGGCCGGCATGTCCATGCCATCGCGCTGGAGCGCTCGCGCTGACGGGAACCCGACGGCCGAGTACGAAGTCGATATCAGGGCCTATCTTTCGCGCATCGGATTCGACGGCATACCCGACCGTTCGCAGCATGGCAGCCTGCTGAAACTGCCACCCCCTCAAATTATTTTTTGTGCCGCGACCCCGGCGCCGGGTTTGCGCCCTCTTGTCTGGGTGAATGCGCCATATCGGCGCGTCACCAACCGGAGCACAGAACCATGTGGTATAGGAAGAACGTTGGCGGGTGGGAGCGCGCGGCCAGGCTGATCGGCGGGGGCTTGATGCTCATCTGCGGCCTGGTTGCGCTGCACGCTTCGCCGCTCGGGCTACTGCTCAGCGGCGCGGGTGTCGTGACGCTGGTCACCGGCATGTTCGGCTATTGCCCTGCCTGCGCCGTCGCCGGGCGCGAGCCACTGAAGGGGTGACCGCCTTGGCGCGCGTACCAGACGATCTCTTGCTCGCGGCCCAGTCGGGCGACCGGCACGCGCTGACACAGCTCTTGGTAGCGCTGCAGCCGGACATTCGACGCTACGCCCGGCGCCATTGCCACCGCACCTCGGTCATCGAAGATGTGGTGCAAGAAGCACTCATCGTCGTGTACCGGCGCGTGGGCACGATCCGCAGTCCAGCCGCACTCGCCGGCTGGCTGGTCACCGTCATCGCGCGCCTTTGCATGCTGCCGGCGCTGATGCTGATGCGCGGAGTCGAGGAATTCGCCAGCCTGGAAGCGTCACGCGAGCTCGCAAAGGTCCCGCCGGACGAGTTACGCGTGGACTTGGTCAATGCGATTGAGTCGCTTTCGCCGTCCCATCGCGAAATGCTGCTGCTGCGAGATCTCGAAGATCTGACGATTGGGGAAATCGCCGCGCGGCTCGGCGTGACGCGCGAAGCGGCCAAAAGCCGCCTGCGCCGCGCCCGCGCATTGGTGCGCGAATACCTGCTCGGCACAAAGGACAGCGGACGAGAGAGCACATGAATTACTTTCGTGGAGTCGGCATGTTCGGGAGCACCTTCCTCGGCGCGCACCTGATGCGCGGCGCAGCTGCGGCGGCGCTACTCGTTTGGGCCATCGTCCAGCAGACCGCGCACCCTTGGCTATCCCTGGGCGCGGGCGTTGCCGCCCTCGTCGCGCTACGCGGATGCCCAATGTGCTGGACTGTGGGCTTGGTCGAGACGCTTTCGCAACGCCGTCGCAATTCAACGATCGGAACGCGCTGACCGGACATGGCTGCACTAACCTTGCGACAGGACGGGAAGGAGGTACCGTGCCGAAAACGATCGCGATATTGGGCTCCGCCCTCTTCTTTGCGGTTGCGCCCAGCACATTGGGGGGCCTCGTTCCCTGGTGGATTACGCGTTGGGAGTTTCGGCCGCCCTTCTTCGATCTCGATGCAACGCGCGCCGTCGGGATCCTGTTGATCGTCGCCGGTCTGCCCGGGCTTGTCGACTCGTTTGCGCGCTTTGCGCTGCAAGGATTGGGCACGCCGGCGCCGATCGCACCGACGCAGAACCTCGTGGTAACGGGTCTTTATCGCTACGTGCGCAATCCTATTTACGTTGCCCTTGTCGCCGTCATTCTGGGCCAAGCGGCCTTGTTCGGCGACCAGCGCCTTCTTGCGTACGGTGTGTTGCTGTGGCTCGGCTTCCACGCGTTTGTCGTGGGGTACGAGGAGCCGGTGCTCGTTGATAGCTTCGGAACGGAGTACGAGGATTTCCGGGCCAACGTCCCGCGCTGGATTCCGCGACTCACGCCCTGGCGAGCCGCACGATGCCGAAATCATTCGTGACGCGGGCGCCGCCGCGGAAAGCGCGTGGTACTGCCGCTTTTATGAGCCCGCGTCCTAGGCCGCCACGGGCTGCTCCGTCGTCTGCTCGGTCGTCCTGGCCGCCGTCACCGCGACCAGCAGGATGACCCCTGCCAGCACATACATCCCCATCACCAGGTACATGCTGTAGGCGGTTGAGCCGGTCCATTGCTGGATCAGCCCGTTGAGCGACGGACTCACGGCCGGACCGAGATTGCCGAGACTGCTGATCAGCGCGATGCCGCACGCGGCGGCCGCCTTGGAAAGATACTCGGTGATCAGGGTAAAGAACAGCGGCGTCGCGGCCGCGATTCCGATGGTCGC
Organism: uncultured Alphaproteobacteria bacterium; assembly: GCA_963742695.1. Lineage (GTDB taxonomy): Bacteria > Pseudomonadota > Alphaproteobacteria > Rhizobiales > Xanthobacteraceae > Bradyrhizobium. The sequence continues at coordinate 180,111 of CAVUNF010000043.1, forward strand.
AAACGACAGCGCCATCAGCGATCCCACCAGGTTTCCTTGCAGCAGCGTGGTAACCCCGAGGCCGATGGCGCCAATGGCGACACAGGCGGCGAAGTGCCAGCGTCGCTCGCGGAGCTTGTCCGAGCTGCGGCCGATCAGGATCATTCCGATCACACCGACCGCGTTCGGGATCGCGGCATAGATGCCGATCATCAGCAGGTCCTTGACGCCCCAGCTCTGGATCAACGTCGGCAGCCAGAACACCAGCGTGTAGGTCGCGCCCAGCAGAAGGAAGTATACCAGCGCCAGCACATAGACCTTCGGATCCCGGAACATCTGCCCAAGGGTGCCTTCGGATTCGCCGACGATCGCCTTCTTGTCGTGCTCCAGATTGTGGCTGAGCAGGTTCTTCTCCGCCGGCGTCAGCCAGTTCGCATCGGCAGGTTTGTCTTGCAGGTAGAAAAAGATGATCACGCCCAGCACGGCGGCCGGCAGGCCCTGCACGATGAACAGCCATTGCCATCCGGCCAGGCCATAGAACCCGTCGAAATATTTCAGCGTGGCGCCGCAAAGCGGCCCGGCAAGGACGCTGATGATCGTCGTCGCGGACATGAAGATGGCAATGACCTGGCCGCGGCGCACCGATGGAAACCAATAGGTGAAATAGAGAATGACGCCGGGGAAAAATCCCGCCTCGAAGACGCCGAGCAGGAAGCGGGCGATATAGAATTGAGCCGGCGTTGAAACGAACGCCATCGCCGCCGCGACCAGCCCCCACAGCACCATGATCCGCAGCAGCGTCTTGCGCGCGCCGATCTTCTCCAGCAGCAGGTTGCTGGGCACTTCGAACAGGAAATAGCCGAGAAAGAAGATGCCGGCACCGAGCCCGTAGACCGCATCGCCGAACGCCAATGTCTGCTTCATCTGCAGTTGCGCATAACCGATGTTGATGCGGTCGAGGAAGGCGATCATGTAGGCGATCAGCAAGATCGGAATAATTCGCCGGCCGACCTTCGAATACACGGATTCGACGGCATCGGCATTTGGCGGCAATGGCTGCGCTCGATCGACGGCGGTGACGGTTGTGCTCATGGCTGGCTCCGTTTGCTTCATTGCAATGCGGAAAGTTGGCAGCGACGCTGCGCAGCAGCGCGCGGCATACGCCGAACGCTGGGAAAGCGGCTTTCATTTTCGCAATCGAGTCGCAGAATTTGCCCGAAGAGTTTGCCCCAGTGTCCACCCTCGCACGGGGTCGATCACTGCCATCCAGATAGCCGGAACGCGAGTTATCGCGAGCTGGCATGAGCCAAAGATTAGGCCGCGGTCCGGTTGTGTCAACGACTCATTGCGCTGCGTTGCGATAGCGACGCTAGCGAACTTTCAGCACGACCTTGCCGCGCGCCCGGCCGGCTTCAAGATAGCTCAGCGCCTCCGGCAATTGTTCGAAGGCGAATTCGCGGTCGATCACCGGCTTGACCGCGCCGCGCTCGACCAAACCTGCGATCTCGCGCAACTGCTCGCCGCTGGATTCGGTGAAGAACCATACATAGGCAGCACCGGCCTGCTCGGCTGCGGCGTAGACCTTGCGCCCCATCAGCCAGACCGCGATGCGGATCACCACACCCTTGCCTTGGCTGGCGAAATCGCGGTCCGGCGGACCGCTGAGCGAAATCACCGTGCCGCCGCGTTTCACCACCTTGAACGCATCGACGGTGAACGCGCCGCCGAGCGTGTCGTAGACGATGTCGTAGCCGCCGCCCTGGTCGAGATAGTTTTCGCGGTCATAGGCGATGACTTTGTCGGCGCCGAGCGAGGTGACGAACTCCGCGTTCTTCGAACTGGTGGTTGCGGTGACCTCGAGCCCGAGATGCCGGGCATACTGGACCGCGAAGCTGCCGACACCGCCGGAGCCGGCATGGATCAGGACGCGCTGGCCGGCGCGGGCGCCGACGCGGACAAATCCCTGCAACGTGGTCAGCGCGACCAGCGGCAGCGATGCGGCCTGCGCATGCGAGAGGCCGGCGGGCTCCGCGCCGACGAGTTTTCCGGCAGCGCGATCTGTTCGGCAAAGGTGCCGATGGTGTCGCGCGAGGCGCGGACAAAAACCGCATCGCCCGGCTTGAACCGGTCGGCGCCGGCGCCCGTCGCCAGCACGATGCCGCTGGCATCGAAGCCGATCGGCCGCGGCAGTTGATATTTTGAAATCCGCTTCAGCGCGCCATGCACGATCTTGAAGTCGATCGGATTGAGGCTGGCGGCATGGATTTCGATCAGCACCTCGCCGGGGCCGGCCACCGGATCCGGCAATCTGTGCGAGCCGGACATGGTCTGAAATGGCGCCATAGCCGGACAGCAGGAATGCGCGCATCGGGCAATGCTCCCTGAGATATCCCAAATAATTCAAACAATTCGGATCGAGCCTGGAGGCGGCGTAAGCCTTTTCGAGGCGCGGCCGACGCCCTGCCCTAGACCTTAACAGCTTTTAACGATATCGCAGGGCGTGATGAGGGACACCATCGCCATCCTGTTCCCTGCCGTTACGGCAGCACGGCAAGCCATCGCGGCAGTTCTGCTGCTGGCTGTCGCGTGCGCGCTCGGCGGCTGCGCCAGCAGCGGCGGTGCCGGCTCGGGCTCGTTCGCCATGGCCGGTGGCGGCGGCGGCGCGACCGTCGCCTTCGAATTGATCGATGGCCCGCCGCCGCAGGTGTTCGACCGGATGGTCAACGTGCTCGACAGCGAATCGAAGCTTCGCAACCTGCAGATCGTGTCCCGCGAAGGCGCGGCCGCCTACCGCGTGCGCAGCTATCTCGCCGCCCAGGTCAGCCGCGGCCGCACCACCATCGCCTGGGTATGGGACGTCTATGACCGCGACCAGCAGCGCGCGCTGCGGCTTTCCGGCGAGGAACCGGCCGGCAAGGCCGGGCGCGACGCCTGGGCCGCGGCCGACGATCTGATTTTGCGGAAAATCGCGCAAGCTGGCTTGAGCGGCCTGTCCGGCATGATCAACGGAACCGCGCCGGCCGATACGCCGCCGCCTGCGCCCCGCCCGCCGCGGCCCCGCGGTTGCCTCCGCGGACCAGCCGCCCGACTCCGGGTGCGTTCAGCGTCAGCTCGCTCAGCGGCGCCAGCTCGCTCGGCTACAGCGCCCGTTAACGATACAAATTGCGTTGGATGCGGTTTTTGCGCAGGAAAACCGGCCGCGACGGGTTGCCACACGCGCCCCCTCCTTGATATCACCTCGCCCATCGAAGCGCCGGTTCCGTGGGTATCCATATGCTGAACATCGTATCCAGCAAGGCGCGGGGAGAAGCCTCGATGTCGGCCAAAAACGGCTCCATCAAGCTGGTGGCCGGTAATTCCAATCCCGCCTTGGCGCAGGCCATCGCCCAGGGCCTGGACCTGCCGCTGACCAAGGCCAGCGTCCGTCGTTTTGCCGACAACGAGATTTTCGTCGAGGTGCTGGAGAACGTGCGCGGCTCGGACGCGTTCATCATCCAGTCGACGTCGTTTCCGGCCAACGACCATCTGATGGAACTGCTGATCATCACCGATGCGCTGCGCCGGTCGTCGGCGCGCCGCATCACCGCGGTGATTCCCTATTTCGGCTACGCCCGGCAGGACCGCAAGGTCGGCTCGCGCGCGCCGATTTCCGCCAAGCTGGTGGCCAACCTGATCACCCATGCCGGCGTCGATCGCGTCATGACGCTCGACCTGCATGCCGGCCAGATCCAGGGCTTCTTCGACATCCCGACCGACAATCTCTACGCCTCGCCGCTGATGGTGCGCGACATCAAGGAACGCTTCGACCTCGCCAATATCATGGTGGTATCGCCCGACGTCGGCGGCGTGGTGCGCGCCCGCGGCCTCTCCAAGCGCATCAACGCGCCGCTGGCGATCATCGACAAGCGCCGCGAACGCGCCGGCGAATCCGAAGTCATGAACGTGATCGGCGATTGCGCCGGCTATACCTGCATCCTGATCGACGACATCGTGGATTCCGGCGGCACGCTGGTGAACGCCGCCGATGCGCTGCTCGCCAACGGCGCCAAGGAAGTCTACGCCTATATCAGCCACGGCGTGCTGTCCGGCGGTGCTGCCGCCCGCATCGCCGGCTCCCGGCTGAAAGAGCTCGTCATCACCGATTCGATCCTGCCGACCGAGGCGGTCACCAAGGCCCCCAACATCCGCACGCTGTCGATCGCCACGCTGATCGCGGAAGCCATCGGCCGCACCGCGTCCGAGGAATCGGTGTCGAGCCTGTTCGACTAGAGCGGCACCGCCGCGACGTTCTCGCTGCCCGACCATACTTTCAACGCACCGGCCGCCCAGGTTTTTTCGAGAAACTCGAAAATGCGCCGCCCGGTCTCCTTGGTTGCGCCGGCGTCGTAACGATAGGCCACGGGGGTGCCGCGGAATTCCTTCTTGGTAAACCCGTTCAGATGTTCGCAGTCCCAGCAATGCGTGGCATTTCGGAAAGACGTGCCACTCGGCGGGCGCGCCCGCGTCCTTTGCCGCTTGAAGCTTCGCGACACATTCACCCGGCGGCGTCTCGGTATCCTTGTCGCCCATCAACACCAGGATGGGACGATCGATACCGTTCTGGACGATTTCGTAGCTTGGACCGGTTTTGGGTTTGATCGTGAAGCAACCGGGATATACCGCGACAGCCGCTGAAAATCCCTCGCTGCCCGGCAGAGCCGATCGCCAGGTCCTGTTGCTGGCGAGCAGCGCGACCATCGCGCCCCAGGAAAACCCGACATGCGCGACGCGCCGCTTGTCGACGAACGGCAGCGTCCGCAAGTGGTCGGCGGCCTGCAGGGCATCGCGCACGCCGCGAGGAAAGTTGACGCCGTTCTTCGGCCCCAGGCACACAGATCGACGTCGCGAGGCCCAAGCGAGTCGATCAGCAGCACGACGAACCCCTGCCGAACCGCGGTTTGCGCCCAGGTCGCCATCGAGCGGTTGGGACCGTTCCTGTGCAGGAGGCCATCGCATTGGTGATGCAGGACCATGGCAGGAAACGGTCCCGATCCCGCCGGCTTCAGCAAGGTCATTCGCGAACCATCGCCAACGGAGGTCAGACGGCACCGTTGGAAATGTCAGATCCTTGGCCTGCGTGGCGGCATCGGCCAGCCCTTGAGCATCGGCCGGATTACGGGCTCAAAAGCGCAATGCCAGCGAGCAAAACCGAACCACGCTACTCTCATGCCGCCCTCGCTTGGACTTGATCCGTCACTTGACCTACATTGCCGTGGGCGCGATCCGGCAGCAAGACGCCGCGCACGGCCAAATCGCGCCCACATCGGCTCCACCTTGTACCGCACGCCAAGGCCGCATAGGCTCCGTGCAACAAGAAACGGACATTCCCCACCGATGCAGTCGACCGAGCGGCGTCCCTTCCCCCACCGCCGGGGCCTGATCATCGTCACGACATTGGCCACGGCCTATGTCGCCAGCCATTTCTTCCGCGCCTCCAACGTCACCATCGGCCTCGACCTGATGCGCGATCTCGCGATCGGGCCGGAAGCGCTGGGCGCGCTGACCGGCGCCTTCTTCTTCGGCTTCTCCGCGATGCAGATTCCCGTGCGGCTTCTTCTTCGACCATTACGGCCCGCGCCGCACCGTCACCGGCATGCTCATCCTCGCCACCATCGGCGGCATCATCTTCACGCTGGCGCCGAGCTGGCTGGTTCTGCTCGCCGGCCGCGCGCTGATGGGCGCCGGCTTCGGCGCCATGCTGATCGGCAGCATGGTGGTGATCTCGCGCTGGTTCCCGCCGGACCGCTTCTCCACCCTCACCGCGATGGTGCTGTCGATCGGCCTGCTCGGCAACCTCGTCGCCACCACCCCGCTGGCGTGGGCCTCGGAGGCGATCGGCTGGCGCAGCGTGTTCGGCATCGCCGTCGTCTTCACTGCGCTCGCCACCGTCGGCGTCTGGCTGTTGGTGCGCGACGCGCCGCCAGGCCATCCGTTTCTGGACCGTACCCCGGAGCCGCCGCGCCAGATGCTGCAAGGCCTGATGGAGGTGCTGCGCAATCCGCGCCTGCGGCCGATCCTGGCGCTGAATTTCTGCAGCTACGCCTGCACCTTCACCGTGCAGGGCCTGTGGGGCGGCCCGTTCCTGCGCGAGGTGCATGGCATGAGCGCCATCGCTGCCGGCAACGTCCTGCTCGGCGCCGTCATCACCTATCAGTTCGGCATGCTCGCCTTCGGCCCGCTGGACCGCCTGCTCGACACCCGCAAATGGATTGCGATCGCCGGCAATCTGGTGACCATCTCGCTACTCGCCACCCTGGCGCTGGCGTCCCACCCGCCGGTCTGGGTACCGGTCGCCGCTTTGCTCATCATGGGTTTCGTCAGCGCCGCCAGCACCATGGTGCTGACCCATGGCCGCGGCATCATCCCGGACCGGCTGATCGGGCGAGGCATGACGACGCTGAACACCGCCGTCATGCTCGGCGTCGCCGTCATGCAGACGCTCTCCGGCATCATCGTCGGCGCGTTCGAACCGCTGGCCGACGGCGCCCGCTCTGAGACCGCCTACCGTGCGCTGTTCGGCGTGCTCACCGTGGTGCTGACCGTCGCTGTTTCGATTTACAGCACCTCGCAGGACGTCAAGCCGAGCGACGAAATGCGCGCCCGCCGGCAAGCACAGGAAGCCTGAGCCTCTTATCGTGGTTCGCCGGAAAATCCCTGCCGCAGTGCCGACAGACGGTCGAGGGCGGCTTGCGGCAGCGGGCCTTTTTGAACCGCGGCGAGTGCGTCCTCGAATTGTTGCGGCGTCGCCATGCCGACCAGCAGTGTCCCCATCGCCGGATGCGACAGCGCAAACCGCGTCGCGGCTTCGGTCAGGCTGGCGGCGAACCCCTCCTCGACCAGCGGCATGAGACGGCGCGCGCGATCGATATCGGCATCGTAGCTATCAGCCGAACCGATCGGCTCCGGCGCCGCACCCGCAATCGGATGACGCTCGGCCGAGCCCGACAGCGCGCCGCCGGCCAGCACGCGGATGCCCACCACGCCAACGCCGGCTGCCTTGGTGTGATCAAACAACCGTCCGTAATCCTGTGCCGGATAATGCGCCGGCAATGGCTCTGCGGCGGATGGATTGAGCATGTTGTAGACGACCTGCGCGCTGTCGAAGGCGCCGGCATCGATCACTTGAAGCAGTGCCGCGGTGTCGCCGACTGCGGAAATTCCGAGGAAACGAATCTTGCCCTGCGCACGCAGGCGCTCGAACGCCGGCACCACATCGTCGAGCACCTGCCGGACGCTCAGCGCCGAGCCGCCTCCCTTTTCGGTAATCGGATTGTGCAAATGGAGGATGTCGACCCGCTCAAGCCGCAGCCGCGCCAGGCTGCCTTCGAGCGACGTCGTGACGGCGTCGGCGATGCGGCCGAACTCGCCAGGCGGCACCCGGACCTTGGTGCCGACGACCACACCGGCCGGCTTCAGCTCATGCAGAACGCGGCCGAGGTTGCTTTCCGATTCGCCGTTGCCGTACAGCACCGCGGTGTCGAAGTAGTTCACGCCGGCGGCGACCGCCCGCGCGATGGTGCGCTCCTGATCGGCAGCATCGCCGCGTACCATCAATCCGCCGACGGCGCCGCAGCCGAAGCCCAGCACCGAGAGCTGCATTCCCGTCCGCCCAAAGACCCGCATTTGCATCGCTGTTGCTCCGAGAGCTTCTAATCCGTTAAATTCAGATGGCCCGATCGTAAGGAGTGGTTCGTGGAAAAGAAGCATACCTATCGCGCGTGCGTCACCTGGACAGGCAGTCAAGGTACCGGAACGACAAGTTACCGGGGCTACAGCAGGGCACACGAGATCACCGCGCCGGGCAAGCCTGTCATAGCCGGATCATCTGATCCGAGTTTTCGCGGCGACGCAACGCGGTGGAATCCCGAAGAATTGCTGCTGGCGTCCGCTTCCGCCTGTCATAAGCTTTGGTATCTCGCTCTGTGCGCCCAGGCCGGCATTGTCGTCGTTTCATATGAAGACAATGCAGAGGGTTTTATGATCGAAGAAGCCAACGGGGCCGGCCAGTTCAAATCCATTACCCTGAAACCAAAAGTGACGCTTGCGCCGGGCGCAAACGCGCAAGCCGCCGAGAAGCTTCATCATCAAGCGCACGAAATGTGTTTTATCGCCCGCTCGTTGAACTTCCCCATGGAAATAAATCCGATTACCGGTTTCAGCTGATCCGCCCCGCGGATTTGCCACGACAGGTGGGACAGTGACGCTGCCCAATACCGCGTGGATTTTTGGGTGAGTTTTTCTTGCCGCGATTGAACCTTCCCGCAATTCCCCGCACCCAAATGTTGGGGTTAGGGGAACGGAGGTTCCCATGAAGCATCGGACCATTGCGGCGATCGTGGCTGTTGGCCTGCTCGCTGCGACCACCGCCGCCGCCACCATGCGGTCGCCATCACCCGCAACCAACCGTGCGATCGCGCCCACGGGCATCATGTCGCCGGGGGAAATCGTGCCTGACGTCAACAAGCTCCCGACCGAGCGTTTCGACAGCGTCCGGGCGATCGACCCGGGCCTGAAGAAAGCCGTCCGATACGAGGCGGTCATTGAAAATTGGAAGCGCCACCGAACGGCAAACAAATCCGACCAATAATCATGGTCCGCATTGGAAGCTCGACGCGCTCTTGAAATCGCCGGCTTTGTAACGCGGCCAGGCCGGCCACCGGCACAGCGGCAACGCACGCTGCACGGCAAATCCGGGCGCTTCGACCTTCTGCTCGACGACCAGCAGATCGCCGGGCGCCTGGCCCTTTTCGACCCAATCGACCAGCACGCTCAGCATATCGATATTGGCCGGCGCGCCGGAACCGACATGATCGACGCCGGGCGCGGTGTAGAGCCTGGCGAACTCCGCCGTCTCCGCCTTGCCCATTTTGCGCTCGACGTTTTCGAAATAGCGGATGCCGGCATAGGGGCTCTGCGCATAGTCAGCCATGTGTTCCAGCATGATCAATTTGCCGCCGCGGGCGCGGAAGCGGCCCAAATCAGGATCGGTGGAATCCATCAGCTGCGAGACTTCAAGCAGCCGCGCCTTGTGCTGCTCCGGCCGGTAAGTCGTGACATCGAGCTTGGGATCGCGCGCGAACACATATTGAATGCCGCCGGCGCCGTAGATCCAGGCAATGCCGTTGTTCGGCGCCGGCGGCTGTGCGGGCGCCGCGGTGCCCAGCCACCATGCGATCCATCCGCCGGTCGGACCGAAATGCGGCGTGTCTTCGCCCGACACGCCCCAGCCCGGATAATCGTCGAGGCCGTTGGCGAGCGGGAACGGGAATTTATAGCTCGCATGCAGCGTCTCGATGGCCTTGACCTGTGCGTCGGTCAGGCACGCATCGCCGCTCTGACCTCCGCACAACGCAGCGAATCCGCCTTGAAGATCGCCTTGCAGCCGACCGGATTTTGAACGAGCTGGTCATCGGCGCCGTCGGCCTTGTCGCAGGCCTGCCGCACGGCGTCGGCGACCAGCTTCACTTGCGCAGGACGAATCCACCCCTCCCCCATCGTCGCTATCCCCGAACGCGTGCCGGCATGCTGCAGTCCAACCCAGTTGATGACGGGGACGCGGGCAAAGATGCCGTCGAAATCATCCGGATAGCGCTGCGCCATGGTCAGCCCCTCGCGGCCGCCTTCGGACGATCCCATGAAATAGATTTTCTGCGGCGGCCTGCCATAGGCGCGCGCCATCACGGCGACGGCGGCATCGCGCACTTTCTTGTAGGAACGGTGCGCGAAATTCTCAAACGCCTCGTCGTTGAGCGCAAACACCTGCGGCGGTTCGCCTTGCTTGGTCTCGTGGCCGGAATCCGTGCCGTAGGTGACGAAGCCGCGCGCGAGCGGCGACGGCTTGTCGAACGGATAGGCCGTCGGCAGGCCGAGCCCGGTGATGAGAACGCCGTTAAAACCGCCGCCGCCATATTGCAGCGAGCGGCCGTTCCATTCGACCGGCAGGTTGACCTGAAACCTGATCGGCGGCGCCTTGGGATCGGTCGGCTCGATCCGGCCGATCACCTTGCAGAACGCCGGGTTGGCCGGCGTCACGCGCGCGGCCGGCGTCGGACCGCGCTCGGAGACTGCCGACGGCGTAGGCGTCTGCAGAACAGCGGAATCAATCCGCAAGCCGTCGAGAGATCCGGCAAGGCCGCTACAGGCCGCAGCGGCATCTTCTGACATCGTCGCCGCGGGCGCAGCGCTGATGGTTGCCAGTACCGCAAGCAGGCTTGCGAGCCACACACGCCGATCAGCCTGAAATCGTGCCATCGCTTCCTCCCGGCTTTTTTTGAACGGCCGCTGCTGCGTCCGCCTCCGCCAACCCGTCAATCGAATCCCGGCCGCGGTATCAGATTCATCACGGTTCGGACGTAACCGCCGTCGACCGTGATCTCGTCGCCGTTGACGTAGGACGACCGGTCGCTGGCCAGGAATAAAATCGCGTCGGCGATGTCCTGCGGCATGGCGATCCGCCGCAAGGGCACCACGGCGGTGCGCCGCTCGGTCACCCCGGGCGTATCGTAGAACGACTGGCTCATCGGCGTGATCACCATGCCGGGGCTGACGACGTTGCTGCGGATGCCCTGCGATCCCCATTCGCTGGCGAGCTGGCGCGACAGCATGATCACGCCGGCCTTGCTGACGCTGTAGGCGCCGCTGTGCCCCTGCGCGTGGCTGCCGGCGATCGAGGACACGTGAATGAGGCTGCCGCGCCCGGCCTTGCGCATCTGGCGGCCGAAGGTCTGAGCGCAGAGGAAGTAGCCGGTCAGGTTGACCGACAGCACCGCGTTCCATTCAGCCAGCGACAGAGTATCGAGCCCGCCCGGCCGCAACACCGCCGCGGTGTTGACCAGCACGCCGCAGGGTCCCAGCGATTTTTCGATTGTCCCGGATGCCGCGGCCACACTGTCGGCGCTCGACGTATCGCAGCGCGCGACGACATGGCCGCTGGATATTTTTAACAACTCCGTCCGCGTCCCCTCGAGTCCCTGTTCGTCGAGATCGATCGCGGCGACATTGGCGCCGGCGCGCGCGAGACTGAGCGCCACGGCACGGCCGATGCCGCCACCGCCGCCGGTCACCACGCACACGCGGCCTGCCAGGCCAAGCCAGTCGGATGAGGTTTGTTCGGGCATGATGGATTGCTCCGGTCCAGCGAGGTGCCGGCCGGCAGCATAGCCGAATGTTTGGAGCGGGCAATTAGGCGACAACCGTCATTGCGAGGAGCGTAAGCGCGAAGCAATCCACTCTTCCATGCGAGATGGATTGCTTCGCTGCGCTCGCAATGATGGGAGCTAGCTTCGTAGGGTGGGCAAAGGCGCGATTGCGCCGTGCCCACCATCTTTGTTGCTGGTGGGCACGCTGCGCTTTGCCGCACCAATACGGCAGCAACCGCCTACACGATCCCCGCCGCGACCTGGCCGCGCAGCCGTTCCAGGCTGAGCAGCGTGTTGGCGCAGGCTTCCGCGACCTCTACCCCCTTGATCGCAAAGTGCCGGCGGAAGAAGTCGACATGCACCGCGCTCTCGTGGAATTGCTGCGGCGTCAGCACCGCGGAGAAGATCGGCACCTCGGTGCGCAGCTGCACATCCATCAGCGCCTTGATCACGGTGTCGGCGACGAATTCGTGGCGGTAGATGCCGCCATCGACCACCAGCCCCGCCGCAACGATCGCCGTGTAGCGGCGGGTCTTGGCGAGGATCTGCGCATGCAGCGGGATTTCGAACGAGCCCGGCACCTCGAACAGATCGACGTTGGTGATGTGGCGCGCCGCGATCTCTTCGAGGAAGGCGAGGCGGCATTCTTCCACCACCTCGCGATGCCAGGACGACTGCACGAACGCGACCCGCTGCGGTTTTGCAAATCGCGGATGCGCCGTTTCAGGCGGACGGTCGATGGTGTCGGGAGAGCGGTGGGCTTGGGAAGTGTCTTGGGAAGTTTCGACTTGAGAAGCTTCTTGGGGTTCTTGCAGCATCTGATTCATGGCTTTCCTCTTTCAGGACCAGAATCAGGGCACACGGAACGACGCGCCGCGCACAATGCGGCTGTCGCGACCGTTCTCTTTCATCCGGACTTTAACCGTCGGCTTCGGAATCACACCGAATCTGCTGACCCTTGTTCCCCAGAAGGATTCCAAAGGGGAATCCTGGGGAACAAGGCGCTCGCGGGCTTGGGTTTTGTCCACCCTTACCGCCGGTGGGGACTTTCACCCCGCCCTGAGAACATCGGCCGCCCGGTATGAGCGGCCTGACGGAACTATGACGGCTGGCCGCGGCGCCAGCAAGCGGCTTTCGCCCCGGGATTCTGCATGTCCCCATGTCCCCAGGGCGATACTTCGTCTCGCAGGGCGAAACTTCGTCTCGGGAACGGTACTTTCGCAGGCCGTCCCGCAAGCGACCGATCCCGCCTTTGAAAAAGTTAACGATTAAGGCGCGCGACGAATCCGATTCCGGTTTGTTCTCAAATTAATAATTATGTCCGCGATCAGCTGTGGAGATCACAGCTTTGCCTGTGGACGGACTCCCCGTGCGGTTGCGCCGATTCCGCAAATCACATCACTTGATCCTCGCAGGCCCCGGAAGCCCACCAGCCGATCAGGGGATTGCAGTTGCGCAGCGACGCATCAAGTGAGCGCGTGTCGGACCGCTGCGTGCGTATCAACCATCGTATTGAACCAACAAAAACAAGGTCGAGACGGCATGTCCCTCCTCGAAGGCATCATCGATTCCCGGAACAACCCGCTTGCGGTCGTCGAGGATATCGCCGCCGATAACAACTGGTCGTTCGAACGCTCCGGCGAAGACGAAGTGACGATCGTCTCCAAGGGCGACTGGACCGATTACCAGCTGTCGTTCACCTGGATGACCGAGATCGAGGCGCTGCATCTGGCCTGCGCCTTCGACATGAAGATTCCGACGCCCCGCCGGGCCGAGGTGCAGCGGCTGATCGCCGCGATCAACGAACAATTGTGGGTCGGGCATTTCGATATCTGGACCCACACCGGCATGATCATGTACCGGCAGGCACTGGTGCTGCCGGGCGGACTGACCGCTTCGGCCGCGCAGTGCGAGGCCATGCTGGTCGGCGCCATCCACGCCTGCGAACGCTATTATCCGGCGTTCCAGTTCGTGGTCTGGGCCGGCAAGACCGCGTCGGAAGCCATGAGTGCGGCGATGTTCGACACCGAGGGCGAGGCGTAAGGGCGTTTCGTCCGCAGGCACGCTGAGAGACAACACCTACATCTCCGCCGTCATGCCCGGGCTTGTCCCGGGCATCCACGTCTTTTGCTTGTGATGGACAAAGGAAGGCGTGGATGGCCGGGACAAGCCCGGCCATGACGAGTAGTGTTGTGGGACCACGTCTAATCAGGATATCGCGATGATCGACTCTCAGCCGCTTGCCCAGATCCAGAACACCATCGTGCTCGCCGGCGCGGGCAAGATGGGCGGCGCGATGCTGACGGGGTGGCTCGCCGGCGGTCTCGACGCCAAGCGGGTGGTGGTGGTCGAACCGCATCCCTCTGACGAAATCAGCGCACTCGCCGCCAAGGGTGTTCGGCTCAATCCGAAAGACGCAGGACCGACAGCGTCGCCACGCTGGTGGTCGCCCTCAAGCCGCAGATGTTTCGCGAGGCCGGGCGATCGCTGAAGCCGTTTGTCGGTCCCGCCACGCTTGGTGGTCTCGATCATGGCCGGCACCCCGATCGCAGCACTTGACGAAGTCTGCGGCGGCAGCGTGGTGCGCGCGATGCCCAACACGCCGGCGGCGATCGGCCGCGGCATCACCGTCGCGGTGGCGGCCAAGAACGTCAGCCCGGCGCAGCGCGCGGTCGCCGACAGCCTGCTGCGCGCCACCGGATCGGTCGAATGGGTCGATGACGAGAATTTGATGGACGCGGTGACCGCGGTGTCCGGTTCCGGTCCTGCCTATATCTTCCTGCTGGCGGAGGAATTGGCGCGCGCCGGTGTCGAGGCCGGCCTGCCCGCGGAACTCGCCACCAAACTGGCGCGCGAGACCGTCGCCGGCTCCGGCGAATTGCTGCATCGCTCAACGGATGCCTCCGCGACGCTGCGCCAGAACGTCACCTCGCCCGGCGGCACCACCGCCGCCGCACTCGAAGTGCTGATGGCCAAAGACGGCCTGCAGCAGCTGATGATCCGCGCGGTTGCCGCGGCGACAAAGCGGTCGAAGGAATTGGCGAAGTAGATTTCTTTTAGCTCGCCGCCAGCCGCTTGTTAAAGCTCGCGAGATTGACCAGCCCGCGGGCGTGGCGGCCGGCGCCGATGCGGCGCTCGCCTTCAAAGGCTTCGACTTCGAAACGAATCACCCGGCGCTCCACCGCGGTCACCGTCGCGGTGGTCCGGATCAGCGCGCCGAGCGCGGAAGCGCCGAGGTGGCGGATATCGACCTCGGTGCCGACCGTGACCCAGCCCTTTTCGAGATGCTTGCGGATCGCGTCGCCGGCGGCCATCTCCATTTCCAGAATCATCATCGGCGTCGCATAGACCATCGGCATTCCCGGAACGAAATGCCCCACCGTGCGCTCCGGCGGCACCACCAGCGTGCGCTCGGCGCTCATGCCGACCTTGATGATGTCGCGTGCGTCCATGGGAAGGGTCCGTCATTCCGGGGCGGGCGCGAAGCGACCGAACCCGGAATCTCGAGATTCCCCGATGTGCAATTGCACATCTGAGGTTCGGTCGCTTCGCGCGCCCCGGAATGACGAAAGTTAGTGGTGTATGAGAGCTTCGCCGCTACTTCTTCGCCGCAGCCGCGCGCTCCACAAACGTCTTGCCGCCCTTCATCTTGTGGGCCAGCGGCGCCTCGTTGATCTGGATCACGACGGCGTCGGCGTCGACGCCGAGGTTCTTCACCAGCGCCTGCGTGATATCGCGCATCATGCCGGCCTTCTGGTCATCGGTGCGGCCGGTGGCCATGCTGATGGTAATTTCAGGCATTGTTGTCGCTCCCTTTTCTCTTGCTACGTATTCGCCGCGATTTCAGACCTCATCCTGAGGAGCGGCCTCTTGGCCGCGTCTCGAAGGATGGGCTCCATTGTCTCCATGGTTCGAGACGGCGCAAGTGCGCCTCCTCACCATGAGGACTTTAATTCCACTTCACGTCATGCCGCGCCAGCACCTCGCGCACGGCGTCGACCAGCCTCGCCTCATCGACCTCGTACTGCGCTTCGGTCTGCTTCTTCAGATATTCCTCGCGGTCTTTGATTTCGGTGAGCCCGGCGCCCAGGATCAGATCCTTGATCTGGATTTTTCCGTTGGCCCTTTCGTCGGACCCCTGCACGATCGCGCAAGGCGCGTTGCGGCGGTCGGCATATTTCATCTGCTGGCCGAGACTGTGCTTCGGGTTTCCGAGATAGAGTTCGGCGCGAATATTTGCGTTGCGCAAAGTCGCGACCATCTTCTGATAGTCGGATATCTCGCCGCCGAACACGGTCACCACCACCGGGCCGAACGCCGGCTTGGTATCCACCTTGCCGAGCATCGTGAGTGCGGCCTGCAGCCGCGACACGCCGATCGAAAATCCCGTCGCCGGCACCGGCTCGCCGCGAAAGCGCGAGACGAGGCCGTCATAGCGCCCGCCGCCGCCGACCGAGCCGAAGCGCACGGGGCGGCCTTTTTCGTCCTTGGTCTCCAGCGTCAGTTCGACCTCGTAGACCGGGCCGGTGTAATATTCGAGGCCGCGGACGACGGAGGGATCGATCTTGATCCGGTCCGGACCGTATCCGGAAGCCGAAATCAGATTTGAAATCTCGGTCAATTCCGCAGCGTGCATCTCGCACGGTCACCGACTCGAACAGATAACGAAACGCGGCGGCGTCCGCCTTGCCTGGATCGCCAAAACAAGTCGCGATGGCGCGAGCATCGACGTCGCTCAGGCCGGCGCCTTTCGTAAAGTCGCCCTTGCCCTCCTCGCCGCCGTCCCATCGTCCGGGGCCCAACAGCTTTTCCACCTCGGCGATCGGAAACTTGTCGAGCTTGTCAACGGCGCGCAGCACAGTAAGCCGCCGTCCCGCATTCTCCTCACCGCCAAGCCCGATGCTCTCCATCACGCCATCGAGCACCTTGCGGTTATTCACCTTCACCACATAGCTGCCGCGCGGGATGCCCAGCGCTTCCATCGTATCCGCCGCCATCATGCACATCTCGGCATCGGCCGCCGGCGATGCCGAGCCCACCGTGTCGGCGTCGAACTGCATGAACTGGCGAAAGCGTCCCGGGCCCGGCTTCTCGTTGCGGTAGACATAGCCGTGGCGGTAGCTGCGATAGGGCTTTGGCAGACTGTCAAAATTTTCCGCGACATAGCGCGCCAGCGGCGCGGTCAGATCGTAGCGCAGCGAAATCCACTGCTCGTCGTCGTCCTGGAACGAGAACACGCCTTCATTGGGCCGGTCCTGGTCGGGCAGGAATTTTCCCAGCGCGTCGGTGAATTCCATCGCCGGGGTTTCCACCGGCTCGAACCCGTAGCGCTCGAACACCTCGCGGATTTTTTCCACCATCGCCCGCGTCGCCGCGATCTCGGCAGGGCCGCGGTCGGCGAGCCCGCGCGGCAGGCGGGCTCTCAATTTTTGCGGTTTTTTGGGTTTGTCGGCCATCGGCGGTTGGTACCAGCGCCGGGCGCGGGCGGCAACCGTTGCTGTCTATTGGTAGTTCGTCATTCCGGGGCGATGCGCAGCATCGAACCCGGAATCTCGAGATTCCCCGGTGCGCAACTGCGCACCTGCGGTCTGGTCCTGCGGACCATCCCGGAATGACCGTGCGCTCACAGCACCTTGACGATCCAGTTGTGCGGATCGGCCGCGCGGCCGTACTGGATGTCGACCAGCTTCTTGCGCATTCCCATCGCGACGGGGCCGGCGGCGCCGCCGCCGATCAGGAAATCGCCGCTGGTCGAACACACCTTGCCGATCGGCGAGATCACCGCCGCGGTGCCGCAGGCAAAGGCCTCTTTCAGTCTGCCGCTGGCGGCGTCAGCACGCCACTGCTCGATGGTGTAGGCCTCCTCGCGTACGCGCGCGCCGGAATCCTTTGGCCAGCGCCAGGATCGAATCGCGGGTGATGCCGGGCAGGATGGTGCCGAGCGGCGGCGTCGAGAGCGAGCCGTCGTCGAACACGAAGAACACGTTCATGCCGCCGAGTTCCTCGACGTAGCGGCGCTCGACCGCATCGAGGAAAACCACCTGGTCGCAGCCGTGCTCGATCGCCTCGGCCTGCGCGCGCAGCGAGGCTGCGTAATTGCCGCCGCATTTGACGGCGCCGGTGCCGCCGATCGCGGCGCGCGTGTAATTCTCCGACACCCAGATCGACACCGGCGCGGGTCCGCCCTTGAAATAGGAGCCGACCGGCGAGGCGATCACGGCGAAGATGTATTCCGACGAAGGCTTGACGCCGAGGAAGACCTCGCTCGCGATCATGAACGGCCGCAGATAGAGACTGCCCTCGCCGCCCGGGATCCAGGCGCGGTCGATGCGCACCAGCTGCTCGACCGCCTCGATGAACACGGGTTCGGGCAGCTGCGCCATCGCCATGCGGTCGGCCGAACTCTGGAAGCGCTTTGCATTGGCGTCGGGGCGGAACAGGTTCACGCCGCCGTCGTCGCGCTTGTAGGCCTTCAAGCCCTCAAAAATCTCCTGCGCGTAGTGCAGCACAGCCAGCGCCGGATCGAGCGGGAAGTTGGCGCGGGATTCGACGCGCGCGCCATGCCAGCCCTTGGCCTGGTTGTAGCGGACGATCGACATGTGATCGGTGAACACCCGGCCGAAGCCCGGGTCCACCAGCTTTGCCGCGCGATCCTTTTCGGAGAACAGGATTCGCCGCCGGCTGGATTTCGAATTTCAAGCTGGTGGCCTGGCTTGCCGCTGCCGGGGCCCGTGCGATATTCGGCCGAAACTCCCATAGCCTCTCTCCCGGATTGACGCTGCTCGCGTCCGCGCCGTGGCGCTTGTTGGTTACGCCTGGCCTTCACCCCGGCTTTGCAGCCGGCTTCCACATCGGCACGGTCCTTAGGACATGCTTTTGTGGAAGGCGGAAGTCCAGTATGTTTGCGCAAATGCCGCTCGACAATCGCACGGTAGATGAATTCGCGGCCTCCGCCGCATCCTCGGGCGGCGCTCCGCCCGTCGTTGCCGCGACTGACACGACCTAATGTTTCGTCTCGGCTGGCAGTTTTGTAACATTGAACCCAAGATATGTCAATATGGCTGACATAAATTTCTCAAATGCCTCCCCGGACCCCGAATCGCGGGGAGCCGACTCCCGCTCCCCTGCCCCGCGCACGGGCGATTTGCGCTGGGATATCATCGAGCTGTTGTTCTTCGCCTACCGCGATTTCGTCGGCGACGCCGATCATGAGCTGGAGGTGTTCGGCTTCGGCCGGGCCCATCACCGGGTGCTGCATTTCGTCCATCGCTATCCCGGCCTGAAGGTCGCCGACCTGCTCGACGTGCTGCGCATTACCAAACAGTCGCTGGGGCGGGTGCTCAAGCAATTGCTCGACGAGGGCTATATCGTCCAGAAGGCCGGCAACAACGACCGCCGGCAGCGCCTGCTTTATGCCACCCCCAAGGGCGAAACGCTGGTGGGCAAACTCGCCGGCCTGCAGACCGACCGGATCAACCGCGCCTTGCGCGACATCGCGCCAACGGGCGCGGACACGGTGCGCCAGTTCCTGCGCGCGATGATCGATCACGACGATCCCGACAAGGTGCTGGAAACCATCCTCAAGCCCGGCGGCGCAAAGGCAAAGGAATGAACGTGGCTCAGACCGCAACCGTCGCTCGAACGCCGCTGCAACCGGCCGACGATGCCCCGCATCTGCTGCTGGTCGACGACGACCGCCGCATTCGCGACCTGTTGTCGCGCTTCCTCTGCGGCGAAGGCTACCGCGTCACCACGGCGATGTCGGCCAAGGACGCCCGCGCCAAGCTGCTCGGGCTGCACTTCGATCTGTTGATCCTCGACGTCATGATGCCCGGCGAGACCGGGTTCGATCTCGCCCGCTTCATCCGCACCTCGTCCTCGGTGCCGATCGTGATGCTGACGGCGCGCCACGAGGCGGAAGCCCGCATCGAGGGCCTGCAGATCGGCGCCGACGATTACGTGGCAAAACCGTTCGAACCGCGCGAGCTGGTGTTGCGGATCGGCAATATCCTCAAGCGCACCGCGCCGCCGCCGGTGGAGACGCTGGAGCAGGTCGCGTTCGGACCCTATGTGTTTCATCTCGACCGCGGCGAACTGCGCCAGGGCGAAGCGGTGGTTCACCTGACCGACCGCGAACGCGAGATGCTGCGCATCCTCGGGCTGGCGCGCGGCGAGACCGTGCCGCGCAGCGCGCCTCACCGCCGGCGACGGCACCGTCAACGAGCGCGCGGTCGACGTCCAGATCAACCGTCTCGGCGCAAGATCGAGCGCGATCCGGCCAATCCCTTGTTCCTGCAGGCGGTGCGCGGCATCGGCTATCGCCTGGTCGCATCGCCTTGAACCATTCCCCGGTAAAAACAGCCAGATGAGCACGCTCGACACCGGCCTGACGCTGATCCGCTCCGCCGCCGGCCGCGTGTCCGCGGCCAATGGCTGGGTCGGCAACGCGTTCAAGGGCTGGATGCCGACCGGGCTCTATGCCCGCGCCTTGCTGATCATGATCGTGCCGATGGTGATCCTGCAGACGGTGGTGGCGTTCGTGTTCATGGAGCGGCACTGGAACACGGTGACGCGGCGGCTGTCGGCCGCGGTGGTGCAGGACATCGCCGGCCTGATCGACGTCTACAAGGGTTATCCGCAGGACAAGGACCGCGCGCAGCTCAAGCGCATCGCCCAGCGATTGCAGCTGGTGATGGATTTCCTGCCCGTCGGCGACATGCCGCCGCCCGGCCCGAAACCGTTCTTCTCGCTGCTCGACCAGACGCTGTCGGTGCAGGTCGGCCGGCAAATCGCAAGACCGTTCTGGATCGACACCGTCGGCCGCTCCAACCTGGTTGAAATCCGGATCCAGCTCGACGACGCCGTGATGCGGATCTTCGCCCAGCGCAGCGCCGCCTATGCCTCGAATTCGGAGATCTTCATCTTCTGGATGCTGGGGACGTCGTCGATCCTGCTGATCGTCTCGGTGTTGTTCCTGCGCAACCAGATCAAGCCGATCCTGCGGCTTGCCGACGCCGCCGAAAGTTTCGGCAAAGGCCGCGAGGCGCCGAATTTCCGTCCCCGCGGCGCCCGCGAAGTGCGCCGCGCCGCGCAGGCGTTTCTGGAAATGAAATCGCGCATCGAGCGCTCGATCGAGCAGCGCACCGCGATGCTGGCCGGCGTCAGCCACGATCTGCGCACCATCCTGACCCGCTTCAAGCTCGAACTGGCGCTGATCGGCGACAGTCCGGAGGTCGACGGCATGCGCAAGGATGTCGACGAGATGTCGCATATGCTGGAGGATTATCTGGCGTTTGCGCGCGGCGATTCCGGCGAGCACGCGCAGCCGACCGACATGGCGCTGGCGCTGGAGGAATTGCGCGGCGACGCCGAGCGTCACGGCCACGCCGCCACCGTGGCGTTTCACGGGCTGCCCGTGGTGACGGTGAAGCCGGCGTCGTTCAAGCGCTGCCTCGCCAACCTCGTCTCCAACGCCGCCCGCCACGCCAATGCGATCGCGATCACCGGCCACCGCGACCACCGCTATCTGACCGTCACCATCGACGACGACGGGCCGGGCATTCCGCCGGACATGCGCGAGGAAGTATTCAAGCCGTTCCTGCGGCTCGACGACGCCCGCAACCAGGACGAGGGCGGCACCGGCTTGGGACTGGCGATTGCCCGCGACATCGCGCGCTCGCATGGCGGCGACATCACGCTCGGCGACAGCCCGATGGGCGGATTACGGGCCACGGTGCGGATACCGGTGTAGCTTTCTTCTCCCTCGCCGCTCGCTTTCTTAACCTCGCCCCGCTCTTTTGCGGGGAGAGGTCGAAATTCGCGATAGCGAATTTCGGGTGAGGGGCCAGGCAGTGCCTTCAACACATCTTCGGCATTCGCAGGGCCCGCAAGAGGCGCTCCTCGACCCCGACCCTCTCCCGCGACAAGAGAGCGGGGCGAGGGAGAAGAAACCGACTACTTCGGCATCAGGCCTTTGATCTTTTCCATGTCCTTGACGTTCATCTTGATGCCGCCGGGCATCATGATGTCGCCGGGCTTCTGATCGGGTTTGCAGGCGCCGAGCCACTTCGCCTCGATCGTCATGGTGGTCGCGGTCGGGTTGCTCGGCGTGCCGGCCGGGCCGCCGCTGCTGTTCGAAGTCGCCTTGACCGTGTAGGCGGAATTGAAATCGCCGGTGATGTCGGAATGCGTCGTCATCGACATGCCGCCGAACGTGCACACGGAATCGGTGACGTAGCCGGTCGCGGTCTTCTGGATGTCGTTCCTGGAGCAGGCGTCCTTTGACACCGGCGACAACGCGTTGCTCATCTGCTTGTCGGTGGTCTCGTCGGTGCAGTGCTGCATCGTCATGTCAGGCATCGGCGCACCGGTCCGCACCATCTTCATTTCCCACAGCCCGGCCTTGCGAACGGCAATTCCACCGCGCCCGCGTCGAACGCCGGCAGCAGCGCCAGCAGGCAAACCGCCGAACCAATGCCAACAGATTGTCGCGTCATGCGCCGCACTCCCGGCTGATCTTGATCCGCGGGGTGGGATACGGCCGGTTCAGTAGCGGGTGACCAGCGGCCGATCGTTGGCGCCATAGGGCACCCAGCGGCAGGCGAAGGAGATGTAGCCGCCATATTGCGCGTCGACCGAGAGGAATTTCACCACCTTGCCGTAATAGGCGCAGTGGTTGACCGCGAGCAGGCGGGCGTCGGTCTGCGCCGCCAGCGGATAGGCGATGATGCCGCCGGTGTCGTTGCCCTTGAACGGCGGCGTCCACTCGGCCTGCGCCGGCGCGCACGCCAGCATCCCGCATACGGCAACCAGGCTCGCGGCCGCTATCATTCGCATCGCAGACTCCATTTCGCTCGCGCCCACCTTAAAGCGCATCGCCGGCCATGGAAAGAACGGCCGACGGCCCGGACGTGGGTTATCGGCAGGTGTTGCCGCGTTGCACTTGACCTTGCGCGGGCTTCGCGGCACCGTCGCGAGCATAAATCATCCGGCGGATTGCCCATGCGCGACCTCTTCACCATCTTAAGAAAACCAGATCGCTCGGCGCGGCGCTCGGCGTCCTGTTCGGCCTGTTGGGATCAGGCCAGGCCGCGCAGGCGGCCAACCCGCTGGAGCTGAATTTCGGGCTGTTCGGCCCGAGCTATGACGGCCGCGTGGCCGAATGCGAAGCGCGCGCTCGGGACCATCACCAACCAGTTCTGGGAAAAAGAAAGCAAGTTCTGGAATTCCGACCTCAAAATCACCGCCTACGGCCAGATCCGCGAAACCGCGTTCCGGCCCTGGCAGTCCGACAACATTCCGCGCCGCTATTGCAGCGCCGACGTCATGATCAGCGACGGCAAGCTGCGCACCGTGCATTACTCGATCATCGAGGACGGCGGTTTCGCCGGCTTCGGCCAGGGCGTCGAATGGTGCGTGACCGGGCTCGATCGCGACTGGGCCTATAACCCGCGCTGCAAGGCCGCCAGGCCCTGATTTGCCCGTCGCTGTCCCGCTCCTGAGGCTGGTTTGCCACCGCCTGACCGTCGCGTCGGGCACTCGTTCGGCTTTCCATATTTTGTTCTTGAAATGTTCCTGCCGGCTGCTAGGCTCCCGGGCGGTTGAGGTAGGGGGCGTCGTCATGTCTGGTTTTTCCCAAACTGTCTGGTCTTTTCCAAGTTCGGATTTCGCGGCTTTTGATTGCCTTGGCCTGCTCGCCGCGCGCGATGGCCGGTGTCACGGCAGGCCGGCATCGGCGCAGGATCGCCGCCAGAACGCGCCCGGCGAGTTCGATTTTTACGTGCTGGCGCTGTCATGGTCGCCTTCGTTCTGCGAGGCGGCGTCGGAGCGCGGCAACAGCTCGCGGTCGCCAGGTCCAGTGCGGCGGGCGGCCGTTTTCCTTCGTGGTGCACGGGCTGTGGCCGCAATATGAGCGGGGCTTTCCCGAATATTGCCAGCGTCCCTCGCCCCGGCTCGATCGCAATATCATGTCGTCGATGCTGGACCTGATGCCGGCGCCCGGATTGATCTTCAACGAGTGGGACAAGCACGGCACCTGCTCGGGCCTCGGCGCGCGCGCGTATTTCGAAAATACCCGCAAGGCACGCGCCGCCGTGAAAATTCCGCCGGAATATCTCGAACTGTCGCGCGAGACGATGGTGGCCCCCGGCGAGCTCGAAGAGGCCTTCATCAAGGTCAATCCCGGCCTGAGCAGTTCGGCGATTTCGGTGGTCTGCGACAGCAGGCGCCTGAGCGAAGTGCGGATCTGCATGAGCAAGGACCTGCAATTCCGCGCCTGCGAGGAAATCGACCGCCGCGCCTGCCGCCGCGACAAGGTGCTGATGCCGCCGGTCCGGGGCGGGTAAAGGATGCGTCATTCCGGGGCGATGCGTCGCGCGAACCCGCGATGCAGGCTCCGCGACGAATGCACATCTAGGTCTGGTCCTTCGGTGCATCCTGGAATGACGTCGCTTACGCTCGCAATGACGTGCGTAACCCCTGCCCCATGAACTACCGTCACGCCTTTCACGCCGGCGGCTTTGCCGATGTCATCAAGCACATCGTGCTGGTGCGCATTCTCACCTATCTGCAGGACAAGCAGGCGCCGTTTCGCGTCATCGACAGCCATGCCGGCGCCGGGGTCTACGATCTCACGTCGGATGAAGCGCGCCGCGGCGGCGAGTGGCTCACCGGCATCGCGCGGGTGATGCAGGCGCGGTTCTCGGAAAAAACCGCGCCGCTGCTGAAGCCCTATCTCGACATCGTCAGGGCCTTCAATCCGAAGGCCGAGCTCAGGGCTTATCCCGGATCGCCGCTGATCGCGCGTGCGCTGCTGCGGCCGCAGGACCGGCTGACGGCGTGCGAAATCGAGCCGAAGGCGCGCAAGCGCCTGATCGACGCGTTGCGCCGCGACACCCAGGCCCGGGTGGTCGACCTCGACGGCTGGGTGGCGCTGCCGGCCTTCGTGCCGCCGAAGGAGCGGCGCGGCCTGGTGCTGATCGATCCGTCGTTCGAGCGGAAGGACGAGTTCGAGCGGCTGGCCGAGGGTTTTGCCGAGGCCTTCGGCAAATGGCCGACCGGCAGCTACCTGCTGTGGTATCCGGTGAAAAGCCGGCGTGCCACCGACGGCCTGGCGCGGCATGTCGCCGAAGTCGTCGGATCGGTCGCGCCAGCCGGAAAATGCCTGCGGCTGGAATTCAGCGTGGCGCCGCAGGCCGCCGAACCCGGCCTGACGTCGGCGGGCCTCCTGATCGTCAATCCGCCATGGACGCTGGCGGGCGAACTCAGGGCGATCCTTCCCGAGCTCGAAAAGCCGCTTGGCCGGGGCGGCGCCGGCCGGTTCAGGCTGGAGACGCCCAAAGCCTTGTAGCGGTCTCGCGCCCAACGGCTCGGCCCGCGGAAAACCGCGATTTCAGCCGTAGGCAATTTGCCGGGAACCGTATTATGCTCAGGCCCATTAGGACCGGCTTTACGTTTCCGCTTCCGCGAATGGTAGCGGCGGAGTACGAGGCCTCTCATAATTCAAAGACGGATCGGCCTGTTGGCCTAATCCGCACAGGTGGCCAAGCTCTCCGGCAGTGATGTCCGGCCGGGCCGATACGCAGATTGCGCGTAGCGGCGAGAGCAATACGGGGGAGGAGTTTCCCGATGGCCATGACTGGGACGGTCAAGTTCTTCAATGGAGAACGTGGCTACGGCTTCATCAAGCCCGATGACGGCGGTCGCGATGTGTTCGTTCACATCACCGCGGTGGAGCGGGCCGGGTTGAAGGATCTGACCGAAGGACAGCGCATCACATTCGAGGTCGAGCCGGACAAGAAGGGCAAAGGCCCCAAGGCGGTGAATCTGGTGATTTCAACCTGAGGGTCTGTGAGATTATCTCCGACCTCATCCTGAGGAGCGGCCTCTGGGCCGCGTCTCGAAGGATGGCTGCAACGTGCGGCTCGCGGCCATCCTTCGAGACGCTTGCTGCGCAGCTCCTCAGGATGAGGGTTTAGAGATCGTCACAGCGTCGCCGCGTGCATGATGTGCCCGCCGCGGCCTGGCGCCGAGCGTTCGGCCTCCGGAAAGAAACGCGCCGCGAGCCGTGTTGGCTCGATATCGTCGACATGCCGAAACCCGATTCCGCGCAGTTCGCGCAGCATAGCCGCTCGGTGTCGAAGTAGCATTGAGGATGTTTCGCCGACCGAAGCCGCCCGATCGGCAAGCGCCTGATGCGCGGCGCGGCCGGCAGGCGCGACCGAAGCGGCCGGATTGACGTAGTCGAACACCACCTCGGCGCCGCCGGGCAGTTGCGCAATCCAGGCCAGCGTCGAAAACACCGCCTGCTCGGTCAGATAGGGAACGACGCCGAGCCAGCTGAAAAAGCTGCGCCTGGCGGGATCAAAACCCGCGGCCTCGAGCGCATCGGCCAGCGTCTGGCGTTCGAAATCGACCGCGACGAAAGCAAGCGTCGCCGGAATCGGAATCGTTGCGGCTTCCAGCAATTCGCGCTTCCAGGCCTGCGTCGCCGGGTAATCGACCTCGAAGATGCGCAAGCGTGTCGAAAGCGGCGTGCGGTAGGCCAGCGTATCGAGCCCGGCGCCGAGCACCACAAGCTGGCTGGCGCCATGATCGACCGCCACCGTCAGCGCATCCTCGGCGATGCGCGACCGCGCCGCGATGAACCACCGCAACCGCGGCCCCGACGGATGGGCTTGCGCATGGTCGAGCGAAGCTTGTCGGTCAGGCCCGAGAATGCGCATCGCCAGCGGGTCGGCGAGAATCGAGGCGCCATCCAGCACCTGATGCGCCGCGCGCAGGCGGGCGGCGCCCAGCGCGGTGCTGACTTGGTTGACCCGGCTGCATCGCGGCATCTTACGGATGAGATTTCGCGTTGTCTATCGCAGTGGACCGCGTCGCGCATGACGCGCACAAAAAAATCCCGGCCGCTGGTGGCGGCCGGGAGGTTGCGACAGGATGTTGTTCTTGTTGCTATTAGAAGCGGTAGTTGATGCCGGCGCGGATCAGGCCGAAGCGGTAATTGTTCGGTGCTGCGGTGATGGTGAAGTTGCTGCTGTTGAGATCGACGTAGAGATATTCGATCTTGGCGGTCCAGTTCTGCGCCAGGCCGAATTCGGCGCCGGCGCCCACGGTCCAGCCCGCGGTGGTGTGGGATTCCGACCAGTCCGAACGTCTCGCCGCGCAGTTCGCCGAATGCGAGACCGCCGGTGCCATAGAAGAAGATGTTGTTGAAGGCGTAGCCGGCCCGGCCGCGCACGGTGCCGAACCACGGATTGGAGAATTTCCAGGGCGCGAACGTATCGTTGGCGCCGGAAAGATTGATATCGCCTTCGACGCCGTACACCCACGGGCCCGATTGCCAGTTGTAGCCGGCCTGCACGCCGCCCGCCAAACCCGACGGCTTGGTCGGATTGTTGCTGACCGAACCCCAGGCATAACCGAGATTGCCGCCGAGATAGGGACCGGCCCAGCTATAGGCGTTGAGCGGCTGGTTGACGGTGTAGGGCGCGCGCGATCCGTACTGCATGTCGGCAGCCGACGCCGATGCCGTCCACCCTGCGGCGATCATCGCCGCTGCTGCCAAAACCAGCTTTTTCATCGCACTCTCCACACGCAACCGCCGCGACCTTCCTGCTTTGCGGCGCGCCGAAAGCCGTGGCGCGATGCGAAGCCGCATGGTTACGGAATCTCGCTCTTTTTCTGATAAGATTTATCGAGAGTTTTAAGTTAAAGGGTTGTTAAGGGCGGTTACCGCCCGCTCATCAATCTTAAGAAAGTGTTACGGGACGGCCTTCGGCGCGCTGGACCGTATCGGCTGACCTGAGGCTTGCCTCGCCGCGGCAACGCTGGCGATGCGCGGTGCCAGCGCATAGTTTAGGCCCATGGACAACGACTTCGACCGAAAACCCGGATGTACCCGGCCGGCGGCTGGCGCGGCGCGGTTCCGAACCGGCCGCGCAACGCGCGGATTTGCCGCCGCAGGACCCGGCGCAAAATTCGGCTGCTTCGGACATCGATCCCGCCACGGCCGGCGCCGAGGAAGACGACGAGGCGCGGCTGCCGGAGGTTCCCGACGAGACCGGCGAGGCGGTACCGGCCGGCCCGCTGGCGTTCGGCCACGCTGCGATCGAGCATGCGGTGCGCCATGCCCCGACCTCGCCCGGGCGTCTATCGCATGCTCAATGCGGCCAACGACGTGCTGTATGTCGGCAAGGCCAAGAACGTCCGCAAGCGGCTTTCTTCCTACGCCAGGGTCGCCGCACCGCAGCCGGCACGCATCCTGCGCATGATCGCGGCGACCGCGACGGTCGAGATCGTGTCGACGGCGACCGAAACCGAGGCGCTGCTGCTCGAGGCCAATCTGATCAAGCAGCTGCGGCCGCGCTTCAACGTGCAGCTGCGCGACGACAAATCGTTTCCCTATATTCTGATCACGGGCGATCACTGGGCGCCGCAGATCCTGAAACATCGCGGCGCGCAGTCGCGGCCGGGACGGTATTTCGGGCCGTTCGCCTCCGCCGGCGCGGTCAACCGCACCATCACCGCGCTGCAGCGCGCCTTCCTGGTGCGCTCCTGCACCGACGGTTTTTTTGAAAGCCGCACCCGGCCCTGCCTGCTCTATCAAATCCGGCGCTGTTCGGGGCCCTGCACCGGCGAGATCGATTTTCCCGGCTATACCGAGCTGGTGCACGAGGCCACCGACTTCCTTTCCGGCCGCAGCCGCCTCGTCAAGCAGCAGCTTGCCGGCGAGATGGAAAAGGCCTCGGCCGAACTCGCGTTCGAAACCGCGGCGCTTTACCGCGACCGCCTCGCCGCATTGTCGGCGATCCAGTCGCAGCAGGGCATCAATCCGCAAACCGTGGAGGAAGCCGACGTCTTCGCCATCCATCAGGAGGGCGGCTATTCCTGCATCGAGGTGTTCTTCTTCCGCACCGGGCAGAACTGGGGCAACCGCGCCTATTTTCCGCGCGCGGAGAAGTCGTTTACCTCGGAAGAGGTGCTGGCTTCGTTCCTCGCCCAGTTCTACGACGACAAACCGCCGCCGAAGCTGATCCTGCTGTCGCACGACATCGAGGAATGCCAGCTGCTGGCCGATGCGCTCTCGATCAAGGCCGGATCCAAGGTGGAGATCGCGACGCCCAGGCGCGGCGAAAAGAAGGAAATGATCGCGCACGCGCTCGTCAATGCGCGCGAGGCGCTGGGCCGCAAGCTGGCCGATACCGCGACGCAAGGCAGGCTGCTTGACCGGGCTCGTCACCACGCTCGGATTGCCGCATCCGCCGAAGCGCATCGAGGTCTACGACAACAGCCACATCCAGGGCACCAATGCGGTCGGCGCCATGATCGTGGCGGGGCCGGACGGCTTCATCAAGAACCAGTATCGCAAGTTCAACATCAAGTCCGAGGGCCTGACGCCGGGCGACGATTACGCCATGATGCGCGAAGTGCTGCAGCGGCGCTTCAAGCGGCTGCTGGCGCCGGCGCCGGAGGGCGACGCCGCCAAACCCAAAGCCGACGACGATTCGTTTCCGCAGTGGCCCGACCTCGTCATCATCGATGGCGGCCGCGGCCAGCTCAACGCCGTCAGGGAGATTTTCGCTAGCCTCGGGTTGACGCAGGTGACGCTGCTGGCCGTGGCCAAGGGGCCGGACCGCGACGCCGGCCGCGAAACCCTGTTCATGCCGGACCGGGAGCCCTTGAAACTCGAGCCGCGCGACCCGGTGCTGTATTTTATTCAGCGGCTGCGCGACGAGGCGCATCGCTTCGTGATCGGTTCGCACCGCACGCTGCGCAAAAAGGATATTCGCGAGGCGGGTTTGCAGGAAATCCCCGGCATCGGGCCGTCACGCAAACGTGCTTTGCTGCATCATTTCGGAACGTTGAAGGAGATCGAGCGGGCGTCGATCGCCGATCTCGGCAAGGTTCCAGGCGTCAGCGCGGAAAGCGCCCGCAAGATTTTCGAGTTTTTCCATGCCCGGCCCAACTAGCGGGGCGGAAGTTCGCTTCCCGGTCGCGACGCATGGTCGCGGCGCATCCTGCGGGAGAACTTCGGATTGGGGACACTTGAGCCGGCTTTCGCATTATATTTGCGTAATCTCCAACCAATCACGGACGCCGCACAGTTGACCTCTAGCCTTCAGCGGTATTGGTAAGACGGATGAACATCGTCACGACCCGAGGATCGGCGAAGAACTCGCTATCCCTCCCGAATATCCTGACTTATGCCCGAATCGCGGCCATCCCGGTGGTGGTCGGCTGCATTTATGCGCAGTCGATCATGGAGGGCCCGCTGTGGTTGCGCTGGGTCGCGCTGGCCGTGTTTATCGCCGCCGCAGTTACGGATTATCTCGATGGCTACTATGCGCGAATATGGGATCAGCAATCGGCGTTCGGCCGCATGCTGGATCCGATCGCCGACAAGCTGCTGGTAGCATCGTGCCTGCTGATGCTGGCCGCCGACGGGATCATTCACGGCTGGACGCTGTGGGCCGCCATCGTGATCCTGTGCCGCGAGATCCTGGTATCGGGTTTGCGGGAATATCTCGCCGCGCTGCGGGTCAGCGTGCCCGTCACCAAACTCGCCAAGTGGAAGACCACGGTCCAGCTGGTCGCGATCGGGTTCCTGATCGCCGGCGAAGCCGGCGACCAGGTGATCCCGATGACCACGCAGCTCGGCCTGCTGCTGCTGTGGATCTCGGCGATCTTCACCATCTACACCGGCTGGGACTATTTCCGCGCCGGCATTCATCATCTCATCAAGGAGGATGAGGGATGAAGGTGAAGTATTTCGCCTGGGTGCGCGAGCGGGTCGGCATGGCGGAGGAAACCATCGAGCCGCCGGCCAACGTTCGCACCGTCGACGATCTGATCGGCTGGCTGGCGGGGCGCGGCGAGACCTACGCCCACGCCTTCGAGACGCCGCGGGTGATCCGCGCCGCGATCGACCATGCCCACGTCAAGTCCGACACCGTCATCGCCGGCGCCCGCGAGATCGCTTTTTTCCCGCCGATGACCGGCGGTTGAGCCTCATCATGGCCGCCGCCGTGACCATCCGCATTCAGGAAGCCGATTTCGACATCGGCCGCGAGATATCGGCGCTCACCAAGGGCGCGTACCGATATCGGCGCCGTCGTGAGTTTTTCCGGCATCTGCCGGGGCAGCGAGGGCGATGAGGCCATCGCGGCTTTGACGCTCGAACATTATCCCGGCATGGCGGAAGCCGAAATCGCCCGCCATGCCGAGACCGCGATGTCGCGCTGGCCGTTGACCGGACTCACGGTGATCCATCGCGTCGGCCGCATCACACCGGGCGAAAATATCGTGCTGGTGCTGACCGCATCGGAGCATCGCCAGGCGGCGTTGCGGCGGCGGAATTCCTGATGGATTATCTGAAGGCCAATGCGCCGTTCTGGAAGCGCGAGGAAAAGCCTGACGGGAACCAGCTGGGTCGAGGCGCGCCATCACGACGACGCGGCCGCTGCGCGCTGGACCAAATCCTGATGGCAAAACGCGCCAAACCAGCGCGAACGCGGCCGCGCTGTATCGAAATTCAAAAACCGCGAGCGGGCGAATTGCGCACGCTGCTGGATTTCGTGCGCTATGCGGTGAGCCGCTTCGTCGAGGCCAAACTGGTGTTCGCGCACGGCACCACCGATCCCGTCGCCGAGGCGGCGTTCCTGGTCTGCGAAACCCTGCATCTGCATCCCGACCAGTTCGAGACTTTCGCGGGCGCGCGCGTCACCGCGGCCGAGGCCAAAGCAGATTCTCGACCTGATCGCCCGCCGCATCGCCACGCGAAAACCTGCGGCCTACCTGGTCAACAAGATCTACATGCGCGGCTTGCCGTTCTATGTCGACGAGCGCGTCATCGTGCCGCGCTCCTTCATCGGCGAATTGCTGGAGTCGCATTTCGGCGACGAAACGCGATGAAACGCGGTTCGCTGATCGACGATCCCGGCCGCGGTCGAAGACGTGCTCGACCTCTGCACCGGCTCGGGCTGCCTTGCGATCCTCGCCAGCCGGCGTTTTCCGAATGCAGCGATCGACGCCGTGGATATTTCCAAGGACGCGCTGGAAGTGGCCGCGCGCAACCTCGGGGATTACGGTCTTGAAGACCGGATCACGCTGCATCGCGGCGACCTGTTCGAGCCGCTCGGCAACCGGCGCTACGACCTGATCATCTCCAATCCGCCCTATGTCGACGCGCAGGGCATGGCCGATTTGCCGCGGGAATGCCGCGCCGAGCCCAAACTCGCCTTCGACGGCGGCGCCGACGGGCTCGACGATCGTCCGCCGCATCGTCGACCAGGCCGCGCAGCATCTGACGCCGCAGGGCGGATTGCTGTGCGAGATCGGCCGCTGCCGGCCGGCGCTGGAGGCGGCCTATCCGCAGACCCGGTTCCTGTGGCTCGACAGCGAGGATTCCGACGGCGAAGTGTTCTGGATCGGCGCCGCCGAGCTCTGAGTTCCACGCCGCCTACGCCTATGTCCGGTACCGGAAATAGCCGCAGCTTTCGGGCGTAACCGTGATAACACCACCGGACACAACCGAAATGGAAGTCCTCCGGGGCTATGTGATCGATGGCCGGCCCGACCGTTCCGCAGGAATTCCTGAAGGCCGAAAATGTCGGCCTGCGCATGCTGCTCGAGCAGGCCGGCATCGACGCCAAGGCGTTGCTGGCGCAGGCCGGCATCGACGCCGAACAGCGCGAACACGCCGACAGCCTGCAAAAGCTCATTCTGGAAGAACTGCACCACCGCATCAAGAACACGCTGGCGACGGTGAGCGCCATCGCCTCGCAGAGCCTGCGCACCGCGACCAGCATCGAGCATGGCCAGCAGGCGATCGAGAGCCGGCTGCTGGCGCTCGGCCGCGCGCACGATCTGTTGCTGCAGGCGCGATGGTCGAGCGCCCGCCTCGCCCATATCGTGCGCAGCGCGATCGAGCCCTATGAAAGCAAGGACGCGGCGCGATTTTCGATTTCCGGACCGGAAATCCAGATCACCTCCGGCTCGGTGATCGCGCTGGCGATGATGCTCAACGAACTCTGCACCAACACCACCAAATTCGGCGCGCTTGTCGGTGCCAGCCGGCACGCATCGAGATCGCCTGGACCATCGATGAGAAGACCCAGCGGCTGCATTTGACCTGGACCGAAAAAGAGCGGCCCGGCGGTGCAGGCGCCGACCCGGCGGAGCTTTGGAACCCGCATGATCGAGACCCTCGGCAAGCAGCTCGACGGCGAGGCCCGGCTGATCTACGACCCCGAACGGCTTCATCTACGCGCTGGATGTCCCGCTGAGCTCCCTCAAACCGGCGGATTGAGCGGAGAATATCGGCCGGAGATGCCGGTTTCCGATCACGCCGCGAAGCTGATAGCTTCGCAGCCAACGCCGCCACACCCCAAAACTCGAAGAGGCCCCCATGCTGGACAAGAGCCCACGCCCCGCCGCCGTCAACGTCCCCAACGACCTTGCCGCGCACTGGATGCCGTTCACCGCCAACCGGGCGTTCAAGAAGAACCCGCGGCTGCTCGCCGGCGCCAAGGACATGCATTATATCACCGTCGACGGCCGCAAGATCATCGACGCCGCCGCCGGCATGTGGTGCTGCAATGCCGGCCACGGCCGCCCGCCAGATCGCCGAGGCGATCGGCAAGAGGCCGCCGCGCTGGACTACGCGCCGCCGTTCCAGTTCGGCATTCCGCAGGCGTTCGAACTCGCCAGCCGGATCGCCGACCTCGCGCCCGCCGGGCTCGACCACGTGTTCTTCTGCAATTCCGGATCGGAGGCCGCCGATACCGCGCTGAAAATCGCGCTGGCCTATCACCAGCTCAGCGGCCAGGGCGGCCGCACCCGGCTGATCGGCCGCGAGCGCGGCTATCACGGCGTCGGCTTCGGCGGCACCTCCGTCGGCGGCATCGTCGGTAACCGCAAGATCTACGGCTCGCTGCTGTCGGGCGTCGATCATATCTCCGCACACCTACGACCGCGAGAAGCAGGCCTTCAGCAAGGGCGAGCCGGAATACGGCGCGCATTTCGCCGACGATGTGGAGCGGCTGGTCAATCTGCACGGCGCCAACACCATCGCCGCCGTCATCGTCGAGCCGATGGCGGGATCGACCGGCGTGCTGCCGGCGCCGAAGGGCTATCTCAAGCGGCTGCGCGAGATCACCCAGAAGCACGGCATTCTGCTGATCTTCGACGAAGTCATCACCGGCTACGGCCGGCTCGGCTTTGCCTTCGCCGCCGAGCGTTACGGCGTGCTGCCGGACATGCTGACCTTCGCCAAGGGCATCACCAACGGTGCGGCGCCGATGGGCGGCGTGCTGGTGCGCGACACCATCCACGACGCCTTCATGAGCGGACCCGAGCACATCGTCGAGCTGACCCACGGCTATACCTATTCGGCGCATCCGATCGCCTGCGCCGCGGCGCTCGCCACGCTCGATATCTACCGCGACGAAAAGCTGTTCGAGCGCGCCAACAAGCTCGAGCCCAAGCTCGCCGACGCCGTGATGACGCTGAAAAACGAGCCCAACGTGGTGGACATCCGCATGCGTCGGCCTGACGGCGGGCATCGACCTCACCTCCCGCCCGGACCTGCCCGGCAAGCGCGGCTTCGACGGGCTCAACAGCGCCTTCCACGACAACGACATGATGATGCGGGTGGCCGGCGACACGCTGGTGCTGACGCCGCCGTTGATCGTCAGCGAAGACCAGATCGGCGAAATCATCGAGAAGGTCGCCAAGGTGATCCGCGCGGTGGCGTAGGATTTTTCTTACCTCTCCCTGTCCTCTACGGGTAGAGGTCGCACTTCGCCGGCACAGCCATCCGGAACCTTCGAAACGCGTCCACGTTCAACCATGGCAGATCATGTCTCTGCCGTGGAGGAACGATGGATATGCTGGCGGCATCGGGCGGCGTGTTGCGCGCAGGGCTCGCGCTCAAACTGAACCAGGTCAAGCGGGCGACGCAGTCTTATCTGCGCGACCGGACCGATCAGGCCACCGGCACCGCCACCTCCTATGCGGTCGCCGCCGGACTGTTCGCCGCAGCGGGCATTTTTCTGATCGCGGCGCTGTTTGGTCGGCGCCACCGCGCTGTTTCGCTGGATTGAAATCAATTACGGGCAATTTTACGCGTTCGGCGCTACCGGCGGAATGCTGGTGGCGATCGCGGCGATCTGCGCCGGCGTGGCGGCCAGCAAACTGAAGCGCCCCTCGCCGCAATTCCCGTCCTTGAGCAGCCGCCTGCGTGTCGCCATCAAGGCCAATCCGATCAAGCCCGCCCGGGTCGAGGCCGCCAGAGATACCGCGGCGGCGATCTTGCGCGAACCTCCGACGCCCGTGACGGGGACGAGCCGCAGAACGCGGAGAATTCAGCCCCGGGCTGCAAGGGATACCCGGAACATTCAGGCCGGACTGGTGGTGGCGGCAACGCTGCTGGGCTGGGCGGCGACGCGACGGCGGCAGCAGGCGCGGGCCGAACGGTGGGTTGATGTCGCCCCGGCGATCCGACCACGCGGATGATCTGCTGCTGATCGCCGCCACCACGATCCTGGTTCTGACCGCACAGCGGCTATTTTCAGACCGCCACGCCGCGAAAGCCGAGCCCGCCGACCGGCCCGGCGGCAGCGACCGCAGGCTTCGCGCGCGAACTGTCACAGCACGGACGCGGCCGGCTTTCCAGCAACCCCTTGCAGATTCCGTGGGCGGGCTGGAAGGACATCCTGTGGCGCACCTATGAGCAGATCGACGAAGACCGCCTGCTGGCCACAGCTGCCGGCGTCGTGTTCTTCGGCCTGCTCGCCGTTTTTCCGGCCATCACGGCGCTGGTTTCGTCCTACGGCCTGTTCGCCGATGCCTCGACCATCGGCGCCAATCTGCAGACGCTGGCGCTGATGCTGCCGGAAGGCTCGTTCCAGATCGTGCAGGACCAGATCGCGCGGGTGCTTGCCAAGGGCGAGACCGCGCTCGGCGCGACCTTTCTGTTCGGCCTCGGCCTCGCGCTCTGGAGCGCCAACGCCGGCGTCAAGGCCGTGATCGAGGCCTTGAATGTGGTCTACGGTGAGCGCGAGAAACGCAGTTTCTTCCGGCTGAACCTGCTGTCGCTGGCATTCACGACCGGCGCGATCATGGCGCTGATGCTGATGGTGGGCGCTGTGGTGGCGTTGCCGCTGGCGCTCGATCATCTCGGCCTCGCGCACGAGAGCAAGCTGATCGTCAGCCTGGCACGATGGCCGGTGATGTTTGCCATGCTGCTGCTGGCGCTCGGCATTCTCTACCGCTTTGGCCCAAGCCGGCGGGCGGCGCGCTGGGAATGGCTGAGCGTCGGCACGCTGGCCGCCGCCCTGCTCTGGATATCAGGCTCATCGCTGTTGTCCTGGTACCTGTCGAACTTCGGAAATTACGACGCCACCTATGGTTCGCTGGGCGCCGCCATCGGCCTGATGATGTGGATGTGGATGTCGGCCGTCATCGTGCTGTGCGGCGCCGAACTGAACTCGGAGATCGAACACCAGACCGCGCGGGATTCGACGGTCGGGCAGCCCAAGCCGCTCGGCGCCCGCGGCGCCGCGATGGCCGATACGCTGGGGGCGGCGGTTCCCGACGTGCCAAAAGAACACTAGTCTTCCGAATCAACATTGATGCTAAGCTTGTCGCGCTCAATCAAGGACTTGAGGGCCTTGCGCACGACATGATCCGCATTTCCACGATTTTCATCGCCATCTGCATGGTGCTGGTGGCAGCCTCGCTCGGCCTCGTCCTGTATTCCATGGCGGGCATCAGCGGGTCGGAATCCGCCATCGTGGCGCTCACCGCGCTGACCTTCCTGATCCTCTATAACGCCGTGTCGATGCGGCTGCGCGACCGCACCGACGTCGGCGGCCAGATCGCGGATTTGTCGCGCGGCACCGCCGACCTCGCGCGCCAGGTCGCCGAATTCGGCCGCCGCCTCGCCGCCGTCGAGGGCCGGGTGGTGTCGGCGAATTCCGCCGGCGCCGACCGCATCCAGACCGTGATCGGCGAGATCAACGAACTGGGCGTGCTGGTCAAGCAGCTCGCGGTCTCCGTCGCAAGCCACGACGACATGCTGTCCTCCGGCGCCGCGGCGGCGGCCGCGCCCGCGCCGGCGGCAAGACCGGACCATGAACCGCAAAACGAGTTGCCGTTGCCTGCCGAAGAAACCAGCCGCGCGGTTGCCGCGCCGGCGCCGCACCGCACCGGCACCTGCGTGGTCGCCGCGGAAGCCGCGCCCTCGCGCAGCCAGGCGCAAATCCTCGCCGCGGTGAGGGCCGCGGTCGAGGAAAACCGGATCGATATCTATCTGCAGCCGATGGTGACCTTGCCGCAGCGCAAGGTGCGCTTCTACGAAGCGGTGACGCGGCTGCGCGACGACAAGGACCAGATCCTCACCGCCGACGATTTCATCGGCATCGCGGAAGCCGCCGGGCTGATCGGGCGGATCGATCACATGGTGATGCTGCGCTGCGTGCAGGTGCTGCGCCGGCTGATGGTGCGCAACAAGGACGTCGGCGTGTTCTGCAACGTCGCCGCGGCGACGCTCGGCAACCCGACCACCTTCGCGCAATGCCTCGATTTCCTGGAAGCCAATCGCGCGCTGGCGCCCTCCTTCGTGCTCGAATTCAAGCAGGCGACGTTTCGCAATCTCGGCCCGACCGAGACCGAACATCTCGCCGCGCTGGCGCAGCGCGGCTATCGCTTCTCGATCGACCATGTCACCGACCTGCGGATCGAGCCGCGCGAACTGGCCGACCGCGGCGTCCGCTTCATCAAGGTGCCGGCGACGCTGCTGCTCGACCAGCGACAGACCTCGACCTCGGACATCCATCCCTCCGACCTTTCGGACCTGCTCGGCCGCTTCGGCATCGACCTGATCGCCGAGCGGATCGAAGGCGAACGCGCCGTGGTCGACCTGCTCGACTATGACGTCCGGTTCGGGCAGGGATTTCTGTTTGCACCGCCCCGGCCGTTGCGGCCCGAAGGCGCATCTGCTACCGGCGGGGCCTCTCCGAACAAGGCGCAGGAATACCCAATGGCTACCCAACGGCCCGAAGCCCACTCCCGTCGACAGTCCGGCCATCGAGCCGCCGCGAGCGAGCACCGGCAATGCCGCGCTGGCGCGCCGCGCCGCCGGGCCGGGCTGACCGGCAATCCCTGTCATGACGACCCTGCATTTTGCCGAACAGCTGCGCGACCTCGTCGAGCGGCGTCGACGTCGTGCTCAGCGATATCTGGGGCGTGGTCCACAACGGCCTGGTGGCGTTTCCCGAAGCCTGCGAGGCGCTTCACACCTTTCGCAGCCAGGGCGGCACGGTGATCCTCATCACCAACGCGCCGCGACCGGCCGATTCGGTGCAGCGGCAGTTGCGCAAGTTCGGCGTCGCCGACGCGACCTATGACGCCATCGTCAGTTCAGGCGACCTGACCCGGCATTTCGTCGCCGGCCATCCCGGGCAAGAAGATGTTCTGGCTCGGCCCGGAGCGCGACAATTCGATCTACCGCGGCCTCGATCCGGTGCTGGCGCCGCTGGAGCATGCCGATTACATCGTCTGCACCGGCCTGTTCGACGACGAAATCGAATCCGCCGAAGACTATCGCGGCATGATGCTGCAGGCCCGCGAGCGCAAGCTGCCGCTGATCTGCGCCAATCCCGACATCGTGGTCGAGCGCGGCGACCGCCTGATCTATTGCGCCGGCGCCATCGCCGAACTCTATCGCGAACTCGGCGGCGAAGTGATCTTTTACGGCAAGCCGCACCGGCCGATCTACGAGCGCGCCCTGGAGCTCGCCGCCGAGCGCCGCGGCCACGCGACCGAACTCAGCCGCGTGCTGGCGATCGGGGATTCGGTGCGGACCGATCTGGCCGGCGCCCATGGCTTCGGCATCGACTGCCTGTTCCTGACCCGCGGCATCCACGCCGAGGAATTCGAAGGCATCGATCAGCTCGACCCTGCGTCAGTGAAGGAATTGTTCGGCCATCCGCCGAAGGCGCTGATGCGCGAGTTGAAGTGGTAGGTGGGGAAGCACCTGCGCCACTCACTCATCCTCAGCGTCATGGCGGGGCTGTGTCCCGGCGATCCACGTCTTCGGACCTGCAGCTGACAAGACGTGGATGCCCGGCGACAAGCCCGGGCATGACGAGACTTCGACGCTGATCGCGTGGTGAGCTGGACGCGCCCTTACGCGCTCGCCATGTCCGGAAACACCGCTTCGATCTTGGTCTTCAGCGTGGCGGCGTTGAACGGCTTGACGATGTAGTTGTTCACGCCGGCCTTCTTGGCGGCGATCACGTTTTCGGTCTTGGATTCGGCCGTGATCATGATGAACGGCGTGGTGGCGAGATTGGGGTCGGCCCGCACTTCCCGCAACAGGTCGTAGCCGGTCATCGGCTCCATGTTCCAGTCCGAGATCACCAGCCCGTATTTCTTGGCGCGCATCTTGTTGAGCGCGGCCGATCCGTCGCTGGCGTCGTCGATATTCTCAAAGCCAAGCTGCTTCAGAAGATTCCGGATGATGCGGATCATGGTGTTGTAGTCGTCCACCACCAGAACCGACATCGACAAATCAACCGCCATTCTTGGCTCCCCCGCACGCAAACACCACCACAAGCCTGCGTCAGGCCAAACACCCCGCAGTCCGCCCCCAGCACTAGCATCAGCCGTTAAACAGCCCGTTAACCCGCCCCCGCGCAAAAATATACAATTGCCCGGATCGGAGACCGGCCGGTCCCGGGTCCCCGCTTGACTTCATTGCGGCCGCCAAGTCACGGTCCCGGCCCCACCCCGATCTGAATTGAAGAATTCCCGAAATGGCGCCTGGCTTTACCGTTATCCGCGATACCACGCCCGCGGCCGCGATCCCCAAGGGAGCGGTCATTGCGATGGGCAATTTCGACGGCGTCCACCTCGGCCACCGCGCGGTAATCGCTGCGGCGCTGCGGATGGGCGAGGCCCATGGCAAGCCGGCGCTGGCGGTGACCTTCGAGCCGCATCCGCGCAGCTTCTTCAGCCCGAACACCCCGCAGTTCCGGCTCACCGACGAGGCCGGAAAGCTGCGGCTGCTCGCCGGAACCGGGCTCGCGGGCGCGGTCGTGATGACCTTCGACAAGGCCCGGGCCGGGACCACGGCGCAGGATTTCATTCACCATGATCTGATCGAGCGGCTCGGAATCAGCGGCATCGCGGTCGGCTACGACTTTCATTTCGGCAAGGGCCGCGTCGGCTCGCCGAGCCTGCTGGTCAGCGAAGCGCCCCGGCTCGGCATCGAGGTCGACGTCCAGGCCCATGTCGATATCGAGGAACGGCCGGTGTCCTCCAGCGCGATCCGCATGGCGCTGGCGGAAGGGCAGATCGACGACGCCATCGCGATGCTCGGCGGCCCGTGGTTCGTTTCCGGCGAGGTGATCCATGGCGAGAAACGCGGCCGCGACCTCGGCTATCCCACCGCCAATATCCGCCTCGACAAGAACTGCGGGCTGAAGCACGGCATCTACGCGGTGCGGGTCGGCCGCGGTGCCGAGCGCTTCGATGCCGTCGCCAGTTTCGGCCGCCGCCCCACCTTCGACAATGGCGCGCCGCTGCTCGAGGTGTTCCTGTTCGATTTCAACGGCGACCTCTATGGCAAGACGCTGGATGTCGCCTTCATCGCCTTCATCCGCGACGAGTTGAAGTTCGACTCGGTCGAAGCGCTGGTGCGCCAGATGGACGACGACAGCCTTCGCGCCCGCGCGGCACTGGCGGCGGCGCCGGATGCGTTTCCGAAACTGGGCGTGGTCGGTTGAGCAAGACCGAAAAGCAAAAGATGCTGGCGGGCGAGCTGTATCGCCCCGACGCCGAAATCGCGGCGGAACAGGCCGTCACCAAGGCCTGGCTGGTGCGCTACAACGCGGCGCTGGCGTCGCCCGTCGTCGGAACGGCACGCGTTGCTGCGCGAACGTCTCGCCCATGTCGGCGCCCACGCCGTGATCCGCCCGCCGTTCTTTTGCGACTTCGGCTACAACATCCGCCTCGGCGACGGCGTGTTCCTGAATTTCAACTGCGTGATCCTGGATGTCGTCGAGGTCACGATCGGCGACCACACCCAGATCGGACCCGCGGTTCAGATCTATGCCGCCGACCATCCCCGCGACGCCGAGACCAGAGCCAAGGGCCTCGAATTCGGCCGCCCGGTGCGCATCGGCAGCAACGTCTGGATCGGCGGCGGCGCCATCATCCTGCCCGGCGTGACCATCGGCGACGGCGCCATCATCGGCGCCGGCAGCGTGGTGACGCGCAATGTCGGCGCGGGCGTCACGGTCACCGGCAATCCGGCCCGGCGCGCATCAGGGCAAATCAGGACTGTAGGCGGGGGCTGCGGCAAAATAACCCGTCGGGCAAATCGAGCGAAAAGCTGTCAACATCGTTTTTTCTCGATTTTCCGAAAATATTTATCTTGGCTATTTCGCCAAATCAGAAATATATCTTTCCCATCCCGTCCCACTCAGAGGGGCGTTGGCCACGTCACGAACGTGGGGCGGGGATGCGGTGGACGCGGCAGCGTCGGGCGTGAAACGTGATGGCAGGGTGGTCTATTGATTCATGAGCGATCGGCGGCACGCAGACGAACGGCGCCTTAGCCCGGCGAAGCCTTTTGGCGAAGACGGGTGGCTGCGTACGGCAAAACCGTGTGGTCCTGGCATCCGTTGCTGATGTCAA
The DNA here is from genome assembly GCA_963742695.1 of uncultured Alphaproteobacteria bacterium. GTDB lineage: Bacteria > Pseudomonadota > Alphaproteobacteria > Rhizobiales > Xanthobacteraceae > Bradyrhizobium. The sequence goes on from CAVUNF010000043.1 coordinate 220,970, forward strand.
GTTGGCGGAGGTGCGTCGACCCAACCGGGTTTAGACAAGCCATAATCCGTCAACGACGGTGACAAGAGAAGAATTCGTCGCCGAGGAGATCACGGCATAAGCCGTAAAGCCATTGCGCAGGGAAGGCCGGAGTGTTCTCCGCTGCACCTGTATGCTCGTGTGCGCCACTCTCTTGTGCACCCTTGCACATCGAGACCGCGGGTGCAGCGCGCACCCGGTCTTCCCTGCGCCCTCTGATTTCCTGAGGGCGGAAACCAAATGCAAACCTTCGGGCGCATCGCGCCGCGAGATCGCGGAAGTGCGTCTTAGCAAACGCTGTCATTCCGGGGCGATGCGAAGCCATCGAACCCGGCAATCATCGAATATCTCCCGGTGCGCAATGGCGCACCTGAGGTCTGGTCCCTCGGACCATCCCGGAATGACGGGCACCCGCCTCAGGCCCTTTGCGCTTCCGGCCTCCGGCTGCTATGGAAAGCCCATGTTTGCGCGGCGCACCATCATCAGCATTAGCGGCCCGGCTTCCGCCTGAGCTTCGGCTCGAGCGCAAGACCGGGACCGTCCTAATTCATCCGCGATCGATTGCGTTCAGCGCCAATCCAGCCAGCCAGAGCATTCATGTCCGAAAAGCCGCAAAAGTCCGATTCCACCGACTATTCCAAAACCCTGTTCCTGCCGCAGACGGAATTCCCGATGCGCGCCGGCCTGCCGCAGCGCGAGCCGGAAATCCTGAAACGCTGGAACGAGATCGGCCTCTACGATCGCTTGCGCGAAGCCGCCGCCGGCCGGCCGAAATTCGTGCTGCATGACGGCCCGCCCTACGCCAACGGCAACATCCATATCGGGCATGCGCTCAACAAGATCCTCAAGGACGTGGTGACCAAGAGCCAGCAGATGCTCGGCTTCGATTCCAACTACGTGCCGGGCTGGGACTGCCACGGCCTGCCGATCGAATGGAAGATCGAGGAAGAGAACTACCGCTCCAAGGGCAAGCCGAAGCCGGACTTTCGGGATTCCGCCGCGATGGTGGCGTTCCGGAAAGAGTGCCGCGCCTATGCCGGGCATTGGCTCAACGTGCAGCGCGAGGAATTCAAGCGGCTCGGCATCATCGGCGACTGGGATCATCCCTACGCCACCATGGATTATGCCGCCGAAGCCCAGATCGCGCGCGAGCTGATGAAGTTCGCCGCCAACGGCACGCTGTATCGCGGCTCCAAGCCCGTGATGTGGAGCGTGGTGGAAAAGACCGCGCTGGCGGAGGCCGAAATCGAATACGAGGATTACACCTCGGATACGGTGTGGGTGAAGTTTCCGGTGACGTCGCCGGCCTTTGGCGCGCTGGCCACCGCCAGCGTCGTGATCTGGACCACCACGCCCTGGACGCTGCCCGGCAACCGCGCCATCAGCTTCTCGCCGAAAATCTCCTATGGCCTGTACAAGGTCACCGATGCGCCCGGCGACAACTGGGCCAAGAACGGCGATCTGCTGATCCTGGCGGATGCGCTGGCGGAAAGCGTGTTCAAGCAGGCGCGCGTCACCGCCTACGAGAAGGTGCGCGACCTGCCGGCCGACACGCTCGATGCGGTGGAATGCGCCCATCCGCTGAAGGGCACTGGCGGCGGCTACGAATTCATCGTGCCGCTGCTGCCCGGCGACCACGTCACCGACGACACCGGCACCGGCTTCGTTCACACCGCGCCCGGCCATGGCCGCGAGGATTTCGAGGTCTGGACGGCAAATGCGCGCGAGCTGGACGTCGCGCGGCATCAACACCACCATCCCCTACACCGTCGATGAGAACGGCGCCTTCACCGATCACGCGCCGGGCTTCACCGGAAAGCGCGTCATCAACGACAAGGGCGAAAAGGGCGACGCCAACGAGGCCGTGATCAAGGCGCTGGTCGGAGGCCGGCAAGCTGCTGGCGCGCGGCCGGCTCAAGCATCAATACCCGCATTCCTGGCGCTCGAAAAAGCCGGTGATCTTCCGCAACACGCCGCAATGGTTCATCGCGATGGACAAGCCGATCGCCGACAACGGCAAGGCAAAGCCCGGCGACACGCTGCGCGCCCGCGCGCTGCACGCCATCTCGGTCGACCCAATGGGTGCCGCCGTCGGGCCAGAACCGCATCAACGGCATGATCAACAGCAAGCCCGACTGGGTGATTTCGCGCCAGCGCGCCTGGGGCGTGCCGATCGCGGTGTTCGTGCGCGAGAAGGGCGACGGCTCGGCCGAAATCCTGCAGGACGAAATGGTCAATCAGCGCATCGCCGAAGCCTTCATGGAGGAAGGCGCCGACGCCTGGTATATGGACGGCGCCCGCGAGCGCTTCCTCGGGGTCCGCGCCGGCGAGGACTGGAAGAAGGTCGACGACATCTGCGACGTCTGGTTCGATTCCGGCTCGACCCATGCCTTCGTGCTGGAAGACCGCCAGAATTTTCCGCAGCTCGGCAATATCGTCCGCAAGGTCGATGGCGGCGCCGATACCGTGATGTATCTGGAAGGCAGCGACCAGCATCGCGGCTGGTTCCAGTCGTCGCTGCTGGAAAGCTGCGGCACCCGCGGCCGCGCGCCGTTCGACGTGGTGCTGACGCACGGCTTCACGCTCGACGAGAACGGCCGCAAGATGTCGAAGTCGGTCGGCAATACCGTCGAGCCGCAGAAGGTGATGAAGGATTCCGGCGCCGATATCTTGCGGCTCTGGGTCTGCGCCACCGATTATGCCGACGACCAGCGCATCGGCCCGGAAATCCTCAAAAACACCATCGAGACCTATCGCAAGCTGCGCAACTCGATCCGCTGGATGCTGGGCACGCTGCATCACTTCAAGCACGGCCGACGTGGTCGACTCATGCCGAGATGCCCGAGCTGGAGCGGCTGATGCTGCATCAGCTCGCCGGCCAGGCCGCGATCGTGCGCAAGGCCTATGCCGAGTTCGACTACAAGACCGTGGTCGCCAGCCTGTCGGCGTTCATGAACACCGAACTGTCGGCGTTCTATTTCGACATCCGCAAAGACGCGCTGTATTGCGACGCGCCGTCGTCGCCGACGCGCAAAGCCGCGCTGACCACCATCGACATCATCTGCGATGCGATCCTGAAATGGCTGGCGCCGGTGCTGTCGTTCACGACCGAGGAAGCGTGGCGGATGTACAGACCGGACGCCGAGCCGTCGGTGCATCTGACGCTGTTCCCCGAAGGGCTTCGAGGCATTCCGCGACGAGAAGCTGGCGGCGAAGTGGGAGATCATCCGCGATGTCCGCCGCGTCGTCACCGGCGCGCTGGAAGTCGAGCGCGCCGCCAAGAATATCGGCTCCTCGCTGGAGGCCTCGCCGCTGGTGTACGTGTCGGACAGCAAGATTTTCGACACGCTGTTCGACATCGATCTGGCCGAGGTCTTCATCACCTCGAACGCCATGGCGACCAACGAGGAGGCGCCGGCCGGCGCGTTCCGGCTGAACGACGTGCCCGGCGTCGCCGTCGTGGTCGAAAAGGCTCAGGGCAACAAATGCGCGCGGTCGTGGAAAATCCTGCCCGATGTCGGCGACGACCCTGAATATCCCGATGTGTCGCTGCGCGACGCCGGCGCTGCGCGAATGGAAGGCGCTGGGGGTGACGGTATAATCTCGTCGTCCCGGCGAAGGCGGGGACCCATAACCCCTGGCGTCGAGATGAAAAGGACGATGATCACGCTTCAGACCACAGACTACACGGCGTATGGGTCCCGGCTTCGCCGGGACGACGGCTGTTGGCGCGCACTCATGACCCCTCACCTCCGCGCCGGAATCATCGCCGCCGTCGCGCGCTGGCGCTCGATCAGGCCTCGAAGCTGTGGCTGCTGTTCGTGTTCGATCTCGGCCACCGCGGCGCCGTGAAGGTGACGCCGTTCTTCGACCTGGTGCTGGCATGGAATGTCGGGATCAGCTTCGGCTGGTTCCAGAACGATGGCCCGGTCGCCCAGATCATCCTGACGCTCATCAAGGCCGTGGCGGTGATCGTGCTGGCGATCTGGATGGCGCGGTCGCGCACCCTGCTCGCCACGGTCGCGCTCGGCCTGATCATCGGCGGCGCCATCGGCAACGCCATCGACCGCTTCGCCTATGGCGCGGTGGTCGATTTCGCCCTGTTCCACGTCCAGATCGGCGGAAATACCTTCAATTGGTACGTGTTTAACCTTGCCGACGTGGCGATTGTTGCCGGGGTAGCCGCCCTGCTGTATGACTCCTTCCTGGGGGTACCCGCCGTAAAAGCGCCCTGATCCCGGCTGATACGACCCCCAAAGCTGAGGTTGCCTGCAGGAGCGGCGCTGCGCCTTGAGCCGGCGTGCCCTTCGGAAAGATGAACAGGAAGAGCGCGATGCGCGTGACCAAGACCAGCGGTTGGATTGTGCCGGAGCCGTCGAGAGCGCTGACGCGCGCGCTGCGGCTCGCCGTCGTCGCGCTGGGCATCGGTCTCGTCATGACGGCCGGAGCGGCGCGCGCCGCGGACGACGAAGACGACGACAAGACCTTCGAGGAGAAGATCATCGGCGGCATCATGGCCGGCATCGGCGGCACCAACATGGAGAACCGCGGCATCGAGTATCGCGAGCGTTCCCCGCTGGTGGTGCCTCCGAAGCTCGATCTGCCGCCGCCCTCTGCCGGGGCGAACGTCTGCGAAGCTCGCGAACTGGCCGAAGGATCCGGATGAATCCACGGCGCAAGGCCGCCATCGAGGCCAGGAAGAAGACACAAGGGCACCGCATTCGACCCGCACTACATGCCTCTGACCCCAGCCGAACTCGATGCGGGCAGGACCGCCGCTCCCGCCCGCACCGGCAACGACCCGGTCCAGCCGGGCTTTGGCGGCGCCCAAAAGACCCTCAGTCCGGAGCAGCTTGGTTATACCGGCACCTTGTGGAGCACGATGTTCGGCGGCAGCAAGACCGAGACCGCGCCATTCCAGGGCGAGCCGACCCGGCAGTCGCTCACCGAGCCGCCGAGCGGCTACCAGACCCCGTCGCCGAATTTTGCTTACGGCACCGGGCCGCAGGAATCGCTGAACAAGGAATACAACCCGGTCAAGGGCCTGCATGCGCAGAATAGCTGCCGTGGCCTCTCGGCTTCGTGACGCTCGTCTGCAGCCTCGCGGTGTATGATGGGCAGGCTGCGTCCGAACGCTTCCGTTCGGATTGTCTCTCATTCCAAAAATGGCGCGTATTCCCGGTAGTCACTTTTGCGCGATACGCGCCAGACAGGTCATGATGCCCTCACATCGCCTCGCCGTTGCTCTCTTCGTCGCGCTGCTTTCGACGTTCCACTATCCGCACAACCGGCGTTCGCGCCCAGACCACGGTGACCTCCGCGCGGCCCGCCGCCTTTACCCTTCCCAACGGCCTGCACGTCGTGGTGATCCCGGATCGCCGCACCCCGGTCGTCACCCAGATGATCTGGTACAAGGTCGGCTCCGCCGACGAGACGCCCGGCAAATCCGGCCTTGCGCACTTTCTCGAACATCTGATGTTCAAGGGCACCGCCAAGCATCCGGCCGGCGAATTCTCCAAGACCGTGCTCCGGATCGGCGGCAACGAAAACGCTTTCACCTCGACCGACTACACCGGCTATTTCCAGCGCGTGCCGCGCGAGCATCTGGCCAGGATGATGGAGTTCGAGGCCGATCGCATGACCGGCCTGGTTCTGAAGGACGAAAACGTGCTGCCGGAGCGCGACGTCGTGCTCGAAGAATTCAACATGCGGGTCGCCAACAACCCTGATGCGCGGCTGTCCGAGCAGGTCATGGCGGCGCTCTATCTCAATCATCCTTATGGCCGCCCGGTGATCGGCTGGCGCCACGAAATCGAGAAGCTCGACCGCGAAGACGCGCTGGCGTTCTACAAACGCTTTTATGCGCCGAACAACGCAACGCTGGTGATTGCCGGCGACGTCGACGCCAAGGAGGTCCGCCCGCTGGTGGAGCGGACCTTCGGCGAAATCGCAGCCCAGCCCGCGATTCCCGCGCGGCGCGTTCGTCCGCAGGAGCCGCCGCCGGCGGCACCGCGCACCGTGACGCTGTCCGATCCCCGGGTCGAGCAGCCCAGCGTGCGGCGCTATTATCTGGTTCCCTCCGCCACCACGGCTGCGGCGGGGGAAAGCCCGGCGCTCGACGTGCTCGCGCAACTCATGGGCAGCGGCGCCAACTCCTATCTTTACCGCGCGCTGGTGGTCGACCGGCAGCTCGCAGTCAGCGCCAGCGCCGGCTATCAAGGCACCTCGCTCGACGCCACGCAGTTCATCGATCTCGGCCTCGCCGAAACAGGGCGTCGAGTTCTCGCAAGTCGAGCAGGTGATCGACAGCGTGATTGCGGATGTCGGACAAAACGCGGTTCGCGCCGAGGATCTCGAGCGCGTCAAGACCCAGTTGATCGCCGAGGCGATCTACGCCCAGGACAATCAGGCGACGCTGGCGCGCTGGTATGGCGGCGCGCTCACCTCCGGCTTGAGCATCGACGACATCAGAAGCTGGCCCGATCGCATTCGCGCCGTCACCGGCGAGCAGGTCCGCGAAGCCGCGCAAAAATGGCTCGACAAGAAGCGTTCGGTGACCGGCTACCTGATCAAGGATGCCGCGCCGAAGCGCGAGGAGAAGCGTTCGTGACCTATCCCGGAGTTCGCACCAAGATTTGCGCGCGGCGCCTTACTCTCGTTCTGGCTGCCTGCCTCGCCATGACACTGCTGGCCTCGGCGCCATCGCAGGCCGCCGCCAAGATCCAGCGTCTGGTTTCGCCCGGAGGCATCGTGGCCTGGTTCGTACAGGACGCCACCGTGCCGCTGATCGCGATGGAATATGCCTTCAGCGGCGGCGCGGCCCAGGATCCGGCCGGCAAATCCGGCGTCGGCAACATGGTCGCCAATCTGCTCGACGAGGGCTCGGGCGAGCTCGATTCCAAGACTTTCCATGAACGCCTCGAGCGCCGCGCCATCGAACTGAGCTTCAGTTCGACGCGGGATTATTTTCGCGGCAGCTTGCGCATGCTGAAGGATCACAAGGACGAGGCCTTCGACCTGTTGCGGATGGCGCTGACGTCGCCGCATTTCGACAAGCGCCGACAACGAACGCGTTCGCGCGCAGGTCCTCTCGGGGCTGCGGCGCGACACCTCCAATCCGACCGCGCTGGCCAGCCGCAAATTCCTCGAAATCAACTTTGGCGACCATCCCTACAGCCGGCAATCCAACGGCACGCTGGAAAGCGTTCCGAAGATCGATGTCGCTGACATGAAGGACTACGTCCGCCGCGTGCTGGCCAAGGACACGCTGCGGATTGCCGCGGTCGGCGATATCGATCCGGTCGCGCTCGGCCAGTTGCTCGACAAGACCTTCGGCGGATTGCCGGCCAAGGCCAACCTCACCGCCATCGCCGAGATCGAATCCGCCAAGCCGCCGCAGCGCGCGTTCATTCCGCTCGACGTGCCGCAGACGGTGGTGACCTTCGGCGGCCCCGGCATGAAGCGCGCACGATCCGGATTTCATGGCCGGCTACGTGGTCAATCACATTCTCGGCGGCGGCGGGATGTCGTCGCGGCTCTACCGGGAAGTCCGCGAGAAGCGCGGCCTTGCCTATTCGGTCAATCAATCGCTGCTGTGGATGGACCGTTCCGCCATCTTCATCGGCAGCACCGGCACCCGTGCCGACCGCGCCGGCGAAACCGTCGACGCCGTCAACAAGGAAATCCGCCGCATGGCCGAGGAAGGCCCGACCCAGCAGGAACTGGACGAGGCCAAGTCCTACCTGAAGGGCTCGCAAATGCTGTCGCTGGATACCTCGTCGAAGCTGGCTTCGGCGCTGCTGCAATACCAGCTCGACAAGCTTCCGATCGACTATATCGAGAAGCGCAACGCCATCGTCGATGCCGTGACCCTCGACGACGCCAAGAAGGCCGCCAGGCGGTTGTGGGGCCAGGGCCTGCTCACCGTGATCGTCGGCCGCGCCCCGCAGGCGCCGCCCAGCCGGCGGCAGCGACCCCGCCCGCGGCGAACTAAGGCCGGCCGCGGCAAGACAAACGGCCGGCAAACCCGGTATCCTGTTTCGCCTGATTCCATCGGGGAATGTCGGGCTTCCGGTGAGCCCATGCTGCGGATTTCCCGCGACCTTTCGATCGACGAGAACGACATCGACATCTCGTTCGTCCGCGCCTCCGGTCCGGGCGGCCAGAACGTCAACAAGCTCTCGACCGCCGCGCAATTGCGCTTCGATACCCGCCGGATCACGCTGCCGGAAGATGCCGCGTTACGGCTGAACCGTCTGGCCGGCCAGCGCATGACCAAGGACGGCGTGATCGTGATTCATGCCCAGCGCTTCCGCACCCAGGAGCGCAACCGCGCCGATGCCATCGACCGGCTGCTCGAGATTTTGCGCGAGGCGATGGTGCGGCCGTCCCGCGCCGCGCCACCAAGCCGACGTTCGGATCGAAACAGCGCCGGCTCGAAGGCAAGAAGCGCCGCAGCGACGTCAAGTCCAAGCGCGGCTCGGGCGGTTCGACGATTGAGGTAGGCCGTTTCGGGGCAGCGCAGGACCGCGCTTCTTGGACGACAAAAACTCCGGCCGCCACGCGACCGGAGTTCTCTCTGCTTCGCCTGAAAACGCTCTAGTAGCGCTTGCTCGCCGGTCGCGGGATCGCCCATCGCGCCGCCGCTGCCCTTCGGCGCGGCGCCGCTGCCGGCGCCCACGGTGCCCTTGGTGCCGGACTTGGCGTTGACGCCGGCCTTGGCCGCCGGGCTGCGCATCCATGTCCTGCGTCAACGCTACCGGCTGCTCCGCCCTGCATATTGTTGGTCTTGCCCTGCGCGCCGCCCGGATCTGGGTGTCGGAAGAGGCGCCTTGCGCCAATACCGGGCCGGCAAGCAGGGCCGAGATCGCAAACGCGATCGCTGAGGTTTTCGCTAACTTCATCCAGTTCTCCTAGGTGTTGATTCGCGATGAGCGGTTTGGCGATGTCATGCGCCGTCCGCCGGTACCGGACACCCATCGCACAGACCAAACGTGTCACGAACGGCGCACTCACCATGCAAGCCGCGCCGTGTGGTCATCGTGCAGGGATTTCTGGGCAATTTCGCGAAACCTTGGCCACGGATTCTGTCCTTATATGCGGCAGACCTGTCCACGTGAACGATGGGGAGAGATGGCGAAACTTCGCGGGTTTAGGAGCCCGTCGCCCTCCCGCCGGACCAGCAAAAGCTCCTAGATTGACCCTCCATTCCGTCGAGTTGCCTAGAAGCCCATGCCCGTCCGCCAGCTGCCCGAACAGATCGTCAACCGCATCGCCGCCGGCGAAGTGGTCGAACGTCCGGCGAGCGTGGTCAAGGAACTGGTGGAGAATGCGATCGACGCCGGCGCGAGCCGGATCGACATCTTCACCGATGGCGGCGGCAGGCGGCGGATCGGCATCACCGACGACGGCGGAGGCATGACCCATGCCGATCTCGCGCTGGCGGTCGATCGCCACGCCACCTCCAAGCTCGACGACGAAGACCTGTTGCGGATCCGCACGCTCGGGTTTCGCGGCGAGGCGCTGCCCTCGATCGGCGCGGTGGCCAAGCTCGGCATCACCACGCGCCACGCCTCCGAGCCGCATGCCTGGTCGCTGTCGGTCGAAGGCGGCGACAAATCCGACATCATGCCGGCGGCCCTCAGCCAGGGCACCCGCGTCGAGGTCAGCGATCTCTTCTATGCGACGCCGGCGCGCCTGAAATTTCTCAAGACCGACCGCACCGAGGCCGAAGCGATCCGCGAAGTGGTCCGCCGCCTGGCGATGGCGCGGCCCGACATTGCCTTCACGCTGGCCGGCGAGGAACGCGCGCCGGTTACCTGGGCCGCCGCTTTGCCCGGCGCTGCCGGACGGCTGACCCGGCTCGGCGATATCCTGGGGGCGGATTTTCGCTCCAGCGCCATCGAGGTGCGCAGCGAGCGCGAAGGCGTGGTGGTCGCGGGCTTTGCTGCCGCACCGTCGCTGACCCGCGCCAACGCGCTCGGGCAATATCTGTTCGTCAACGGCCGCCCGGTTCGCGACAAGCTCATTCTCGGCGCCGTGCGCGCGGCCTATTCC
>CAVUNF010000044.1:0-44511 GCA_963742695.1 uncultured Alphaproteobacteria bacterium
GGCCTCTATCACGGCACCCAGCAGATCAACCAGGGTCAGATGGACCGCTGGTCGATCGTCACCACGCTGAACTACCTCGCCCATGACGAGGAAGTCGAGATCGTGCTGGCGAAGGCGCATCACTATCGCACCAGGAAGGCCGCGACATCGTCAACAAGATGGTGCGGCTCGCCGATCTCACCCGTAACGCGTTCGCCAATGGCGACCTGTCGACGGTGATGGTTCCGCGCACGGTGATCACCTGGGCGGAAAATGCCGAGATCTTCTCCGATATCGGCTTTGCGTTCCGCGTCACCTTCCTCAACAAGTGCGACGAACTGGAGCGGCCGCTGGTCGCTGAATTCTATCAGCGCTGCTTCAATGTCGAGCTGGCGGAATCCTCAGTCAACGTGGCGATGTCTAGATGTCGTCCCGCGAAGCAGGGACCCATACGGCGAGGACTCTCGATAAGAGAGATGAAAGATCTGGCACAAGACCACCAGTGGTTATGGGTCCCCGCCTTCGCCGGGACGACGGTGAGAGAGACTGAAATGACAACGTCCAACACCAAATTCCGCACCGGACCAAAGGAAGCGCCGACCGAGCCGTTCAAGCGCGCGGTGACGTCGTGCCTGCGCGCGATCGCAAGACGCCTGAGCTCGAAGTGACCTTCGCCGCCGAGCGTCCGGGCCTTGCGCCGGGCAAGGCGCGGCTGCCGGAGCCGGCCCGCAAGATGACCAGGCGCGACGCCGCCATCGTACGCGGCCACGCCAATTCGATCGCACTGAAGCTCGCCTGCCACGATCCGAAAGTGCATCGCAAGCTGATGCCGGGAAATCCGCAGGCGCGCGGCGTGTTCGAGGCGGTCGAGCAGGCGCGGGTCGAGGCGATCGGCTCGCGGCGCATGGCCGGCGTTGCGAAAAATCTCACCGCGATGCTCGACGATCATTTCCATCGCGGCAAGTTCGACGAGATCACCGACCGCGCCGACGCGCCGTTGTCGGACGCGCTGGCGATGCTGGTGCGCGAACGCCTGACCGGCCTGGCGCCGCCGGCGGCCGCCCGCAAGATGGTCGACCTCTGGCGGCCGGTGCTGGAAGACAAGATCGGCACGCGGCTCGATCGGCTCGACCGCCTCGCCGAGGATCAGACCAAATTCGGCGACGCGGTGCATGATCTGTTGATCGGCGCTCGATCTCGGCGACGACCGCAACGCCGATGCCGACGACGACGACAACCAGGACGAGAACCGGGACGGCGAGAACGACCAGTCCGGCGCCGAAGGCTCGCCCGATTACGATGCCGCGCAGGAGATGAGCGCCGACCAGGCGCAGGCCACCTCCGACGAGATGTCGGAGAGCGCGATGGAAAGCGCGCAGGCCTCGACGTCCGATACCTTCGACGACGGCGAACTCGGCGACGACGAGACGCCGGGCGAGGCGACGCGGCCGAATTCGCGCGGCGCCAACGAGCCGCGCGGGCCGGAATATCACGCCTTCGCGCCGAAATTCGACGAGGTGATCGCGGCGGAAGACCTCTGCGACCATGATGAACTGGAGCGGCTGCGCAGCTATCTCGACAAGCAGCTCGCGCATCTGCAGGGCATCGTGGCGCGGCTCGCGAACCGGCTGCAACGCCGGCTGATGGCGCAGCAGAACCGCGCCTGGGAGTTCGATCTCGAGGAAGGCATTCTCGATCCGGCGCGGCTGTCGCGCGTGGTCACCGATCCCTATCATCCGCTGTCGTTCATGCACGAGAAGGAAGCGACCTTCCGCGACACCGTGGTGACGCTGCTGCTGGACAATTCCGGCTCGATGCGCGGCCGGCCGATCACGGTGGCGGCGACCTGCGCCGACATCCTGGCGCGCACGCTGGAGCGCTGCGGCGTCAAGGTCGAAATTCTGGGCTTCACCACGCGGGCGTGGAAGGGCGGGCAGTCGCGCGAGGCGTGGCTTGCCGCCGGCAAGCCGGCCAATCCCGGCCGGCTCAACGATCTGCGCCACATCATCTACAAATCCGCCGACGCGCCGTGGCGGCGCGCGCGCAAGAATCTCGGCCTGATGATGCGCGAGGGACTGCTCAAGGAGAACATCGACGGCGAGGCGCTGGACTGGGCGCACAAGCGCCTGCTCGGCCGTTCCGAGCAGCGCAAGATCCTGATGATGATCTCCGACGGCGCGCCGGTCGACAATTCCACGCTGTCGGTCAATCCCGGCAACTATCTGGAGCGCCATCTGCGCCACATCATCGAGGAGATCGAGACCCGCTCGCCGGTCGAGCTGATCGCGATCGGCATCGGCCACGACGTGACGCGCTATTATCGCCGCGCGGTGACCATCGTCGACGCGGAAGAGCTCGGCGGCGCCATCACCGAAAAGCTCGCCGAGCTGTTCAGCGAGACCAATGGGCGGCGCCCGCCAGAGGCGACCAGCGCGGCCAGCGGCGCAGATTGCACTCGTAGCACGATGCGCGCATCCGTCAGCCGCCGCCGCTTCCTGCAATCGACGGCGGCGGGGCTTTCGATTCTGGCGATGCCGGAGCATCGCCGCCGCGCAGCTCGCCACGCACCACGCCGCCGAAGCCGCGCGCGGCCGGATGAATTCTCGGTCGCCGCCCCGGTCTCGATCGAGGTCAACGCGCGGCCGATTCCCTCTTTCGATCCGCGACCGCTCGCATGTGCGGTTCGGCTCGCTGGAATATCGCAGCGGGCTGATCCTGACCTCGCCGTTTCGCGGCTTTGGCGGATTGTCCGGCTTGCGGCTCGACGCCAAGGGCGAACGCTTCATCGCCATCAGCGACAAGGGCAGCTGGTTCACCGGCCGCATCGTCTATCAGCGGCCGCGAGATGACCGGGCTCGACGACGTCGAGGCCGCGCCGATGCTCGGCCCCGACGGCAGGCCGATCACCGCGCGCGGCTGGTTCGATTCCGAATCGATCGCGCTCGACGGCTCGCTGGTCTATGTCGGCCTCGAGCGCGTCAACCAGATCCTGCGCTTCGATTTCAGCAAGGGTTTTACGCGCGCGCCGGGCGAAGTGGTGCCGGTGCCGCCGGCGTTTCGCAAGCTGCCTTTCAACAAGGGGCTGGAGGCGCTGGTGGTGGTGCCGAAGGGACTGCCGCTGGCGGGCACGTTGATCGCGATCTCGCGAACGCGGCCTCGATGCCAACGGCAATATCATCGCGTTTCTGATCGGCGGCACGACGCCGGGCCAGTTCGCGATCCGCCGCACCAAGGATTTCGACATCAGCGACGCGGTGCTGCTGCCGTCGGGCGAGCTGCTGGTGCTGGAGCGGAAATTTTCCTGGGTCGGCGGCGTCGGCATCCGCATCCGCAGCATCCCGCTGAAATCGGTGGCGCCCGGCGCGGTGGTCGACGGCCCCTCGATCTTCGATGCTGACCTCGGCCACGAGATCGACAACATGGAGGGCATCGACGCCCATGTGACGCCGGAGGGCGAGACCGTGCTGACGATGGTCTCCGACGACAATTTCTCGATGATCCAGCGCACGCTGCTGCTGCAATTCACGCTGGTGGAGTGAGTTCGTCCGTGTTCCCCCTGACAGGTCAGCAGGCTCCGGATGCGGCGTAGCAGACGACGGGCTCGACTCTAAAGCCGGCGATGCTGGATCTGCCACCCGCTCGCGAGTGATGAAGTGAATCGCGCAGCTGGCGGTCGGCGCCGGCAGTTGGTAACGCGACGCAGTGCTTTATATGGGATTTCCTCGCCTCCCTCCCATCCGGAAATCCCCTTATGAGCGCCCTGTTTTCTCCGATCAAGCTGCGCGGCCTGACGCTTCCCAACCGCATCATGGTGGCGCCGATGTGCCAGTATTCGGCGACGACGGCGAGGCCAATGACTGGCACTTCACCCACATCAACAATCTGGCGCTGTCGGGGGCAGCGATGTTCTGCATCGAGGCCACCGCCGTCGAGGCGATCGGCCGCATCACGCCGGGCTGCCTCGGCCTGTGCAACGACGCCACCGAAGCGGCGCTGAAGCCGATCATCGCCTCGGTGCGCAAGCACTCCAAGACCGCGATCGCGATGCAGCTCGCGCATGCCGGCCGCAAGGCCTCGAGCCACACGCCGTGGGACGGCGGCCAGCTGATTCCGGTGTCCGAAGGCGGCTGGGTGCCGGAGGGGCCGTCCGATGTGCCGCACAAGGAGGGCGAGACGCCGCCGCGCGCGCTCGATGCGGCCGGACTGGCGCGCGATCCGCGAGGCGTTCGTCGCCGGCGCCAAGCGCGCCGAGCGGCTCGGCATCGACGCCATCGAGGTGCACTGCGCGCATGGTTATCTGCTGCATCAGTTCCTGTCGCCGATCTCCAACAAGCGCACCGACGAATATGGCGGCAGCCTTGCAAAACCGGATGCGCTTTCCGCTCGAAGTGTTCGACGCGGTGCGCGCGGCGTTTCCGGAAGACAAGCCGGTCGGCATGCGGGTCTCGGCCACCGACTGGGTCGAGGGCGGCTGGGACATCGCGCAGACCATCGAATTCGTGCAGGAATTGAAGAAGCGCGGCGTCGACTGGATCGACGTCTCCTCCGGCGGCGTGTCGCCGCTGCAGAAAATTCCGCTCGGCCCCGGCTATCAGGTGCCGTTCGCGCAGGCGATCAAGGAAGCAACCGGCGTTGCCACCATCGCGGTCGGCCTGATCACCGAAGCCAAGCAGGCCGAGGAGATCGTCGCCTCCGGCAAGGCCGACATGGTCGCGCTGGCGCGCGGCATGCTCTACGACCCGCGCTGGGGCTGGCACGCCGCGGCCGAACTCGGCGGCCAGGTCTACGCACCGCCGCAATACTGGCGCTCGCAGCCCTCGACGCAAAAGGAGCTGTTCGGCGCGACCACGTTCGGGACGCGGTAGGTCCTTCTTCCCTCTCCCGCGCGCGGGGGAGGTGCCGCGCGCTTGCGCGGCGGGTGAGGGGCCAGGCATTGCGTCGTGATGCGACATCGCGGATCGAAGACCCCTCATCCCACTCTCTCCCCCATCAGAGGGGGCGAGGGAGATGGACTGCCGTCGCTTCGCTCGCATTGACTTTCTCCCGTCATCATTCCGCCGTAACCGCGGCAGGTACTTTCGTTCGCGCGCATCAAGACGCGTATCAAAAGCGAACGGAGAGGAAACCGCCATGGAGATCGGTTATTTCGCGATGCCCTCGCATCCGCCGGAGTGCGGGCTGAAGGAGGGGCATGACTGGGACCTGCAGGTGCTGCGCTGGCTCGATGAGCTCGGCTATCAGGAAGCCTGGATCGGCGAGCACCACACCGCGCCCTGGGAGCCGCACCCGGCGCCGGACCTGCTGCTGGCGCAGGCGTTTTTGCAAACCAAGAACATCCGCCTCGGCCCCGGCGGTTTTCTTCTGCCCTATCACCACCCGGCCGAACTCGCCAACCGCGTCGCGATGCTCGATCATCTCTCCGACGGCCGGCTGAATTTCGGCGTCGCCGCCTCCGGCCTGCCGAGCGACTGGGCGATGTTCAACGTCGACGGGATGTCCGGCCAGAACCGCGACATGACCCGCGAGGCGCTGGAGATCATCCTGAAGATGTGGACCGAGGACGCGCCGTGGACCTATGAGGGCAAATTCTGGAAGGTCACCAAGCCCGACACGATGTTCGATTTCCTCAAACCGCATCTCAAGCCGAAGCAGGCGCCGCATCCGCCGATCGGCGTCGCCGGTCTCTCCAAGGGCTCCGACACGCTGAAGCTCGCCGGCGAGCGCGGCTACATTCCGATGAGCCTCAACCTCAACCCGGCCTATGTCGGCAGCCACTGGGACTCGGTCAGGTGGGCGCCGCCAAGACCGGGCGCAACGCCGAGCCGCAGCGACTGGCGGCTGGTGCGCGAGGTGTTCGTCGCCGACACCGACGAGGAAGCCTGGCGGCTTTCCGCCGGCGACATGATGGGCCGCATGATGGGCGAATATTTCTTGCCGCTGCTCGGCCATTTCGGCTTCAAGGATTATTTGAAGCATGCGCCCGAGGTGCCCGACAGCGACGTGACGGTGGATTATTGCGCCCGCCACAACTGGATCGTCGGCTCGCCGTCGACGGTGGCCGAGAAGATCGAGACCATCTACCGCGAGGTCGGCGGCTTCGGCACGCTGCTGGTGTTCGGCTTCGACTACAAGCACAAGCCGCAAGCCTGGCAGCATTCGCTGACGCTGCTGAAGCAGGAAGTGATGCCGCGGCTGAAGCATCTCGGCGCCGAGTTCGGCCGCGCCGCGTGAGGGGAGCGCTCTTCTTCCCTTCTCCCCTTGTGGGAGAAGGTGGCGCGAGTAGCGCGCGGATGAGGGGTTACGTCCATCGATACGCCGCGACCCCTCACCCGTCTCGCATCGACGATGCGAGCCACCCTCTCCCACAAGCGGAGAGGGGAAGAGGCATCGCCGCTCGTCGGATTGAATTTCAAACAGCCGAAACAAACAGTTCGTCATTGCTTGCGAGCGAGCAATCCAGCTCTTCTGAGGCAATGAGGATGCGTTTCGCAAGTGTTCGTCGCAATGACGCAAACATATTCCGCGATCTCGCGGCGTATTCGCCCGAGGTTTGCTTATAGCTTCCGCCCACTGAAAATCAGAGGGCGCAGGGAAGACCGGGTGCGCGCTGCACCCGCGGTCTCGTGTGCAAACCTGCACAAAAAGCGCACACGAGCATACAGGTGAAGCGGAGAGCATCCGGCATTCCCTGCGCAATGGCTTTACGGCTTATAGCGTGCTCTCCCCGGTGAGCCGAGCTCTGTTGCCACCGTCGCCCCTGAGAAACTTGTTTCTCGAGAACTTGGCGCCAGCTTCGGGCGCCAGGACCACACGATTTCGCCGTACGCTTCACGCGCCGTTCGTCAGGCGCAACTCCGCGTCCACCGCATCCCGCTCCGCGTCCGTGACGATCGCGAGCGCCCCTCTGTCGGAGCAGGACGGGAAGGATATAGGGTGATTTGTGAAAGGGATTTTTCGGAAAAACAGAAATAATATTTGCAAAGGGGGATTCGCGGTTGTCGGACTGATTTGCCTGTCGGGTAGTCACACAGCAGCGGAAGGCGTGTTGCGAGAAATTCGAGCGTCGTCCCGGCCTCCGAGCCGGGACCCATCACTGGCGCTGAATGCAGCAAGGCTCTGCGGCTACGGCATAAACCGAGCCTGCTCGCCCTATGGGTTCCCGGCTCGGAGGCCGGGACGACGGAGGTGTCGCGGTCACGCCTCTTCCTCCTCCTCATCCTCCGCCGTCTCCACCGCCGCCGCCGGCATCGGCACGATCCGATACGTCCCCGGCATATTCACCGGCCTGTATCTCGGATCGCGCAGCGATCTTCTCGATCAGCGGAGCCATGGATCAACGCGTCTTCCGGAATCACGCGCGGCTCGGCATCCGGGATGTAATGCCCGAGAAACGAGCGCCGCTCCGGCCAGTTCTGGTTCCGCGCCTGTTCGCCGGCCATTCCCGGTATTTGTCCGCCTTCGGCAAATATTCCAGCGCGCGCCAGGGCGCCGTCATCGAATCATGCGGCTCGGCCATCACGTCAGGCGCGACGTAATCGAACGGGCTGTTCTTGCGCTTGCGTCCCCAGCCGAGCTGGTTGACGGTGGCGGGATTGACGTTGAGGCCGCATTGCACCGCTTGCTCGATCATCCACAGCAGCGGATATTTCGAGAGCCCGCTCTGGATTTCCGGATAGCCGCCGCCGATATCGGCATGCACGCCGGCGAACCACACCTGCTGGCTATCCTGGTCCTTCCACTTCTCGCGCGGGCTCGAAGCGGCTCGGCCAGAATTTGCCGCCCTCCTGCCATGGCTGCAGCCGGAACAGCCGGCGCTTTTCGTCGATCGAGATCGCCTGGCGAAAAATCTCCACGCTCGGATTTGTCTCGACAAAGGCCAGCACCTGCAGGCTCGGCAGATAAAGCCGGTCCGGCCGGGGCACGATGACGCTGGCGACGGTGTCCCAGACGCCGACGAACTTGATGGTCGGCCATTGCACCGAAAGAATCCGCGCATATTGCGCGGCCTGGTCTTCCTTCGACGGCGGGCCGGGCGCCACCGCGCCGCCGTCGGTGAACCGCTTGAGATCGAGCGCCCAGTCCGGCCGTTCGCCGGAAAACTGCTTGAAGGCGGTGAGCCCGCTGCCGGCGAGATTGACCTGCGCCTTCGAGATCAGGCCGACCTTGTGGATCAGCCCCGCCAGCACCCGCACGGTGTAGGCGCCGCGGGAAAAGCCGAACAGATAGATCGCGTCGTCTTTCTCGTAATTGTCGACGATGAATTCGTAGGCCGCGAGCACATTGTCGTCGAGCCCGTAGCCGGTGGCGAGCCCGAAGATCGCCGAGGCATCCTGCAGCGCCTTCTTCCACGGATTGCTCCGCGCCAGCGTGCCGACGCCGGGATCGTAATACACCGCCTGCCGCGGCGTGGTCTTCGGCGGTCTTGCGCAGGGTCCGGTACAGCTTCAGAACATTGGAAATGTTCTCGGAGATCTCGTTGCCGGTGCCGTCGCAGCAGATCACGATGTTTTTCATGGCCGAGCCCTGCAGCGTGAGTTAGCGAGCGGCTGACGCCGTAACTATCGCAACTCGGCGGAGCGTTGGCGCCAAGAACGCCCTCAAGGTGATTGGGCTAATCGAATCTAAATCCAAACAACCCGCCGTGCTCATCGTCCGTCAAACGAACACCAAGGATGCCCTGTATCGCATCGGGTTCCCTCGCTGCTCCACTGGCTTGGAACTCGTCGCTGTTCATAGCGATGAAATGTATTGACCACCACGAGCGTTGGCCGTTCTTGAACCGAAAAGAATAGCGCCGCGCACTTGTCGGGCGTCTACGCCGTCGAACAGATGACTATCATGAACGAAGAAGCCCGGCCCTCCCAAGCGATCCGAAACGGCCTCGAATAACATGCTATCGAAACAGAATATCTTCATCATGTCGATGCCACCAAGATTTCCATCGCCCTAAATCGCGATATCAATGAGGACCGTTCTTGGTTGCGGCGATGACCAAGTTGCCCGTGCGGTCATCGTATAGCTCCGCGATCGCGTGATCTACTTTTACTGTAGCGTACTTGATGGCGTTTTCGTTGCGCTCGTGATCTTGTTGAAGTCTGATCTCAAGATCAGCGCTGTCACGTTTCGTCTGCGCCGTCTTGTTTTCTAGAATGTTGGCGTTCTGCAATTTAGTTCTCAAAATCTCCGCGCGGTTTGTCGCTGCAGCGAACTCCTCGTGGATTGCCATACAGATCTTCGAAGGCCCCCTTTCCGTCCAGCGTCGCCAAAAGCTCAGCCTTCCGTTGGTCGGCGTCCGCTAATTCCGCCTCAAGGGACTTCTGAGACGCGCGAGCCTCTGCGATCTCCTCCTCAAGATAGCGGCGTCGATTTGAGACGACAAACTCTTGGAAATTTCTGACCTCATCGAAACGACGCAGTGCGACGTCTGGAAGCTCGACACCAGCTGCCTCAAATCGACAGCGGCATAGGCTGGTGGCTTCTCGCCCTTTATTGTATTTTCGAGAAAGGCAACCGTCTCGTTGATCAACGTCAGCTCGCCTGTAATTTCGGACATCTTGTTCTTTAATCGTGCGACCTCAGCCGCTAACTCGCGGTAGCTCTCAAGAACGCGAAAACTTTCAATCCGGCTCTTAAGTTGGAGGATGCGTTCCTCGGTGCGGACGAGTTAGGGACGTATTTCGGCTGCAGTGCCGAAAATAGTTCCCAATTCGCCCGCCTTAATCGCTTTCCTTAGGGACGATAGTCCCTTCATGCGTGCACGGAGATCTTAAATCGCTTGCGGCACATGCCAATTTAGCCGACGAGGAATTACGAGAGGTTTACCTGCCAGTCCCATGGCTGTTGAAAACTGCTTGTTTTGCGGATCTCCGCATATCCGCCAGCACGACGTCGGCGGACGAGATAGTTAATTTGAGGAGCGGAAGGACGGCGCAAAGGTGCCCTCGAAGTCGGAACCTTCCCGGTCCATGGGCATCTTAAACCAAGCGTTGCCCAAAAAATGCTTCCAATCGTCGAGCGTGATATAGTTGATGTTGCCTTCGCCTCGTTGCACTGGCAGGCCGATCCGCTTCGCGACCTCCCTATTGATCAATACTTTTCGTTCGTCGGACGCGCTGCGCGTCACTGAAACATCCTCATCCTTAAGGCGGAAAACTCCCGTGAAAGAATGACCGATAATCTCGGGTTTCTTGAAAAGAAGTCTTTGTCTGCTTCTGAGCCCATTAAGAAATGCATGATTTCGATCATGCTTGTCTTACCCGCACTGTTTCTTGTCTGCTTAGCTGTCGAGCGTGCGGTAACGTCGGCGAGCAGTATGTTCAAACCTACTCTGAACGTGAGTGTCTTAAAGGTCGGAATCGAACTTGAGATCGAAAGGATCATCTTCTTGCTCGCGCGGGCAAGACTTCATCACCTTCCAGAACGACCACTGAAACGGCGAACAAGAAGGTGAGGGCGAGCACGAACCAATCGAAAGACAAAGGAGAGGACCCCTCCGGGATTCGCGGAGTTCTTGAACCCTCTTCCAAATCTCAGAGACATTCATCCGATCGTCGAGAACAGAAAGGATATCGCCACCTATCGCCGATGAGCGCTCGGTCTTGTTTGATGTGCTTTCCGGGTAGAAATCATTTAGACTTTCACCGCCCCCGCGGGCTTGTCTTCGAATATCGTACATTTTTCAAACAGGTAAGCCAGCAAACTCCAAATAGCGACTTGACGCGGCGTCGTGGATCTGTGGCCGGCTAAGGCGAAGTCGTATAGCTCGTCCATTATGACGTCCGGCGTTAGACTTTGGCTCCTTAGGTCCAGATATTTCGCCTTGAATACTCGCGCAACGTCTTGGCCCAGTGTCGGTACGTAATTTTCGAGCAAATAGTTTTCTACTCTAGGAGCATTCTGGAAGCCGAGTTTGATCAAATTCTTGTATGCAGACGAAAGGCTATTGAATTCGAGCTTCTCGGCCGAGACCACGGCCGGTTCGTCATCACCAGAGGCTGTGCTGTCCATGCCAATCATAATGCCTTCGACGACAAGGTAAATCTGCGGAAGCTGTAAGGCCCGGAAATCCTCATCAGACGCGGCGTCTCCGAGTAGTTCTTCTATGTCTTCAATATGTAAGCCAAAAATTAGCGCGTCGAATTTCGCCATGCCCATCTGTGTGATCACCAGGTGAGGATGATCAGCTGCGATTTCAGCAGCTTGTCCGTGATTTAGGTGGGATCCCCGTGACGTAGCTATTGACGAAAATCCATTGCTTCATTTCCGGCCACGCCTTCAGCGCGCCCAAGAAATCTTCGGTCACCTTGACAACTACCTGCGCCGTTGCGCCACCGCTTTGCCCGTCCCCGCCGTTCGTTGGCCCGTAACATGCAAAAACTGTAAGTGGATCTTTGAGGAGCCCGTCACACTTCAGGTCGCCTTGTGTGTAGTGTGCGGTCGCAGGCACAAAATTGTCTCCCCAAATTTTATTGGCGACCGCGGCGAAAAAATGCTGCAGCATGTCGCCACGGCATCGTCTCAGCTTTAAATCCAGCGCATTGCGGAACGCGCGCTTCTTGACCGACGGGATGGGCGCGGGCACCAAATTTTCCTGAAACATGGAAATTCTTACCACAGCTGAACATCAGCGTGTGGAGGATCGACGGTGCCGCCTATAGTAGCGTCGCACTCGAGACATCCTTCGCGAGCATCGCCGCGACCGGTAGACCACTTGATCGCTTCGCATCAGCCGTCGCTCTCGGACCCTTACCACCACAACGACGGGCAACCCATGTTCTGGAACTCTGCCCCTATGTTGCCATTTTGTCCGCCATCACGTAACTGCCGGTTCCAACCACGGCACACCTTATTTAGATACAGTGGCCGCGACGTACCCAAAATGTTGAAGAAATCAGAGCACGTTGGGGTCAAGCTGGTTCAGAACGTCTTTCGGGCATTCGACTACGCTAAAGTCACAGGCGCGCCACTCAATGTGATCATCTTCCTACACCTCCACGAGACCGACGCTCAGGTCGCATCCACCATTTTCAAACATATTCGCCACAAGTATCGCGACTGGCTGATCTACGCCTGCAAGCCCTCGGGCATCCGGTTCGCACCCATGTACGTCTACAGCTTTGAGGCCCCAAATAACCCGCACGTGAACTGGGCGCTCTATGTCCCACCGGCGTTGCTCGAAGAATTCTTCAGAAAATTGCCGGGCTGGGTCACCAAGGTTCAGGGCCCCTTGGGGCCTTTTGATCTTGATGCCAGTCGCATCGACATGGACGGCTACAAGTCGCTCGCCAACTATATGATGAAGGGTTGCGATCCTGCCTTCATCGACCATTTCCACCTGCGTGATCTATATCGCGAGCATGGGCCTCAGGGAGAGTTCTATGGTCAGCGTGCTGGCGTGAGTTCCTGCCTTTAACAAAACCGCTCGGAAGGCTTCACGTTACGACGACAAAAGCAGGCGGATAATTCCTGGCTCCGCGCCGTTGGCGGCATGACATGAAACGCCCGGGCATTCTCCGCTCGCGAGCCTCTGGGCGATGCTAGAGCAACCTCGCGCGAGCGAGATCATCGCTTAAAACAAAAACAGCCGGGTCTTTCGACCCGGCCATCCAAAACCTCAAACCCAAATCCGGCTTAAGCCTTCGCCCCTCAGCTCGCCTTCTTGACCGGGACCGGCTTGCCGACCTTCTTCTCGATCGCGCGCTTCAGCTCCAGCGCCTTCGGCGACAGCTCGGTCGCCTTGGCCTTCAGGATGAAGGCATCGAAGCCGCCGCGGTGGTCGACGCTCTTGATGGCGTTGGTCGAGACGCGCAGGCGCACATTGCGGCCGAGCGCATCCGAGATGAAGGTGACGTTGCACAGGTTCGGCAGGAACCGGCGCTTGGTCTTGATATTGGAGTGGCTCACCTTGTGGCCCACCAGCGGGCCCTTGGCCGTCAGTTCGCAGCGCCGCGACATCGCAAGAAATCCTCTTCCATCCCCGAACCCTCTGGGGGCCCACGGGGGTTTGAATTCACGTCCATCCAGGGAACCGCGGACGTATAGGCGGGGAGGGGCGGGGCGTCAAGGTTTTGGGCCGATTCCGCGGCCCGCCAAAAAGCCGAATTTGCTTCAATTCGGCCGCCGCGCGGCCCATCATACGCCCATCATATAAACGGCGTAATCGCCGCCGACATCAGGGGTTCCCGGCGCGTAAAGTGCGTGGCGGATTGGTCAAATTAGCGTGTGTCCAATCCGATTTGCGCGTTGTTGGCCGGATATTTTTGCTTAAATGACTATTCACGCCACCCTACCAGCAGGACGGCCCTTCGTGACCACGCCCCGCATGATGTCGCCCCCGCCGGCCACTACGGCGCTGCGGGCGTTTTTCGGCGTGTCTGCTTTCGCGTTCCTTGGCCTTGCTGCTGATCGCGCCGCAGGCGGCTTTGGCGCAAGGCAAGCTCGAGGCCTATTACGAGGCGACGCTGGCGGGCATTGCCGTCGGCAAGGGCAGCTGGGCCGTCGATATCATCGGACGACCAGTATTCCGCCGCCGCCGCCGGCGGCACCGCGGGCCTGTTGAAGACCTTCGCCAGCGGCTCCGGCAGCGGCTCCTCGCAGGGCCGCATCGTCGCCGGCGCGCTGGTGCCGACAGGCTATTCCGCCACCTCCACCACCTCGAAGAAATCCGAAGCCATCCGCATGGTGCTGGCCAACGGCACCATCAAGGAATTCGTCATCGAGCCGGAGCCGCCGGTGGATCCCGACCGGCTGCCGATCACCGATGCGCACAAGCGCGGCGTGCTCGATCCGATGACGGGGTCGATGATCCGGGTGCCGGGCACGGCCGATCCGCTCAGCGCCGAAGCCTGCCGCGGCACGGCCTCCGTGTTCGACGGCCGCATGCGCTACGACCTGAAACTCGATTTCAAGCGCATGGAAACCGTCAAGGCCGAGAAGGGCTATCATGGCCCGGTCGTGGTCTGCGCGGTGTATTTCACGCCGGTCGCGGGCTACATCCCCGATCGCCCCGTGATCAAATACCTCGCCACCCAGCGCAACATCGAGATCGCGTTCGCGCCGGTCGCCGGCACCCGCGTGCTGGTGCCGTTCTGGATGAAGATCCCGACCCCGCTCGGCCCCGCCATGCTGGACGGCCACCCAATTCAACACCCAGGCGATGCCGCCGCGCGTCGCCAAGACGCAGTAGAGAAATCGACGCCGTCATTCCGGGGCGATGCGAAGCATCGAACCCAGATGTGCAATGCACATCGGGGAATCTCGAGATTTCGGGTTCGCGCTGACGCGCGCCCTCAGATGCGCAATGCGCAGCGGGGAATGACGGAGCGACCGCCGAATCCCTGTTGACTCTTTATCGCTTCTGATTCGACTCCATGTTCTCTCTTCCTTTAAGGATTCGCCCTGCAATTCGCGGGCTTGTCGAGCCATCCGGAAGCTTGATCTAGTGCCGCTGATGAGGACTCTGACCGAGATGTTGCGGTGAACGTACCCGCATTGGATGCGAGTCAGCGATTCGGGCGCGATTCGTTCCGCAACCGTTCCAGAACCTAAGCCGCGGCTGCAAAGCGTCGCAAATTGAAACAGTTCCACCAACCCTTGCGCGTATTCTGATCGCAAAACCGGTATCCACTTTTGCGGAATACGCGCCCACCGCACGACGCAGAAAACTCAATAAAACATGGCTTTTTCGTCATCCTCGTTCAACTCGCCGAATGAACGGGCTCCCGGCGCCGGCGTCACCGCGGTGCTCGGCCCGACCAACACCGGCAAGACCCATCTCGCGATCGAGCGGATGGTGGCGCATTCCTCCGGGATTATCGGCCTGCCGCTGCGGCTGCTGGCGCGCGAGGTCTACAACAAGATCGTCGGCAAGGTCGGCGTCGATAACGTCGCGCTGATCACCGGCGAAGAGAAGATCAAACCGCCGAAGGCGCGCTACTGGGTCTCCACCGTGGAGGCGATGCCGCGGGATATCGACGTGTCGTTTCTCGCGGTCGATGAAGTCCAGATCGCGGCTGATCTGGAACGCGGGCACGTCTTCACCGATCGCATTCTGCACCGGCGCGGCCGCGACGAGACGCTGCTGCTGGGTGCCGCCACCATGCGCCCGATCATCGAGCGGCTGCTGCCCGGCGCCAACATCGTCACCCGGCCGCGGCTGTCGCAGCTGGAATTTTCAGGCGACCGCAAGCTGACGCGGCAGCCGCGGCGCACCGCGATCGTCGCGTTCTCGGCCGACGAAGTTTACGCCATCGCCGAACTGATCAAGCGCCAGCATGGCGGCGCCGCCGTGGTGCTGGGATCGCTCTAGCCCGCGCACCCGCAACGCGCAGGTGGAGATGTTCCAGAACGGCGACGTCGATTATCTCGTCGCCACCGACGCGGTCGGCATGGGGCTCAATCTCGACGTCGATCACGTCGCCTTTGCCTCCGACCGCAAATATGACGGCTATCAGTTCCGAAGGCTCAATCCGTCCGAATTCGCCCAGATCGCAGGCCGCGCCGGCCGCGCCACCCGCAACGGCACCTTTGGAACGACGGGCCGCTGCGCGCCGTTCGAGCCGGAACTGGTCAATGCGCTGCAGAACCACACTTTCGATAGCGTGAAGGTATTGCAGTGGCGCAACTCGAAACTGGATTTTGCCTCGCTCGGGAGCTTGCAGGTCTCATTGGCGCTGACGCCGACCCATGACGCGCTGACCCGGGCGCCGATCGCCGAGGATCTGCGCGTGCTCGATCACGCCGCGCGCGACGCCGATGTGCGCGACATGGCGCAAGGCGCTGCCGCCGTGGAACGGCTGTGGGACGCCTGCCAGGTCCCGGATTACCGCAAGATCGCGCCGGCCGCCCATGCCGAGCTGGTGACCACTTTGTTCGGCTTTCTCATGCAAAAGGGCCGGATTCCGGACGCCTGGTTCGAAAGCCAGGTGGTGCAATCCGACCGCACCGACGGCGATATCGACACGCTATCGGGCCGAATCGCCCAGATCCGGACCTGGACTTTCGTGGCCAACCGGCCGGATTGGCTGGCGGATCCCGAGCATTGGCAGGGAATTACACGCGAAGTCGAAAATAAATTGTCCGATGCGCTGCATGAACGGCTCACCGAGCGTTTCGTTGACCGGCGTACCAGTGTATTGATGCGCCGCCTGCGGGAGAACAGCGTTTTGAATACCGAAATCGGCAAGACCGGCGAAGTGATCGTAGAAGGCCATGTGATCGGCCGGCTCGACGGATTTACGTTCGCGCCAGACGCGGCCGAGGCCGGCTCCGACGCCAAGGCGTTGCAGGCGACCGCGCTGAAAGCGCTGGCCGGCGAGATCGACGCCCGCGCCGAGAAACTGGCGGCAGCCCCCGACGATCAGTTCGTGCTGGCCTCCGACGGCACCGTGCGCTGGACCGGCGACGCGGTGGCCAAACTGGTGGCGGCCGACGACGCGCTGCATCCGCGCCTGCGCATCATTTCCGACGATCGCCTTTCCGGCGCGCCGCGCGAGGCGGTGCAGACCCGGCTCGATCTGTGGCTGAAGACGCATATCGAAAAGCTGCTGGGGCCGCTGTTCGACCTGCACAAGGCCGAGGACGTCACCGGCATCGCGCGCGGCATCGCGTTCCAGCTGATCGAGGCGCTCGGCGTGCTGGAGCGGCAGAAGATCTCAGGCCGAGATGAAGGATCTCGACCAGCCGTCGCGCGCGAGCTTGCGCAAATACGGCGTGCGGTTCGGGGCCTATCACATCTATCTGCCGGCGCTGCTGAAGCCGGCGGCGCGCGCGCTGGCCTCGCTGCTGTGGGCGCAGAAGCACGACAATATCGACCTGTCGGCGCTGTCGGGCGCGCAGCATCTGGCGGGATCGGGCCGCACCTCGTTCCCGGTCGACAAGGCGCTCGACCGCGACGCCTATCGCATCCTGGGCTACCGCCAATGCGGCGAACGCGCGGTGCGGGTCGATATTCTGGAGCGGCTCGCCGATCTCATTCGCCCCGCTTTGTCGTGGCGCGAAGCCTCGCCCGGCACCAAGCCGGCCGGCGCGTTCGACGGCCGCGGTTTTGTCGTGACGCAGGCGATGACCTCGCTGACGGGATCGGCCGGCGAAGACTTTGCCTCGATTTTGCGCGCGCTCGGCTATCGCATGGAGAAGAAGCTGCCGCTGCCGCCGAAGCCGGAGGTGGTTGAAGACGCCGGCCGTAGAAGGCGACGGTTGAAACGGCCGCCGCAGATGCGGCGCCGGTCGATGCCACCTCGACAGAGGTCTTGTCGCCGGTCGTGGAGGCTGCGGAAGCCGAAGGCGTCGGCCGGCGCTGCTGCGCGAGGCCGCGTCCACGACGCAGCGCCGCATGTCAGCCGAAGAAACGCCTGTCCGCGACTTTGCTGCCCGATGTCGCGTTCTCGCCCGAGGCCAGCGAACCGGCCGCGGTCGAAGCCCAGCCTGAACCTGTGGCAGAAACGCCAGCGGAAGTTCCGCAGGAGCCCGTCGCCGTTGAGGCCGCGCGCGGAAACCGCAACCGATGCGGTACTGGCGGAAGTCAGCGATGCGGCACCGGTAGAAGCGACCGCGCGGAAGCAGCGCCCCGAAGCCACGCCCGAAGCGGTCGCAGCACCTGAAATGGTCGAAGTCTGGCGCCCCGGCGGCCGCTCCGAAGAGCGCCGGCCGCGCCATGATCGCAACCGTCCGCGCCACCAGAACCGTCCGCAGGACGGTGCGCAGCCGGTTGCCGCAACAGGCGAGGCGGCCGGTGAAGCCGCCAAGGGCGAGCGGCACCGCCGTGGACGGCGTGACCGCAACAATGAATTCCGCAAACCCCGCACCGATGCGCCGCCGGCCGAGGGCGTGGTGGCGGCCGCTCCCGCCGAGGGCGCGCCCGCGCCCGCGCGCGAAGACCGAGGCAACCGGCCGCCGCGCGAGCGTTTTGCAGGCAAGGGCAGGGACGGCGACAAGGGCCGCGACAATGACCGTCCCCGGGGCGACCGGCCCGACGACAAGGGCGACAAGGGCAAATTCGGCGGCCGCGACAAGGGCGGCGGACGCGATCGCGATAAGGGCGGTTTCGGCGGCAAGGGCGGCCGCGACAGCGGTCCGTCGCACCGGCAATGGGCCACCAGTGCCGCCCCGCGCGAGCGCGACCGTCCGGCCGATCCGAATTCGCCCTTCGCCAAGCTGGCGGCGCTCAAGGAGCAGCTCACCGCCGGCCGCAAGGCATTGGAGCTCGAAGCTGCGGAGGATCCCGGGCTCCCCACCTTGGGCCCGCTTCGATGCGTGTTGGTGTCGCTTGGAGCGCCAGCGTCTTGATAAATGGCTATGGCACGCGCGGGTGGTGAAAGCCCGCACCAGCGCCGCCGCGCTGGTCGAGGCCGGCCATGTCCGCATCAACGGCGTGCGCGAAAAGGCGCCGGGACATGCCGTGAAGGCCGGCGACGTGCTGACGATCGGGCTCGATCGCACCGTGCGGGTCCTGAAAATCGTCGGATTTGCCGAGCGGCGCGGCGATGCGCCGTCCGCGCGCGTCCTCTACGAGGATTTGCAGGCACGGCCGAGAATAACTATCTATTCCTGCAGAGCAGGCCAGCGCAGAACCGCTCCAAAACATCGTTCGGGAGCACGCTGCTTCCCTTGCGGCAATGGTGTTCCTGCGCTACGCAAACCACTCAAAACTGACCCGTTTCGGAGTTCTGGATGACTTACGTCGTCACTGAAGCCTGCATCAAATGCAAATATACCGATTGCGTTGAAGTCTGCCCGGTAGACTGCTTCTACGAAGGCGACAATATGCTGGTGATCCATCCGGACGAATGCATCGATTGCGGCGTGTGCGAGCCCGAATGCCCCGCCGACGCCATCAAGCCCGACACCGAGCCCGGCCTGGAAAAGTGGCTGGAGGTGAATACCGAATACGCCAAGAGCTGGCCCAATATCACCCAGAAGAAGGACCAGCCGCCTGACGCCAAGGATTTCGAGGGCATGGAAGGCAAGTTCGAAAAATATTTTTCGCCCGCTCCCGGTACCGGCGACTTGAGCCAATCCCGCGCTGAATCCTGATTCCTTTGGGCCGCGACACTTAACCCTAATCACGGTGAGTTCGCCGAAAGCCGCCGCCCTGATCCCCAGAACGGGGCGTAAATCATTGATTTTTCCGGAAAATGTGCTATATTGGGCACATTACGAGCCGAATCTGCAGCCATGCGTAACTTGGCCCCGGGTTCCCGTAAAAAACATCCAACAGGGGCGTGGCAGTTCCGCGCGCAGGCTGTGTCACAGAAAACGCGTAAAAAGAGTGCTTCCAAGACCAAGAAAGCCGCTGCGGTCAGCCGCAGTGCAACCAAAAGCCGTGCCCGGACTTCCCTCAAGGAGCCCCGGAAAGCCGCCAAGGCCACGGCTGCCAAGTCCTCAAAAAACAAAAGAAGCGCAATGCCCAACAAGACTGCAAAAACTGCCGCGAAAGCGACGGGTTCGAAGCCCACTGCTTCGAAGGTCGCTCCCGCCTAAAGCCGCTGCTCCGAAGACCGTCGCCACCAAGGCCGCCGTCAAGCCGGTGGTCGCCAGCAAGCCCGCCGCCGTCGCCCCGCGCGTCGAGGAGCCGAAGAAGGTTCTGACCCAGCGCCAGGGCTTCAAGACCAACGAATTCGTGGTGTATCCCGCGCACGGCGTTGGCCAGATTCTGGCCATCGAAGAGCAGGAGATCGCCGGCGCCAAGCTTGAGCTGTTCGTGATCAATTTCATGAAGGACAAGATGACGCTGCGGGTGCCGACCGCGAAGGTCGCCAATGTCGGCATGCGCAAGCTGTCGGAACCGGCGCTGGTCAAGCGCGCGCTGGAAACCCTGAAAGGCCGCGCCCGCGTCAAGCGCACGATGTGGTCGCGCCGGGCCCAGGAATACGAAGCCAAGATCAATTCCGGAGACATCGTCGCGATCGCCGAAGTGGTGCGCGATCTCTACCGTTCGGAATCGCAGCCGGAACAGTCCTACAGCGAACGCCAGCTCTATGAAGCAGCGCTCGACCGGCTGTCGCGGGAAATCGCCGTCGTGCAGCATGTGACGGAAACCGAGGCGGTCAAGGAAATCGAAGGCCAGCTCGCCAAGAGCCCGCGCCGCGGCGCCAAGGCCGAAGCGGAAGCCGGCGCCGATGGTGATGCCGACGCGGACGCCGATGGCGACGATGCCGCCGTCGCGGACGAAGCCGCGTAAGCGAACTTCCGGTTCAAACAATCAAAAGCCCGGTCGAGAGACCGGGCTTTTTTTGTTGTGCACTGTCATTCCGGCGAGCGCGCGCGCTCTTTGCGCGGGCGAACCCGGAATCCAGAGATGAGCAGGTCGAGATCCCCCGATGTGCAATTGCACATCTGAGGTTCGCATCGCGTCCCCCAGATGCGCCATTGCGCATCGGGGATGACGCGCTTCGCGCGTCAATCCACCACGATCTTCACACGATCGCGCGCCTTCACCTGCGCGTGCGCATCCAGCCCGTTCAAAATGCGAAAACGCTACCGCCGGGCGGTCGACGCCGGACATGCGGTGCGACAGCGATTCCACGGTATCGCCGGGCTGCACGTTGATGACCTTGATGCGCAGCGGCCGGGCGGCCTGGATTTCCTCGAGCG
The DNA here is from genome assembly GCA_963742695.1 of uncultured Alphaproteobacteria bacterium. Lineage (GTDB taxonomy): Bacteria > Pseudomonadota > Alphaproteobacteria > Rhizobiales > Xanthobacteraceae > Bradyrhizobium. The sequence goes on from CAVUNF010000044.1 coordinate 20,572, forward strand.
TCAGGCGGCGGAACGAGTTGACGGTTTCGCGCGCGTTGCGGTCGCTCTCGGTGGTCTTCTGCTTGGCGGCGAAAATGAAGCGGTAGACGTCGGTGCCGAACCGCAGCGCATAGACCTTGAACTGCCATTGATCGCCGCTGGCGCTGGCCGAGGCCGCCGGAAAACCGTTGATGGTGATGTCCTCGGTCGAGGCCTTGTCGACATTTTCCATCCAGCCGGAATTGAGATAATCGCCGAGCGACTGTTCCGCCGGCACCCGCACCACGTCGAAGCGCATCGCCTGCATGCCGCCCTCGCGCACGCCGATCACCGCCTGCGCGGTATTGTCCAGCGTGAAGGTTTCGGGGGCTGCAAAGCTGAAGCCGAGTTTCGGATGCAGGAAGCGCCGGCCGCGCACGAAACCTTCGCTCGGGTCCTCGCCATAGACGATGTTGTCGATCGCGGCGAGATAGGTTTCGCGGTCGCGTTCGCCGCCTTCGGGCGAGGAGAATTGCCGCGCCGAGTTCTGCGCGTTCTGGACCCGCTCCGGCGTGGCCGGATGCGACGACAGAAAATCCTGCGCGCGCGGATCGAGCGAGGTCTTGCCGGCCTTCAGCGCCGCATTGCGCTCCATCGAGTTCAGGAAACGCGCGGCGCCATAGGGGTCGAACTTGGCGCGCGCCGAAATGCCGACGCCGATGCCGTCGGCCTCGAACTCCTGGGCGCGCGAGAAGCTCGCCATCGTCAGCTTTGTTTTGGCGAGCGCCAATGCCGTCAAATCGGGATCGTTGCCCATGTCGGTGACGACGCGGGTGACGACGGCGGCCTGGCGCGCCTGGTCCTCGCGGATCGAGGCGTGTTTGGCCAGCACATGCGCCATCTCGTGGCTCAGCACCGAAGACAATTCCGAGGTGTCGCTGGCGAGCGCGACCAGGCCGCGCGTCACGTAGAGCTGCCCGGTCGGCAGCGCGAAGGCGTTGACCGCGCCGGAATTGAGGATCGTCACCTTGTAGGCCTGATCGGGGCGATCGGAAGCCGCCACCAGCCGATCGACCGTCTTGCCGATCAGGGCTTCCAGCCGGGGATCGTCATAGGACCCGCCATAGGAGGACAGAATTCGTTCATGCTCGCGCTCGGCGGCCGGGGTCTGCGCGACGGTGCGGGCCGGCTTGGTCGGTGTTCGGCGCCGGAGACCCGGTCTGAAACCGGCCGATATCGCCGCAGCCGGCAAGCGCGAACGCTAACGCACAGCAAGACCGGCGCAGCCCAAAGGCTGCGGCCCATCCTTGTCTCGCGCCGTTCCGCACACTCTGCCACGTCAGCTACTCGTATCTCCGCCCGCGAGCTAATTCCCGCCAAGCAACTCAATCTGCCCCACCCGGAGCACCTCAATTCGCGGTCCACCCCGCGACTCGACCCAGCCGCGGACACGAATCCGTCGATTTTCGAGAGACTTAAGGGCTATTCCGGCTGCCTCGAACGCCGACGCCGCACGCCTTGAAATAGTCACAGCAAAGTCCCGTGTCCAGTTCCGTCCGAAATTCAGATAAGTCGTTGCCCCGGCCTGCCTGACCGACAAAACCTTGCCCTCGACCAGGGTAAAGCGCCCGATCCCGGCCAAAATATCGCCCGGACTTTCCGCGTTTTTTATGGCCGCTGGATCGGCCCAGGTTCCACGCCTGGCCTGCCGTGCGGCCGCCTCGGCGGCGGTCAAAATCGCGGCACACTCCTTGTCGGTCACGGTGGTCGAGACCAGCGCTTCGCCCTGCGCCAGCAGCAGGCTCTGCACCGGCGTGTCGGAGCCGTCGAGAAACACCAAAGCGGGCTGGCGGCCGTAACGGTCCGGCGCGTCATCCTCGCCCGACAATTTCACCTCGCGGCCGGCCACGATCGCCGCCAGCGCCGATGTGCGGTTGGCTTTTTCGCTGCCGACCGGCTCGATGCCGGCCAGCCGCACCTCGCGGCCGTCGGTGAGGCGAAAGCGTGCGCGCGTCGATGATGGCGGCGACGCGGCCTTCGCCTTGCGGCTTGAAGTTGCATCCCGCCGCATCAGCCGGACCGCGGCGGCGACAAGCAGACACGTCAACGCCACGGCAAATCCGGCGCAATGCGCCCGCGTCGGGGCCACCGGTTGAATGACGTTGATCTGGATCGGATCCATTCCTGTATGCTTGCTGCGATCGGCGGATAACCTTATCCGAAATTCGCGACGAAGGGGGAGACGATGGAAGTCAACGGCATCGCGCATATTTTTCTGACCGCGTCGAATTTCCAGCGCTCGCGCGAATTCTATCGCCAGCTGCTGCCGTTTCTCGGGCTGAAGCCGGTGATCGATACCGAGACGACTTATTATTGCGTCGGCGGACGCACCGCGGTCGGCATCAGCGCGCCGGGACCCGAACACGCGGGCGCTGCGTTCGAGCAAAACCGCGTCGGCCTGCACCATCTCTGCTTCCGCGCCCGCGAGCGCGCCGACGTCGATGAACTGCACGGCTTCCTCGCCACGCTCGGCGCAAAAATCATCCGCGCGCCGCGCGAGGATCAATGGGCGCCGGGATATTACTCGCTGCTGTTCGAGGATCCGGATGGGATCAGGCTGGAGCTCAATCACGTGCCGGGGAAGGGGTTGTTGGGGTAGCGATGCATCTTGGCCCTTCGTCCCCTTGTCGGAGAATGCGTCATGCCGCGATCGCATCGCATGCGGGTTAGCCTTGCGACGACGAGCAAGGCCGCGACCTCTCACGCCGTCTCAAGCCCGCTTCCATGCGATAGCCACCCTCGCCGCATCTCGAAGGGGCGACAAGAAGCCACCTCGATATTCGCGACCATTCCGCTTTGCGGAAATAGCACACCGGCGCGCATGACTGCCGCGCCCGACGTGCGCTGCTTGCCGCTTCCTGCGCCTTCCGGCATGATTGCGGCAAGGTAAATCAAGGCCGCAGACAATGCGGCGCTCAGGGAGGCTCGGATGAAACGGGTATTTTCAGGTGTTCTCGCATCGCTGCTGGCTCTCTCCGCGTCGACCGCGCTGGCGCAGACAAAACCTCCCCTGAAACTCGGCGGCATTCTCGACATGTCCGGGCTCTACGCCGACATCACCGGGCCCGGCAGCGAGACCGCGGCGAAGATGGCGGTGGAGGATTTCGGCGGCGAGGTGCTGGGCCGCAAGGTCGAGATCGTCGTCGCCGACCATCTCAACAAGGCCGACGTCTCGGCCAGCCTGGCGCGCGACATGCTCGACAACCAGGGCGTGGAGATGATCTTCGATGTCGCGGCGTCCGCAACGGCGCTTGCCGCGGGCGAGATCGCAAAAGCACGCAACAAGCTCATCATTTTCAACGGACCGGCCACGATCGCGCTCACCAACGAGGCGTGCGGTCCCTACACCGTGCACTACACCTACGATACCTATGGGCAGGCCAATGTGACGGGGCTTGCGGCCGTCAAGTCCGGCCTCGACACCTGGTTCTTCCTGACCGCCGACTATGCCTTCGGACAAGCGCTGGAAAAGGACACCACCAATGTGGTGCTGAAGAATGGCGGCAAGGTGCTGGGCAGCGTGCGGCATCCGCTCAATTCATCTGATTTCTCGTCCTTCCTGCTGCAGGCGCAGGCCTCGAAGGCCAAGGTGATCGGTCTCGCCAATGCCGGCGGCGACACCATCAACGCGATCAAGCAGGCCGCCGAGTTCGGCCTGATGAAGGGCGGGCAGAAGGCCTCGCCGCTGCTCGTCTTCATCACCGATATCGACAGCATCGGCCTTGAAATCGCGCAAAGCCTGCTGCTGTCCGAAGGCTTCTACTGGGATCTCAACGATGAGACGCGCGCGTTTTCAAAGCGCTTCACGGAACGCAGGAAGCGGCCGCCGACCACTGCCCAGGCCGGCGTGTATTCCTCGGTGCTGCATTACCTGAAAGCGGTGAAGGCCGCCGGCACCACCGATGCGGCGGCTGTGATCAAGGTGATGAAGGAGACCCCGATCAACGACATGTTCGCCAAGAACGGCCAGATTCGCGAGGACGGCCGCATGGTGCACGACATGTATCTGTTCGAGGTCAAGAAGCCGTCGGAGTCCAAGGAGCGCTGGGACTACTACAAGCTGGTCGGCACGGTTTCCGGCAGCGATGCGTTCCAGCCGCTGGAAGCAGTCGCGCTGCCCGCTGGTGAAGAAGTAAAGCAAACCGTCATTCCGGGGCGCGCGTAGCGCGAACCCGGAATCTCGAAATTCCGGGTCTGGTCCTGCGGACCATCCCGGAATGACGGGCAATAACAACGAACAACAAAGGCACCACCTCATGAACAACGAAATCGTCCTGCAAAACCTCGACTCCGGCCTGCTCACCATCACCATGAACCGTCCCGAGCGGCGCAACGCGCTCAATCCGGACATGACGCTTGGACTGGTGGCGGCGGCACGGCGCGCGGCGGAGGATCACGAGGTTCGCGCCGTGTTGCTGAAGGGCGCCGGCGGTACCTTCTGCGTCGGCGGCGATGTCAAATCGATGGCGGAGGGCCGCGCGCCGCTGCCGTACGAAGCCAAGAAGACCAACTTGCGGCGCGGCATGGAGGTCTCGCGCATTCTGCACGAGATGCAGAAGCCCGTGGTGGCGCAGGTCGATGGTGCTGCAGCCGGCGCCGGGCTTTCGATCGCGCTGGCCTGCGACATCCGCATCGCCGGGGCCTCGGCCAAGATCACCACCGCCTTCGCCAAGGTGGGCTTGTCGGGCGATTACGGCGGCACCTATTTCCTGACGCAAATGCTCGGCAGCGCCAAGGCGCGCGAGCTGTATTTGATGTCGCCGGTGCTGACGGCGCAGGAGGCGCTGGCGATCGGCATGGTGACACGCGTGGTTCCCGATGCCGAACTCGACGCGGCGGCGCATGATCTGGCGATGTCGCTGGCGCAGGGACCCTCGATCACGCTCGGCTACATCAAGAAGAACATCAACAACGCCGAGCGCATGTCGCTGGAAGAATGTTTTGACGGCGAAGCGATGCATCACTCGCGCTGCGGCGAAACCGCCGACCACAAGGAAGCGGCCAAGGCGTTCGTCGAAAAGCGCAAGCCCGTATTCTCAGGTCATTGAAATGACCGAGGTCATGGCCCCCTATATCAGGCTGCGGCAAATCTGCCTGGTGGCGCCGAGCATCGAGCCCATCACGTCCGATATCGCCGGGATCATGGGCCTTGACGTCTGCTATCGCGACGGCAACGTCGCCAAATACGGGCTGGAGAATGTGCTGCTGCCGGTGGACACCATCCTGCTGGAAGTGGTGGCGCCGTTTCAGCCGGGCACCGCGGCGGGGCGCTTCATCGAAAAGACCGGCGGACGCGGCGGCTATATGGCGATCTTCTGCTGCGACGATCCCGACGCGCGCGGCAAGCATGCCAATGCGATGGGCGTGCGCACCGCCAACGTGATCACGCACGCGCCCTATCACGGCGTGCAGCTGCATCCGCGCGATTGCCGCGCGGCGTTCATCGAATTCAACCACACCACCGGCAGCGACGATGTGCTGGGGACCTATCCGCCGGCAGGTCCGGACTGGCAGAAATCGATTCGGAAGGACGTGACGCAGGCGCTGATCGGCGTCGAGATGGAAAGCCCGGAGCCCGCAGTGCTGGCCGAGCATTGGGGCAAGATCATCGGGATTGCCGTGAGCGAGGGCAAGATCGGCGAACCCGAGCTGAAGCTGCCCAATGCCAGCTTCCGCTTCGTCAAAGGCGCCGCCGACATCATGAGCGGCCTGACCTTCAGGGTCAGCGATATCGCCGCGGTGCGCGACGCCGCCCGGACCAAGGGCCGCCCGGTGTCCGGCGATTCGTTCCTGCTCGGCGGGGTGACGTTTCATTTGGTGCAGTGAGCGGTACGAGACCTATAGTTCGTCATGCCCGGGCTTGTCCCGGGCATCCACGTCTTCAGAATTCAATCAGCTCCGCTGAAGACGTGGATGGCCGGCGACGCCGCCCGGCCATGACGGCCTACGAGATGTCCCCCAATGCCGCACCCGCTCGACATCTTCTTCGCGCCCGACAGCATCGCGCTGATCGGCGCCTCGCGCGATCTGGAGAAGATTCCGGGGCGGCTGCTGTCGATGCTGCGCAAGAACGAATTTCCCGGAAAAATTTATCCGATCAATCCCAATTACGGCGATATCGACGGGCTGAAATGCTTTCCCTCGATCTCCGACGTCGGGCAGCCGATCGATCTCGCCATCATCATCATTCCGGCCAAGGCGGTGCTCGGTGCGCTCGAGCAATGCGCCGCCGCCGGCGTCAAGAACGCCGTCATCATCTCGTCGGGCTTTGCCGAGGAGGGCGGCGACAGCGCCGCCATGCAGGACGCCATCGCCGCGTTGGCGAAGCGGACGGGGATGCGGATTTCCGGTCCTAACGCCGAGGGGTTCCTCAGCGAAGTGCAGAAGGTCGCGGCCACCTTCAGCCCGACGGTCGACGTCAAGCCGGGCCATGTCGACGTGGTTGCGACCAAACGCCGGATCGCCGTGGTCGCGCAATCCGGCGGCATCGGCTTTGCCATCAAGCATCGCGCCAAGGCGCTCGGTGTGGCCATCAGCTATTGCGTCAGCGCCGGCAACGAAGTCCGATCTGGGCGCCGGCGAGTTCCTGGACTACATGGTTCAGGATGCGTCCACCGATGTGATCCTGCTGTTCATCGAGGGCATCAGGGACGTCGACAAATTTCTTGTCGCCGCCAGAGCGCGCGGCAGAGATCGGAAAACCGGTCATCGTCACGAAAGTCGGCCGCTCCGGCGCCGGCGAACGGGCGGCGGCTTCGCACACCGCCAGCATGGCGGGCTGGTCGGCGGCCTATGACGCGGTGTTCGCCAAATACGGCTTTATCGTCTCCAACGATCTCGATGAGGCCGTCACCATTGCGGCGGTGCTGACCAGCAATCCCTTGCCGAACGGCGACCGCGTCGCGGTGCTCACCGTATCCGGCGGCGCCGGCATCTGGGGCGCCGACGCGGTTTCGATGCAGGGCCTGCAGGTGCCGGAACTTTCCGAGGCGATCCAGGCTGAAATTAAAAAGCTGCTGCCGTCCTATGGCGCGGCCGGAAACCCGATCGACGTCACCGCGCAGGGCGTGCACTCCGGCGGCCTGCAGAAGAGCATCGACCTGCTCAGCGTGTCCGACGAAGTCGACGCCATCCTGGTGGTGCTGTCGCTGTTCAGCGATACCAGAATGCCGTTCAAGCAGGCCGAGCTGCGGCCGGTGCTCGAAGCCCAGAACAAGCCGATCGTGTTTTATTCCTACACGCTGCCCTCGCCATTCGCGCGCGGCGAATTGGCGGCCTCGGGCGCCGTGGTGCTGTCGGGATTGACCCATGCCGGCGTCGCGATGCGGCGGATGGTGGAGCGTGCGAAATACAAACTGGCGCCGCCGGTCGATGCGCCGGCGCCGGCGCGCGATATCTCGGCGCATCTGAAATCCGCAACGCTGTCGGAACACGACAGCAAATCGCTGCTGCGCGCGGCCGGCCTGGCGCTGCCGGATGAAGTGCTGGTGTCGGACAAGAGCGCGCTGGATGCCGCGGTCGCCCGAACAGGCTTTCCGCTGGTGGCAAAAATCCAGTCGCGCGACATCCCGCACAAGAGCGAAGTCGGCGGCGTGCGCGTCGGTATCGCGACCAAGGGCGAGGTGTTTCTGGCCTACGAGGCGCTGCTGGACAACGCGCGCCGGCATCGGCCGGACGCGGCCATTCAAGGCGTGCTGCTCGCCCCGATGGCGAAAAAGGGCGTCGAGATCATCATCGGCACGCTCTTGGATGCGACGTTTGGAGCGATGGTCATGGTTGGCTTTGGCGGCATCACCACCGAATTGTTCCGGGACGTGATCTATCGCCCCGCGCCGGTGAGTGCTGTGGAGGCCGCCGCGATGCTGGCGGAGCTGAAGGCCGCGCCGTTGCTGAATGGTTTTCGGGGAGCGGCGAAAGCGGATGTCGCGGCGCTGGCGGCGTTGATCGCAGAGGTCTCGGTGCTGGCCGCGCAATATGCCGGCGAGATTTCCGAGATCGAGATCAATCCGGTGCTGGTGCATGCGGAAGGGCAGGGCGTCACGATCGTCGATGCGCTGGTGGTGAGGAAGAAGTAGCTGCCGTGCTGGCTCACTTCCCCTCTCCCCTTGTGGGAGAGGGTGGCAGCGCGAAGCGCGTGACGGGTGAGGGGTCAGCCTCGCGTGATGCCGCTACCCCTCATCCGGCGCTTCGCGCCACCTTCTCCCACAAGGGGAGAAGGGAAGTAGAATTCACCGCCCCTTGAAATTCGCTACCCTTCGCTCGGCGGTCGCCTTGACGCCTTCCTTGAAATCTTCGGTGGCGCGGAGGCGGCTTTGTTCGGCGAGTTCGTGGTTGGTGGCGGCGAGTACGCGGTCGGCGAGGCCGGCGCGCATGGTGGCGCGGGTCGAGAGCAGGCCGAGCGGCGAGCATTCGGCGATCTCGGCGGCAAGCTTCATGGCCTCGGCGCGGACCTGGTCCTGCGGCACGCAGAGATTGGCGAGGCCCATTTTGGTGGCTTCCTCGCCGGTGACGCGGCGGCTGGTGTAGAAAATCAGTTCGGCGTTGTTCTTGCCGACCAGTTCGGGCAGCGTCGTGGTCAGCCCGAAGCCCGGATGAAAACCAAGCTTGGTAAAGTTGGCGGCAAAGCGCGCTTCGGGGCAGGTGACGCGGAAATCCGCCGACACCGCGAGGCCGAGGCCGCCGCCGATGGCAGCACCATGCACGGCGGCCACGACCGGCTTCTTGGCGCGGAAGATCCGCACCGCGTGCAGATAGAGACTGTTGATCGAGCCGAGGCTGTCGGCCGGATCGCCCTTCTTGGCCGCGGCCGCCTCGGCTTCCTCCTGTTCCTTCCGCTTCGGATCGCCGAAATTGGCGCCGGCGCAGAACGCCTTGCCTTGCGCCGCTAGAACCGAGGCGCGGATTTCGATATCCTGGTCGAACTCTTCGAGCGCATCGGCGATCTGGTTGATCAGCGAGATGTCGAAAAAATTCAGCGGCGGCCGCTGGATTTCGATGAGGCCGACATGGCCGTGCTTCTCGACGCCGATATCCGTGTATTTGGTCATGGAGTTACCTCGATTGAAACGATGTTGTGTTAGCGCAATCCAAGCCCGCGCGCGATGATGCCGCGCAGCACTTCGGTGGTGCCGCCCTGGATCGTCAGTTTAGGCGCGGTCCGAATCGCGAACGTCAGCTGGTTCTCCAGCGTCTCGCGGTTGGTGGCGTTCTCCTCGACAAAGGCGGCGAGATCGCGCACCCGGTGCGGCAATTGCTGCTCCCACACCGTGCCGATGTCCTTGACGATGGAGGCTTCCACCACCGGCTCCTTGCCGGCCTGCAGCATGCCGGCGACCGACACCGACATCCGCCGCATGGTGTGCAGTTGCGCCACCAGCCGTCCGATGCCTTCGGCGCTGCGGGTGTCCGGCTTGTCGCCGACCGCGCGAACCAGTTCGGTCAGCACGTAATAGGTTTCCAGAAAGCGTTCCGGACCCGAGCGTTCATAGGCGAGCTCCGATGTCGCCTGCTTCCAGGCGCCGTCGATTTCGCCCAGCATGTGATCTTCGGGCACGAAGTAGTCGGTAAACACCACCTCGTTGAATTCGAACTGGCCGGTGATCTGGCCGATCGGATTCACCTGAATGCCCGGCTGCTTCATCTTGACCAGGAATTGCGTCAAGCCGTGGCGGCGGTTTTCCTTGGTCGGAGGCGAGGTGCGGAAGATCGCGATCATGTAATCGGCGATATGCGCCGACGAGGTCCAGATCTTGGTGCCGTTGATCAGATAGCCGCCGTCGGTCTTGGTCGCCTTGGTCTTGGCGGCGAACAGATCCGAGCCGGAATTCGGCTCGCTCATGCCGATGGCAAAACAGACCTCGCCGCGGCAGATGCGCGGCAGGATATCCATCTTGATGTGCTCGGGCGCGTATTTCAAAAGCACCGGGCCGCTCTGCCGGTCGGCGACGAAGAACCGCCGCGTCGGCGCGTTGGCGACGCGCATTTCCTCGGTCACCACGTAGCGCTCGAGAAAACTGCGCTCGTGGCCGCCATATTTCTTCGGCCAGGTCATGCCGAGCCAGCCGCGTTCGCCGACCCGGCGGGAAAATTCCGGCGCGTCGGTGTCTTCACGGTTGGGCTGGTGCGGATCGAAGGTGCCGGCGGCGATTTCCTCGGCGAGGAATTCGCGCACTTGCTTGCGCAGCACCTCGCATTCGGGCGGCAGGCGGATCGGATCGAAACGAAGGGCTGCGGTCATGTTTCAAGTCTCGGGTTTCGTGCAGGCGAATTTTTGTCGGGTATCAGCGCGACGCCACCAGCGGCCACAGCTCGTCGGCGCCGCGGGCGGCGACCAGTTTGCCGAGTTCCACCGCCCAGTAGCTCTCCGAACCGAAATCGTCGCGCCAGGCCAGCGCGCGCAGGGTATAGCGATGCAGGATGTGCTCGATGGTGAAGCCGATCGCGCCATGCACCTGATGGGCGATCGCGGCACCTTTTTCGGCGGCCTCCGAACAGCGGATTTTTGCCGAAGCGGCTTCGAGAAAGAACGCGTCATCGAAGGATGTGCTGTTGGCGATCGCGTCCGCGGCCGAGGTCGCCGCCGCCAAGGCTGCCGCCGACTCGCCGGCGAGCTTTGCCAGATTGTGCTGCACCGCCTGGAATTTCGAAATCTTCTTCTCGAACGCGACGCGCTCGTTGGAGTAGCGCACGCTGATCTCGAGCATCGATTCCAGCGCGCCTGCAATCTGCAGGCTGCGCGCCACGCCACCCATCAGCATCAGCCGGGTCTGGTCAAAACCTTTCGGCGCCGGCTTGATCGCAGACGGGTGCTGTGTTGTTGAAGGTGACGATGTCGCTGGCGTCATTGGCGAGGTTCAGGCCTTCTTCGATCCGGCATGCACCGCTATCGACCAGCGCGATCGAAACGCCCTTGGCGCCGCTGGCGAGCACGGCGATATGTTTGGAAGCCTTGGCGAAGGGAACGCCGCGCGCGCGGCCGGTGAGGGTGCCGTCGGCGTTGAGGGTGATGCGATCCTTCGGGCTGGCGGGCGCCACCGTCATCTGCGCCCTCGGGCGAGGCGATTTTCGCCTGCGCCAGCAGCCATCCCGCCAGCATGGTCTCGGCCAGCGGCACGGCCACGGCAAAGCGGCCGGCCGAGCTTAGAACCGAAAAGCCTTCAGCGAGGCTGGCGCCCGAGCCGCCCATGTCCTCATCGACCCAGGCCAGCGGCAGCCCGGCCTCGGTCAGCGCCTGCCAGAGCGGCGCTTTCCACGCGCCCTTCTTGTCGTTGTTGATGGTCTGGGCGTCGGCGAGATCGGCGAAAATCTTCTCCGCGGTCTCGGCGACAATGTTCTCACTCTCGGCCACGGCGTTCCTCGTTTTGAGTTGGCATTCTTCCCGCCCGGCCGTTCCGCCGAGGCATCGAAAGCCGTCTTTTCTTGCACCGCATGATGAGGAAAAGCCACCGCCATGACAAGCGGCGATGTCCGCATCCGCCCCTGCAAGGGCGGCATGCAGCTGATGCCGCCGCAGAATTAATTCCGTTCGACGGAGTTTGGTCGATTTGCAGGCGCTTTGCCGCGCGATATGGTAATTCGCGGGCTCAGCTTCAAAAGCAAAAAGAGGAAACGCGGATGTCGAAAGATGGTTTGTGCGCGATTGTCACCGGTTCGGCGTCGGGCCTGGGGGCTGCGACCGCGGCCATTCTGGCCAAGGGCGGCGCGCGCATCGTGGTCAACTATTCCTCCAGCCAGAAGGAAGCCGAAGCCACCGCCGATCTCTGCCGCAGCGCGGGCGCCGAAGTGGTGGTGGTGCAGGGCGACGTCTCGCGCGACGAGGACTGCAAGAAGATCGTCGCCGCAGCGGCCCCCTGGGGCCGCCTCGATGTCCTGGTCAACAATGCCGGCATCACCAAGCATGTCCCGCATGGCGATCTCGACGGGCTGTCGGCGGAGGATTTTCAGCGGCTGTTCGGCGTCAACACCATCGGCCCGTTCCAGATGGTCCGCGCGGCGCGCAGCTTGCTGGAGGCCGGCGCCAAGGCGTCGGGCCGCGCATCCTCTGTCGTCAACGTGTCGTCGGTCGCCGGTATCAGCGGCGTCGGCTCGTCGATTGCGTATGCGGCGAGCAAGGGCGCGCTCAACACCATCACCTATTCGCTGGCGCGCGCGCTGGCGCCGCTGATCCGCGTCAACACCGTGTGTCCCGGCTATATCGACACGCCCTGGTTCACCAAGGGCCGCGGCGAGGCCGGCGCCAAGCAGGTGCGCGATAGCGTGATCGCAAGGGTGCCGCTCAAGGTCGCTTCATCAGCGGACGATATCGCGTCGCTGGTGTGTTTTCTGGCGACGCCGGGCTCGAGCAGCATGACCGGCGAAATCGTGCGGATGGATGCGGGACTGCATCTGATTACGTGAGATGATTCAACTTCGTCATTCCGGGGCGATGCGAAGCATCGAACCCGGAATCTCGAGATTCCCCGGTGCGCAATTGCGCACCTGAGGTTCACGCTTCGCGTGCCCCGGAATGACGTTATGTGAAGCTTACCTATTCCCCGGATCGGAAATCGTGCCGCGGGCTACCAGCCGGTTCCAGATGAACAGCACGATCAGCGCGCCGATGGTTGCGGTGATGAAGCCGGCGCCCTGATTGGTGCTGTAATAGCCCATCATCTGGCCGATAAAGGTCGCCAGAAACGCGCCGGCAATGCCGAGCACCGTCGTCAGGATGAAGCCGCCCGGATTATTCGGTCCCGGGGACAGCATCCGCGCGATGATGCCGGCGACGAAGCCGACCACGATGATCCAGAGAATGCCGCTCATTTCTGTCGTCCTTTTCTAAAATGCAACTGGCAGGCAAAGCTGGCGTCAGATCCGCTTCGACAATTCATGCTCGGTCGGCAACCGCCCGTCCGGGGTCAGATGATCGATCACGCCGGGCAGATACTGGCTCAGGCCCTGCAGCAGATCATCGCGCGACAGGCCGGTTTGCGCCACCAGCGCATTGAGCTGGTCGGCGCCGAGCGCCTTGCCGAGATCGCCCGGTGCGATCTGCTTGTTCTCGCCCTTGCCGACCCATGAATTGGCGGTGTCGCCCTGGCCCTGCTGCTGGAATTGCTTGAGCAGATCGCCGAGCCCGCCCGAGATCACGCTGCCGGCAGCGCCGCCCGCGATCAGACCGCCCAATCCGCCCTTCAGGAGATCGCTAAGCCCGCCGCCGCCGGGCAGGCCGGCATTGACCGTATTGGGCGATGGCGCAGGCGCCGGTGCTGGAGAGGTGCCGGGCTGGCCGCCGCCGATATGCTTGACCGCCTTGTAGGCAAGCAGCGCCAGGATCGCCATGGTGATCGGCGACATGCCGCCCTTGTCCTCGGCGCCGGGATTGCTCGGGCCGCCGCGCGGTCCCTGCTGCATGCCGTTGAGTATGTCGAGTAAACCCATTGTCGTCTCCTCCTGCATGCCCGCCCGGCGGCAAACATAACGACGCGCCATGACGGTTACAAGGCGTGGCGGGGCGGGTAGAGCTGCGGTAGGCATCGCAAAGAGGTTCTGCTATCGAAGCTCTGAGCGATGATGGAAGGGTGAGATGATCTCGAACCGACCGATTGGCATCGCCGGGGCCGGCAGCATTGGCTGCTTTGTCGGCGGCATGCTGGCGTCCGCCGGCCGCAACGTTGTCCTGCTGGCGCGCCCGCGGGTGATCGCCGAAATCGAAGCCCAGGGGCTGCGGCTGACCAGCTTTGAAGGCCTCGACCGCAACGTCGCCGCGGGCCAGCTCGGGCTCTCGCAAGACCCTTCGATTTTCGGCGATGTCGGCGCTGTGTTGGTGACGGTGAAGAGCGCCGATACCGTTGGCATGGCCGACATCATCGCAAAGTCTGCGCCGCCGGATGCCGTCATCGTCTCCCTGCAGAACGGCGTCGGCAATGTCGCGGTGCTGCGCGAACGATTGCCGGGGCGGCGCGTGCTCGGAGGCATGGTGCCGTTCAATGTGGTCTCGGCCGGCGCGGGGCGATTTCATCGCGCCACCTCGGGCGATATCGTGATCGAACAGGATGATGCCGGCACCGCCGAGCAGCTTTCCGTCCCGGGCCTGAAAATGCGGGCTTCCGAAAACATCGCCGGGGTGCAGTGGGGCAAGCTGCTGGTCAATCTCAACAACGCCATCAACGCGCTGGCCGATCTGCCGCTGCGCCGGCAATTGTCGCAGCGCGCCTGGCGGCTGCTGTTCGCCGAGCAGATGGCCGAGGGGCTGGCCGCGATCAAGGCCGAGGGCATCGTGCCGGTGTCGTCGACGCCGGTCCCGGCGAACTGGACGCCGCATCTGCTGCGGCTGCCTGACACTCTGTTCTCGCTGTTGCTCGGGAGCACGATGAAGATCGATCCCGAGGCGCGCTCGTCGATGTGGGAAGATCTGCAGCGCGGGCGGCGCACCGAAATCGATTATCTGCAAGGCGTCATCACCGAGATCGCCGACCGCCGGGGCCTGCAGGTTCCGTTGTCGCGCCGCATCGTCGCGCTGATCAGAAGTGCGGAGGCCGCCGGCAAAGGCTCGCCGGCACTGACGCCGGACCAGATCCGCTCCGCGGCAATGCCTTAAGGGGCGACGAACGGATCGAGGAAGTGTTGTCATTCCGGGGCATCGCGCAGCGATGAACCCGGAATCTCGCGCTGATCATCTCGAGATTCCGGGTTCGATGCTTCGCATCGCCCCGGAATGACGGTTGATAGTTAGCCGCTATCCCCGCTTGGCCTTGGCGGTGGCGCCGAACAGCGTCTTCTTCAGGTCCTTGATCCCTTCGGAAAGCCGCGGCCACTCGCAGGAGAACGAGTTCTTGGCGCAATAGGCGGCGGACCTTGTACGCGATTTCGAGTCACCGGTGGAGGCGGAGGCCTGTTGCTTGGCGGGGTTCTCCCGTGGCACCGGCACCTTTGCAGCCTCGCTCCGCAGCGACGCCTGCTGCAGTTGCACCTGCTGCTGCTTGGCCGCGAACGCCGCCGCGATCGTGCTGCGGCGCTGCTTGTCGAGGTAGGCGGTATATTGCTCGTCGATATGCTTCTGCTCTTCCGGCGTCGGGTTGGGTCCGGCGATATCGAAGTGCTTGTTCTGCATGAAATCGAAATAGCTGTAGCCGCCGCCGGCCTTGCGCCGTCCGGCGAATTTCGAATGGCATTCGGAGAGCTTTGAACTTTTCTCTTCCTTGGTCGCCGCCTTCTCCGCCTTGTCGGCGCAGGTCTCGAAATCGTCCGGCTTGCCGCTCCACCACTGCGCCTGCGCGCGCGACGGCGCCAGCACGGCGCAGGCCGCGATCGCGACAATCAGCAGGACGGATGGACGTAACGGGATCACGGACGAAATTTCCTCTAGGACGAGACGGGCAGACGGAGAATCCGGCGACACAATTGCTGCCGATTGTCGCCATTATTGCCCGATTTGTCACCCCCATATCCCCCTGGTTTCTCCCGCTGATATCGCTGGCTTTTCTGGCTGGCCTGTGACCGATCGGACACATCGGTTTCGACCGGAACTGGTGGGAAACCGCGGCCGATAGCGATAGTGTGCGCTCGCATGCGGGCCATCGCGCCGCGTCGGATTCCAGGAGGGATGCCCAAGATGCTTCTGGTGTTTTTTCGTCACGGCAGCGTCGCGGCCCTGGTCGCGGGCGTGGCGGTTGAAATGTTGCTGTGGCTGTTCGGTATCATCGCGCTCGAGCCGCTACTGATCCTGCTCGGCGCGCTGCTGTTTTATCTCAGCGAATACGGCATGCACCGTTTTGCGTTTCACGCCCCGCCGCTGTCATGGGCGCCGCTGCGAAAGCTGCAGCACCGGCTGCATTACGACCACCATGTCGAGCCGAGCCGGCTCGACCTGTTGTTTCTGCCGATCTGGTTTCTGGTGCCGAACCTCGCTGTCGCGGCCGCACTGGTCGCGCTGCTGTTCGGAATCCAGGGCGCGGCTTCGGCGCTGCTCGGGATGATGCTGGCGATCCTGCATTATGAATGGGTGCATTACGTCGCGCATATTCCCTACCAGCCGCGAACCCGGCTCGGCCGCTGGATCAAGCAATATCATTTGCGCCATCACTTCATCAGCGAGAAGCACTGGTTCGGCGTCAGCAATCCCACGCTCGACGGCGTGTTCGGCACCTTTCGCGGCCCCGGCGCCAACGAGAAAAGCGCCACCACGCGCAATCTGCATTCGTGAGCGCGCAACCGTGGCGGCCTGTAACCCTTAGGAGGTTCTGATGCGCCTTTCGGCATTGGCGATACTGATCCTGGCCACGCTTGGGGTGCTGGAGCCAGCGCAAGCCCAGACCTATGATCCAGCCTACCCGGTCTGCCTGCACGTCTTCAGGCCGTGGGAATATTACGAATGCGGCTATACCTCGCTGGAGCAGTGCAAACAGTCGGCATCGGCCCGCGCCGCGATGTGCGAGATCAATCCGTATTATACAGGCGCGCAGCGGCCCTCGAAACCCGGTCGGCGGGCGCGCACCGTCTACTGACGCATCCAGGATCCCAGCGAAAAATCCCGATGGACATGCACCGGGCATTGAGGGCAACTGGCGTCGAGAACAACTGACGTCGGGACAACTGGCGTTGAGGGAGAAACGATGAGTCAAAAGGACGAATTTCACAATCTGGATAACCTGCATGACGGCCTGTTTCGCGATCTCGCGCCGGGCGTCACGACGCGCATTTTCGCCGGCGAGCACGCCATGCTCTCGGTGGTGGTGCTGGAGCCGCATTCGGAAGGGACCCGCCACCATCATCCCGAGGAGCAATGGGGCGTGTTGCTCGAGGGTTCGGCCATCCGTTTTCAGGGCGACGAGCAGATCGAAGTGAAGAAGGGCGATTTCTGGCGTACGCCGGGCAATGTGCCGCACACCATGCGCGCCGGTCCGGAAGGGGCACGCGTGCTCGACATCTTCAGTCCGCCGCGGCCGGAATACAAAAAGCCCGGATCGGGATTCGGCAATTCATAATTACGCGCACGAAAAACAAGCGCAGCAACATCAGGGGAGAGAACAATGAAGATCACGAGACGGACCATGCTGGCCGCGTCGGCCGCTTTCGCGGTCGCGCCGGCGCTGGCGCAGCCTGCAAAGATCATGACGCTGGTGGTGCCATTTCCGCCGGGAGGTTCTACTGACGCGCTGGCCCGGCTGCTGCAGGCCCATCTGCAAACCAGGCTCGGCCGCGTCGTCCTGGTGGAGAACAAGTCGGGCGCTGCCGGCTCGCTCGGCGCGGCACAGGTCGCCAAGAGTGCGGCGGACGGCACCTCGTTTCTCGTGACCTTCGACTCGCATGCGGTGATTCCCGCCATTCTCGAAAAGCCGCAGCTCGACGTCGAGAAGGATCTGGACCCGGTCTTCCTGGTCGGCACCGCGCCCTATGTGGTCGCGACCAATGCCAGCCGGCCGTTCAAGACTTTTGCCGACGTCATTGCGGCTTCGAAAGCCAAGCCCGGCTCGATCCAGTACGCTTCGGTCGGGATCGGCACCCTCGGCCATCTCGCGATGACGATGCTCACCAAGAAGGCCGGCGTGGAAATCATCCATGTGCCTTACCGCGGCGGCGGCCCGGCCATGAATGACGTGCTCGGCGGCCATGTCGATCTGATCGTGGGATCGGCGGCGCTGGTGACGGCGCAGCTCGGACCCAATTTGCGTCCGCTGCTGCAGCTCGGGCGCGAGCGGCTGCCGTCGCTGAAGGACACCCCGACCTCGATGGAGGCCGGCTTCCCGGATTCCGAGACGCTGGCCTGGTGGGGCATTTTCGCGCCAAAAGGCACGCCTCCCGAGATCATCGCCAGCATGGCGGCATCGGTGCGGGAGATCCTGAGCGAGCCGGCGATCGCCGCGCAGCTGCGCGATACCCAGCAGATGTCGCTGCTGCTGGCCGACGCCAAGGATTTCAGCGCCTTCTTTGCCAAGCAGGTCAGCATCTGGGGTCAGGTCGTGCGCGAGAACAACATCAAGGCGTAGTGGCGACCTGAAAAGCATCCAGCAATTTTGCGTTCTTTCCGTCCATGAATCCGCCCCCATTTCGATGGGGTCGGCCGGTGTGCCTTATCGAAGCCGCGACTTCAAAGGCTGGCGATCAGGCGTTCGATTTGATATGTAGCGGTTTCCGGTCCCGTAGCTCAGCCGGATAGAGCGACGGTTTCCTAAACCGTAGGTCGCATGTTCGAGTCATGCCGGGATCGCCAACACCTCGAAGTCAGTTCGTCCCCTAGTTGACGGGCCCGCCGCCACCCAGCGTTTCCATGTTCGGCTCCGCCGGCTTCACCCCGGTGGCGCGGTTGAACATGACCGTGACGAACCAGAGCACGACACCGACCGCGAGCAGCACGCCGGCGACGCGGTACTGGACAATGTCGCGGCCGGTCCATGGCCCGCACAGAAAAGCACAGAACACCGCACCCAGGATCGGCAGAATGGTCGGCGTGCGAAAATGCTTGTGATCGACCGTATCCTTCCGCAGCACCAGCACCGCGACATTCACCACGGTGAACACGCATAACAGCAGCAGCGCCGTGGTGCCGCCGAGGGCCGGCACTTCGCCGACAAAGGTGATCAGCGCAAATGCCAGCAGCGTGGTGAAACCAATCGCGATGTAAGGCGTGCGCCGCGTCGCGTGCACTTTTCCCAGCACGGGCGGCAGCACATGCTCGCGGCTCATGCCATACACCAGCCGGCTCGCCATCAGCATATTGATCAGCGCGCTGTTGGCCACCGCGAACATGGTGATGAAGCCGAAGATCCAGATTGGAAAATTCGGCGCGCCCTTTTGAACCACTTGCAGAAGCGGTGTCTCGCCCTGGCTCAATTGTTCCGGCGCCACCAGCGTGATCGCCGAAACCGAGACCAGCACATAGATGGTGCCGGTTATCGCGAGGCCCGCCAGCAGCACCTTCGGGAAATCGCGGTTTGGATCCTCGCACTCCTCGGCCATGTTGACCGAATCCTCAAAGCCCACCATGGCAAAGAAGGCCAGCGTGGTCGCCGCGATCACCGGCCAGAACATGCTGCCATCAGGCATGGACTTGAACTGCATGACGCGCGAAACATCGCCCTGGCCCAATCCGATCGCCCACATGCCGATGACGATGACAATCAGCAGAGCCCGTCAGTTCGACGCAGGTGAGCACCACGTTGGCCTTCACGCTTTCGCCGACGCCGCGGAAATTGACCGCGGCAATCAAGGCCATGAAGACGAGGCCGGTGACGGTGATGCCAAAACTCGTAAAGCCGAACCCCATCGCGCTCGACATGTTGGCGGCGAACGCCCGCGAAGCGGTCGATGCCGAGGTGATGCCCGAGCACATCACCGCAAACGCGACGATGAAGGTGATGAAATGAATGCCGAAGGCCTTGTGGGTATAGAGGGCAGCGCCCGCCGCCTTCGGATATTTCGTGACAAGTTCGAGATAGCTGAACGCGGTGATCAGCGCGACCACAAAGGCAACCAGGAACGGCAGCCAGACCACACCGCCGACCTGCTTTGCCACCTGGCCCGTGAGCGCATAGATCCCGGTGCCGAGAATGTCGCCGACGATAAACAGCAACAGCAGCCAGGGTCCCATCACCCGATGAAGACTTGGCTCGACGGTGCTGGATGGGGTGCCGGCATTAACAGGGACATCGGTCATCGAACGGCCTCCTGCGTTGGTTGGTCGCGCCGGACCAGTCTATCGGCAGCCAAAGGCCTGCGGCAATAGCGTCGCACCGCTTCGCGCTCATTTACGAGGCGGCACTGCGCATCGCCGCGCCACCAATGGCCTATCAAGTATGCATGGATCCGCCCGGCGGTCCATTTGAGAAGCAGCGGCCCCCGCCGGTTTAGAAAATCTGCCGATCAAGATAGAAAGCCGCGCGTTCCCGCCGACCGATCGCCAGTCTAGCTTTCCTGCAGTGGAAGCACACGGGGCTTGGTCGGAAAGGGACGCATCAATGCTTGACGTCAACAAGGTTCGCGGCGGTCATGGGCTGGACCCTATCCGCGCTGAAGTCGACGAGATCTTGGCGTCGGTATCCGGATCACGCAAGACGCCACCCAGACGTTTTCAATTCCTCAGAATCCAAATGCGGCGGCGCTTGCCACCTGGCTCGAGACCCGGGCCTGGCGCGAGATCGATTACGTCTTTCTGCTGAACGAGCAGATCCGCCGTTACGGAACGCGCTTCGAGCGCCGCCACATCACTCTGCTCGCCAAGCAGTCTTTCCAGGAAGCCGAGCATTACGAGGCCGTCGGCCGCACCATCAAATCGCTCGGCGGCATCGTTCCGAAAACCGTACCGATGGCAGCCGTTGCGTGGAGCAAGTTCCTCTGGGAGTGCATGGATCGCCATCACCTCGCGGGGATAGCCGCCTGGTACGTTTCGGAAACGTCGGCGTCCGGCAGTTTCGAACCGACCTTCGTCGGCGCTGAACGCCACGGCTATACCGAGGTGGTCAAGATCTACAAGCAGATCGAGATCGACGAGAAGTTCCATACCGGCCTCGGCCGGCAGGTCCTGGCAACCTACGCGGAGACCGATCAGGACCGCGAGGAGATCCTTCGCGCCATGAACGGCATGCGCGACATCGCCTGGAAGTCCTTCACGCCCGAAGTTGTCGCGGCATCGATGGCGGCGCGCGCTTCCCAGCAGGTTGCCGCGGGGCTGGTCAACTAGTTCGGAACACAAGGGTTGGGCGAATGATCGATCAGCCTGCGAATGACATCAGCTTCGAGCGGCCGCTGCGGCTCAAGGTGCTTCGCATCGCGATGGAAGCAGACGCCGTCGTCTCGCTTGAACTCGGGAATGTCGATGGGGGGCCATTGCCCGCGTGGCAGCCCGGGGCCCATATCGATGTCGTCCTGGCCAACGGGCTGGTTCGCCAATATTCGCTCTGCGGCGATTGTGCCGATCGCCGGACCTGGCAGATCGCCGTGCTGCACGTCTCCTCCGGCCGCGGCGGGTCGAGTTTCATTCATCAGAACATCTACGTCGGCGAAGAAATTATCGTCACCGGACTGCGCAATAACTTCTCCCTCGTCGACGCCGACCGATACTTGTTTGTCGCGGGCGGTATCGGCATTACGCCGATCCTTCCGATGCTGGAGAGCGCGACGCTGGCCGGAAAGCCGTGGCGTCTGGTGTATGGCGGACGGTCGCGGCCGTCGATGGCGTTCCTGGACAGGATCAGGAAATACCACCCGGGGAATATCGAGCTTGTCCCGCAGGATGAGTTCGGACTGATCGAGGTTCAATCGCTGCTCGACGAGCTTGAACCTGAGACGCAGGTCTATTGTTGCGGCCCGGCCGGCCTGATCGATGCAATGGAGGACGCCTGCCGGCTTTGGCCGTCCGTTGATCTCTATCGGGAGCGCTTCGTTGCAAGCGACCACCCCGGCAAAATGAATGAAGGCTCTTTTGAAGTCACGCTGGCACTTTCCGGCAAGGTGATCCAGGTGCCGGAAGATCAGAGTTTGCTGAGCGCGCTCGAGGACGCCGGATGCAAGATTTCCAATTCATGCCGCGCCGGCATTTGCGGGACGTGCCTGTTGAAGGTCCTTGGTGGAACGCCGGATCATCGGGATGACCTGCTTGACGATGAACAGCGTGAAGCCGGGACAATGATCTTGCCATGCGTGTCCCGTTCGAAATCGAGACATATGGTTCTGGAAATATAGAGAGTTCATCGACGCAAATCTGGAAAACACAAACACGCAAGGGGCAATTCCATGAGCACGTTCGCCAAATTGGGAAGCTATCTGCTGCTGACGCTCGCCGTTACGACCGGCTCTGCGATACCATCCCGGGCCGCCGAAATTCCGATTGGGATCAGCATGCCGCTGACGGGCGCGTTTGCTGCCTCGGGGACCTATGTCCTGAACGGCGCCAAGATTGCAGTTGAGGAAATCAACGCCGAAGGCGGCGTTCTCGGGTCGCCTTTGAAACTGATGGTTGAGGATAACAAGAGCAATCCGACTGAGTCGGCCGCGGTTGCGGAAAAACTGATTACCGGCGCTAAGGTCCCGGTCATGATGGGCGCATGGGGTTCCACCCTGACGCTCGCGGCAATGCCGGTTCTCATGCAGTACAAGGTCCCGCTGCTGGTCGAGACATCGGGCGCCAACAAGATTACCGAAAGTGGCAATCCCTATATTTTCCGGATTTCCGCCCCGGCCTATCTGGAAGCCCAGGGTTTGCAAAAGCGTCTCGGCAGCTTCAACATCAAGAAGGCCGACTTTCTGATCATCAACAATGATTGGGGACGAAGCACTGCCTCCGACTTCAGCAAGATGTTCAAGGGCAATAACGTTCAGGTCGGACTTACCGAATTGATGGATCAGTCCGCGCAAGACATGAGCGCGCAGCTTTCCAAGATCAAAACCAGCAATTCCGATACCTTGATTGTCACGACCGCGGTCGAGCAGTTGACGCTTGTGCTCAAGCAATTCAAGGCGCTCAATATCGACAAGAAAATCATCACGACCGGTGGATCGCAAAATCCCGACCAACTGATCGAACAGGCAGGAACGGCCGCCGATAATTCGACCCATCTCGTGTTCTTCGCACCCTGGGCCATTGAAGCAACGGCTTACCCGGAAAAATCCAAGACGTTCATCGACGCGTGGGCCCGCAAGGGATTTTCGCCGGCGGGTCTTACGGAAAGCTTCCGCGGATATGATGGAATTCAGGTCATCGCCGCCGCCATTCGCAAGGCCGGAAAAGCCGAGCCGGAAGCCATTCGCAATGCGATGTGGACCGTCGATGTTCCGGCGCTGAACGGTGGCGTGACCTTCAGCAAATCCGGACCGGCAGGCAATGAGAGCGGTCAGAGCATCCCGCAGATCTATTTCGTCAGGATCGTCGACGGCAAGGTCAAGGTTCTCAAGTAACTTCGAAAAACCGTCAGTTTAGAAAAACTGAAGTCGGCCGCAAAATGTGATAGGAATAGGCCTTGATCATTTTTGCGGCTGACAGACATGGCCATCGACGACCTTCCGCCGTTTCGTTCGCTTCTGATCTTTGAGGTCGTCGGTCGATGTCTGAGCATGAAGCGCGCATCCGAAGAACTGGCGGTTTCGCCGGGCGCGGTCAGCCAGCAGATCAAGATATTGGAAGAGGCCCTTGGGTTTCAGCTGATTTACCGCAACGCGACGGGGGCACGGCTGACCGAGTTCGGGCAGACCTACCACGATGCGATTTCCGTCGCCCTTGCCGGTCTGAGGCACGCCCACGCCGAGGCCCTGGCTGCCCAGCCTTCCAGCAATCTGTTGATTAGCGCGCTGCCGTTGTTCGCCAGCAGGTGGCTGGCTCCGAAGATGTTTGAGTGGCAGCAGTTGCATCCGGACATCAGCCTCCATCTGGAAGGTGCAATCGCCGAGCCCCCTGCGGGACCTGGCCACGCCGATTTCAGAATTTCATATCATGACAAGGTCTCGCATCTCGAAAACTCGGTCGCGCTTTACAACGACAGCCTGGTTCCGGTCTGCAGCCCGGCGCTGCTCCGTTCCGGCCCGCCGCTGGAACGGCCCGCCGATCTATTGGCCTACCGGTTGTTGACGATCGATTGGAAGCCGTTGCTCGAGCCGCCGCCAACCTGGCAGGACTGGTTCAACGGAGTCGGCGTTGCATGCGGCGAACTTCGCGACGCTTTCGTGTACTCGCTTTCGAGCCTCGCAATTGAGGCTGCCGTCGATGGCCGTGGCATCGCGCTAGCGCAACATTCGTTGATCGCCGAGGACGTCAAGGCGGGCCGGCTGGTCGAACCGTTCGCGCATCGCCTGAAGTTGCCGTCACCTTACTTTCTGGCGTGGCGTCATTCTGTTTCGACAAACCCGGCGCACGCGATTTTCATCGATGGATCGTCGGGCTCGCCCGCAGGCAGGATCGCACCAAGTCGTTGATGGCGTAGTCGGATGCCGGTCGTCGATCAACATGAACGAACA
>CAVUNF010000045.1:0-160689 GCA_963742695.1 uncultured Alphaproteobacteria bacterium
CGTGAGAGATCAACTCATCACGGACGTAGTGGGAAGGCCGCTCAAAAGAGCGGCCTTTTCTGCTTGTGAAGCTCAACGATGAAAACAAGCACATGTGCCCGCTGACGATGAGAGAGATAGACGAAAAATTGAGACTATCCGAGGTTGAGATTAACTCCCTCTTTAGTAGAAGGTTTATGTCACCTACAGGCGTGTCGGTAACTGACAGACTGGGTATCGAAAAATGCCGAGCAGAACTTCAAAACGCAAAGAACCATCATGCGATGATCAAGAATGAGCGGGTAGGTGGCAGCGAGAGCAATAACTATCGTGACGCAAAAACAAGTTTTCCTTATCCGCCTTACACCGCGCCTATTTTTCCTACCTCGACGATTATGGAAGTCCGTAAATTGGACGCTACCGGATAGAATAATGGTGCGGATAATTCCCCATTATCCGCACCATATGCGTCGCAATTCGTAGTCGGATTACGTCCCGCTAACCCGCCGTATGCTCTGGCCCGGAAGAGCCCGCGCCTGCTCCGGATCGATGCGAAGGTAGTCGAAAAAGATCTGTTCGCAACCTTTAATTGATCTTCTCGCACGCGACCTCGAGGAGTAGCTTTGGCCATCCACGGGAGGAAAACAAATGGCTAAGAAATCAGGTGGCAGATCGGGCGGAGAAACAACCGGAAAGAAGGCTGGGCGAGCTGCGTCACGTGTCCTTCGGGATGGCCGGACCAGCAAAACTCCTCGAGCGCAGCCGGGTCGGCGCTTACTCAGCGGCCAGCCAAGAAACGGTAATGCGGCTGCGGGCTGCCTTCAGTTCGCAGGACGCATTGCGCCGATGTAACTCGCGGCCTCTAGAGTCATCGCAAACCCGGGAGAATTTAGTTTTGGCTATCATAAAAAACTACGGCTTGCGCTGGAAGCGAGACAAAGTCGAATGGGGTGCAGGAGGGCGCCGAGGATCTTTGTCAGGACAGCTCGTCGGTTCGAAGCGTTCGGATCCCGTCGATTTTCGCGAACAGATTGGCCTCATATCCTTTATGAGGCTGGCTTTGCGCCGGTTTATGTCGGGCAAGCTGGCGTGGGCCTCGGCTCAAAGACCATGCCAACAGTCGGTTGAGAAGATCGGTGGCAGTTCTTCTCATGGTTCGGCTTCCGAGACGTAGACCGAAACGGAAACCTACTACTGCGGCAAAAGCCGCAGGCAAGGGTATCGCTAAGCTACATCGCTGCTTCGGACGAAATCGAAGAAATCTTAATTCGGCTCTTGAACCTCGATTAAATCGACAGGGTGCGAAATAGCGCGAAACCGCTAACGAGTACGTTCAGGCCGGATTACCTGAAGAGAGCTATCGACTTGAAGACATTTCCGCACAGTTGAGCGATATTTCCAATCGGTTGTCACGCTTTGAAGACTTGAAGAAACTGATCGTGCGCATTAGCACGAGGCGGATATGCTTCGCTAATCCGCCCTACGCACTTCGCCGCCTCCACTCACTCCTGCGTCGCTTCTGGAGCCTTGGCCGCAGCAGGGCCCTTGATGAAGGCGTGGAAGCGCACCGACGCCTCGGCGAAATTCTTCAGAAACTCGTTCGGTGCCCGTCTCCGCATCGATGCGGCACGGTGTCCGTAATCCCGCACCCCGTGACGGTGCCGAGTTCCTCAATGCTCAGTTCGCGATTTTCGTTGGTCATCGTCCGCACCATGATGTTTGCAAGCGACCTTGCGATGCGGTGCCGTTCCGGCGCTGTGATGGAGATCACACTGCGATTGGCTTCGATTACATCGCCCGTTCGCGCACGGCCTTGAAGCCATGCGATGCCGCCTCCAGCGCCGCGTCGATATCGGCGGCCCGATGCGCCGCCGACAGAAACATGTTGTGCTGCGGATGAAAGAACGCGCCGTGGCGCAGCGCCGCCGAGCAGAACGCCCGGCCCTTTCGCACCTCCGGATCATCATCGAACAGCATCAGCGGCATTTGCGGCGGGCCGCTCTGCCTGATGGCAATGCCGTGCTGGCTCGGCCAGTGCCGCCAGCCCTTCGCGCAGCCGCAGGCCCATCGCGTGGATGTGCCCGGGCACGTCGGTCTCGCGCGCGATCCGCAGCGTGGCGCGGGCCGCCGCCATCGCCACGGTGCCGCACCAGAACGAGCCGGTGACGAAGACCTTGCTGGCGGCCTCGCGAAAGCGGTCATTGCCGGTGACGGCCGCCAGCGCATAGCCGTTGGCGATGGCCTTGCTCCAGGCGCGCGAGATCCGGGCGCACGCCAAGCGCCTCCCAGCTGCCCCTGATATCGAGGCGCAGGCCGGCGCGGACTTCATCGATGATCAGCGCGGCGCCGGCCTCGTCGCAGGCCGCGCGCGCGGCCTTGGCGAATTCCGCCGTCGGCAGTTCGAGATCCCGGCCCATGTCGTGGCGGAAGGCGGTCACGAGAATCGCGGCGAGATCCTTGCCCGCCTCGGCGACGGCGGCGCGCAGGCTCGCCACGTCGTTGTAGTCGAAGTGCAGCGAGGTGCGCGCGGTCCTCGCTGGTGACGCCAGCCACGCTGGGCGAACACCATGGCAGCGCGCCGTGATAGCTGCCGCGCGCCACCAGCACCTTGCGCCGCCCGGTGCCGGCGCGGGCGATGGTCACGCAGGCCGTGGTCGCATCGCCGCCGTTCTTCTGGAACATCGCCCAGTCCGCATGCGGCACCATGGCGACGAAATCCTCGGCCAGATCCACCATGACCTCGCCGGGGCCATTGAAGCAGTCGCCCAGCGCGGCCTGCGCCTGCGCCGCCGCCTCGACCTCGGGATGGCGGTGGCCGAGCAGCACCGGCCCCCAGCTGCACATGAAATCGATATATTCGCGGCCGTCGACGTCGCGGACACGGCAGCCTTCCGCGGACGCAAAAAATTGCGGATAGCCTTCCGGCAGCCGCGCCGCGTTCAGATGCCCCCACATCCCGCCGGGCACGACGAGCGCCGCCCGCGCCCGCAACGCCGCGTCCGCCGTCTGCGTTTCGCTGAGCACGGTCGCTGGCTGGGTCATGGCTTTCCTCATGTCGATTTGCGAATTCAGCGTAGCCCGGATGGAGCCAGGTCCGCGAACGTCGCCCGAGACCGGTCCGCGCAATCCGGGGCGGCATTACATGCATACTCGATTCGCGGCGCTCAATCCGGGCTACGGCGCTACGTTCGGTCGGCGCGGCCTGCCTCGATGCGGCGAGGATTTCCCAGGTCACCATGAAGATGGCCGCGATCAACGGTCCGATGACAAAGCCGTTGAGGCCGAACACCTGGATGCCGCCCAGCGTGGAAATCAGCACGAGATAATCCGGCAGCTTGGTATCCTTGCCGATCAGGAACGGACGCAGCAGATTGTCCACGAGGCCGATCACCAGCACCCCGTACAGGATCAGGCTGACGCCCTGCCACACCGAGCCTGTCGCCAGCAAATAGATCGCCACGCGGCAACCAGACCAGCCCGGCTCCGATCGCCGGCACCAGCGCCAGGAAGGCCATCAGCACCGCCCACAGCAATGCGGCGTGAATGCCCAGAACCCAGAACGCCAGCCCTCCCAGCGCCCCCTGCGCGATCGCGACCAGGATGCTGCCCTTCACCGTCGCGCGGACGACAACGGCGAACCTGCCGAACAGCGCGGTCTTCTGGTCGGCGCGCAGCGGAACCACCTGCTTGATCCGCTCCGCCAGCGCCTTGCCGTCGCGCAGCAGGAAAAACAGCAGGTACAGCATGATGCCGAGGCCGATGATGAAGTCGAAGGTGTTCAGGCCGATGCTGAGCGCCTGCGGCGCAACCGCCTGTCCGCCCTTCACCGCCCGGCGGCCAGGCTGTCGCGCACCTTGGAGAGATCCGTCAGGCCGAAGCGATCCAGCAGGCCGGTCGCCCAGGCCGGCAGGGCGTCGAACACCCGCTGAACATAGGCGCCGAAATTGTACTCTCCGGACTGCACCTTGGCGTAGAGCGAGGTGGCCTCCTGCAGCAGCGAAGCCGTGATCAATGCCAGCGGCAGGATCACCATCGCAATCACGATCAGCACGGTCGCCGCGGCGGCCCAATTCGGCCGCCCGCCCATCCTGTTCTGCAATCTCCGGTTCAGCGGCGCGAAAATGACGGCAACGACGATGGCCCAGAGAATGGCGCCATAGAACGGCGCCAAAATCCAGCCAAACGCCAGCGTGACCGCGACCAGCAACAGCAGAAAGCTTTGGTTCTCGAGCCTGCGCACCGCCGGCATCTCCCTTTGTCTTCGCCTGTCGCACGGCGTCCCAATGAACTGGGCGCGCTTGGTTCAGATTTCCCCGGGCAATTCGGGCGCAAGGCCCGGATTGCGACATCCCCCGACATCAGCTACCCCGATTTCACCGGGAACGAGAAGCCCAAGTCGCTGTTTATCAAGTCGCAAGTTATAAAAGCCTGCAAACAAGGAGATCATGATGCGCATTCTGGCTTTGGCTGTTCTGGCATTGGCGGCGGTCTCGGCAGCGCCGCCGGCGCAGGCCCAGACCTACGATCCGAAATACCCGGTCTGCCTGCAGATCTTCGTGCGCTATAACGACAGCTATTTCGAATGCGGCTATACCACGATGGACCAGTGCCGGATGTCGGCCTCGGGCCGCTCCGCGATGTGCGTCGAAAATCCGTATTACGTCGGCAGGAAAACCTCGCCCCGGCGCGACCGCCGCGAGCGGCGGCAGCGGGTGTATTGAGCTGGTCCTTTCTCTCCTCCATTGGACGTCAATGGGCGGCGCAGCGCCGCCGATGACAGCGGCGAAGCAATCCAGCCTTGCGCCGGCTGCCGGAAGAAAGCTGGATTGCTTCGCTTCGCAATGACGGAAGGAAACGATCCGCCCTACTCGCCGACGAAGCCATCTGCTTTACATATTTGCGTGATAGCATTTTCCAGACATACTAGGAGAAGGGCCTGAGCAGCATGACTGCGCCGTAGAAAATGTCGGGGGGATCCCATGGCGTCGCAAACGATCGGTGAGCCGATCTCTCAAGCGCGCCCGGCGCCGGACCCGACGGAACTCCATGCCGGTGGTGCGCAACTTCCACCAGATCCTGATCTGGCCGCTGCAGCTGTTGCCGCTGACGGAATCTTCGCAGATCCATCGGCACTGGGAGTTTCTGGAAAAGGATCGTGCCGGGGTCTGGAAGGAAGTGGACGACGAATTCTGCGCCGATCCCGACGCTTTCCAGGAACGGCATTACCGCGAGTTCGTGACCTTCCTGCCTTATGTGCAGCGGCTGCTGTATGGCGAAGGCGCCAAGCGCCGCTCGATGGCCTCCTACGGCAAATCTCCGATAAAGGTTTACCGCCGGACCGACGTCGCAAAGGTGCGCGTCGCTTTGCCCGGGCGCGACGCGGCTGTCGTCTCGATGTCCGGCATGTCGATCTCTACTTTTTCTATGACGTCGACCTCGTCATTCTCGCGGTCGAGATCTCCGGCTCCGACATGCCGCTCGATGTGGTGCAGGACATGCTGCATCGCTTCGGCCGCGCCTACCCTGCGGGCTGGAACGAACAGGGCGACGGCCTCAACTGCCCGCGCAAGGTGGAATGGCTGGCGGCGGACGGGCGCGTGCTCGCGGTGTCGGATTACGAAGACCGAAAGCAATATCTGGCCTCGGTGTGCCGCGAACGGGCGCCGACGCTGGCCGCGCACTGGCAGTATCTGCTGAGCCCGATGGCGGCCCATCACACCGAGCAGGCCGGACCGCTGCGCTTCCGCCACCTCGAATATTATCGCATGCCATTGATGGCCTACCTCGCCGTCGATCATCCGGAGCAGTTGACGCGCGGCGACTTCGTGCGGCTCGCCTATGCGACCGGGCCCGGCGACCGCCAGACGCTGCCGTTTTCGACGGGCTATCTCGCGAACTTTGAAGAGACCCATTGCTACGACCGATACTTCGACGAAGCCCGATCCGGCAGCGGACTGAACACGCGCGTGATGTGTTGCGATCACGCCTTCGTCATGGTCGGCGACGCCGCGCAGCGCGTGTCTTCACCAATGCCGAGCGCGGCGTGCTCGGCCAGTTCCGTCATCAGTTCTTTCTGCTGGGACTGATCGCGCACATGCACAAGGCGGCATTGTTGATGATGTCCGACCGCCTGGTGCAGTCGGTGACGCGTCTCGATATCGACGACCAGGAAACGGTGCGGCGATTTCGCGTGGAGATCAGGAGCATGCTCGAAATATTCTTGCGCTTCACCCACCGCTACTGGTTTCACGACGTCTCCGACCACGTGCAGACCCGCGACGTGTTCCATGCATTGATGAAACATCTCGGCACCGAGCGCTCCTACGCCGAAATTCGCGAAGAGCTGCAGGATATGGGCGCCTACCTCGACAGCGACCTGCTGCGCCGCCAGTCCAACATTTTCCTGAGACTCACCGTCGTGACCATGATCGGCCTGATCGGCACCACCGCTACCGGCTTCCTCGGCATGAATTTGATCTCCGCACACGAGCATCCCTTCGTCATGAAGGCGCTCTACTTTACCGTGACGGCGGCTGCCTTCGCGGCGCTCACCATCTATACGGTGGCGAAGTCGCAGCGCATTGCGGAATTCCTCGATGCGCTGACCGATGAACAATTGTCGGCACGCACCAAGGCGATGGCGCTGCTGGATATCTGGCGCAAAAAACCGTGATTTTGGGCTTGACGCTATCTTTGCATGGGCTCGTTTTCGATATTTTTGCTTTGGGTAGCCCGCTACCCCCGCTTCGGTGACCAGCGTAGGCCTTGGCGCAGGCCCCGCCCATCAGCATCGCCCGCTCGCTGTCGCTGAGGCGGCTGGTCTCCAGGAACGGCTTGACGGCCTGTTCGTAGTTGACGACCGCGAAGGCGCGGGTCCAGTCGGTGCCCCACAGGCACCGTTCAAAGCCCCAGGCATCGAACATGCGGGCCAGCGGATCCCAGATATCAGGATATGGATACGGCTCCCGCGCCAGCGTGCAGGCGCCGCTGATCTTGATGACCGCGTTCGGGCGTTTGGCGAGTGCCAGCACCTTCGGCAGATCGGCCCAGGGCTGCGGCGGCGCCGGCGGGATGCGCGGCTGCAGGAGGCCGAGATGGTCGATGATGAATCGCGTGTCGGGATGGCGATCGACCATCGCGGTGGCCGCATCCAGATTGCCCCAGCAATGCACGTTGACCGGAAAGTCGTGGCGCACCGCGGCGCGCATGATCCGGTCGAAGCCGGGGTCGTCGGTCGGCGCGCTTGATCTCGCTGGTCAGCCAGATGCGGATTCCGACCGCGCCCGGCGTCTTCTTCCAGTCGGCGACGACTTCGTCCACCGCAGGGTCGTCTGGGTCGACCGGCTTGACGATCGCGAGCCGGCCGGGATGGGCGCGTTGCACTTCGATCGTATAGCTGGCGTCATAGCGGTACATGCGAAAACGCGGAAATGAAGATCGCGCCGTCGACGCCGACCTTGTCCATCGCCGCCACCATCTCGTCGCCGGTGACGTGATCGGGCCAGTTCGGCACCGTGGCCCAGGGCCGCTTCGGCGTGTTGGCTTCATAGCAATGGACCTGGGAATTGATAATCGTCATCGGGCGGTTCCTCCGTTTGCGCCGAGTTTGGACAATGCAGCCGGTGCGTGTCCAGAGGGAAGAAGCCGCCCGCGGAATTGCGACATCCATTCGCATCCGCTATTGCGAAGACCTGAACGCAATCCAGGAGCCAAGCATGCAAGTCGCGGTCATCGGCGCCGGAGCGGTCGGGTGCTATTATGGCGGCCTGCTGCTGCGCGCCGGGCATGACGTGACCTTCATCGGCCGGCAGCCGCATGTCGACGCCATCAACGCCCATGGCCTGCTGCTGGATATGCAGGGCTTCAAGGGACACCTGCCGGCGAAGGCCGCGACCGACACCACCGCCCTCGCCGCGCCCGACCTGGTGCTGGTCTGCGTGAAGTCGGCCGATACCGAAGCCGCCGGCCGGTCGCTGGCGGGACGGCTGCGGCCGGACACTTCCATTCTCAGCCTGCAGAACGGCGTCGACAATGCGCAGCGTCTTGCCGCCGTCACCGGCCACCCCGTCATATCGGCGGCGGTCTATGTCGGCAGCGGCATGGCCGGCCCCGGCCACATCAAGCATCACGGCGGCGGCGGTCTTGCGATCGGCGCCTCGCCCGCCAGCGAAGCGCTGGCGCAAACGCTTGAAGCCGCCGGAATCCAGACCACGATCGCCGCCGACATCGAAACCACGCTGTGGAGCAAGCTGGTGATCAATTGCGCCTTCAACGCGCTGTCGGCGGTGGCGGGCATTTCCTACGGGCCGATGATCGAAGTCGAAGGCGCCCGCGACGTCATCGCCAGCGCGGTGCGGGAAGCCGTTGACTGTGGCGCGCGCCTGCGGCGTCGCGATGCCCGACGACCTGCTGGCGCAGATCTTAAAGATCCCCGCCGCGATGCCGAACCAGAAATCCTCCACCGCGCAGGATCTGGCGCGCGGCAAACCCAGCGAGATCGACTTTCTCAACGGCTATGTGGTGCGCAAGGGCGCCGAACTGGGGATTGCCGACGCCGACCAATCAGGCTCTGCAGGTGATGGTGAAGCTCAGGGAGCGCAGCAATGAGATGTCGGAGCGACCGAAGTAGGATACTGACTTCATCCTGAGGAATGAAAAAAGCAAGGGAGACAACCCGGTGACCAAACTCTCTCGTCGCAACGGTGTCATCGCATCGGCACTCGCGCTCGCAACCGCGCTGCTTGTCACGTCAGCCCACGCCGCCGATTATCCCACGCGCAACATCACGCTGGTCGTGCCCTATCCGGCCGGCGGCGGCGTCGACGCCATGGCCCGCGTGGTGGCGCAAAAGCTGTCCGATGCCTTCGGCAAGAGCGTGGTGGTCGACAATCGCGGCGGCGCCGGGGGAACCGTCGGCACGCGCGCCGTCGCGCGTGCCGCGCCAGACGGCTACACCCTGCTGCTCGGCCACACCGGCACCCTCTCGATCAATCCGAGCCTCTACGCCAAGCTCGACATCGACCCGCGCAAGGATTTCGCGCCGATCGGTCTGGTCGCGTCGATGCCGGTGGCCCTGCTCGCCCATCCGTCGTTTACCGCCAAGACGGTCGCCGAAATCATCGCGCTGGCCAAGAAAGAGCCGAACAAACTCAATGTCGGCACCTCGCCGATCGGCACCGGCGGCTACATGTGCGCCGAACTGTTCAAGGCCGAAGCGGGTATCGATATCGCGATCATTCCCTACAAGGGCACGGCGCCGGTCATGAACGATCTGCTCGGCGGCCACGTGCCGATCGCCTTTGGCGTGCTGCCGCCGGCGCTGGGCAATATCGCGGCCGGCAATTTGCGCGCCATCGCCATCACCAGCAAGCAGCGCTTCTCAGGCTTGCCGGACGTGCCCACCTTCGACGAGTCGGGGATGCCCGGCTTCGAAGCCGTGCTGCATTATGGGCTGTTGGCGCCGGCCGGCACGCCGCCGGAGATCGTCGAAATCCTGAGCGCCGCGCTGCGCAAGCTCGGCACCGATCCGGAGGTGCAGAAACGCATCCATCTCGAAGGCGGCGATCCCCTGAGCTCGACGCCATCAGAATATGCCGACGACATCGACCGGGAGGAAAACAAGTGGCGCAAGCTGGTTCGCCGGCTTGGGTTGCAGGTGGATTAGCGCATGCTCAACCGGCCTTGCCTGTTACGCGCTCGCTTGGGCGGCCGTGAAAAACTTGGTGCCGTCGAAAAATCGGTTCGGGCGGTTGAAAATCGAGATGAACATCGCTCCATTGGGCGCGTGCGCAACATGGATGTTGCCGCCCGGTCGCCACACGAAGTCACCGGCTCCGCAGCGTCCTTCCGCATCCTCCAGCGATCCTTCGAGCATATAGGTCTGTTCGAGCGCCGTGTGCTCGTGCAACGGCACGACCGCGCCGGGCGCCATCTTGAACAGGATGGTCGAGCGCCCTTCGCCGTCCTGGTACAGGATCTTCATCTGAATTCCCTCGAACTCGGTGCGTTGCCACGGCATGTCGGAAGCGGCGACGATGGTCGAGCGAAGTTCGGGCGGGTTGGCGGGCACAGGCTTGTTCATGGCTGCTTCTCCGAAAATAACTGCTGCTACTGCTGCGGCCCCGACAGCGCGATCTCGCGTTCGGCGCGAAAGACGTTGCTGTAAAGGGTCGAGATCCACTGCCGTCCGCTCGACGTCATGTTGAGATAGCGTATCTCGGTCTGGATTTGGGGCGACACGCTTTTCCAGTAGAATTGCGGATAGCGGTTGACGATGTCGGCGGGTGAATCATAGCCGAGCTGGCGATTGACGCCGACCTCCTCGAACTCATGGTAGAGCGCGTTGGCCTTCCGGATGTAGTTGGGATCGCCGAGCTGCCCGATGAAATCCGCGGCGCGAACGATCGACGCCTCCTCGCCGTATTGCTGGTCCGGCCGGGGAGGAAACCTTGTGCCTTCGATCGCATCGGCAATGCGCTGCTTGTCGAGCGGCGACATGCCCTCGATCCTCTGCATCACGTAGAGCTTCGAGCGGTCGACGTGGTGAGGCATCAGGCCGGCGTCCGACGAACCGCGCGGCAAGGTCACCTTGGTGCCGGCGGTATCGATCACGTAGCCGCCTTCGTCGTCATCCTTGAACAGGCCGCGCACATAGCCGATGTCGTGGGCAAGGCAGGCGATAATGACATGCGCGTAGTCGTCCACGGTCAGTTGCTGGTGCAAGGCGCGGCCACGGAAGATATCGTGCCCCGCCAGCGTGACCAGCAGCGTATGCTCGACATTGTGGTAAAGCGCGTCGCTGTTGCCGATGCATTCGAGCGCGACGCGGGCGGCCGCCGGCACCATCTCCGTGAGCGGCTCCGAGGGCCCGAACCGGCGACGCATAAAGTTACGCAGGAATTCTTCCAGGGCGTCTGCCGCCAGTTCCGGTAACGTCATCATCGATGCTGCCTCGCCTCGGTAACCTGTGCGCGCCAACTCCCGACTTTTCTTTCGTCGCCTGCCTGCCAGCATAGCGCATCTGGCGTCCGGTGGCCAAAAATCCTGTCACGTCCGGAGAGAAGCGGAATTATAGTGCGGCTGGCTGCTCCGCCTGACGCTATGCCGCTGTATCATCAACCCGCTCGACCGCGTCTCCAATCCGGATTTCACCGCCCTCGATGACGCGCGCGGTGATGCCGCCATGGCCGCGGACGGCATTATAGCCGCCGGGCCCAAGCGCCTCCTCCATGCGGCTGCACGGCGCGCACTCGCCGGAGCCTTCGAGCAACACGGCACCGACGCGAAACCGCCGGTCCTTCAAAGCCAGAAGGTTGATGCCGCCGACAACAAGGTTGCGGCGCAGCAGTTTTGGTGAAATTCCGCTCAGCCCCAGAAACGCAGCTACTGCCGCCAGATCCTCTGCCGCGATCAGCGTGACCTGGCGCGGCCCGTTGCGTTTGGTGTCGTAGCGGTCGCCCTCGATCCCGTGGCCGGCGATCAACTTCGCCGAGGCCGGAGTCAACATGGGCGCCCGGCGCGCCGGACGCAGGCCGATCCATTCCAACCGGCCCGGCCGCATCGGCCCGGCCAGCAGGCGGCCGATCGGAGAGTCAGGCGATAACGCCGCCATGTTTCTTGCCTGTCTCACATCCGCTGCCATGCTTCTCACTCTTTTCCGGCCAGAGCGGTCGGGTCCTGTTTCCAGAGATTTTTCCGTTCCCGCCCGATGATAGACGTCTATAATTCTCGCCGTCCGGTCGCCCTGCAAGGGTGTATCGCGTTGGGAGGCGATCAAAAATGCCTTCGGATCGAAAAGCGAAAACGCGCGTACGAATAGCCTTTTTGTTCCTGTTCGTCGTGATGGCGGCATTTTCGGTTGGGGTGTATTACGTACCCGACCTCGCGAAACTGCATCAGAGTTTTGCCGCGCGTGACGGCCAGACGGCTACGCCAGCCGTCGCCGGGTCCAGGGAATTGGATGAGGCGCAGAGGCAACAGCCCGCCAACAAATTCCTGCGGATGGTCGCAATGGCCGCCAAGGCTGCCAATGAAACCAACGCGGCGCTCGAAAAATTGTCGGCTGAGGTCGAGCCCCCTTCTGTCTCGAAGGTCGGCATTCTGGGCATGGCCAGCCGGAGCGATCTGGAGACACTTCGCCGGGATTTGAAAACGGCGGAAGCCAATGCGACGACATTCATGCCGCGCTACAGCGCGCTCCTGAAAGCCGAACGCGACAATCTGGAAAAATACGCCCTTTCGCTGGGGGCGGGAAAAGATGCCGTCGGCAAGTTCCTGGACAACATCGATAAGCGGCATGCGGAAACCACGGCCCTCATTTCCAGGGTATTGTCGGCGCGAGCCGATCTGTATCGCACTTATGGGAATTATGTCGCGGTGCTGACCGGCGAATTCGGCACCTACAAGTTCGTAGACGGTCATTTCATATTTTCGCTTCAGGGCACGGTGGAACGCTACAATGTCGCGGCCCGTGCCATGACGGTCGCCTCAAATCGTGTCGCTGAATTGGAAGAGACAAGGAAGCGGCTGGTGAAATCGCAACAGGAAGGCTGGAGCCAGCTGGCTGCCGGCAAGGACTAAGTCACGTCGCCAGGATGCACTGGTCGCCGCGCGCGACGACTTGAGCGGAAACGCCTTGCCTTCAGGTACATCACGCCGGGGTCATTTGAGCGGCCACGCGAAATGCGCTATGAAACCGGCGCGGATCGGAGTCGTTCCTCATTGTTGCCGGAGGCCGTCATGACATCAATCACCCGCCGTTGGTTCCTGTCGCTGGCGGCTGTCCTTGCTCCGGGTGCGGCATTCGCCCATCACGGCTGGGGCGGATACGATACCTCGAAGTCGTTCACCCTCACCGGCAAGATCATGAAATCGACCTTTGAAAATCCGCACTGCGAGATCGAGATGGAGGTCGACGGCAAGCACTGGCACTTCGTGCTGGCGCCGCCTTCGCGCATGCAAAGCCGCGGCATCACGCCGGAACAGATCGCGGCCGGCAAGACCTGCACCGTGTTCGGCTATCCCCATAGCAGCAAGCCGGACGAAGCCCGCATCGAGTA
Source organism: uncultured Alphaproteobacteria bacterium (assembly GCA_963742695.1). Taxonomy (GTDB): domain Bacteria; phylum Pseudomonadota; class Alphaproteobacteria; order Rhizobiales; family Xanthobacteraceae; genus Bradyrhizobium. Next base: position 13,038 of record CAVUNF010000045.1, read on the forward strand.
CGTCATTCTCGACGACGGCAAACGCGTCGAATTGCGATAAGCGCGCGTGGAATCAGTCGCGCCGATCTTCCGGGCCCTGCAGGAGAGCGCGCTGGGTCATGCGATGCGCTCATCGCCAGCGCTTTATCCCGCCGTCGAGATCCTGCACATCATCGGCTTCATCGTGCTGGTGGGATCGATCCTGGCGCTCGATCTGAGGGTGCTGGGGTTAGTGCGCGCGATTCCGATTGCGGCGATGGCGCAGTTGCTGCTGCCTGTATCGCGCGTCGGCTTTCTGCTGGCGATCAGCATGGGGTTCCTGTTGTTCAGCGCCGATGCCGCGCATGTCGTGAAAAATCCTGCATTTCAAGCCAAGCTGCTGCTGATCGCAGCCGCACTGGTCAACGTCGTGATCGCGCATGTCGGCCCGTGGCGGCGTGTTGCGTTCTGGGGCGCCGAAGCGCCCGGTAGCGCCAAGGTCACTGCGCTGGTGTCGCTATTGCTGTGGCTCGGCGCCGTCTGCGCCGGGCGCCTGATTGCCTATATGTGACGAGATTCGCCGCCATGCGCCGCATCCGCTTCAGCATCATGGCCATCCTGCTCGGCCTCTGCGCCTCGGTGGATATCGCCGGCGCCGGCGAGGCCGAGGCCTGGTCGGCATTGCGCGCCGGCCGGCATGTCGCCCTGATGCGTCACGCCGATGCGCCCGGTGGTTTTGGCGATCCCCAGGGTTTTCGGCTCGATGACTGTGCCACCCAGCGCAATCTCAGCGCCAAGGGACGCGCGGACGCCGCAAAGATCGGCGCGCGGCTAAGGTCGGAAGGGATCGCGGTCGAAACAATCCTCTCCTCGCCGTGGTGCCGCTGCATCGACACCGCAAAGCTGCTTACGCTCGGTCCGGTGAAAGCCGAGCCGACATTCAGCAATGTGGTCGTGCTGACCGATCAAAGGGAAGCCCTGCGCGCCGGCGCGCGCGCCGTCATCGACGCATGGACCGGGAGCGGAAATCTTCTGGTCGTCACCCACGGCGCCAACATTGCGGCGCTCACGGGCATCCAGCCTGCAAGCGGCGAGATCGTCGTGGTCCGCGGTGGAAGCGGCGGCGGCAGTGAACCGGTCGGCCGCCTGCTGCTGGATTGATACACAATCCTCTATGAAAACCGTACATCCGCCAGCACCGGAAGATGATCCGAACAGCTGCGCGCCTCCCGGTCGGTCCATGCCTTTACGATCGCTCCGCTCGACGTGACGTAGATGCGGTCGAGCCGCAGCACGGAAGCCGCGACGGGAACGTCCGCAATCGCGTGCGCACCGGGCAGCGGGAGGCCAGCACGCGCCGGACCGACTTGACCCAGAACCAGTCGTTGAAGTCGCCGACCACGATGGTCCGGGGCGCATCGACCAGGGCCGCGATCGCCTGCGCCTGCGCATAGCGCTCGTGGATGCTGAGACCGAGATGGGTGGCCACCACGGTCACCTCACCGACCGGCGTGTTGATGCGCGCGGAAATCGCCCGGCGCGGCTCCCTCTCCTGATAGGACACGTCGGTCACCTCAGGCTCGGCCGCGAACGGCCACCGGCTCAGCAGCACCTGCCCGTAGTCGCCGTCCTCGGTGACGATCGAGCGGGCTTCCACGCGATGCTCGCCGACCGTGTCGGCGAGCCGGGCGAACACATCGTCCTTGCGCCCGCGCGAGTCGACTTCCTGCAGGGCGACGACGTCAGGCGACCATTTACGGATCACCGAGCAGACGCCTTCGAGATCGAATTCTGGATTGAGATTGAACGTGCCATGCACGTTCCAGGTCATGATGCGGATCGTGTCCGTCACGCCCGCCGCCCGCTCCACCACGTCACCACGAACTGAACCGCCAGGCACACGGCAATCCACAGCAGGATGGTGAGGCCGAGCGGCAGGGCGTTCGACCACGAGGCGTTTTTGGCGAAATCTGCGATCTGGGCGCCGAGCGCTGCCATGGTGATAATGCCGGGTGCCATGCCCAGGACAGTCCCGAGCAGGAAATCACCGAGCCGCAGCCGGCTTGCGCCCGCCAGCACATTGACCAGCGAGAACGGCGCCACCGGCACCATCCGGATCATGGCCACCGCGACGACGCCCTTGTCGACGATGCGGCGTTGAACGCGCGCGGCGCGCCCGCCCAGCAGCGATTGCAGCCGCTTGTGGCCGAGGAATCGGCCGATCATGAACAGCACGAGTGAACTTGCGAGCACGCCGGCGGTAGCGCTGAGGGCACCCATCCACGGTCCCAGCGCCGCCGCCGTTGCCGCGATCAGGACGATCACGGGGAAAACGACCAGCCCACCCAGCACGAAGAACGCGATCGCGAATAACGGCGCGTAGACCGAGTGCGAATACCCCGAGATGACAGACGATACGTAACCGATGTCGGTGTAGTCGCTCAGCGACGTCGTCTGCCATGCCAGCGCGAGGCCGGCGAGCGACGCTATCGTGCCGACCACCGCCAGCAGGGTCCGCGGGGTCCACATCCGGCGTGCCGTTCTTTCCAGATTGAGCGGATGCTTCGGATCCGCGATCGGCTGAACGAAGCCGGTCATCACGCCGACCGTGGTTTCGTCTTCGATCGGGCGCAGCGCCCTCGCCGCGCCGCTGATGGCATGGCGGTCGATGAACCCGAACAGATCGTCCTCGTGGGCGGCAATGGTGGCTTCGTCGACGCCGCAGAAATGCCCGATCAGCCGGCGCCGCTGGCTGCGGATAAAATCCCGGTGCTCGTCGGAGGCCGCCTCGAATGCCAGATCGCATTCGGTATCCGCGCCCATCGAACGGTTGTTGAGGTTGGCCGAGCCGACCCGGATAAAACCGTCGTCGACGATCATGACCTTGCTGTGAACCATGACCGCTAAAGGCGATCCCTCGCCTTCAATCGACGGATAGAGAATTCGCAACCGGTCGGTGACCCCGGCCGCCACGAACGGGCCACTGAAGCCGCCGCGGCCGGCCTGCATGGCCTGCGACTTCAGCCAAGACCCGTGCGCCTTCGGCGTCACGATGAGTACGCGCAGCGACGGTACGCCGGCCATCCGCCGCGCCAGCATCTCCGCGATCTCGGTGGCGCTGGTGAACTGGTTCTCGATATAGATGAATCGGTTTGCCGTGTTGATCGATGCCTCGAACAGCCGCGCCACTTCGTCGATCCCGGGCTGAACAGCGGTTCTCAACTCGGTGCGCGCGATGGCGGCCGGTATCTGCCTTGCCCCTGCCGGCACCGATGCCGGCCAGCGATCGCCCTTGACGGGTTCGCAGCCTTCCACGGTGCAACCGGCGGCGGCCCATCGCGCGGCCGCGATCTCGCCCAGCGCCGCGGCGGTCTCGCCCTCGACCATGCATTGCACGTCGTGGAAGGGCGGATAGGGCTTGCCGTCGGGGTCGCGGCGCAGCGGATGCTCAGCCAAATGCTCGCTGGTGTCCCAGCGCCGGATCGTAAGGTCGAGACCGCCCACAAAGGCAACCGCGTTGTCGATCACGACGATCTTCTGGTGCTGCGACGATCCCAGCGGCAGACTGGAGTCCAGGCAGAACCGGATCCGGCCGTCGCTTCCCGCGGTGAATTTTTGCGCGGAATTCCATTCCCGTTCGCCGGCGTAAAGTGCGGCGAAGTCCCAGCTCAGGATGTTGATGTGCAAGTCTGGCTTGGCCAGGAGCAGGCCCTTCAGGAAGCCGCCCAGCGCGATCGGCAAGCCATCGTCGACACGACCGGAGGGGCCGACCAGCGGCGTCTCGCTGTGGATGTCCCAGCCAAGGATGTAGACTTGCCGCTCAGCCAGCAGCAGCGCGTCGCGCAACGCTGCGAAATAATCGGCGGCGTCGTTGAGAACCGCGACCCGGCTCGCTTCGCACCTTTTCCAGACGGTCTGGCCGGGGACGAGGATGGATGAACCTCGGAGCAGGCGTCACCTCTGTAAGACGGCGGCGGAAATCGGAGTGCGCCCGGCGCCCTCGGATGCATCCAGTCAAACGCCCGGGAACTCGCCCGGTTCCCTGCCCGCTCACTTTCCCGGCACGAACATCAGCGCGAAACTGGGGATATAGGTGGTCCAGGAACAGCACGATCAGCATCACGATGATATGCGGCCAGATCGCCCGCGATATCTGGGTCAGGCTGAGCCCCGAAATCGCCATGCCGACGAACAGGCAGTAGCCGATCGGCGGCGCCGCCATGCCGATCGAAACGTTGGTGACGATGATGGCGCCGAAATGAATCGGATCGACGCCGAACTTGGTCGCGATCGCGATCAGCATCGGGCCGAGGATCACCATGATTGCGATCTCGTCCATCACGGCGGCGAGCAGGAAGAACGCGATGTTGAGCCCGGCCAGCGCGATCCATTTCTCGGTGACATGGCTGGCAAGCCAGGTGGCGAAGCCGGTTGCGATCTGCTCCTGGGCGACCAGCACGCCGAAGCCCGCCGAGACCGCGATGATGGCGGTGACGATGGCGCTGGTCCGCACCGATCGCAGAATGATGTCCGGCAGCGCCTTGAAGCTCATCTGCCGCTCGACGAACAGGCCGATGATGACGGCATAGATGCAGCTCATGCCGGCGGCCTCGGTCGGCGTGAAGATGCCGCCATAGATGCCGCCGAGCACGACCAGCGGCGACAGCAGCGCCCATTTGCCGTGCGCGAAAGCCGCGCGCGTCTCGGCCCAGCTTGCTTTTTCCTGTTTGGGAACGTTGTTGCGCCTGGCATGGACATAGCAAACGACCAGCAGACCCGCGGCGATGGCGAGGCCCGGCACGATGCCCGAAAGAAAGAGTTTGCCGATCGACTGCTCGGCCACGATGCCCCAGATCACGAAGGCGATCGAGGGCGGTATCAACGGCCCGAGCACGCCGGCGCTGACCGCAATCGCGGCGGCGAAAGCCTTGTTGTAGCCGGCCGCGGCCATCGCCGGAATCAGGATCGCCCGATCGCCGCGGTGGTGCGCGGGCGCCGAACCTGATATCGCCGAGAACACCAGTGCGGCCAGCACCGCGACCATGGCGAGGCCGCCGGTGCGGTGACGCACCAGCACGGCGGCGACGTCGATCAGGCGCTGCGAGAGGCCGCCGGCGGTCATCAGTTCGCCGGCCAGCATGAACAGCGGGATCGCGAGCAGGCTGAAGGACTGCGATCCCGCGACCAGTTGCTGCGCCAGAAAAGCCGGTTCGATATCGGCGACCACCAGAACCAGCGTGACGACGACGCCGATGGCGATGGCGAAGGGAACGCCAAACGTGACCAGGCACGGCAAAGCCCGCGGTGAGCAGAAGGACGCTGGCGCTCATGGCGCCAGTTCTGGGGAAAGTTGTTCGACGAGGCGCGTTGATCAACAGGCGCCAGCTTGCGAACAGGCCGATCAGGCCGCCTGCGATCGGGGCCAGCGCATGCAGCGCTTCGATCGGGTAGCCGATCGCGGCCGACACCGAGCCACCGGTCATCTCCAGAAACCGAAGACCCGACCAGGCGAGATAAGAAACCGAACGCCGCGGTCAGCGCCTCGATCGCGCGCTCCGCCCAGGCCCGGCCGCCGGGCGAAAGCTGGTTGATCAGGATGTCGAGGCGGACATGGAAGCCTTCACGCACGCCGAGCGCCAGCCCGCCCATGACCGTCCATGAGAACATCAGCACGGCCAGTTCTTCGGACCAGGACGGCGTGCGGCCGAACACATAGCGCATCACCACCTGGATGGTGATGCAGAACACCATGATGCCGGTCGCAGCAACCAGGCTCAGCTTCAAGGCGCCGGTGACGAACGCGATGGCGCGTTCGACGCCGCGCACGGCGGAATTGGCCATGGCTGCTGGCTCGCGGGTGGCAGGTTTACAACTTGGCGGCGGCCGCTTCCTGCATCAATTCCGGTCCGATCGAACCCTTGAACTGCTCATAGACGCTCTCGACCGAGGTCCGGAACGGCTTGAAGTCGCTGATGCGGTTGACCTTCATGCCGGCCTTCTCGAGCTTGGCGACGACTTCCTTGGCCGCCTCGCCCGCGGCCTCGCGCTGCGCCTTGGTGGCGGCAACACCGGCGTCGGTCACCACCTTCTTCAGGTCGTCAGGCAGTTTGTCGAAGGCGCGCTTGGCCATCAGCAGGCGGAATCGCGGAATAGGTGTGGTTGGTGATCGAGAGAAACTTCGTCACCTCGAAATACTTGTTCTGGTCGATCACCGCGAGCGGGATCTCCAGCCCGTCGATGGCGCCCTGCTGCACGGCGGTGAAGGTCTCGCCCCAGGCCATCGGCACGGCATTGCCGCCGAGCGAAGAGAACATGCCGATGAAGACCGGGTTCTGCATGACGCGGTACTTCACGCCCTTGACGTCGTCGGGCTTCTCGACCGGGCGGACATTGTTGATCATGTTGCGGAAGCCGCCTTCCATCCAGCCGAGCAGCTTGACGCCCTTGGATTCGAGTTTGGCCGCCAGCTTCTGGCCGACCGGGCCGTCGAGCACGCGCTGGGCCTGCGCCTCGTTCTCGTACAGGAAGGGCAGATCGTTGAGCTGGAAGGCCGGCTCGATCTGGGCGATCACCGCGTTGGTGATGACGCCGGCATCGACCGTGCCGAGCCGCATGCCCTCGAGCATCGGCTTCTCGTCGCCGAGCTGCCGGTTCGGGATAGAGCTGGATCTCGATGCGGCCGCCCGAGCCCGCTTCGACCCGTTCCTTGAAGGCGCGCGCGCCGACGGCATAGGGGTCCTGCGCGCCTTCGGAGGTGGTCCAGCCGAGCTTGATGACGGTCTTTTGCTGGGCGAAGGCCGGCGTGCCCGCCAGAGCTATTGCGGCGGTGAAAGCGAATGCGAGCGCGCCGCGCGTGATCGGGCTGGCCATGGGTGTAATTCCTCCGGTTGGTCGAGAAAGCGCCGCCGTTGAACCGGCGGTCGCAAGCGAGAAAGCAGACAGGTTCCCAATGTGGCACCAATCGCCAGGTGGCCCGCAAGCGCGCGCCTTAGCGGCTTCGAGAGGTGAATAGGCGACGGCGCTATGCCAACGCGTGCTTGCTATTGCGCCCCATAGGTTCTGCTAAGCCGCAAAAGGCCCCTCCCGCCCACCCAAACGATGAACAAGCGTGATCCTCTCTCCGCGTGGGCAACGGTCAGCCGGATTTGGACAGGGTATGGCGATGTCACCGCGATTCGGATCGGCGTCTTTGAGTCCTGGGACGTGATCGCTTTGGAGGTCGCGAACGCGATAGCCGCTGCACACGCTTCGGTAGCGCGACTCCGTCTTCTCGCTTCCATAGCTCGCCCAAGAGAAAAGGCCGGTGGGCGTTACGCCACCGGCCTTCTCTTGCAGCTGCCGGCTCGTATCCGGTTCCGCTGCGATTCCATGACTGCAAGCCTGAGCGAACATGGTTAAGCGATCCTTAACGGAATCAGCGTGAGGTGAATCACGGATGCGGTTGGCCTGATCCGGCTAGGCTTGCCGTCACGTTGTGAGACATGCCCGTAATTCCCCGGCCGGAATCGACCGGAATGTTCAGCGGAATCCGCCGCTGCTATCGCTGAGACGCAGATTTGCTTTGCGAAGGAGACCGAACATGACCCAGGTCTATTTCCACTGCTCCAACTCCCGCGAAATTCGCGTCGATCAATACGGCGCAGCGGTGAGCAGCCTCGCCGAGGCGCGTGACCGCGCGGCTTGCGTGGTGCGATCGCTGATCATGGAAAAGAGCGGCGAAGACTGGCGCGACTGGGTCGTGCATGTCAGCGACGATTTCGACGACGAGATCTTCACCGTCGCCTTCTCGTCCGTTCTCGGCAGAGTGCATTGAGGTCGTCATGCGCGCCGCACAACTCACCTTGATGCCGCTGCTCCGCCACCTCGACCGGATCGTCACGGAGTGGCACCGCCTGGTCGACCGCGTCTGCGATGGCTACCGGCCCGAGTGCCACTACATGCGCGGCCCCGGCCCGAAATGGCATGCCAAGCATCGCGCTGGAAACGCTGCCTTCTGAGTGCGCCCCATCCTCAATAAGGCGGTGCCTTCCTGGCCCGCTGCGCCTTCGCCGCTTCCACCCACCACGCCAGATCGTCGGCGAATCGCGGAAACGCGTGCGCCAGCGCCTTGCCGCCGTCGCCGATCGGCTCGGCCTGTTCCGACAGCGCCTGCGAAATCTGGCCGACCCCGATCGTGCTCGAAATCACCACCATGCCCATCTCGGAGAGCGTGCCGTGCCACGCGGTAGAGGCGCGCGCGCCGCCAAGACGGCCGGCCGAATAGCTGGCGATGGCGGCGGGGCGCCAGAACCACTCCTCGAGAAAATGGTCGGTGAGGTTCTTGAGGCCGGGCTGGACGCCCCAATTATATTCGCCGCTGATAAAGACGAAGCCGTCGGCGTCGCGAATTTGGCCGGCGAGTTTTTCCAATGCCGCGGGCGCCTGACCCTTCGGATGTTCCTTGTACATGCGGTCCAGCATCGGCAGGCCGACCGCCTTGGCATCGATCAGTTCGACCTCGTCGCCGCGCTTGCGCAGGCCTTCGACGACGTATTGCGCGAGGCGAATACCCATGCGGTCGGAGCGATAGGAGCCGTAAAACACCAGAATGCGATTGGTCATGGCCCCGCCCTGTTACGACCGGCCGCGACAGTTAGCCGCCAGCCGCGGCCTGCCGGTATTCTCTTTCAGGCCGCCGACAAAAGTCCTAGCATGCCGCCCATGATGTGCGGAGTACTGCCGTGCGATTTCGCGTCAGAAAAACTGCCCACGTTCTGGAGCGCCTTGGCCTTGCGATGGCCGGGGCGGCGAGCGGCTTGTTTGTGGCCGTGCTGGTGGGGACGAGCGTCGCGCCGCTGACTTCCCAGGCTTTCCTGCTCATCATGATGCTGGGCGGCGCCGTCGGATTTTACCTGGGTATCGATACGCCTCAGCTGCCGTTTCGTTCCGTCGAAGCCAACGGCGGTGCCGAAGCAGGAATCGACACCGCGGAATTCTTGAGCGCGGTAGGCACCTTTCTCGCTGCCTTTTCGGCGTTTGCCGCGGTCGGCGTCATTGTGCTCCGTCACGATCCGCACATGGCCTGGACCACCATGATCATGGCCGGGTGGGTCATTGGGGTGGCCATGCAGATCGTTGCCGGAACGATGGCGCGCACGCGCCGGTGAACGCGCCATCGCATCGTCTGGCTCGCGGTCCTAGCTCTGATGCGGTCCCCGCATCATCTTCATGGCGTCCTCGATGTGACGCCACTCATTGGCCTCTTCCGCGTCGCCCTTGCTCTCGCAGGCCATGGCATTCTTGGCCGCCTGTGCGATCGCGCCCGGGCCATGCCGCTCCAGCATCTGCCGCGCGATGGTGTGGATTTGCATCTCGGATGTCATCTCGCTCTCCCTGATGTCCATTGATCGGGGCCGCGGGAACTTTCGCCGTGGCGCCGCGGTCTGCCATGGAAACTATCGAACCGGAGATCTCGTTCCAGTTCCCGCCGCGCACAATTGATGACCAGCCGCGCAGGATTATTGGACGACGTCGAGTTTGACGCTGGCAAGACCCCTGTCGACCATTCCCAGCGCATTCGCCGCGGAATAGGAAACGTCGACAACGCGCCCGGCAACGTAAGGACCGCGGTCATTGACCCGTACCATCACCGACCGCCCGGTCGAGACGTTGGTCACACGCAGCTTGGTGCCGAACGGCAAGGTCGGATGCGCGGCGGTCAAGTCGTGCGTATTGAATTTTTCGCCGCTCGCGGTCGTCGTCCCCTGCCAGTAGAAGCTGGCAATTCCTTGCGAGGCGGCCGGTGTTTCGGCCGCGGCTTTGCGCGGCGCGAAGGGAGAATGTTTTGCTGCCACGCGTTTCCTGGTCGGCGTTGCCTCGTGCTGCTGCGAGGCCTGCCGGCTCGCGGCGGGAGATCCGGATTTTTGGCTGACGACGGAGGACTGCGCGCAGGCCGCCAGCGACGCGGCAGACAAAACGACGGCAACCCGTTGGATGATTTTCCGCACCCGCGCGGCCGGGACCGGCGACACGTCGTGAATATGATTTGCTTTAACGGCGACGTCCGAATGCAAATACGAACGCGAATACGAACTCCTGGCACGGAAGATCGAAGACATCTCTTATCCCCAGTCTGCGCCCCCGCCCAAAACCGGAATCCGACAAGGCACAGGTTCCAAATCCAATCGGGGCGGAACCGGGGCCGGAATGCGACCAGCCTCGGAACCACCAGTGCATTTCCGTTTCAGTGTGATGATTGGGCCACAGCCCAATGCGGCCGGGACCGCTCAGAGATCGCCGAGTTCGGGCGGCTCGAACCAGTTGGTCAGCGACAGCCCGCCGTCGACCACGATCGCAGCGCCCGTGACATATCCGGAAATCCGGTTCGACAGCACCGCCAGCGCCATCGGGGCAAGATCCCCGGCCTGGCCGAGGCGGCCGAGCGGGATGTGTTTGGCAAGTGCGGGATCGGCGACAAAACCGCCGGCGGCGACGGCGCCGGGCACCAGCGCGTTGACGCGGATGCCGAAGCGGCCCCATGTCTTGGCCAATTCCTTCACCAGCATCGCGAGCCCCGCTTTCGCCGTCGAGTAATGCAACAGGTTGCGCGGCGTGCCGGCATGCAGCGAGGTGAGAAACAGGAACGAGCCCGGCTCACGCGCCGATATCAACGGGCGCGCCAGTTCGCGGGCGAGGTGAAAGCCGGCCTCGAGATTGACCGCATGCATCTGCGCCCAGGTCTCGCGGCTGACCGCCATCGCATGATCGGCCTCGCGCCGCGGCGGTGACGCTGAGTGAACGAAGTGCGTCACCCGCCCGAGCGCGCCTTGCGCATGCGCCAGCAGCGCATCGCAGGCGCTGCGGTTGGCGAGGTCGCCGACCCACGGCACGGCCAGTTCCGGCCGCGGCGAGGTTTTGACGGCGGTTGCGACCGTTTCCGGATTCACATCGGCAAACACCGTGCGCACCCCCTCGCCGACCAGCGCTTGCGCGATGGCACGGCCGATGCCGTTGCCCGCCCCGGTGACCAGAGCCGTTTCGCGCGCGGGATCGAATGGCGTGTTCAAGAGGCTCATGTGATGCATCTCCGATGGCGATTATGTCCGAAGGTATCGAAGCCGCGCCCGCAAATGTAAACCTCAAGCTTAATTCACACCCGCTAACGGTGAAGCATCCTTGCGTCTCCACCTTTGTGATCGGCCCAATCCCATGAAAATCGGTACCCTGCTAACGACCGCCATCGTCTCGCTTTCCGCCGTCGGCGGCGGTCTCGCGGTCTATGTCGCCGTCGCAAAGTACCAGACCATGGACCAGGTTTCCGTGGCGCAGCGCCGGCTGGAGATCGTCCGGGCCGTCGGCGACATCCCGCGCTATATGAACCCCGAGCGGGGCTTTGCCACCAACATCCTGTACGGGCCTGCCGCCGTCGATCCGAAAATGCGTGCCGAGCTCAACGACAAATACCGCAAGCAGACCGACGGCGCCCGCGACAAGGTGAACGCGATCCGCAAAGTCCTGCCCGGCGGCCTTGACGACGGCGCCGCGGTGGCCAGCGGCATGGACGCCCTGAACAGCAAATTCACAGCCCTTCGCGACGCCATCGACAAGGCGATCGACGGTCCGGCCGAAGCCCGCAAGGACGCCGCCCGGAAGATCGTCGCCGATAACGCCGTCTTCAATACCGCCGTCACCACGCTGCTCGACGAGCAGGTCCGCAAGATGGCCCTGCTCGACGGCGACGCCTACCGGCAGGCGAGCTATGCCAACATCGCCTGGACGCTGCGCGACGTCGGCGGCTACAACGCGAGCGTCCACAAGAACCTCGTGGGTTCGAAGCGGGTCGCGACCGAAGCCGAAAAGATGGAGCTCAGCCGCTCCCAGGGCCGGGCCGACCAGATCCTGATGTCGCTGCAGCAGTTGCGCGGCAATCCGGCGACGCCCGCTAACATCGCAGCGGCGCTCGAGAAGATGAACGAGGCCTATGTCGGACGCTTCGGCCAAGAGCTGAAGCTGGCCAAGGAAGGCGCCATCTCGGGCAAATACGAGCACGACGCAGACACCTTTTTCGTGGAGTCGCAAAAGGGTCTCGGTGCAGTCGTCGAGCTGCGCGACGCCTTCTACGCCAACGCCGAACATATCCTCGGCTCGGCCTGGTCTTCCGCGCGCTTTTCCTTCCTGATCGCCCTCGCCGGCCTCATCGCGGTCGCGGGCGCCAGCCTGGCGCTTGTGATCATGGTTCGCCGCCGCGTCTGCCAGCCAATCGTCGGCCTTACCGCGACGATGTCGCAACTCGCCGGCGGCGACGTCTCCTGTGAAATTCCGGGCGTCAACCGCAACGACGAGATCGGCGCCATGGCGGCGGCGGTACGGGTCTTCAAGGACAACCGGATCGAGGCCGATCGCCTCGCCGCCGCGCAGGAAGCCGAAAACGAGATCAAGATACGGCGCGCCCGCGTGCTCGACGAACTCACCCACGCTTTTGAAGCCAAGGTGCGCGAACTGGTCGGCGGGCTGTCCACGGCCTCCGCCACCATGGAAGATACCGCGCAGTCGATGTCATCGACCGCGTCGGACACCAACCGCCAGGCGGCAGTGGTGGCCGCGGCGTCCGACCAGACCTCGAGCAATGTGCAGACGGTCGCCAGCGCTACCGAAGAACTGACCTCCTCGATCACCGAGATCGGCCGTCAAGTCACCCAATCCACCCAGATTGCGGCGCGCGCGGTCGAGAGTGCCCGCCGCAGCGGCGATACCGCCCGCTCGCTGGCCGAGGGCGCGCAGAAGATCGGCGACGTCGTGACGCTGATCCAGAACATCGCCGCCCAGACCAACCTCTTGGCGCTCAACGCCACCATCGAGGCGGCGCGCGCCGGCGAAGCCGGCCGCGGTTTTGCCGTGGTGGCCTCGGAGGTCAAATCGCTGGCCGGCCAGACCGCGAAGGCGACCACCGAGATATCCGAACAGATCGCGGCCATCCAGGCCGCGAGCGACGAAACGGTGGCGGCGATCAAGAACGTGGTCGACGTCATCACCGAGATCGACCAGATCGGCGTTGCGATTGCGTCGGCGATCGAGGAACAGGGCTCTGCGACCCGGGAAATCTCGCGCAGCGTCCAGGAAGCCGCGCGCGGCACCCAGGAAGTCAACGCCAACATTTCCGGCGTGCAGCGCGCCGCCGACCACACCGGCACGGCCGCCGGTCAGGTGCTCGGCGCCGCCGAGCAGCTGTCGTCTCAATCGAAGGATCTCGCCGGACAGGTCAACCGCTTCCTCTCCGAGGTGCGCGCGGCTTAAGGCGGCAAAGCAATCTCCTGTTCGTCATTCCGGGGCGATGCGAAGCATCGAACCCGGAATCTCGAGGTTCCCCGATGCGCAATTGCGCATCTGAGGTCTGGTCCTGCGGACCATCCCGGAATGACGGGTTCTGGATTTACCGCCCCATCACACCGAATGCAGCTCCTGCACCAGCACGCGCATGTTTTCGCTGTAGTCGATCGGCGCCACCACCAGGTGCACGCCGCCCTCCCGGAAAGCACCTTCCAGCGTCGTTTTGAATTCTCCGGCGCTGCCGACGCGGGAGCCCTTGGCGCCATACGACTTCGCATAGGCGACAAAATCCGGATTGCCGAAATCCAGTCCAAAATCGGTAAAGCCGTCGACCTCCTGCTTCCATCGGATCATGCCGTAGGCGCGATCCTCCAGCACGAGCACGACGAGGTTGAGCTTGAGCCGCACCGCCGTCTCCAGCTCCTGGGAATTCATCATGAAGCCGCCGTCGCCACAGACCGCGAGCACGCGCCGCCCGGGGTAGATCAGCGATGCCGCGATCGCCGAGGGAAGGCCTGCGCCCATCGTCGCCAACGCGTTGTCGAGCAGCAGCGTGTTGGCGACGCTGGTGCGATAGTTGCGGGCGAACCAGATCTTGTACATGCCGTTGTCGAGCGCCACGATGCCGTCAGGCGGCATCACCTCGCGAACGTCGTGGACGATGCGCTGCGGCGTCAGCGGAAAGCGGTCCTCGGTCGCCCCCTCCGCAAGCCGCGCCAAAATCCCTTCGCGCAATCCCAGCAAGGCCGAGGCGTTGGGGAGCTTGCCCTCCAGCCGATCGGCAAGGCCTGCAAGGCTGGCGCCGACGTCGCCGACGATCTCCGCTTGCGGGAAGTACACCTGCTCCACCGTCGCCGGCGTCGCGCCGACATGGATCACATCAGGTCCGTCATGGCCCATCAGGAACGGCGGCTTTTCCACGGTATCGTGGCCGATAGACAAGATGACGTCGGCGCGGTCGATCGCCGCGTGCACCCAGTCCCGCTCGGAAAGTGCGGCCGTGCCGATGTAGAGATTGGAGCCGGCATTGACGGCGCCCTTCCCCATCTGGGTATTGAAGAACGGTATTTTGACCCGGCGCACGAAGGCCGACAGCGGCTCGGCAAGATGCGGCCGGCTTGCCGCAGCACCCAGCATCACCAGCGGCCGCTCTGCGGCCATGATCATTTTGGCGGCGCGTTCGATCGCCTCCGCGGGCGCAACCGGAAGCTCGACGACATGCGGTGGAATGATGTCGGCGGCGGCCTCGTCGGCCGCGATATCCTCGGGCAGTTCGAGATGCACCGGGCCCGGCCGCTCCTGCTGCGCCACCCGGAAGGCGTCGCGAACCAGGGTCGGGATGCTCTGCGCCGCGATGATTTGCGTGGCCATCTTGGTGAGCGGCCGCATGGTCGCGACGATATCGACGATCTGGAAGCGGGCCTGGCGGCTGCTGCGGATCGCCTTTTGCCCCGTGATCATCACCATCGGCATCGCGCCGAGATGCGCGTAGGCCGCAGCCGTCGTCAGGTTGAGCGCGCCGGGACCGAGCGTCGTCAGACAAACGCCGGCGCGTCCGGTGAGACGCCCATAGGTCGCCGCCATGAAGCCGGCGGCCTGTTCGTGCCGCGTCAGCACCAGTTTGATGCTGGAGCGCCGCAGCGACTCCAGCACGTCGAGGTTTTCCTCGCCGGGAATGGCGAAGATGCACTCAACACCTTCATTCTCCAGCGCCGCGACCAGAAGGTCGGAGCCCTTGCTCACGCGGCGGTGGCGCCGCGCGTACCGGTGTCGGCCTTGTCCGCCCGGTGCGGCAGCGTCCAGTTCGGCCGCACGAAGTGACAGGTGTAGCCGTTGGGATATTTCTCCAGGTAATCCTGATGCTCGGGCTCGGCCTCCCAGAACGGCCCGACCGGCGTCACCTCGGTGACGACCTTGCCCGGCCAGATGCCCGAGGCATCGACATCGGCGATGGTGTCCTGCGCGATCAGCTTCTGCTCGTCGCTGGTGTAGAAGATCGCCGAACGGTAGCTCGCGCCGCGGTCATTGCCCTGGCGGTTCATGGTCGAGGGATCGTGGATCTGGAAAAAGAATTCCAGCACTTTTCGGAAGCTGATGACTTTCGGATCGAAGATGATCTCGACGGCTTCGGCATGATTGCCGTGATTGCGATAGGTCGCGTTCGGCACCTCGCCGCCGCTATAGCCCACCCGCGTTGAAATCACGCCGGGATAGCGGCGCAACAGATCCTGCACACCCCAGAAGCAGCCGCCGGCAAGCACAGCGCGTTCGGTTGAAGCCGTCATGTTGATCTCCCTGCAATTTTCCTGAAACATCGTACAACGCGGCCGAACCATGCAGAACCACAAATATGGCAGGACCGGTTCACGAAGACGTGGCGCTCACCATATGTAATTTGCCGGACCGGCAAATCAATCCGGCTGGCGGCGATTTTCGCCGTCGACGCGTCGTCCCGGCGCAGGACGGAACTCATAACCCCTGGCGTCAGGCGTGAAAAAGACCTCTGCCAAGGAACAGAAACGCGCGTCCGCGCCGTATGTGTCCCCGGCCTGCGCCGGGACGACGCACGGAATAAACTGCATCGTACCCTGCCCACTCGCCTGATCCCGTGGCAACCTGAACAAACTTGCTACCACATGAGTCTCTCTCGATGACCGCCACGCCGCCGCCGCTGCCTGACATGCTGCCGACGGTGCCGTTCACGCTGATCTTCTTCTGGTTGACGCTATCAGCGGCGATCAAGGGATTTAGGGGCCGCGACCTTGGCCTGGCGCTGGGGCTCGTGCTCGGCGCGGCGGTGCTGAACGGAATCGTGTTTATGGGCGTACTCGGCTCGCAGCCGTGACAATCGTGATTGGAGAATAATTTGCAAGCCTTCTTCCTCTATGCGCTCGCGCTCGGCGCCGGCGTCAGCGTCGCGGTCCAGCAGGTGCTGAACGGCGCCATGCGGATCGCATTGACCTCGCCCGCCTGGGCAGGTTTTGTCAGCTATGCCGGCGGTCTCTTGACGATGATCGTGGTGCTGCTCGTGCTCGGCGAACGCGTGCCGTCATCGAAGGCGATCGCGAATACGCCGTGGTGGGCGTGGTCCGGCGGCGTGCTCGGTGGCATCTTCATCCTGCTGATGATCGTGCTGCTGCCATCGCTTGGCGCGACAACGCTGATTGCGCTGGTCGTGGCGGGGCAGATGGCTGCCGCGATCACACTGGATCACTTCGGCGCGTTCGGATTGACGCCGCATCCAATCAGCATTTCCAGGCTTTTGGGCGCTGCTCTGTTGATTGCCGGCGTTGTCCTGATCAAGGATTGATCGCGGACGCGGCTACGCCCGTTGCATCAGTTTCAAGTCAGCCGTCAGCCGCAGGCTGCGCTTGCCGGCCAGCGCAATGGCTTCCAGTTCGGCACCCTGTTCGCTGCACGTGCCGGAAAAACCGATACCGACCTCATGGCCGCCGAACACCGGGTTCTCGCCCTTTGCCGGCGTATGCTCCTGATTGACGATCTCGCCCTTCCAGCGGCCATCAGCCGAAGTATAGGAGCCGAGGTAATAGAAAAACGCATCGCCGCCGAGGATGCGGCCGTCGATCAGCAGCATGACACCCGACAGGCCACCGTCGATGCCGTCGAGGGTGCGGATGTGAATCGAATAGAGCCCGTTGACGATGCCGCCCTCGCCCACCGCGCCGACCGGCGCAACCGCCTCGTCCTCGAGCCGCGTCAACTCGGCCCAGAACACCGCGCCGGGCGCGGGCGCCGCGCTGCCCTCGAAGCGGATCTTGCCGCCTTGCGCCCGGCCTCGCACCTTGATCGCCGCGACATCGGCGCCCATCAGCGGCTTGTAATAGGGATCGTCATTGTGACGCTCGGTGATCAGCTCGGCCGCGATCTCGCCGTTGCTCTCTTCCCGGTAGGTGCCGAGATGGGCGAAGGCGGAGTTGCCGCCCAGCAGCTTGCCGGCATGCATGCACATTACGCTGCGGCCGAACGCGTCGTTTACCCCGTACTCAGCCCTGTAAAGTCCATCCAGCACCAGAGTTACCTGCTTGAACATTCGAATCGGTTTGGATTAGCACCCCGGAGCAAACCGGTACATCGGCCGTTTGTCACAAGTGCGACGCGCCGCCGGGATCAAACATCGGGGAAAGGAAGCCCCCGCGATGCTCAAAAGCAAAGATTGGTGACGACCTGCCCGCGCTTGTCCTTGATCACATAAGGGCAGCGGATACGCTCCAGCGCCTTCTTGGCGTCTTCATCGCCGAGCGCCGCGGCGCGCTCGTAATAGGTTTTGGCGGCGGTGGTATCCTTCGGGCCGCCGCGGCCCTCTTGCGCGAACGCGCCCATCCGCTCCAGCGCGCCGGCGTGATTTTGGGCGGCCGCCCGCTCGAACAGGCTGCGCGCGCCGGCATCGTCCTTGGCGCCGCCGCTGCCGTCCGCCATCATGAGGCCGAGCTGATACTGCGCTTCGGCATTGGTCTCGGCGGATCTTGCCAACAACTCCCGTCCCCGCGCCGGGTTCGACGCCGCACCGCCACCGGAAAGCGCAGCGAGATTGGTAACACCACGCGGATTGCCGGCCGAGGCGGCGCGCTCCAGCAGCTTGCGCGCCTGGTCTTCATCGCGGGCCACGCCGGCGCCGGTGCCGTAGAGCACGCCGAGTTCGACCATCGCCGAAGTCGAGCCCTTGTCGGCGGCCTTGCGCCAGGCGCCGATCGCCTCCACCGTTTGCCGGTTGGCGGCGTAGGCACGACCGAGCTGATAGAGCGCCCGCCGCGACGCCGCCGAGGCGGTCTTGCAGAACTTGATCGCGGTGGCGATGTCGGCGGGCGCGACATCGGGCACACCCTTGACGTCGGCCGGCTTGTCCGGATCGGCGGGGTCGGAGGCGAGCCGGTCGCACAGCACGAGATCGGCCGATTGCGCGCGGGCCAAATTCGGCACCGCCGCGATCGAGATCGCCGCGACGGCGATGCGGCAGAGCGCTGCGAAGCAAAGCCCGCGAGGTGGTTTGATCAGGACGCACATCGGCCGAAGGTTAGCTTCGAACCGCGCGCCAATTCAAGGCTCCAGCCCGCAATCGCGCAATACCGGCGCCACTTCAGGCGAGGCGAGATAATTCAGCAGCCGGTCGGATTGAGCCGTCCGCTTCGATTCTGCCACGCGGCCGGCGGAAAATACCGCCGGGCTTTGCAGATGATGCGGGATCGGCCCGATCACCTCGACACCGCTGACCTGCTTCAATTCGCTGATCTGCTGGACCGCAAGATCGGCCTCGCCGGACACCAGCCGCTCGGCGGTAAAGCCCGACGGAATGATCCGGGCGCGGGCGTTGACGTCATCAGCGATTCCAAGTTGCCCGATCAGCCGCGCGAACAAGATGCCGCTGGCGCCGATGCGCGAATAGGCCACCGAGCGGGCGCCGAGCAGGGTCGCGCGCAAGCTGGCCTCGGTCGCGATGTCGGGATGGGCAGCTCCGGCCTTCACCGCGATGCCGACGAACGACCGCGCCAGATCCACCCGGCTGTCTGCGGCCACGATGGCCTCGCTTGCGAGATCGTCGAGCCCTTCGCGGGTCAGGATGACGACGTCGGCGACCTCGCCGCCGCGCAGCCGATCCAATAGCGCCAGCGTCGGCGCGAAATCGGCATCGATGCGGGTTCCGGTTGCCGCCTGATAACCTGCGGCGAGACGGCCGACCGCGCCTTTCAGGGCCAGCGTCGAGAGCACGCGAACCAGATTTTCCATGCGCGGCTACGCCCGGCGCATCAGCTTCAGCACCGCGTTCAATCGCAGGCTGCGCTTGCCGGCAAGGGCGGTCGCGTCCAGCAGCGCGCTTTCGTGGTCGCAGGTGCCGGAAAATCCGATGCCGACCTCATGGCCGCCGAAGATCGGATGCTCGGTCTTGGCCGGGGTGTGCTCCTGGTTGAGGATTTCGCCCTTCCAGCGTCCGTCCGCCGACGTATAGGTGCCGAGATAGTAGAAAAAGGCGTCGCCGCCGAGGATGCGGCCGTCATGCAGCAGCATCACCCCGGTCAGGCCGCCGTCGACACCGTCGAGCATCCGGATATGAATGGAATAGAGCCCGTTGACGATGCCGCCCTCGCCGACCGCTGCGACCGGCGCAACGATTCTGTCGTTGATCGGCGTCATGACCGAGCGAAACACCGCGCCGGGCATCTGCGGCGAACCGCCCACGAAACTGTAGATGTCGCCTTGCGCGCTGCCGCGAACGTCGATGGTGGCGATGTCGTGGCCCAGCAGCGACTTGTAATTCGGGTCGTCATTGTGGCGATGGCTGGTGATCTCGGAGGTAACGACGCCGTCGATCTCCTCAAAGGTGCCGTAATGGGCGAACGCCGAATTGCCGCCGAGCATGCTGCCGCCATGGCAGTACATCACGCTTCGGCCGACCGCCTCGTTGACCTGGAACCTGACCTTGTAAAAACCTTCGAGCAACCAACACGCCCCTGCGAACCGGTGCGATCTCTAGCGCGGTTTGCATGGCGGGGAAATGGATTTGAAGCGCGACCATCAAACGCAATGATCCGCCAAAGCGTGGTGGCTTTGGCGGATCATCGGGTAGCGGCGCGGGACGCCCCCCGGGCCCGGGGCCGCGTACCGGAGGTTCTAGGCCGCGGCCGCCTTGGCTGCGGTCGGAACTTCGGCGACGGTTTTGAGGATCTGCGAAGCGATCGCGTAGGGGTCGCCTTGCGAGTTCGGGCGGCGGTCTTCGAGATAGCCCTTGTAGTCGTTCTTCATGAACGAGTGCGGCACGCGGACCGAGGCGCCGCGGTCGGCCACGCCGTAGCTGAACTTGTTCCAGGGAGCGGTCTCGTGCTTGCCGGTCAGGCGCTTGTCGTTGTCCGGCCCGTAGACGGCAATGTGGTCCATGAGATTTTTCTCAAAGGCCGCCATCAGCGCCTCGAAGTAGGCCTTGCCGCCGGTCTCGCGCAGATAGGTCGTCGAGAAGTTGGCGTGCATGCCCGAGCCGTTCCAGTCGGTGTCGCCGAGCGGCTTGCAGTGATACTCGATGTCGATGCCGTAGGTCTCGGTCAGCCGCTGCAACAAATAGCGCGCCATCCACATTTCGTCGGCGGCTTTTTTGGAGCCCTTGCCGAAGATCTGGAATTCCCACTGGCCCTTCGCCACTTCGGCGTTGATGCCTTCGTGGTTGATGCCGGCGGCGAGGCAGAGGTCGAGATGCTTCTCGACGATCTCACGCGCCACCGAACCGACGTTGGAATAGCCGACGCCGGTGTAATACGGGCCCTGCGGCGCCGGATAACCTTGGGTCGGGAAGCCGAGCGGGCGGCCGTCCTTGTACATGAAGTATTCCTGCTCGAATCCGAACCATGCGCCGGAGTCGTCCAGGATGGTCGCGCGCCTGTTGGTCGCGTGCGGCGTGACGCCATCCGGCATCATGACTTCGCACATCACCAGCGCCCCGTTGGGGCGCGCGCCGTCCGGATAGATCGCGACCGGCTTCAGCACGCAGTCCGAGCTTCTGCCTTCCGCCTGCATGGTCGAGGAGCCGTCAAAACCCCACAGCGGCAGCTGTTCCAGCGTCGGAAACGAATCGAATTCCTTGATTTGAGTTTTGCCGCGCAAATTCGGCGTCGGCGTATATCCGTCGAGCCAGATATACTCGAGCTTGTATTTTGTCATTGAGCTCTCTCATGCGTTGATGATGCGAAAGGTGCGGAAGCGAAACCCGCACGTCTACCCGGCCACATCGGCCAATCCTTACCAAGCAATTAAGGTGCCAAATCCGCCCCGCGGAGCGCGATTCGGGCTGCGAAAACGCCGGCCAGCCGGTCGCCAATAAGGTGCGGCAAAGCCGCGCGGTTCGGATGGCTCGGAGCGGCTTCGGCCAGGCTGAATCAGGCCAAAATGACGCCTGATTACGCGGCAGTTCGCGGCAAGCGAGGCTGATCCGATGAAAGCCGCGCCATCTGTCGGAGACATTCGCCGACAAAGTGATCCGGCCCCGCAACCTTGGCGGCGGCTCACGCGTTAGCCACGTGCCCGCTGCCTCCTCTGCAGCAACGGCAAAAATGCCTACGATTTATACATCGGATGAGTTTGTTTTGATCATATTGCATCCGCGGCGGGCAGGTCCGATATCGGATTCAGTAACCAGTCGAGAACGAGTTCGGGCGCACCATAGGCGCAACGGCATTGGAGAAACTGCCATGAATACGAGTTTGAATCACGGGTCCGCCAAGATCTACCAATTCCCGACCGGGGGCCGCGCGGCTCTTCTGGGGCGCCGCCACGAGGAAGCCAAGGCCGTTACCGACCTTGCCTCGTCACGCGTGAACGACGTTGCTCTGGCCGATGCCTGGTACCACCAAGCGGCCATCCAGGAGTCCAAGCCGGGCCGTGATAGCTAGATGCCGGCCGCACAGCGGGCGCCAACGCACCGGCGATCGGTGCGAAATCAGGTGATGAAAAAGGGTCGAAACAAAATCGTTTCGGCCCTTTTTCACGTCACCAGCGCACACGCCGTCACCGGCCTGCGGGCGTGCTTGAGCGTGGTGCCTCGCTTGGTGAGCTTCAAGGTGACGCCGGAGCCCGAATAGGTCGATCCGGACAAGGCCAGGCGCCTGCCAAGCGTGACCGATTTGCCATCGATTTGCAGATGCGCCCGCTTGTCGTATTGGAAGAATGCAACAAGGAATTGCGAGCCGTCGGCGCAGGAATAGTTCTGGAACGTGGTCTGGGCGAACGCCGGCAACGAGCCGCCCAAAACCCCCGCAACACACAATACTGCACCGAAAAGCGTGGTTCCGCGCCGATTCATGTTCGCCCCCTCTGCGGGTTCAGTATAGACCGGACTGGAGCGGGCGACACGCCCGGTCGGTCATTTCTCCGCCCCAGAGGATGGCTTAAGCTGATCCCCATGCCAAAGCTGATCCCGATAACCTGACTGATCTCATGCCAGATTTTCCCGTCCGCCACCTCAATCTCGCCGGCGCCAGCAATTTCCGCGACCTCGGCGGCTATCCGGGCAAGGACGGCCGCGTCGTGCGCTGGCGGCAGATCTTCCGCTCCAACCATCTTGGCCACCTCACCGAAGCCGATATCGCGGTGCTGCGCGGGCTCGGCGTGCAGAAGCGCATTCGATTTCCGCGGCACCGAGGAACGTGCCGCCGCCATCTGCGGCGTGGAGGAAATCACCGTCCACTCGCTGCCGGTCGAGCCGACGGTGGTCGCTACGCTGCGCGCCAAGCTTGCCGCCGCCGGCACGCTTTCATCTGATGATGCGATGGAGGTGATGCGCGACTCCTACCGCAACTATGTGCGCCTGAGCACGCCGAGTTATCGCACGCTGTTCGGCCATCTGCTCGGGGACAGCGCGCCGCTGGTGATCCATTGCACCGCCGGCAAGGATCGCACCGGGTTCGCCTGCGCGCTGATCCTGCATGCGCTTGAGGTGCCGGATGAGGTGATCGCCGAGGATTATCTGATGACCAACCGCTTCTACCGGCGCGATCCCACCCACAGTCCGGATCTTCCCGACGAGGTCAAACAGGCGCTGGGTTCGGTGGAGGCCTCCTTCCTCGCCGCCGCGTTCGAGGCGATCAGCGCCGACTACGGCGGTCTCGAAAACTATTTCAGCGACGGATTGGGCCTCGGTGCCGCCGAGCGCGCAAAATTGCAGGCGCGCTATCTGGAAGCCTGATCGAAACGACGCGCCTTGCGGGTTCGGCGCGCGACGCCCACTTATCTTTACCTGCTGCATCGACAGGATGCGCGCCGCCGGCTTGCCGCCTCTGAACCCGATATGGACAAGCACGCGGTAGTCGAGGCTGGTCTCAGCCTTGGGCACATAGAGCATCGCGGTGAATTGGGCCTGACCGCGGGCGTCGAGTTTCACCGGCAAATCTTCGTGCACGCGGAAGGAGTAACCCTCGCGCCTGGCCGGCGGCAACTTTGCCTTCAGCGCCGGTTCGACCAGCGCGCGCAAATCCAATGTCGCGGCCTTGTCACTGCCATCGAGCGAATACCAGCCGAGCGAATAGGTATCCCAGCGATCGTTGGAGACCTCGATGACTGAACGGCTGTCGGGTGACCAGGCCGCGATCACATCGTGGCGGTTGGCGCGCATCTCGCCGGTGGCCCAAAAGACGCCGCCGAGCTTCGCAAGCGGCGCGCCGTCGGCGAGGCGGACCAGGACATTCTCGATTTCGCCCGATGGCGCCTTGTCGCCCTGCGGCAGTCCCTGGGCGCTGCGCCATGCCAATGCGAATTTGCCCGATGGCGAGGTGGTATCGGCGATGACGCGCAATGCGTTGTTGCCCTCGCCGCAGACGAGGCCGCCATACTTGTCGGCGACGCAGCCTTGCGCAAGCACCGCGGCCGCTTGCGGCAAATACAACGCGACAATGATGGCCGGGACGATCAGGGCTTGGCGCATGGTCCGCTCGGATGCGTGAGGCAGGCCCTCAACGCCACGGCAGATGCTATATGCTGGACGCTCATTCGGCAAAGCCGCCGTATCGAAGTTAAGACCAACGCGCCCGCCGGGCGCGCCTTTGTGACTAAGCCGCCGCTTCCATTTCCGCTTCAGCGTCGAGGTCGGCAATGACGTCCTCGAATGCCGAGATCGCCTGCTGGACCGCGGCAATCTGCATCAGTTCCCAGCCGCTGACCGGTCCGTTGCGATTTTGCAGCGCGACAATCAAATCCCGGCGCTGTTCCTTAAGCTGAACCAGCGGTAAACCGTGATCGGGTAGATATCTCATGGTGAAGCGCCCCTGCCCAGTGATTGGACCACCCGAAGCCTATCGGGATATTTCTGCAGTCGGCTTACAGAACTCCGGACAAATTTTATCGATCGGCCACCGTAACAATACGGTGGTCTCAGGCCAGCGCCGGCAACTTCTTCGCGATCGCGTCACGCAACGCTACCGAAGAGCGACAGATGCCAGCATTGCAAAGCAAATTCCCCTGACGGTAGTGTCGGCCCGACAGAATTCTTGTCCCGGAGAGACCGATCATGAACGGAAAAGTCGTTGTCGTGACCGGCGCCTCGGGCGCGCTCGGCAAGGTGGTCGCGGAGCTGGCGCTGGCGCGCGGCGCACGGGTGGCCGGCGTGGATTACGCTCCATCGCAGATCGCGGCGAGCGCCAACCGGATCGAACTCGGCGACGTCGACCTTTCGGACCCTGCGCAAGCCAGCAAGGCGATCGACGCCGTGGCGTCGCATTTCGGCAGGCTCGACGCGCTGATCAATATCGCCGGCGGCTTTGCGTTCGAGGCGGTCGCCGAGGGTGACCCCAAGACCTGGCAGCACATGTACGCCCTCAACGTGCTCACCGCGCTCAACGCGTCGCGATCGGCGATCCCGCATCTGGCCGTCGCCGGCTCGGCGCGGATCGTCAATGTCGGCGCGATCGGCGCGCTGCAGGCCGGCGCCGGCATGGGCGCCTATGCCGCCTCCAAAGCCGGCGTGCATCGGCTCACCGAGGCGCTTGCCGCCGAATGGAAGGGCAAGATCACCGTCAACGCCGTGCTGCCGTCGACCATCGACACGCCGGCCAACCGCGCCAGCATGCCGAAGGCGGATTTCGCAAAATGGGTGACGCCGGAAGAACTGGCAAACGTGATCCTGTTTCTCATCAGCGACGCCGCCAGCGCCGTCACCGGCGCGCTGATTCCGGTTAGCCGGATGAATCGAACCGGGGCTCTCGAAGCGGTTTTCTTACGCGAACCGGTTCCACTTGCTGAAAACATTCTCACGCCTCCGCCAGCTTCTTCAAGACCGCGCTGAAACGAATGCTGCGCTTGCCGGCGAGTGCCACGGCTTCGCCAATCGCTCCGTCCTCGGTGTAGGTGCCGGAAAAGCCGATGCCGACCTCGTAGCCGCCGAACACCGGCCGCTCGCCCTGACTCGGCGTGTGCTCGTGGTTGATGAGTTCGCCTTTCCATCTGCCATTGGCGCTGGTGTAGGAGCCGAAATAGTCGAAGAAGGCATCGCCGCCACGGATCCGGCCATTGTACAGCACCATCACGCCGGTGTTGCCGCCGTCGATGCCGTCGAGCATCCGGATATGGATGGAGTAAAGACCGTTGCTGATGCCGCCCTCCCCGGCAGCTGGTAACGGCGCCGCGGCTTCCTCGCTGATCAGCGTCATCACGGAGTTGAAGACAACGCCAGGCAGCTGAGGCGTGCCGCCTTCAAAATGATAGGCTTCGCCCTGCCGTTTGCCCCTAAGCGTCAGGTCGATGTTGTCGGTCTTCAACAAGGGCTGGAAGTTCGGATCCTCGTAGTGGCGCAAGGCCGCGATATCGACGTCCACCTCGCCGCTGTCGGACTCCCGGTAGGTGCCGACGAACGCGAACCCCGAATTGCCGCCCATCATCTTGCCGTCATAGACATAGAGCACGCCGCGGCGCGAACCGTGCACCGTCCGCATCTCAACCTTGTAAAGTCCCTGCAGCATCCAACGCAGCTCCGGCCCGCATTCTCTGGGCCTGTTCAATCCGGGATCAGCAACCTTAGCCTCGACTTGAACCGAATGCTCTGCTTGCCGGCGAGCGCCATGCCATCGGCTTCGGCCGCCTCGTCGGTGTAGGTTCCGGTAAATCCGATGGTCACCACTTTGCGTTCCCAGTTCGGCCGCGCGCCGAAGGTCGGCGAATGTTCCTGGTTGGTGACTTCGCCCTTCCATTTGCCGTTGGCGGAGGTGTAGCTCCCGAACGCGTAAAAGAACAAATCGCCGCCGCGGATCGCGCCATCGCGCAATACCATGACGCCCTGATTGCCGCCCTCGGCCGCATCCAGCATTTCCACGGTGATATGGTAGAGGCCGTTCCTGATCATGGAATTCGTCGCGCCGTCGTGTTCCCCGAATGGCAGGATAGCCGCTCCGGCACGGCGTGATCAAATCCCCCGTCCGCGTGACCTTAGATCCCTGATAAACTGCCCTTACTGAGTCGCGCAGGCGACACCGGAGCCAGCTTGGAAACCGCGCTATATCTGCCCGTCAAACGCTTCCTCGAAAACCTCGGCTTCACGGTCAAGGGCGAGGTCGGCGGCTGCGACCTTGTGGCGCTCAGCCCCGACGATCCCCCGATCGTCGTGATCGGCGAATTGAAGCTCTCCTTCAATCTCGAGCTGGTGCTGCAGGCGGTCGATCGCGCTGGTGCCGCCGACGAGGTCTGGCTTGCCGCCAGGATGTCCGCGCGCGGCAAGGGACGCGAGAGCGACGCGCGCTATCGCAATCTGTGCCGCCGGCTCGGCTTTGGCATGCTGGCGGTCACCAATTCCGGCGACGTGGAAGTGATCGTCAAGCCGCCGACCACGAGCCCGCGCCGCAACCCAAAAAAGCGCTCGCGCCTGATCTCCGAGCATCAGCGCCGCAAGGGCGATCCGGCGCTGGGGGGAAGCACCCGCTCGCCGATCATGACCGCCTATCGTCAGCAGGCGCTGGCCTGCGCGGAGGCGCTGTCGAAGGGCCCGCGGCGGGTGCGCGATCTCAAGCCAGAGATTCCGGACGCCCCGAAAATCCTGCTGCACAATGTCTATGGCTGGTTCGACCGTGCCGAGCGCGGCATTTATGTGCTGACCGATGCCGGACATGCCGCGCTGAAGCGCTGGCCGCAACAGCCGGTGGACTTTGCCGGCGCCGGGGATTCAATTCCATGACCTTTAATTACATGACCTTTAATTACATGACCATGAAACCGATCGAACGCGACGGAGGAACATCATGATCGTCGTAACCGGCAGCGTGACCGCACGGGAAGATTCCCTCGGCGAAGTCAGCAAATTGAGCCTCGAGCACGTGCATCGCTCGCGCGGCGAGCCGGGATGCATTTCCCACGCCGTGCATATCGACTGCGAGAATCCGCTGCGCCTGGTGTTCATCGAACAATGGGCCGATCGCGCCGCGCTAAAGGCGCATTTTGCGGTCCCGGCGTCGCGCGATTTCGTCCGCGCGCTGCACGGGCTCGCCGCTGCGGCCACGACCATCGAGATCTATGACGCTGCCAAACTGGAAAGCCTTTAATTCAGCAAAATGCATAGCTGGATTGCCATACCAATTTCATATTGCAATGCAACATGAGGGCCCTTAGGTATCTCTGATCACACGAGAGGCCCCGATGAGCGAAGACTGGATTACCAAATATGGATCGCGACGCGTCCGGCGCGATCCTCCGACGCTGGATGAAGCCATCTTCGCCGCGATCGGCATCACCGACGACCAGGAAGCGCAGGCCGAAATCGCCGCGTCGCTGATGGGGCTGCCGATCGAATCCGTCACCGCCGAAGTCAAGAAGGCCGGACGGCTCTCCGCACGCTCCTCGACCCGGGTGATCGCCGGCGAACAAGGCGCGCAGCGCTCGATCGTGGTCGAACGCCGTGTGATCCGGAAATTCGGCAACGACAAGCGCACCGGGACCTGACTGGCTTCCGCCGCGCGCCATTCGCAGGATCTTACGCCCGCGAATGGCCGTAACCAGTGGCCGCTGCTCAGGCCGTCCGACCCCAGCCGTACATTCGCAGCATCAGCTTCCAATAGGCGCGGTTGACATTGATCATCGCGCGCATGGCGTCGGCCGGCGTGGCGATGGCGCGTTTGGCCGATTCCGGCTGCGGTTGCGGCGTTAGATCGATGCTGCCGGTGGATTCGCCGTGGCGGAACGTCAGATGGGCGCCGAACTTGTTGGCCAGCGTCCGCATCGCCTGGTTCTGCGCGCCGGTGGTGATCCGCAGGGCGTGATAACCCTTCGAGCGCGCTTCCGCGATCAGCTTCGTGAACAGGATGCTGCCGACGCCCTGCCGCCGCACACACGCCTCCACGCTGAAAGCGATCTCCGGCAATGCGTCGGGGGATTGATCCGGCGGATGCAGCTCCGCCGCGCCGCGGACCACGCCGTCCTCGACATAGGCAATGATGACGGTGCCGTCGTCAGCGCATTTGGCGGCATAGCGCTCGATGAAGTCGTCATCCATGAAGCCATTGAAACGATCATGGCGGCTCGCACGATCGAGCCGCAACAGATGATCGCGCAGCAGCGGCAATTCCTCCTGCTGACGCAGAATCCGAACGGTGCCCTTGGCGCGCGTCGGAAGCGTGGTGTGCTGGTAGTTCACTTTCATAACTCCTCTTGGATAGCCCTCGAGGAAGCGTCGAATCCCTAGACCCTCAATATTGTGCACCGCAGCATGGAATACAAGAGCGGCCTTTGCCTCAAATAAAGGCAACAATTGCAATGTGTTGACGACATTTCGATTAACGATTTGTTAAGGTTTGCGGCGAGGCCGGATGGGGCCCGGCGGGCTGGTTAGAGCACCATCTGGGTCTGGGTCACCACCGCGACCAGCTTGCCGTCTTCGGTCTCCAGCCGGGTCTGCCAGACCTGGGTCCGCCGTCCCCGATGCACCGGGGTCGCGGTCGCGATCACGGTCATCCCCTCCTTGGCGCCGCCGATGAAATTGGTCTTGCTCTCGATCGTGGTGGTGCCCTTGGCATCCGCAGGCAAATTGATCACGGTCGCCGCAGCGCCCACCGAATCCGCGAACGCCATCACGGCGCCGCCATGAATGGTGTTGTGGAGGGTGCAGAGATCCGGCCGCACCAGCATCCGCGCCACCACGCGGTCCATTTCGGCTTCGGTGAATTTCACGCCCTTCAATTCCGCGAACGGCATCTTCATCGAATTGAGTTTTTCAAGCGGCGTCATGGTCCGTCTTCTCCCGTTGTTCTCTGGCCGTCGTACGCGGGCTTGACCCGCTCAAATGGGCGTCGTCATTCCGGGATGGTCCGAAGGACCAGACCCGAATCTCGAGATTCCGGGTTCGCGCTTCGCGCGCCCCGGAATGACGTTTCGTCGGATGATGGATGAGCCAGGTAATCCAGGCAATGACGTCCGAGGTAATGGCGTCAGTGACAACGCGCGAGTAATTCGGCATATCGTCCCGCCATGCGCCAGTTCCCTCCCCGCCGCATCGTCTGCCTCACCGAAGAGACCGTGGAGACGCTGTATCTGCTCGGCGAGCAGGATCGCATCGTCGGTGTCTCCGGCTACGCGGTGCGGCCGCCGCAGGTCAGGCGCGAGAAGCCGCGGGTGTCGGCGTTCATTTCCGCCGACATCCCGAAAATCCTGGCGCTCGAGCCGGACCTCGTTCTCGCCTTTTCGGATTTGCAGGCGGACATCGTGGCCGATCTCGTGCGATCAGGCGTTGCTATCCACGTCTTCAACCAGCGGGACGTCGCCGGCATCCTGGCGATGATCCGTACACTGGGCGCGCTGGTCGGCGCGGCCGAACGCGCCGATCAACTGGCAACCGGCTATGAGACGCGTCTGGCTGCGATTGCATCCACTCCCCGGCATCAGCCAAAACCAAAAGTCTATTTCGAGGAATGGGACGATCCCCTGATCAGCGGCATCGGCTGGGTTTCCGAACTGATCGAGATCGCCGGCGGCGAAGACGTGCTGCCTAACTTGAGGTTTCAGCAGGCCGCCAAGGATCGCATCATCCTGCCGGAAGTTGTGCGCGCCGCGGCGCCGGACGTCATTCTCGCGTCCTGGTGCGGCAAGAAAGTGGTGGCTGACAAAATCCGAAAGCGGCCGGGCTGGGACGAGATTCCGGCCGTTCGCAACGACCGCATCATCGAAATAAAATCGCCGCTGATCCTGCAGCCCGGGCCGGCGGCGCTGACGGATGGACTCGATGCGATCGTGAAGGCGTTGTGGGCGTAAGCGCTCTGCGGGCGCTGCGCAATGCGTCGCGTTCGCTGCCGATCACTAGCTTGACCGGTCATTTATGAAAGGGCGCCAGAAGCGGACAAAGTTTATTCAATCACCTCGTCCGTCAGGACGAGGATTGTCGGCGGGATCGTCAGCCCCAGCGCTCGCGCGGTCTTGAGATTGACGATCAGCTCGAACTTGGTAGGAAGCTGAATCGGCATCTCTCCGGGCTTTTGCCCCTTCAGGATCAGATCGACATATCCGGCCGCACGACGGAACAAGTCACCGATATCAGCGCCATAACTGAACAGCGCCCCGGCGCGGGCGAACTCGCCCTGTTGGCCGATCACGGCGATCTTCATCTCGGCGCCGATCCGGCAAATCTCGTTCTGCATCGCCGCGGTCATGTAATCGCGGATCACGATCACGGCGTTGCCGCCGGCATCTGCGAGTACCTTGAGTTGCTCTGCTACCGCTGAGGGGGAGGCGATGGTGAGGCCGAGCCGCACCGGCTCGATGCCCGCCATGCGCGCTTCCTTCATGGTCTGTGCTCCCCATGCGCTGAAGGTAGGGTCGGTGGCGTTATTCATTACGCCCAGCCTCTTCAGGTCGGGTACGACTTCCCGCAGCATCTGGATGCGCTTGGCTGACATCTCCTCGCCGAACGCCGCAAAGCCGGTCAGGCTTCCGCCGGGCCGCGCGAGGCTCTGAAAAAGATCGGGATCGCTCTGCACGGCGGGTAGCGCCACCGCGACGACGGGGATGTTTGTTTTCTTGACGATGGCACGCGCCGCGGCCGGTCCCGGCGAAAGGAGTACATCCACGGGCTTCGAAATGAGAGAGTCGATTAGTGTAAGGCCACGGCCAATATCGCCGCCGGTCGACTGTGCATCGATGATGATGGTGCGACCGTCAACATAGCCAAGATCGGCTATTGCCTTACGAAATGGAACGAGCGTTGCGGCGTCAACCTCTGACGTCGCAAAGCCGACAAACCCCACGATTGGGATACGCTGCTGCTGGGCGAGCGCGGCCTTCGGCCAAGCCGCTAGGCTTAAAATACCCAGAAATTCTCGCCGCCGCATTTTACCGCTCTGCAACCGCACCAATTTGAACACACCAACCGGCCATGCGCCAGCCGAGACGCTGTTCCAAAAGCGCTTTGCGGGCTACCGAAGGGTGACGTCCGCTTTGGGTTCAAAAGGCGACATAGACCCTAGGTCGCTTACCCCCGCATCAGCTCTCGCCAGCCGGCACTACCATAATTGGCAACTACCCACATTGAATTTCAATCTCGCAGATCACCCCAGTCGGTCGATAGTTGATAGCTATTTTGCCTTCCTCTGGCGACGCAAAACTGGCCGCAAAAAGTCGAGAGCCGAAACCTCGGTGCACGGGGGGAGTGACATGCGGCCCGCCCGCTTCCTCAAACTTGAGAAAAAGCCGAGGCGGCTTTCGTCCACTGAGGTCCACCATCTGATCGAAACTGTCCCCGTATCCGAGCTAAGCGCCCCGTACTTTGCTGAATTCGTCATGAGTTCGTGAAGCACGAGGGACGTTGACAGTGACGGTCCTGGGGCGAGACGCGCGGATTGGCCGTCCGTGGAAATCCGATCGGGCCCACCATACAGATCGACGGCGTTAGCAACTATGTCGGCCACGTTGGCGCCCTCCCAATTCTCCTTTGTCAAAATATCATGGGTGCGTCCCAGGCTAACGAGCCGATCAGACAATGCAGATCGCGCTTCCGTCATAGATAGAGCCGATCGCAGCGTTTGTGATGCAATAGATTGGGCGACGGCAAGCGAATTCTTCACGCGATGGTTTAGTTCGTTGACTAACAGCTCGCGCTGGGTCTCGGAGCGCTGACGTTCTCTCGAACGTTCGGCTATCGCATTACCTGCAGCAACCAGCGCATTACTTATCAGCGCGAACTCGGCAAGATGGGAGGTTACCGGTTCAACCTTCTCACTGGCGCCAAGGGCGCGGGCCCTTTCGGCAAGTCCCTGGGCCGCAGTTGCTATCCCTCGCGAAAACAATAGTGCGAGATAACCCGAAATCGCGAGTGCTGCGGCACCCACTCCGGCAAGCTGCAGAAGTGATGTCTTTAAGGGAGCTTGAAGCCTGTCGATTGGGATATTCGCTGTGTAGAACCAGCCTGAGAGTTCAGATCGATAATAGCCAGCCAGAAGTTCCTTTCGGTCAAAATTGACCGACCTGAATGATCCGGATTTTCCTACCACCTGCTTCACATAAACAGGCAAACCCGGCTTGCCGGTGAATTCTTCGTGGCGTTCGGAACGTGTAACGTATGCTCCCTTTCGGTCACCAACTGCGACGATGTAGCCTGGGGGAATGGCCGGGAGAAAAGCACTTAGAACGCTGGAGGTCGGAACGGTCAGGCCGATTACATATTTGGGCGATCCATCACGAATGATCGGCAACGCAATAGCGATCCGGGGTTCGCTGTTCCGAGGGCTTAGGTAAACATCGGATATGTGGGGGCGACCTTGCGCGTAGTCCGATCTTTCCTCCAGCGAGAACGCCGGACCGTCTGGCAATTGGGCCCCAAAGGGCAGTTGGCTGTTAAAGAATTGGCGGACCGTCATATCACGGAGAATGATGG
This sequence comes from uncultured Alphaproteobacteria bacterium, assembly GCA_963742695.1. GTDB lineage: Bacteria > Pseudomonadota > Alphaproteobacteria > Rhizobiales > Xanthobacteraceae > Bradyrhizobium. The sequence continues at coordinate 45,628 of CAVUNF010000045.1, forward strand.
TCTCGTCTCGGCCATTGGTGAGGAGCTTTGCTTCTGCGTGGAAGCCTTGCAAGTCGTCGCGAGCTAATGCCGATGAGGCAGCCAAGCCCTCTAACCTCGCGATCAACTGCCGCAGTTCGGCATCCACAAGCAACCCGGTCAAGCCGGCAATACGGACCGCCTCCTGCTCTACACGGATCTGCTCGGTTTGAGCGTACCGATAGATAGCCATGGCAGCAAAGGCGATGAGAGGGATAACGACTGCGGCAGCAAGCAGAAATAGATGAAGGCGCGTTGAGTATTGCCCCGGTAGCCGTATGGACACGTCCCTACCCCCGAAGCCGCCGGGTACAGGCGGCAAAGCCAAACGCCATTAGCACTTCCCAGGTTCCCCGGGCGGAAGCTTGAAGGCACCTGCGAGCCCTTATTTAGGAACTCGGCGCCCATTCAGCGAAGTCATGCTTTACGGTGCCAGCCGAGGTGCCGACGTCTGCTGCTCGCTCAACAGCGGATGTTCGGCCGTGTATCGGCCATGGTCCGCAAAGTGCTAAAAGCGGAAGTCGCATCGATATTAGAGCCTCATCGGCAGTGCTTGGAACCCGGGTCGCAATGGCAATGATGGGTTCGGGGAGGATGGTGCGAAATAAATTAGCGCCGCCATCCAGCGGACAGCGGCGCTAACGAGATCCGAACGTTCGACGTGACTACTTCACGCCGGAGGCCTGCTTATTTTTCTTGTACAACGCGAGATCAGCGGCACTAGGCTGGCCGATGACCGGCATTGGGCTAACCGTGCTCGTGGCGGCGGCTGCGGCGGCTTTCGGCTTCGCTTTGCCCTTAGCCAAAGCGGGAGAAATAGAGACGGCGAGGATAGCAAGACCAACAAGAGTAATTTTCTTCATGTTCAACTCCCTAGAAAGGAACACACAACAGTCAACCACAAACCTCGGATAAGGGTCAAGAACCGCAGCCGCGAGTGCAATGCAGTCAAGCCCGTCCGTTCGCCGCCGGAAGCCGCCGGTCTCTGCAAGCGATCCGAAATCGCCTTCGATGGTGAGTGGCGCTCAACAACAATCATGGCAATTTTCGCGTTCAGATCGCTTCCACCCCGCACCATTCCGCGATGAACAGCGCGGTGGCCTTGGTGGATTTCCGCAACGAATCCAGATCGACATATTCATTGAAGCCGTGCATCGCCGCACCGCTGGCGCCAAAGCACAGGCTCGGGATGTTGTAGTTCAGTCCGTAGAAGCGCGTGTCGGTCAGCGCGGTGAAGGCGAGTTCGGGCACCGCGCCGCCATAGATCGCGTTGTAGGCCTTGGCGAAGGCCGCTTCCGGCGCCGCTGAATCCGTCAGCTCATAGCCCTCCGACAAGAACCCCGACCATTCCACGTCGGGCGGATTGTTGGAGAGGAAGCGATGGTCGCGCGCTGCCGCCGAAACGCAAGCGAGAATTTCGTTCTGGCAATCGGCGACCGACCAGCCCGGCAGGATCGCGATCCGGCAATCGACGTCGCACCACGCCGGCACGCTGGAGGCCCAGTCGCCGCCCTTGATGATGCCGGGATTGAAATTGATCGGATGCGTCACCGCCTTGAAATGGCGGTCGGCCTTGGCGCGTTCGTTCCATTCGGTCTCGAGCTTTTCCAGCGAATGGATCAGATGATAGGCCGCCGTGATCGCGTTGGATCCGGCGCCGGCTTCGAACACGTGCACCGGAAAGCCGCGCACCCTCAGGCGAAACCAGATCACGCCGACCTGCGAGCGCACCATGTTGCCGGATGTCGGTTCGGGAATGAAACAGGCATCGGCCCGATAACCGCGCTGCAAGGTCGAGAGCGCGCCGACGCCGGTGCTCTCTTCCTCGATCACGGACTGAAAGTGAATCCGCGCCGTCGGCCTGAGGCCCGCCGCCTTGATCGCATCGAGCGCGTAGAGCGCGCCGATGGTGCCGGACTTCATGTCGCAGGCGCCGCGGCCGTACATCTTGCCGTCGCGGATCGTGGGCGAGAACGGCGGCGTCTCCCACATCTCAAGCGGTCCGGTCGGCACCACGTCGCAGTGGCCCTGCAGGATCAGCGATTTGCCGGCATTGTTCGCCGGCCGGTAGGTGCCGACCACCGTGCGCGCTCTGGAAAAATCATGCTCGATCGGGCCGAAGCCGCGCAGGTCCTTCAGGTCGTTCACATCGATATGCCAGTCGTCGACCTCGTAGCCGCGCTGGCGCAGGAGATCGCCGATCATGTCCTGGCACGGACCTTCGGCGCCGCGGGTCGAGGGAATCGCGACAAAATCCCGGGTGGTAGCCAGTTGCGCGTCGAAACCGGCGTCGACGGCGTCGAGGATTCTTTGGCTGTTATCGCTGGCGTTCATTGCGTCACTGTTCCCCTTGGCGCACGCCGCGAAGAGCCCGGCGCACGCCAATCAAACCATACTTTCGCTTGGGGTTGCAGCCGTTTTTGATCGCTTTCAGAATTGCAGGCGCGACCATAGAGTGAAGGCCAACCACGGAGATACCGCATGCCCGGCAACCGCAATATTCTGTTTCTCATCATCGGCGCGCTGATCGTCGCGGTGGGCGTGCTTGGCTACAATCTCTATCAGACCAAGAAGGAACCGGACGGCGTGCAGATCAATGTCGGCCCGGGCGGCCTCAAGATCCAGAGCAAGTGAGGCAGGCTGTTCCATCGATGATGAAAATCTCACACAGCGCGCGTTTGTTCGTGTTGCTGCTCGGCGGCTTCGCGTGTTTCGCGTCGGCGCCTTCGGCGATGGCAGCCCAGGTCTCGCGGGAGCAGGACATCGTCGATCTGCGGCTGGGTCAGCGCATCCTTGTCGATGACGGCTCCTGCCCCACCGGCCAGATCAAGGAAGTGTCGGGCGCGCAGATGACGGCGACCGGCGTCTTGCGCACCCGCACCTGCATTCCGCGATTGGGGACGAAGAAGCGGTAGACCCGGTCTCGAGGCAGTCGTCCGGTCGGCAAGTCGCTAGAACATGCCGTTGCTGTTGGCGGCTTTCTCCGGAACGTCCTGCACCACGTCCCAGTGTTCGACGATCTTGCCGCCCTCGAGCTTGAAAATATCGACGATGGCGCGGCCGCGGCTGCCTTTCTCGCGCACGCTGTGGACATGCAGGATCACATAGTCGCCATCGGCGAAGGAACGCTTGATCTCGCTGTGGGAGTCGGGAAATTTTTCACGCAGGAAACCGACGAACGCCTTGAATCCCTCCACCCCATCCGGCGCCGTTGGATTATGCTGGACGTAGCGCGGCCCGAAAAATTTTGAAGCGGCTTCGAAATCCTTTTTGTTGAGCCCGGCTTCGTAGAATTCAAGCACCGTCTTCTTGTTGGCCTCAAGCGTCGCTGCGTCGGCAGCGAGCGCCAAAGACGGCGATAACGTCAAGATGCCGACCAGGCCGACGATGATGGTTCGCATGGTAGTCCCTCCTCAAAATATGCTTCGTTACCAGCTGCCGTATTTGGCGACCACGCCGCGCCAGAGCGCGTTGCGTTCCGCCGCGAAAAACTCTTTTCCGACGCTGGCGTTCTTGGCGGCGCCCGTGATCACCATCACGAGCTTGAGTTCGGGATCGACGAAGATCGATTGGCCGTAAACGCCGAGCAGGGCAAACCTTCGCTTCTCTGCCGGAAAAGTCCAGAACTGGTAGCCATATCCAAAAAACGGCGTGGCGCGCCGCGGCGCGAACGCAGCCGGCTGGCGGTGCCAATCGGTCGCCTCGAGCAGATAATCCTTCGGCACCACCTGCTTGCCGCCGACCGCGCCGTCATTGGCGAGCAGCATTCCCAGCCGTCCATAGTCGCGCAGGGTCGCATTGAAACTTCCCGACCCGATCTCGAGACCATCCGACGACTTGATCCAGCTGGCGTCGGCTTCCGCACCCATCGGCTGCCACAGCCGCGGCGCCAGATATTCGCTGAGCGTGGTTCCGGTCACCGCGCGCAGCAACACCGCCAGCACCACGGTTTCGATGGAGGCGTAGTGAAACCGCGTGCCCTGCTCGACTTCGCGGTCGGTGAACATGCGCAGCGCTGCGATCGAACCGTGCTTGTTGCGCGCGATCCCGAACTTGGTCAGATCGTCCTTGCCGTCATAACTTCTCCGTGAACGGCACGCCGGACGACATCCTCAGCATGTTTCGTATCGAGGTTTCTCCATAGGGATTGCCGGCGAGCTGCGGCGCGTATTTGGCAACGGTGTCGTCCAGCGAGGCAATTTTCTTCTCGGCAAGCGCCATCCCGACCGCGAGGCTGACGATGGATTTCGCCATCGAGTGCGAAATAAAGCGATGCGCAGCCGTGCGATCGTACTGGTAGCGCTCAGCCAGCACCTGGCCGTCCTTGATCAGCAGCAGGCCGGTGATGCGCTGATGGTCAAGGAAATCATCGAGCGTCAGTGTCTGGTTTTCGAACCGGTACTCGATCCGTGCTTCGCCGGCGGCTTTCGGCAGCGGCAGCGGAGTGGCTGACTTGCCGAGGATGTAATGGGGCAGCAGCTTGTCGAGGTTGCTGAACGATCCGACCCGCACGCTCTCGTCATAGAACCAGGTCGCGCGTTTGCCGAGCGGATAACCCGCCGCCTTGCCCAACAGCTCCTCATCGGGCGCGGCAGCCGCGGAACACCCCAGCGCGACCAGCGCTGCGCACGGCATCAGGATGCGCCGCAACTGCATTCACTCCCCCGCGCTGACGGACCGTTAGACTCGGTCCCTGCCTTCCGAGTCACAATAGACTTTGCCGCGGTGTCGAGCCACACCGGCGGGCCGTTGCACGCAGGGTTTTGGTTTGAGGGAGCTTTGCGCAGGTTTGCAGGCGGGAAAATAATGGCAGCTGATCGGCCGTGGCGCGCCTTGTGTGGCTAGTTCGCCGGCTCGAACATGCACTGCAGCGTCGGCTTCGCGATTTTGGTGAAGGTCGCGCCGATCTCGGATTGCTTCGACGGCGGCACCCAATGGGTCTCGATGGTCGGCACGCCGGTTTCGCTGATGCCGCGCAGCAGGGCTTCGCGAAGGTCGTTGTCTTCAACGGCGGCGGCCGCATGGTCGTGCAGGCAGCCGCAAACGGATTCAGGATGCGCCCAGCGTCCCAGCATATGCGGGGCGCACTGGCGCACGAACTCTCCGCGCGGATCGGGAAGTTTCAGCAGCGACCGGACTTGAGCCTGCGCCGAACCGGCCAGAATGAAGGAAGCAACAATCGCTGCGGAACTGATACGAAAAAACATGATCGGCCTTACCGGCAATTTTCTTGGTTCAGGTTTCTGGTTGCGGCTCTGATGCGGATCGCGACGCGACAACGATCGCTTGCGGAGCCGAGGTGACGACGGCGAGCCGTTATAGGCGAAGGTGCCGATGCCGGGCAGACCCTTGTCCGACGAACCCGCCATCGAGGGGCCGGCGAGGATGAAGGCGAAGGCGAGGATGAAGCTGAGGGTCCGCATTTGACTGTCTCCGGGTTTCGGCTGCCGGCGCTGCCCGCCGTCTTCGTTGTCAAATTGATAACCAACGGCTGTTTCCGGATGTTTGCGCGAAAAGCGGGAAATGGTTTCGTCGCGCGGGAGAATTGTTTCGTCGCCGCGCGTCGGACGAAACAATGTCAGAAAAAACTCAATTATTTCAATAGGTTGAGTTTTTGGATCGCTGCTCTTCGGAGCTGCATCGCGAACGGTCGTCCATTGGCCAGCGACGCTGGTTCACTGGCCTGATCGCGGCCATCATCTCAGGTGCCGGCGTCAGAATCGGAGATCCGCAATAGGTGAAGGTGCCAACTCCCGGCATGTCGCGATCGGCCGAACCCGCCAGCGAGGGCCCGGTCAGAACGAAAACGAGCGCGATAATGTAGCTGAGGGCTCGCATCGGACGTCTCCTGATCATCTGCCCATGAGACGCCCGCAACAGTCCAGATGGTTCGAGGCCCAGCGCCGACTTTTTAACCTTTCTCTGGTGGAGAAGGCGTCTCGGCAACTCGATGACCGTGAACCGAAGCCGCGGCGCGGGCGACCCAGTGTGGTCCCATGCAACTTTTCCGGGCCGTTGCGCGTTGGGATGAACTTCAAAAAAGGATAGCAGTCGTGGGCAATGGCAACATCGACGTTGGCAACAAGACCGCGACCCGCAAGCCCGGCAGCCTTGAAGTCGGCGCGCGGCAGGATCTGCAGGCGCGATGCAGCAGCAGTGCGGCGACAGCAGCCGCGGCAACCAGTCGGCGCTGCAGAAATTCGTGCAGCTCGTGGGCTACCGCGATCCCAAAGCCCGGCCCGAACCGTGGGTCCAGCCGCGTCCGGTCCCGGTGAAGCGGTAAATTCCGCAATCGCCGATCAGGCACTTCCGGTCACTTGAACGAACTCGCCGCATTTCTGAACCGCGCTGTCGGCGGCCCCCCAGGGCATGATCGGCACCGAGGAGGTCGAATTCTTCGGCGAGCCTTCGATCAGCTTGTCGGAATAGACCATATAGACCAGCACGTTCCGCTTGGCGTCGCAGCCGCGGACGATCTGCATCTTCTTGAAGAACAGCGAGCGGCGCTGCCGAAACATGTCGTCGCCCTGCTCCATCTTGGACTTGAAACGGATCGGGCCGATCTGGCGGCAGGCCAGCGAGATGTCCGAGACCTCCTCGGCAAGCCCGAGCCAGCCCTTGAAGCCGCCCTTCTCCGGCACCGTGAAATGACAGGCCACGCCCTCGACCTCGGGGTCGTCGACGCCATAGGTCGCAAGCTTGTCGTTCGGGCTGAGCAATTTGAACACGGTCGAGCGGCGGAAAATCAGGTCCGGCTCGTCGGCGGCGAAGGCCGAACCCGGCCACAGCACCAGCGCCAGCGCCAACAGGGCCCAGCATCTCCGGCTGGCGTCACATCGGCTTATGGCTTGGGATGTCATGGATATCTCCGTCGGGCGAGGCTGGCTCCCCATGTAGGTGCGCGCGAGGCCCCGCAGGAAGGTCGCCGGTACCGCGGCGCCGCCGCCGTTTAACGGAATGTGAGGCTTTTTTGCTACGCTTGGGGCGAAAATCGTTGGATTTAGAGGGCTTACGCTGGTGAACGCGTATCTCGTCTGCAACACTAAATAGCGATGGGCTGAGGATTCGAGAATGATGCGCGTGAGCGGGCATGGGGTTTCTGTTGTGACCGGACGGCTATGGCGAGATTGCCGTTTTGATGGCAGCCGGCGGCGTTCGGCTCCGCCTCGCAGGCGGAAGCCGCGCTGTATTACTGGTCGGATTCGTATCCCGGATATTCGCAGCCCGCGCCGGCAGCGCCCGCAGCGGCCGCAAAAGGCCCGCCCCCGTCAGAGCAAGAAAATCGAGGCGCCGGTCAAGGAAATCGGCCAAGCCGCAGGGACCGGTGATCATCGCGATCTCGATCGAAAAGCAAACGCCTCAAGGTCTACGACGCCAACGGTTTCTATCGCGGAAAGCCCGGTGTCGACCGGCATGAAGGGCCATTCGACGCCGATGGGCGTTTTCAGCATCATCCAAAAGAACAAGTTTCACCACTCCAACATCTATAGCGGCGCGCCGATGCCGTTCATGCAGCGGATCACCTGGTCGGGTGTCGCGATGCACGCCGGCGTGCTGCCGGGCTATCCGGCGTCGCATGGCTGCATCCGCATGCCGCTGGCCTTTGCCACGAAGATGTGGGGCTGGACCAAGATGGGCGCGCGGGTCGTCATCACCCCCGGCGAAATCACCCCTGCCAGCTTCTCGCATCCGCTGCTGGCGACCCAGAAAGTCGTGCCGCAGCCGGTTGCCGCCAACGAGCCGAAGCCGGATGCGGCCGCGGCCACCAAGGCCGACAAGTCGGCGGACGCCGACGCCGCGACGACACGCCAGACCCACCTCGAACTGCGATCGACGGTTGGCCACGGCGACGGCGCAAGGACCGACGCAAAGCTGCGACGAGTCGGCCATCGGCGCAGCCGCCGCTGCGCGAACAAGACCCATACCGCGGATGCCAGCGGCGCCGCTGCCGGCTATCGAGGCCTCGGTCGACGATGTCCGGATGCTGCGATCGTCCGGACGAGACGCCTCGCCAAGCCAAGGCAACGGAGACCGCATCGTCGGACAACGCGACCGCCGAAATCAAGTCCGCCGAGACCGAAACCAAACCGGATGAGCCATCGCATATCAGCGCAAGCCATCGACGATGCCATCAAGCTCGCGGAATCGGCCGGCGAAAGCAGCAAGGCTGACGAGACCAAGCTCGCCGACGTAAAGACCGATGACGTCAAGACGGAAACGGCCAAGGCCGAAGCACCCAAAGCCAGTCGAAAAGCCCGACGAAAGCGTGACGGCGGCGACCGACGCCGTCCGCGACGCCGATGTCAAAAAAGATCAGACCCGCTTGCCCGTCACCGACAAGCCGGTGCTCGCGAAACCCGAGCCGCCAAAGCGCAGCGGTCAGATCGCCGCCTTCGTCAGCCGCAAGGACGGCAAGCTCTATGTGCGGCAGAATTTCGCGCCGCTGTTCGACGTGCCGGTGACGATCGCGCCGAGCGACCGGCCGCTGGGAACGCACGTGTTCACCGCGCGGGTCGACAAGGACGACGCCAACGTGCTGCGCTGGTCGGTGGTCTCGCTGCCCGCGCCGTCCAGGTATGCCGAGCGGCGCGACGAGGACGAACGCGCCTCGCGCCGGCGCAAGATGGCCGGCGCGGTCGAGACCAAGCCGGTGCCGGTGCCGAACAGCCCCGCCGAAGCGCTGGATCGCCTCAACATTCCCGCCGATGCGATGGCGCGGATTGACGAGGCGCTGTCGACCGGCGGCTCGATCGTGGTTTCCGATCAGGGCATCGCGGGCGGCGAAACCGGCGAAGGAACGGATTTCATCGTTTCGCTGCGCTAGAGTTCGGCCGGCCGGTCGCTTTGGACCGGGCGCTGGGCTAGAACACCGCCGGCATGAACCAGTTTCCCACCCCGGCCCCATCGATCGAGCCGCAGACCGCCAGCAGCGAAGGATGCCTTCGACCGGCTGACGTTCCTCGGCTGGCGCTGGGGACTGGCGGCGATCGTGGCCGGCCTTGCGGCATCGTTCTTCCTGTTCGGTTACGCGCTGATCTACTGGCGCAACGCCGACATGGATTTCATGGTGATCTACAACGCGCTCGTTCTCAACGACGGCAAGCCGCAGCTATTCTTCGATCACACCGCCTACCTCACCATCCTGTCGACAAAATTCTGGTTTCAGCTGCTGCACGCGCTCGGCCTGCTCGACGCCTGGTCGCTGTCATCCATTCCGTCGGCATCCAATGCGCCGGCCTTCGATGCCGCGATGACCAGCGCCGTTCGCGCCGGCCGCGTGCTCGCCTTGCTGATCGCAACGGGCTGCGTGCTGATCTTCGCGGCGCTGGTCCGCCTCGCGCGTGCGCGACTGGCGCGTCGCGATGCATCGCGACCGTTGCGTTCGCATTCTCCGGCGGCATCGCCGTGCATTCGCGCATTCTGCGCAGCGAACTCGTCGCGGCGTGTCCCGTCATCTTTGCGCTGCTGATCCTGATCGTGGTCGGCCGCCGCGCCAGCGTTGTGCGTCCGCTCGCGATGGCGGTCGCGGCCGCATTGTGCGTGCTGGGGCTCGAGAACAAGGTGCAGGCGATCCTGCTGATCGGCAGCGCTGCCGCTGCTGGTGCTGCCGTTCGGAGGCTCGGCAAGCGCCAGTGTCGCGTTCTGGCAGTACGCGATCGGGCTGGCTGATGGCTGGCATCGCCGGTATCGCAGCCGTTGCAGCGGCGTGGGCCGCGTGGCCGCTGATCGTGACGGGCTTTGACCGCAGCCTGCTCGATGCCGCGCAATTCCGTCCGTTGCTGCTGGGCCGCTTCGGCGTCTACCAGGCGGCACTGCTGGTCCTGATCGGCGGCTGCATGATCGCCTATGCGGCGATCTGGCGCGTCAGCGCCGGCGGAAACACTGGCGTCGATGTCGGCGGTGGCCGCCGGCGCATCGCTGGCGCTGCTCGCGCTCGATCTCGAATACAACGCCAGCAACGTGATCGCCGTGCTCAATCCGCTGGAAAAAATGCTGATCTTTGCCGACACCGCCACGACCGACATCGCTGAGCGGTCCAGCCTGTCGGGAATTCTGCTGCTGCTGCTCGAGGGCGTCGCTTCGGTTCTCGCGCGCTACACGTTCGTGCTGCACTCCTCGCCGCGTCCGACGGTGTTTCTCACCTGGCTGATCGTCCCCGGCATCGTCTATGCGTGGCGGCGCGGCGAACGGCAGGCCGCGATCCAGGCGCTCATGCTGTTGCTGGCGGCCATCGGAATCGACGCGCTCGGCGTGCGGCGCGGCCTGAAGTCCGAATATTTCGTCTTCACCGACCCTCTGATCATTCTCGCGGCCGCGCTGTTGCTCGATTCGCTCTGCGATCTGCGCTTTCACAAATGGACTTATCCCGTCGCCGTGACGCTGTTCGGGCTGCATATCGCCGTCGGCCAGGCCGAGCCGATCAAATATGCCTTCATGCGCAGGGGCCCGGAACCGATCTGCCAATGGAACGGGCATTACCTGCCGCTGCTGCCGCTGCCATGGTGCAGTCCCGCCGCTCCGGCCATAACGGCTTGTTGAGAGACGAGCGCTCGCCCGATGCGCTATCGTTGGCGCAGATAGTTCGCACTCACAGGAGGTGCAGGCATGATCGACCGCAGGACAATCATCGCGGCGGCGCTGGTTGCGATTGGGAACGTCCGGCCTCGACGCGGACCGTGCTGGCGCAGGCCGCCATGAGCCGGATCACCGCCTACGCCTTTTCGTTTCCGGCACTGGACGGCGGCGATATCAGGCTCGCCGACTATGCCGGCCGGCCGCTGCTGGTCGTCAACACCGCCTCGCTGTGCGGCTTCACGCCGCAATATGCCGGACTGCAGGAAATGTGGACCGAGTTTCACGACCGCGGCCTGACCATCATCGGCGTGCCCTCCAACGATTTCGGCGCACAGGAGCCCGGCGGCGCGACCGAGATCGCGCAGACCGCGCACCACCAATATGGCGTCAAATTTCCGATCGCGGCCAAGGCCGCCGTAAAGGGCCCGAATGCGCATCCGTTCTACAAATGGGCGGCCGAGGCGCGGCCGAAGGATGTTCCGCGCTGGAACTTCCACAAATATCTGATCGGCCGCGACGGCTATATCGCCGAAGTCTTCCCCGAGAGCGTCGAACCCGCCGATACGCGCGTGAAAACCGCCATTGCGCGGGCGCTGGCGGACGTCTGACGCGCATCGCTCCCCGGAATTAACCGGTCTAGGCCGACAAAGCTGCCACCGCTTGGGATAAAAGCCGTTGCCGTGGCGGCGCCGGTCCAACTAGGCTAATATTGTCAGGGGCAGGAAATCGTTCGGGCGAAGCAAGAAGCCAAGCCGGAGCATGGGATCAACGCGAGGGAATAAGATGCGTATTGCGGCAGGTTTGATTTTTGCCGGCGCGGTTTCGCTGTGCGCCTCCAGCGCGGCATGGTCGCAGGCCGCGGCCCCCAAGGGCGCGCGCACGCTCCGCAGGCCGCACCGGCCCCTGCACCCGCTACCGCCGCCCCCGCAAAAGCCGCATGCGCCAATCCCGACGCGCTTGGCGTCGCCCGCACCGTCGAAATCGACACCACCGGCGGACCCGGCTTCGGCTTCGAGCATTTCAAGCAGCTCGATTTCCTGCGCGACAAGGAAGTCGTGCTGACGTTCGACGACGGCCCATGGCCGGTCAATACGCCGTCGGTGCTGAAGACGCTGGCCGAGGAATGCACCAAGGCGATCTTCTTCCCGATCGGCAAGCACGCGACCTATTATCCGGAAATCCTGAAGCAGGTCGCCGCGGCGGGCCACACCATCGGCTCGCATACCTGGTCGCACGCCAATCTCAACAACAAGAAGCTGACCGAAGCCGCAGCGCAAGGAAGAGATCGAAAAAGGTTTCAGCGCGGTGAAATGGGCGCTGGGCGCGGCGCCGGCGCCGTTCTTCCGCTTCCCGGCGCTGCAGCATCCGCCGGAAATGGTGACCTATCTCGGCGAACGCAACATCGCGATGTTCTCGTGCGATCTCAACTCGTTCGACTTCAAGGCGAGCAAGGCCCAGACCGATCATCGACAGCGTGATGAGGAAGGTCGACAAGCTCGGCAAGGGCATCATCCTGATGCACGATTTCCAGAAGCACACCGCCGAAGCCCTGCCCGAACTGCTGCGCAAGTTGAAGGCCGGCGGCTACAAGGTGGTTCACATGCGCGCCAAGGCGCCGGTGCAGACCATCGCGGAATTCGACGAGAGCATCGTCAAGGACCTGAAGCTGCCGACCGTCAGCTCCCGCCCGGTGTCCAGCGTCGTGCAGACGATTTCGGAATAGCGACCATCGCATCGAAGCAGCTTCGGTGCCAGCGATGATGTCCATGCCGCGTTGCGCATCGAAGGTTATGTCATCGTGTCGGCGGACGGCATGCTGGCGGACGCCGACCATGTGATGCCGGACGCAATTGAAATTCGAGGGCGACAAGCGGTTCTTCACCGCCGCCCTCGACCGCGCCGACCTGATCGTCCACGGCCGCAATTCCTACGAAGACCAGCCGAACTCGCCGAAGCGAACGCGGATACGTCGTGACGCGCGACGATCGGCGCGATCGCGCCCGATCCGTCCAATCCCAAGGCCACGCTGTGGAATCCCGCGGGCGCCATCGTTCGAAGCCGCCTGCGACCGCGCCGGCGTCGATTCCGGCACCGCCGCGATCATCGGCGGCCCTGACGTGTTCGGCATGTTCATGGACCGCTACGACACGTTCTGGCTGTCGCTGGCGCCGCAGGTGCGGCTACCCGGCGGTCGAGCCGTGCTTTCCCGGCGTGCCTGCGCGTTCACCGCAGCAAATTCTGGCCGCACACGGGCTTCAGCGCCGGCGAAGCCCAGATGCTGGATCCCGCCGACGACGTCAGCGTCACGCCGTGGCGGCGCGTGGTTCAGACGTCGCCATAGGCGGGCTCTACCGTCTGCGGCGCCCGGCCATAGCCTGCAATGATGAACAGCGCGCCGATGATCGAGAGGTTCTTCAACGCGTCGATCAGGGTCTTGGCATTTTCAGGCGCCGACTGATTCCAGAAGTCGTGGAAATAGAAGGTTGTCGCAGCGACGAAGAAGATCAGAAGAATTGCAAAAAACCGCGCTCCGAAATTGAGCGCAATCATCAAGCCGGCGATGACCTCGAAGGCTCCAGCGGCGATGGCGAGCATTTGCGGCGTCGTCATTCCCGTCATGGTTTCCAGCTGCGACGTGTAGGGCGTAAACAGCGCGGGAACCATGACCTTGGCGGCGATGAAATCGGTGGTGGCCTGGATGCCAACAAGCTTGGTTGCTCCCGAATAGATAAAGAGCACGGCGAACAATATTCGCCCGAAGGTAATAAACGCTGGCATGGTCGGCCTCACTGAATGCTGCGAATGCGGGGTCGCTATGCGGGCGGAGCGATTATGGTCGTTCCGGTCAGGCTTTTCAAACGGTCAAATCGATTCCGCCGGCCGGTTGGTAACACCCGGAATTTGATCAATTCTTCATCAGCCAAACAAGGTCGGTTGCTGGCGGCCGGCTTGCTCCTGGGCTTCGACCGCGGCAACGGCCGTCATGTTGAGAACGCCGCGCGCGGTCACCGACGGCGTCAGGATATGCGCCGGACGCGACGGGCCAATCAGGATCGGCCCAACCGGAAGCGCGTCGGCCAGCGCCTTGATCATCTGATAGGCGACGTTGGCGGTATCGAGGTTCGGCATGATCAGGATATTGGCAACGCCTTCCAGCTTCGAATGCGGCAGGATCAGCGCCCGCGCGGCTTCCGAAAGCGCGGTATCGCCCTGCATTTCGCCGTCCGCCTCGATCTCCGGATGGTTCTGTTTCAGGATCGCGGTGGCGCGGCGCATCTTGCGCGAGGAGTCGGTGTCGTAACTGCCGAAATCGGAATGCGACACGAACGCGATCTTGGGCTTGAGATTGAAGCGCTGGACGTGGACCGCCGCCAGCGCCGCCATTTCCGCAAGCTCCTCGGCGCTCGGGTTCGGCCGCACCTGGGTATCGGCGATGAAATAGGCGCCCTTGCTGGTGATCATCAGCGCCAGTGCCGCGAAATCGCTGACGCCGGGCAGAAAGCCGATGATCTCGCGCACGTGGCGCAGATGGCTCATATAGCGGCCCTCGACGCCGCAGATCATGGCGTCGGCCTCGCCGCGCATCACCGCAAGGGCGGCGATCACAGTCGCGTTGGTGCGTACCACCGTGCGCGCGGCATCGGGCGTCACGCCATGCCGGCCGGCGGCATCGATGTAGGATTGCACGTAGGATCGATAGCGCGGATCGTCCTCGGGATTGACGAGATCGAAATCCTGGCCGGCCTTGATGGCAAGGCCGAAGCGCTTGATCCGGGCTTCGACCACCGATGGACGTCCGACCAGGATCGGCCGCGCCAGCTTCTCCTCGAGCACCGCCTGGGTCGCGTGCAGCACGCGCTCGTCCTCGCCTTCCGCATAGATCACGCGGACCGGCTGGGTCTTGGCCTTGGCAAATACCGGCTTCATGACCAGGCCGGAGCGGAACGCGAAGCGCTCCAGCTGCGCGGTATAGTCCTCGAAATTGGCAATGGGGCGGGAAGCGACACCCGACGCCATCGCCGCCTTCGCCACCGCCGGCGCGATGCGCAGGATCAGCCTCGGATCGAACGGGCTCGGGATCAGCGAGCCCGGGCCGAACCCCTGCGTCTCGCCGCTGTCGAAGCCGGGTGCGACCGCGTCCACCGGCGGATCGCGCGCCAGCTGCGCGATCGCATCGACCGCGGCCTTCTTCATTTCCTCGTTGATCGCGGTGGCGCCGCAATCGAGCGCGCCGCGAAAGATGAAGGGAAAGCACAGGACGTTGTTGACCTGGTTGGGAAAGTCGGAGCGCCCGGTGCAGATCATCGCATCGGGGCGCGCCTTGCGGGCCTCGTCCGGCATGATTTCCGGCGTCGGATTGGCCAGCGCCATCACCAGCGGCTTGTCCGCCATCGCCTTGACCATGTCAGGCGTCAGCACGTTGGGCGCCGACAGGCCGAGAAAAATGTCGGCGCCGCCGATCACGTCGCCAAGCCTGCGCTTGTCGGTCTTCTGCGCATAGACCGACTTCCAGCGGTCCATCAGCGTGTTGCGGCCTTCATGCACCACGCCGTCGATATCGACGACCCAGATATTCTTGCGCTGCGCGCCCATCGAGACCAGGAGATTGAGACAGGCGATCGCCGCGGCACCCGCGCCGGAAGCGACGATCTTGACGTCCTGCAAGCTTCTTGCCGTTCAGCAGCAGCGCATTGGTGATGGCAGCGCCGACGATGATCGCGGTGCCGTGCTGGTCGTCATGGAACACCGGAATCTTCATGCGCGCCTTGAGCTGCGCCTCGATCTCGAAGCATTCCGGGCCCTTGATGTCCTCGAGATTGATGCCGCCGAAGGTCGGCTCAAGGGCTGCCACGGTCTCGACCACGCGCTCGATGGTGTCGGCGGCGATTTCGATGTCGAAGACATCGATGCCGGCGAACTTCTTGAACAGGACCGCCTTGCCTTCCATCACGGGCTTCGATGCCAGCGGGCCGATATTGCCGAGGCCGAGCACGGCGGTGCCGTTGGAGACCACCGCGACCAGATTGGCGCGGATCGTCAGCGATGCCGCCTCGGCGGGATCGGCCGCAATCGCCATGCAGGCCGCCGCCACGCCCGGCGAATAGGCCAGCGCGAGATCGCGCTGGTTGGCGAGCGGCTTGATCGCCTGAATCTCGAGCTTGCCCGGCCGCGGCAGCCGATGATACGCCAGCGCCGCGGATTGCAGATCTTCAGAATGGGACGCCATACATTTCCCCCGCAGCTTCCTCGGCCCCGAAATTCAAGCTTCGCGGCTGGAGCCTCGGTTCCGATTGGATCAGAATCGAGGCTCTATCTCGTTTTGTTTGACGCGTTTTCTTCACGCGAACCGGTTTCCACTTCGCTCGAAAACGCTTTGGCTTAGTTTTGCGGCAAATTGAGCCGGATGTGAAGCTCGCGCAACTGCTTCGGGCTGACTTCCGAAGGCGCGTTCATCATGAGGTCTTCGGCCCGCTGGTTCATCGGGAACAGCACGACCTCGCGCAGGTTCTCTTCGCCGCACAGCAGCATGACGATGCGGTCGATACCCGGCGCGATGCCGCCATGCGGCGGCGCGCCCAGCGAAAGCGCGCGCAGCATGCCGCCGAACTTCGCCTCCAGCACGTCTTCCGGATAGCCCGCGATGCCGAACGCCTTCTTCATCACGTCAGGACGATGGTTGCGGATCGCGCCCGATGACAATTCGATACCGTTGCAAACGATATCGTACTGGATCGCCTTGATGTTCTGAATCGTCTCGGCATCGTTCGGATCAAGCGCCAGAAACGCATCCGGCTCCATGTTCGGCATCGAGAACGGGTTATGCGAGAAGTCGATCTTCTTGTCTTCCTCGTTCCATTCGAACATCGGGAAATCGACGATCCAGCAGAACTCGAAACGGTCCTTCTGGATCAGGTTGAGGTCTTCGCCGATCTTGGTGCGCGCAGGGCCGGCAAACTTCACGAAGGTCGCCGGCTCGCCCGCGACAAAGAACACCGCGTCGCCGGCTTTCAGCTGGAGTTGCTGGCGCATCTGCTCGGTGCGCTCCGGTCCGACGTTGTTGGCCACCGGGCCGCGCCCGGTGACGACGCCGTTCTCTTCGGCAAAGAAGATGTAACCGAGGCCGGGCTGTCCCTCGCCCTGCGCCCACGAATTCATCCGGTCGCAGAACGCGCGGCTGCCGCCGGTCGGTGCCGGGATCGCCCACACCGCCGCTCTTCGGGTTCGTCTCCAGAATGCGCGCGAACACCTTGAAGCCGGAGCCGCGGAAGATCTCGGAGACATCCTGCATCTCGATCGGGTTGCGCAGGTCCGGCTTGTCGGTGCCGTATTTCCGAAGCGCCGTCGCGTAGGGGATCAGCGGAAATTTCGGCGTCACCGGCTTGCCGTCGGCGAATTCCTCGAACACGCCGCGCATCACCGGCTCGACCGCGTTGAACACGTCGTCCTGGGTGACAAAGCTCATCTCGACGTCGAGCTGGTAGAACTCGCCCGGCGAACGGTCGGCGCGCGGCGTCCTCGTCGCGGAAACACGGCGCGATCTGGAAATAGCGGTCGAAGCCCGCGATCATGGTCAGTTGCTTGAACTGCTGCGGCGCCTGCGGCAGCGCGTAGAACTTGCCCGGATGCAGCCGCGACGGCACCAGGAAGTCGCGCGCGCCTTCCGGCGACGACGCCGTCAGGATCGGGGTCTGGAATTCGAAGAAGCCCTGATCCTTCATCCGCTTGCGAATCGAATCGATGATCTGGCCGCGCTTGATGATGTTTTGTGCAGCCGCTCGCGACGAAGGTCGAGGAAACGGTACTTAAGCCTTATGTCTTCAGGATATTCCTGATCGCCGAACACCGGCATCGGCAATTCGCCCGCCGGTCCCAGCACCTCGATCGCGCTGACATAGATCTCGACCGCGCCGGTCGGCAATTCCGGATTTTCGGTGCCGGCGGGGCGGCGGCGCACCTTGCCGTCGATCCGCACCACCCATTCCGCGCGCAGTTTTTCGGCGTCCTTGAAGGCCGCCGAATCCGGATCGACCACGCATTGGGTGAGGCCGTAATGGTCGCGCAGGTCGATGAACAGCAACCCGCCATGGTCGCGGATACGATGGCACCAGCCCGACAGCCGGACCGTCTGGTCGATATCGCTGTCGCGGAGCGCGCCGCAGGTGTGGGACCGGTAACGATGCATCATTGTCCTGAAAATCGCGTCAGAGGGCAGAATCATGGGGTTCCGCAGGCATCCGCGGAGCGTCAGGGTTTAGCCGAGGCTGTCAGGCGCGGCAACCGAATGCGGCCGTCAAAACCGGGCTCCGGAACATGCCCGCAAACCCCGGAAAAGTGAGGGAAAACCACGCACTGCCGGGCCAGCGCAGACCAAGCCGATTGTCTAATTCCCGGCCATGCCTATCTTTGGGCCATGACAGTCCATTTCCCCTTCCAAAACACCTATGCGGCGCTGCCGGCGAACTTTTTTGCCCGCGTGGCGCCGACGCCGGTCGCCTCGCCGCGGCTGATCAAGCTGAACCGGGCCGCTGGCCGTGCATCTCGGGCTCGATCCGGAGCGGCTGTGCAGCCCCGAGGGCGCCGAAATTCTCGCCGGCAAGCGCGTTCCCGACGGCGCCGACCCGATCGCGATGGCCTATGCCGGCCACCAGTTCGGTCATTTCGTTCCGCAGCTCGGTGACGGCCGCGCCATCCTGCTCGGCGAGGTGATCGATGCCGACGGCGTGCGCCGCGACATTCAGCTCAAGGGCTCCGGCCCGACGCCGTTTTCGCGCCGCGGCGACGGCCGCGCGGCGCTCGGTCCGGTGTTGCGCGAATACATCGTCAGCGAGGCGATGGCCGCGCTTGGCATTCCGACCACGCGATCGCTCGCCGCCGTCGTGACCGGCGAGAACGTGATGCGCGAGACGCCGCTGCCCGGCGCCGTCCTCACCCGCGTCGCATCCAGCCACATCCGGGTCGGCACGTTCCAGTTTTTCGCGGCGCGCGGCGATACCGAGGGCGTGCGGCGGCTGGCCGATCACGTCATCGCCCGGCACTATCCGCAAGCGGCTGATGCCGAGCGGCCCTATCATGCGCTGCTGGAAGGCGTGATCGCGCGGCAGGCCGAACTGGTCGCGCGCTGGCTGCTGGTCGGCTTCATCCATGGCGTCATGAACACCGACAACAGCCTCGATCTCGGGCGAGACCATCGATTACGGTCCCTGCGCCTTCATGGACCATTACGATCCGGCGACGGTGTTCTCCTCGATCGACGAGCAAGGCCGCTACGCCTACGCCAACCAGCCGCGGATCGCGCTCTGGAACCTGACGCGTCTCGCCGAATGCCTGCTGCCGCTGTTTTCCGACGATCAGGAAAAGGCGATCGCCGAGGCGCAATCGATCCTCGGCGAATTCGCGGAAAATTTTCACCACCGCCTATCAGGCGGGCCTGCGCAGCAAGATCGGCCTGTTCACGCGCGCGTGACGGCGACGAGGCGCTGGTGCAGGACCTGCTCGACGCCATGGCCAAGAACCAGGCCGACTTCACCCTGACATTCCGGCGTCTGAGCGATGCCGCGCTCGATCCCGACGGCGATGCCGAGGTCCGCCAATTGTTCGCCGATCCCGCCGCCTATCGACGAGTGGGCGGTGCGCTGGCGGCAGCGGATCAGCGATGAGCCGCAGATCGCCGCGGAGCGGCAGGCCGCGATGCGGGCGGTCAATCCCGGCCTTCATTCCGCGCAATCACCGCATCGAAGCGGTGATCCAGGCCGCCGTCGACCAGCGACGACTATCGCGCCGTTCGAGGAGCTGCTGACGGTGCTGGCGAAGCCCGTATCGAGGATCAGCCGGCATTTGCCGGCTATGCCGATCCGCCGCAGCCGGAGCAGCGCGTGCTGCAGACGTTTTGCGGGACGTGAAACGTTAACCCGGCGTTCAACATTCGGCCAAGCACTGCCCGCGCCGCCCGCGAGAAATTAACAAACGGTCAATGCGTTCCCGACAAATCTATCGGTTTGTTGGGGAGAATTGCCGTGGACGCGTTGGTGTTTGAATTCATGGGATTGGCGATGGTGGCGCTTTGCTTCATCGTGCTCGCCGTTCCGTCGCAGCGGCGGTCCTCCGGACGCGTCGCGCACGACTACCTGACCTCCGGCCTATCTACAGAGCTGTCGATATGTTGGTTTGGACGCCGGGACTGCCGTCAGGCCGGCGCCGCGGGCGCGCCGGGCTTCAAGTCTGCCCACAGGTCATTGTCCAGCCGAAATGCAAGGCTCGAATTCGTCGCAAGACCCTTGACATATCAGCGCTTTCGGCAGAACGCCGTCTAAGAAGCGTTATGGACCGTTCATGGATCTGATTACCACCACTTCCGACCTCGCCGCCGTTTGCGACCGCCTCGCCAAACACCCGGTCATCACCGTCGACACCGAATTCCTGCGGGAGACGACCTATTATCCCCTGCTCTGCGTCGTCCAGATGGCGAGCGCGGAGGAAGCGGTCGTGGTCGACACGCTGGCCGACGGCATCGACCTCAAGCCGTTCTTCGACCTGATGGGCAATGAGGCGGTGCTGAAGGTGTTCCACGCCGCCCGGCAGGACATCGAAATCGTCTGGCACCAGTCCGGCACCATTCCGCACCCGATCTTCGACACCCAGGTGGCCGCCATGGTGCTCGGCTATGGCGATTCCATCGCCTACGACCAGCTGGTCGAGCGCATCACCGGCCACCGGCCGGACAAGACCCATCGCTTCACCGACTGGTCGCGCCGGCCGCTGACCGACAGACCAGATGCATTACGCGGTCTCCGACGTCACCCATTTGCGCGACGTGTTCGCCGCCCTCGACGCCGATCTCAAGAAGCGCAGCCGCAGCGATTGGGTGAGCGAGGAAATGGAAGTTCTGACCAGCCCCAAGACCTACGACTTTCATCCCGAACGCGCCTGGGAGCGGCTGAAGACGCGGGTGCGCAAGCCGAAGGAGCTTGCGGTGCTGATGGAAGTCGCGGCCTGGCGCGAACAGGAGGCGCAGAGCCGCGACGTTCCGCGCAGCCGCGTCCTGAAGGACGACGCGGTCGGCGACATCGCCACCCATGCGCCGACCAGCCTCGAGCGGCTCGCCAATCTGCGCTCGCTGCCGAAGGGTTTCGACCGCTCGAAATGGGGCGCCGATATCGTGGCCGCCGTGCAGCGCGGCATCGCCCGCGATCCCGCAACCTTGCCGAAAATCGAAAAGCCGCGCGGCAATTCAAATGGTGCGGCGATCGTCGAGCTTCTGAAGGTGCTGCTGCGGATGACGTCGGAGCGCCACGCCGTCGCCAGCAAGATCATCGCCACCGTCGACGATCTCGAGCAGATCGCGGCCGACGACAACGCCGACGTCGGCGCGCTGCGCGGCTGGCGCCGCGAGCTGTTCGGCGAAGCGGCGCTTGGCGCTGAAGCATGGCCGGCTGGCGCTGGCGATCGAAAAGGGCCGCGTGATCAGGGTCGATCGCAGCTAAGCCGTCGCACGGCCGCTACCATTTGAATTCGACGCCGAAGGTGCCCTGGTGCGACTGCATCGCGGCGCGAAATTTGGCGTCATAGTTGATATAGAGGCGCGCGGTATTGGTCAGGCTGAGCGAGGCGGACCCGCCGGCATCGGCGCCATATCTGCTCTCGCCGATGCCCTGCACCGTGATGCTCTGGGTGCCGAGGCTGACGGTAACCGAACTGAAATTCTGCGAGACGTTGTCGACGAACTTGCCGTAGGCGGACAGATCGAAAATCTTCTGATCGAAGATCCAGTAGCGCCCGATCTCCGCGCCGACCAGAATCCTCGCGCGCTCCAGCGTCGCGCCGGTCGCCGTCACGGGATCGAGGCCGCCGAATTCCTGCAGCGATCCGGTCGAGACGCGGACATATTCGAACGCCGGCCTTCGGCACGATGCGGCTCTGATCGATGGCCCAGTAGTAGCTGAGCTCGGTCAGCGCACCGTCGATGCGGGCGTTGTAGCCGGCGTTGGCGAAGCCCAATCCGGTGTCGCGGCTGGTGTTGATCTTTCCAAAGCCGTGGACGAGCGCGAGGGCCCAGGTCCACGGACCCTTGTCCACCGAGGCGTTGAAGCCGAACTGGGTGAGATCGAGGGTTGCCGATTGCAGCGCGAGCGGAACGTCGATTGCGGTGTGGCTTTGATCGACCGAAACGCCGACATTGACGCCGGGCGCAACGCGCGCGCCGATCCCCAGCGACGCCGCCCCAGGTCCGGCGACGGTCGCCGACGAAATCGCCCTGCGCGCCGGTCCTGGCCGAGATTCCGTAGGCCTCCGCCCAGCTCCGAAATCGCGGCGGCTCCGCGCTTCGGAGGCGCCGCCGCCGCCCGGATTTTGCCGCATGCGCGCTGCCGAAGCCGGAGCTCGCCTGGTTGCCGAGCCGCTCCAGGAAGCTGCTGCCGAGGTTGGTCACGGCCGCGCCGGCCGACCCATAGGAATTGACCACCGTGGGCGTCGGACTGGGCATCGGTGTCGGGGTTGGCCGGCGGGAGGCGTCGGCGATCTGTGCGTGAGCCGATGACGGACAACCGAGGCGCAAGCGCGAGCACGAAGGCGATCGCCACGGCCTGCACAGCCTTCGGCCGGCCCCGATCTTCCTTGCCGCCGCAGGCCTCGACGAGCAGCGCATGAATACCAATCCCGAAAAGCAGCGCCAGCTCGACAAAAAGCAGCAACCCGCATCGCCCGACGGGCCGATTTGCCCTCAGTTCTCCGGGAGCGTCAATCGGTCATGGCACCGGGCAGACGACGATTGCCCGGCGTTGTTGTTCTGCTGCCACAGCGCCGTAAACGGCACTGGCCCGATTTCCTGAGCCACGCCAGAGGCTTGCTAACGCGCAAATTTCGTGTTGCAATATCAGGTACAATCGGATTTAGGCCGTTCGACTGTGCGTTTCGCGATGTTGAAATATCAGACTCGGAAATTCAGCAGACATCCGAAAGCCCGCTTGTGGCGTGGCACGCAAAAAGCGTGGCCGCGTCTTTTTTATGTCTAGACCAGGAGACAGGCGATGCAAAAAGGCACCGTCAAGTGGTTCAACCCGACGAAGGGTTATGGGTTCATCAAGCCGATGGCCGGCGATAAGGACGTGTTCGTCCATATCTCGGCGGTCGAGCGCGCCGGACTCTCAACCCTCAACGAAAATCAGGTTGTTGAATATGACCTTGTGGAAAATCGCGGCAAGAGCTCCGCGGAAAATCTGAAGGTCTCCTAACTTCGTCACGATCAGCGCAGAGCAATCATGATTCACCCCCGGCTTTTGCCGGGGGATTTGTTTTGGCTAGGTGATTGCAGGCGAAATCAGGATGTGATCGGAAGCGCCGCTGCCTTCGGTTCGGCAAACGTCACCCTCCAGCCGGATCCGGCCGCTGGCGACCAGCCGCAGCGCATCGGGATAGATGCGGTGCTCGATCGCGAGGATCCGCGCCGCCAGCGTATCCGCGGTGTCGTCGTCGCCAACCGCGACCGCACCCTGCATCAGGATCGGACCGGCATCGGTTTCGGGAATGACGAAGTGGACGGTGGCTCCCGATATCTTCACGCCGGCGCGCAGCGCCTGGCCATGCGGATCGAGGCCGGGGAACGCCGGCAGCAGCGACGGATGAATGTTGAGCATCCGGCCGTACCAGCGCTGCACGAATTCGGCGGTGAACAGCCGCATGAAGCCGCCGAGGCAGATCAGGTCGACCTTGTGCTGGTCCAGCGCCGACTGCAGCACCGCCTCGAACGCCGCGCGATCCTTGCCGAACGGCTTGCTTTCGATGGCCACGGCCGGAACGCCGCTTGCCCTTGCCTTATCTAGACCGCCGGCATCGGGCTGGTTGGAAATCACGACGGCGATCTCGGCCGGGAAATCCTGGGCAGAGGCTGCCTGGATCAATGCCGCCATGTTCGATCCGCGCCCGGAGATCAGGATTGCGACGCGGCGTTTCATGGCTTCACCATGCGAGATCGTCTCACGATGCCAGATCGAGATGACCGTTATAGACCACGCGATGTTCACCCGCCGCCGGGATCACTTCGCCCAAAAGTGCGACGCTCTCGCCGCCCTCGTTGAGGATTTCGGTGACCTGCTCGATGGCGTCGGGTTTCACGATGGCGATCATGCCGATGCCGCAGTTGAAGGTGCGCAGCAGTTCGAGTTCGGCGATCCCGCCCTGCTCGCGCCAGCCACTTGAACACCGGCAGCACCGGCAGCCGTGCCAGATCGATGCCGACGCCGAGATGTTTCGGCAGCACGCGCGGGATATTGTCGGTAAAACCGCCGCCGGTGATGTGGGCGAGACCCTTGACCGCACCGGTCTCGCGGATCGCGCGCAGGCAGGATCTCACATAGAGCCGCGTCGGCGTCAGCAGCGCGCCGCCCAGGGTCATGACCGGTGAAAACGGCGCCGGCGCCTCGAAGCCGAGCCCGGACATTTCGACGATCTTGCGGACCAGGGAAAACCCGTTGGAGTGAACGCCCGACGAGGCGAGACCGATCACCGCGTCGCCGACGGCGATATCGGGCCGCGGTAACAGCGTGCCGCGTTCGGCGGCGCCGACCGCAAAGCCCGCGAGGTCATAATCGCCGTCCTTGTAGAGCCCGGGCATCTCGGCGGTCTCGCCGCCGATCAGCGCGCAACCGGATTCCCGGCATCCTTCCGCAATGCCCGCCACGATGCTGGCGGCGGCCTCGGGATCGAGCTTGCCGCAGGCGAAATAGTCCAGAAAGAACAGCGGTTCGGCGCCCTGGACCACGAGATCGTTGACCGACATCGCCACGAGGTCGATGCCGATGCCGCCGTGCAGGCCGGTCTCGATGGCGATCTTGACCTTGGTGCCGACCCCGTCGGTGGCGGCGACCAGCACCGGATCCTTGAACCCGGCCGCCTTGAGGTCGAACAATCCGCCGAACCCGCCGATTTCGGCGTCGGCGCCGGCACGGGCGGTGGCGCGAACCATCGGCTTGATAAGATCGACCAGGCGATTGCCGGCATCGATATCGACGCCCGAATCCGCGTAAGTAAGCCCGTTTTTACGGTCGATCATGGCCCATTCCAGATGATGGCGGCTGGTTACGTCGGATTCTGCAGATGTGCAATGGCTCGCAACCGGCATCATCATGTAAACACACAACTCCGCGATCTCGCGGGCCGCAAGCCCCGAGGTTTGGCGTTAGTTCCCGCCCTCAGAAATCAGAGGGCGCAGGGAAAGCCGGGTGCGCGCTGCACCCGCGGTCCCGTGTGCAAGTTGCACAAGAAGTGCGCACACGAGCATACAGGTCCAGCGGAGAACACCCGGCTTTCCCTGCGCAATGGCTTTACGGCTTATACGTGATCTTCCCGGTGAGCCGAGCTCTGTTGCCACCGTCGTCCCTGAGAACCTTGTTTCCCAGGAACTTGGCGCCAGCTTCGGGCGCCAGAACCACACGATTTCGCCGTACGCTTGTGCCACGCGCGTCAGTCGCAGCACTCACGTCCACCGCATCCCCGCCCCACGTCCGTGACGATCGCGATACGCCCCTCTGAATGGGACGGGATGGCAAATCATATAAGGTGATTTGCATTTCTGTAAAACAGAAATATTTTTGCGCGAAGGGCTTGACAGATTCTGAAAATCAGAAGTGACCGCGCATATTTCGCAGCTGTTGGGCGGCGTGGCGATGGTCTTAGGCCGCCATTACCTATTTTTCCCGATCCGGAACATAAGCGGAGATTCGCGCGTTCTTGTGCATCATCGGAGACCACGGTCATGGCATCGAATGCGCGCATCTTCTTCGCTGGAGTGGGAACTACATTTGTGATCCTCGGCGTTGGTTTTGGCTGCGGGGCTTTCATGGCTAACTCGGCTCTCAAGGAACCCACGCAACAGGCCCGCGCCAGTACGGAGCCCCTGAATCCGGTCAGAGTTATACTGCCGGCGTCCGCAGAAGCCGCCCAACCACCACAGGGTTCAACTCAGATACCTCAACAGGTTACGGCGGAGGAACCGGTGAAAGCGGTGCTGCCTGAAAAGCGCATCGAGAAGGTAGATACCAAGAAGCCTGAAACAGAAGCGCGTGAACGCCGCAAGCGTTATGCCGAACGAAAAGCGAAGCGTGAGGCCGCCCGTGCTAGGCAACGATTGGATCCAGGCAAGGAAGTTCCGGTCATGGCGTTCGGTGGAGAGCCACGGCAAAGCAGCTTAGACCTTTTTGGTAACTGAATGTGCGCTGCTGTTCTTTTCGCGAAAGCCACGCCACTTGACCTGCGACCCCTGCGTCCCGAACGCAGTGAGCATTTTCTGAGCCGTTGATTTTATCGCAATGGCAGCGCTTTACGTTCGGTTTACGCAATTCATTGCGATGTTCTTCCGGAAGGCATTCCCTCATGCGGGAGTGGTCTAAGGCTTAGATCCTTGGGTGCACCGCCAGAACTGTGCATTATATGTTTGGCTTTCTGTCATGATCGCGATCATCAGCTCGGCAGGTGCGCCGAGATTTGCGCGCGTGACGGCTGGTGTAGAATTTGAGAATCATCAACCCGATTCCAACCAGGACGGCGCAAAGTGCCGCCCCCGCCAGAGCAACATATTCGATGGAAGGGGTTTGCTCGCCTGCGATACCAAGCCAAGCAAAGAAGGCAATAACCGCGAGGGAGCCGAGGAGGCCTACCGTCGCCAAAATTGCCAACACATGTCTCATAGTCGTTTCGACGGGAGCCGCTCAGCGGCTGTTCTGACTTCAAAACAACGGACATCGGGTAAACGGCCCCAGCCAAGACTTGGCTCAAGACTTGGCTGAGGCCGCCAGGCGCCCGTAATTTCGGGGCAATGCACTAGGCGCGAAGAGGAGATTTGCAACCCGCCTGGCGCTATCGAGCGGTAGTCGAAGTCCTGGATTTTATCGGAGCCGATCCCGGTTCATGCGACATGGTTTTCGTGGTCGACTGAACCTCTTCACCGGCCTTGACCTTGGTGCGGGTCTGCGACCTGCTGAACGTGCCGCCGTCATGCGCCTGTGCGCGCGTGTTGGCGTTGAGGTTCGGCCCTTTGCCCTGGTTCACATGAGTGCGCGATTGGGCTTTGCCATCGACGGTGGCCGCGGTGCCGCCGGCTGCGATCGACGATCCCGTCCCGGTAGGCGAGGTCGATGTACCGCCGGTGCCGACCGTGGATGCCGACGTGCCTCCCACGGCTGCCGAGCCTGCCGATCCTCCCGAAATACCTGTCTGCGCGGATAAGGGAGCCGTTGCCGCAAGGAGAATCGCGGCCGCCGCCCAGGTGACATAGGTTTTCATCGTGTGTTCCTTTCTATGGCGACGAGGTCGAGATCGTGCAGCCATTCACCGTCATGGTACTGGCCGAAGTCGATCCCGGACCGCCGCTGGTTGATGTTGAGCTTGAGACGCCGCCGCCTCCGGCCTGAACGTTCACCGAAGTGCCACCTGCCGAACTGCTGCTTGAAACTGATCCTGCGCTGCTGGTGCTTCCGGTGGTCGACGACGAACCAACCGCAGAGATGCTTCCATCCGCATGCTTCTCGACGGTGACTTTGCAAGTGTCTCCCGACGGTGTCTTGCCTGTTTTCACGATAGTCTCCGCGTAAGCCGTCCCGCTCAAGGCAGCGACCACCGCAAACGCAACTGCTAGTTCCCTTGCCTTAGTCATCTGCATTTCCTCACGGTGAAATGAACGGGGGACGGCAGGATGCCGTCCCCCAATTCGGTTAGTGCTTGTCCTTCTTCATCTCATCCTTGTTGTGGCCTTTGCCTTTCTCCATGCCCATCGAGCTTGCATTGGAGCCGGCTGCGCCAACGGTGGAGCCACTCTTGCCGTCGCCTGCGGAAGAACCGCCGGTGCCTACGGTGGAAGCCGAGCCGGAGCCGGAGCCCGCGGCGGAGCCGCCCGTACCAACGCTGGAGCTGCTCTTGCCACCGCCGGCGGATGTACCGCCCGTGCCGAGTGTCGACGCGGAGCCGCTACCGGATCCCGCGGCCGAACCACCGGTTCCGACGCTCGAACTGCTGGTGCCGCCGCCGGCCGAGGTACCGCCGGTGCCGAGCGTGCTGGCCGAACCGCTGCCCGAACCGCCCGCGGATGAACCACCGGTTCCGACGCTGGAGCTGCTGGTGCCGCCGCCTGCGGACGTTCCACCGGTTCCAACCGTTGAACTCGATTGTGCGATTGCGAGCGCAGTGCCGGCCAACAGCGCGGCTGCAGTAGCCGAAATTTTAAGGATTTTCATTTCCGTCTCTCCTTCATTTGCAAAGCGTCAAAAAACTACGCCGGTGGTAATCGGGAAAAATAGGAAATGTTCCTGAGGGAAATCGATCAACGGGAACGGTCGCTGCCGCTGGACTGCTGAAAAAAGGGCGCACGCGCTAGTCACGGAACGTTAGGGTCTCGAAGACCTTGTTTCCGCACCGACGGAGGCACGGGAACGCGATGACGAAAGTAGCGGTTGCTTGGTTGGATCAGCGTGACTGGAAGCGCTGGCAGGAGTTGGACAGCACGATACCTGATTACCCGCGCTGGCTATCCAAAGTTGGGAGGGCAATTAGGGGCGTTGAAGGCACGGGCGCAATCGTCGAAAGGATCGAAGTCACTCCGGATGCATTTGTGGCCTGGTGCAAAGCGCACAAGAGGCCCATCGATCGGGCCTCCCGGTCGCAATACGCCGCGCAAATCTTGAAGGACAGGACGGCGTGAAGCCGGCTCGACGCTCCGTGCAGTTTTAGTGTACTGCGCGAACCAAGTAATACCCGACGCCTCCGATAACCACGACGGGCTGAGACGGCCCACAAGGTTATGCCTTAACAGCTCCCAGGGAACAAGTGGCAGTCGCGCAGCGTTTGTTTCTTGCAGGGATGCCATTCTCTTTTTGTGCTGCAGAATTTTGACCCGCTGCTAAGAGGTAAAATGAACAACGAACTCGATCCGCTCGCTCAGTTCGGATTGGATGCAATCGATCTGAGGTGGACGATGAGGGACATCGCCGGCAAGCGGTGGGAAATGATCAACCAGGCTCATGTGGCACAGTTGATTGAACTCGGCCTGGTAGAAATGCGCGAGGATCGCCCGTATCTAACAATTGCGGGCCAAAACTCCGTATGGGAGCGGTAACCCTGACGACTCCCAGAACGGAAGCATCTTCATCGACTTGAGTTTCAGTTATGCAGCGTGAAAGTTTGTGTTTATGGCATTCCAGCGGCGCAAACCGGCGGCGATCGGCCTCAAGGCGCCCTTCCCTGGATTCGTCCGAGCCGGCGCTGGCATCCTCGATCGCGCGAGTGCCGAACGGCGAGCGATAGATCCACAGATCAAGTTCGACGGCTACCGCGTCCAGTTGCATATCGCCAACGACGCCATCGAAGTCCACACGCACCGCGGCAACGTCTGGACGTCAACAGACAGGCTGCCGCTGTCACCGCGCAAATCAACCTTGGGAACTATGATCCGCATCGCCGTCTCCTGTGTCGGGTTGCGCTCCGTAGCTCTACCTAGAAGTTAGGGCCTGTTAACCGTGCGATCCCGGTCCGTTCATTGAGGCGGCCTGTGCGCTTAGAACTTTTTGGGGGTGACGGTCACTATGACCGCCACAACTGCGGCTATTACGTGGCTAACTCAGTTGCAAACCTCGGTATATCCACCGCCGGTAATCAATGCATGAGTATCTCTTGTATATGACGTTTGGGGGACTACGAGCCTAC
Organism: uncultured Alphaproteobacteria bacterium; assembly: GCA_963742695.1. Classification (GTDB taxonomy): domain Bacteria; phylum Pseudomonadota; class Alphaproteobacteria; order Rhizobiales; family Xanthobacteraceae; genus Bradyrhizobium. The sequence continues at coordinate 74,905 of CAVUNF010000045.1, forward strand.
AGTTCTTCCCTACCGGCCGGCAGCCTGATGCGTTGCAAATCATCTGCCCCGACGCCTGGGGTTTGGCGGGTGCTGCTTCCGACTTCGCGCGCTCCGACTTCTCTCGCTTTGGCTCATCGCGTTTCGCGACTGGCTTCTTCACCTCGATCTTCTCGCAAGTGTTGTCGTCGCCAACTTCATAACCGCCGCGGCAGGAGATTTTGGAGCATCGGTCGCCATCGGCCTTGAAACCATGCTCGCAAATCAAGGGACAAATGCGTGACTGCTTGCCCTTGACCGCGTCGAGCGCATCGACACTGGCGAACTTCACATCGAGTTTCATCCCGGCGTGCTTGTTGAACAGATCGAGCGCGCGCTGCGATGCCGCGTTCCAGTTGCCGTCGACCGCGACGGAGCCGCAGCCGACACGCTTTAGTTCGGCCTGCAACGAAAGCGGCAGATCGACCGCTGTCGGTTGACCGGATTTATCGGCTGGTGGCGTCAACGCAGCGAGTTTTTCTTCCTTGGCCTTTTGTTCGGCCAGCTTTTCTTCCTTGGCCTTTTGCTCGGCCGCGAGCTTAGCTTCTTTGGCAGCGTTGGCGGCTTCGGCGGTCCTAAGCCGCTCAGCTTCCTTTTCCGCCGCCTTGGCCAACGCGGCGGCCTTGAGGCGCTCGGCTTCCGCCACCTTGGCATCTTCGGCCTTCTTGGCCGCTTCAGCGGCGACCCGCGCCTTTTCGGCAGCCTTGGCCTGTTCGGCCGCCTTGGCCTGTTCGGCCGCCTTGGCACCCTCGGCGGCAAGCCTCGCCTGTTCTTCCTGGGCAGCCTTCGCCTTGCTGGTCGCGTCTACCCGCGCGCCTTCGGCGGCGAGCTTGTCACGTTGGGATTTGGCAAGTGCTGTGAAGAAACCTGATGGGTATTTTTCGATGAAGGCATCCCATCCGGGCTTGGTGCCTACTTGAAGGGCGTAATCGTAATGGCGCTGCATCGCGGCGTCCTGATCCACCGGCGCGGCCGCAACCGGTGCTGCTTGAATAGCCGGGACCAAAGAGACATCATTGCCGCCAAGGGAACCGTAAACGAAGGGCTCCTGCTTGTTCTTGGTCGCCTTCAGAACATCGTCGCGCACAAATCCAAATGCCTTGCGCAGATCGAGGCCCGGCTTGGCCAGATGATCGACCAGCGCCGCCGCGAAGGGACTGTTTTTTAAGTCGCCGTCCGACGCCGTCGAGCCCGCCTTCGCCGCAAACGCGATCATCGTGTTGGGACTGGACGGTTCGACCTTGGCCAGTCCGCGCCCGATGGCACGGGAGCCCAGCGTTCGCTTCATTGTCTTGGCGAAGGGGTTGTCCCGGCAGGCATCGAGGATGACCAGCCGAAGCTGTTTCGCTGGTTCTACGGCTACCAGCACCCGGTCCAGCGCGAACGTCTCGTCGTAAACATCGGTGTCCATTTCGAGCGTTGCATCGATGGGGATCAAATAGTTTGCCCCGTCCAGTTCGATGCCATGACCAGCGTAATAGATCACGGCAACATCAGCATCACGCGCCTTGCTGCCGAAGTCCCGCAAGGCTCGGCGCATCTCGTTCACGTTCAAGTCCAGGCGCGAGTTCGACGGAGTCAAAGCCTGCCTTCTTGAACATGCCCACGACGGCGGCTGCGTCATTGGCGGGGTTCTGGAGCCGGGTGACGTTCTTGTAGGCCGAGTTGCCGATGACCAGCGCCACCCGCGTTTCGGCATAGCTGTAAACACAGGACGCGGCCAAAATAGCCGCCGCAACCGCAATCGTCCGAAATGAAAACATCTGTCCCCGCAATAGGACTAGAATACGCTGAACCGGGCTTCCTGAACAGTCAGACTTGGCCGGCGCCCCCGGGTAAAGTGACTTAGCGCACATTTGCCAAATGGCACCGCGTGCCGTTTGATGCCCTCGAAGACGATCTTGGGGAGGTTAATCGACGTGACGTACCGATTTGCGGCAGTCGATCATGGCCCATTCCAGATGATGGCGGTTGGTCACGTCGGATTCCTGCGGCAATGGCTCGCAAGCGGCATCATGCATATACTATGTAGAGAGGAACCGGTTCGGGCTGCAAAAGGGCCGGATCTTTCGTGAAATCAGGCCGGTAGCCGGGAAGCGCCGTGTGAGTATACCGAACATTATTACGCTGGGCCGCATCCTGCTGGTGCCGTTCATCGTATGGGCGATTGCGTCCAACCAGATGGAGATCGCATTCATCATCTTCATCGTCGCCGGCGTCAGCGATGCGGTCGATGGCTTTCTGGCCAAGCGCTTCGATATGGCCAGCGAACTGGGCGCCCTGCTCGACCCGCTCGCCGACAAGGCGCTGCTGGTCTCGATTTACGTGGCGCTGGGAATTTGGGTTGCGGTACCGCGCTGGCTCGTCATCCTGGTGGTGTCGCGCGACATCATGATCGTCGCCGCCGTGATCGTGTCATGGTTGTTCGGCAAGCCGATCCCGATGAAACCCCTGATGGTGTCGAAGCTCAATACCGTGGCGCAGGTGGCATTCGCGGCATTGGTGTTGGCGTCGCTGGGCTTCAGCTTCAAGAACTGCCGCCCTACGACCTGATCCTGATGGGTCTTGTGACGATCTTTACTTTGGTTTCGATATCCCTCTATCTCAAGGAGTGGGTGCGGCACATGAGCACGATCGAAGCAAGCTTTTAGGCCTCGCCTGAAAGAGCTATAGATCATGCGCCGCCTCGTTCCGGCATGGAGACTTGCGTGACCGCCCGCCTTCAACCTCGTCAGCTTGCATTTGCGCTGCCGCATGCGGAGAGCCTGACCCGCGACAATTTTCTCGAAGGCCCAGCCAATGCCGCAGGCCTGGCGCTGATCGAGCGCTGGCCCGACTGGCCAGGCCGCGTCATGCTGCTGGTCGGACCGGAAGGTTCCGGCAAGAGCCATCTCGCAGCGATCTGGGCCGAACAAGCCGGCGCGCGCTCGAACATCGGCGCATGCACTCACCGCCGCCGCCGTGCCCGGCGCATTGGCGACCGGCGCACTGGTCGTCGAGGACTTGAAAGCATCCGATTTCGACGAACGTGCGCTGTTCCACCTGATGAATCTGGCGCGGGAAGACGAGGCGTACGTATTGATCACGGCGCGCGAGCCGCCGTCCGCATTTGAGGTCGAGCTGCGCGACCTGCGGTCGCGCCTGCGCGCGGTACCGATGGTGTCGCTGCTGCCGCCCGACGATCAGCTGTTTCGCGCCCTGATCGTCAAATTCTGCGCGGATCGGCAACTGGCGGTCGATGAAGCCGTGGTGAGCTATCTTGCAACCAGGATCGAGCGGTCGTTTGCGGCGGCCCGGCAGGCCGTCGAACTGCTGGACACCGAAGCGCTGCGGCTGGGCCGGCCGGTGACCCGGGCGCTGGCGGCCGAACTGCTGCGCGACGCCTGACCTGCGACCTGCCCGCATCTTGACGGCGGCAGCGGCGGGAACATCAATGTCATTGAAACGTCATCGCAATAACACATGCTCCGCGCCGGACTTGCCGAGAACGCGCTGCTGCCTGGCCCGGGATGGATTAAACTCTGATGGATTCCGCACAAGCTGTTGAAATTAAAGAAAAAGAGGTTGAACCCGAGAGCCGCCCGACGATCAGCGGCAGCCCCGAACGCTTCATCAACCGGGAGCTTTCCTGGCTGAACTTCAATCGCCGGGTGCTGGAGGAATTGGTCAATCCCGGCCATCCCGCGCTGGAGCGGGTCCGGTTCCTGTCGATTTCCGCCAATAACCTTGATGAGTTCTTCATGGTCCGGGTCGCCGGCATCAAGGCCCAGGTCCGCGAAGGCATCACCGAGCGCAGTCCGGACGGATTGACCCCCTCCGAGCAGCTGGTGCTCATCAACGAGACGGTTTCCAGGCTTGCCGGCGACCAGCAGGCGATCTGGCGCGACCTGCGCGGTATGCTCGCGGAGGTAGGCATCGTCCTCGTCGATGGACGCGACGTCACCAAGCAGGAGCGAGTCTGGATCGAGGATCATTTCCTCGAGAATATCTTCCCGCTGCTGACGCCGCTGGCGATCGATCCGGCGCATCCCTTCCCGTTCATCCCGAGCCTCGGATTTACCGTTGCGCTGCATCTGGCTCGGGTGTCCGACGGCAAGCCGATGAACGCGCTCATTCGCATGCCCGGCAAGATCGATCGCTTCATTCGCATACCCACGGCAAGGATGCCGCGGTGCGGGTGATCACCCTCGAGCAGGCCACCGGCCTGTTCATCGGCCGGCTATTCCCTGGCTATGTCGTCAAGGGCCAGGGCGCATTCCGCATCATCAGGGATTCCGAACTCGAAATCGAGGAAGAGGCCGAAGATCTGGTCCGGCTGTTCGAAATCCGCGCTGAAGCGGCGGCGGCGGGGGTCGGTGATCCGGCTCGAGATTGAAGCCAAGATGCCGGAAGAATTGCGGGCTTTCGTCCAGCGCGCGCTTTCCACCACCGACGACGAGGTGCTGCTGGTCGACGGCGTGCTGGCGATGAACGAGCTGTCGCAGCTGACCCGGCTCGACCGGCCCGATCTCGAATTCGTCCCCTACGTGCCGCGGCATCCCGAACGGGTGCGCGATCATGGCGGCGATATTTTTGCCGCGATCAGACAGAAGGACCTGATCGTTCATCACCCTTACAAATCGTTCGACGTTGTCGTCCAGTTCCTGCAACAGGCCACCCGCGACCCCGATGTCGTCGCCATCAAGCAGACGCTCTATCGCACCTCGAACAACTCGCCGATCGTGCGGGCGCTGGCGGAGGCCGCGGAGGCCGGCAAGACGGTGACCGCGCTGGTCGAACTCAAGGCCCGGTTCGACGAGGAAGCCAACATCCGTTGGGCCCGCGATCTCGAACGCGCCGGCGTGCAGGTGGTCTACGGATTCATCGAACTGAAGACCCACGCCAAGCTTTCACTGGTCGTGCGCCGCGAGGGCGGCAGCCTTACGACTTACGTCCATACCGGCACCGGCAATTATCATCCCGTCACCGCGCGCATCTACACTGATTTGTCCTATTTCACCTCCGATCCGATCATCGGCCGCGACGCCGCGCGGGTGTTCAACTACATCACCGGCTATGCCGAACCGATCGACATCGAGAAGATGGCGGTCTCGCCGCTGACGCTACGCCAACGCATCATCGAACATATTCGCGGTGAAACCAGCTACGCCCGTCACGGCAAGCCGGCCGCGATCTGGATGAAGATGAACTCGCTGGTCGACCCCGACATCATCGACGCGCTGTATGAAGCGTCGCAAGCCGGCGTCTCGATCGAGCTGGTGGTGCGGGGAATTTGCTGCCTGCGGCCCGGCATATCAGGACTTTCGGAGAACATCCGCGTCAAATCCATCATCGGCCGATTCCTCGAGCATGGCCGAATCTACTGCTTCGGGATGGGTCAGGGCCTGCCCAGCGCCAAAGCTGCTGTGTATATCTCGTCCGCCGACATGATGCCGCGCAACCTCGATCGCCGCGTCGAAGTGCTCTGTCCGCTGCAAAATCCTACGGTGCATCAGCAGGTTCTCGAACAAATCATGGTCGCGAACCTGAAGGATACCGAGCAAAGCTGGCAGTTGTTGCCGGATGGGTCGTCAACGCGTATGAAGGCCGCGAAGGGCGAGGAGCCTTTCAACCTGCATGATTACTTCATGACCAATCCGAGTTTGTCAGGCCGTGGAAAGTCGCTCAAGGAATCTTCACCGCGCCGTCTTACGCGCCGTACCGAGCGTCAGCAGCCTTCCTAAGGGCGATGCACAGTGAAAAGGCCGCGCAAACGCGCATCCAGCGTCGCGGTCATCGACATCGGCTCAAACTCGGTGCGTCTCGTCGTCTATGAATCGATGACGCGGAGCCTGGTCTCGATCTTCAACGAAAAGACGCTTTGCGGGCTCGGGCGGGAAGTTCAGACCACCGGCCTGCTGGCACCTGATGCCGTCGCCAAGGCGTTGACGTCGCTGCGGCGGTTTCGCGCCCTGTGCAAGGTGATGAAGGTCGGTCGCGTGCACGCGATCGCCACCGCCGCCTGCCGCGACGCCAGCAATGGACCCGACTTTATCGCCAAGGCGGAACGTATCTGCGGCGTCTCGATCGAGATCCTGTCAGGTCCACGCGAAGCCAAATTATCCGCGCTGGGGGTGGTTTCCGGTATCCACAAGCCGGACGGCATTGTCGGCGACCTTGGTGGCGGTTCGCTCGAATTGATCGACGTGCGCGGCAATCGTCTTCACAGCGGCGTAACGCTGCCGCTCGGAAGTCTGGCCTTGCAGGATGCTTCGCATAAGTCGTTGAAGCGCGCCGAACGCATGGTCAAGATGGATCTCTCCGGCATCGCGCAATTGAAGGCCGGCCGCGGTCGCACTTTCTACGCCGTCGGAGGAACATGGCGGGCGCTGGCGCGCATCCACATCGTCCAGAGCGGGTATCCGTTACGGGTGATGCATGGCTATTCGATCCCGGCGGCGGACGCGCTCGACTTCGCCCAGCGCCTGCGCCGTCTCGCCTCGACGAACATGCTGGCCAACATCGAAGTCGTCTCCGACGCCCGGCGGCCATTGCTCACCTATGCGGCGCTGGTGCTGGAATACATCATCCGCGTCGCAAGGCCGAAGACCATCGTGTTCTCCACCTTTGGCGTGCGCGAGGGCCTGTTTTACGAGAGGCTGGCGCCAGCCGAGCGCGCCAAGGACGGCTTGATCTGCGCGGCGCAGAATTTGAACGAACTGCTGTCGAGATCCACGCGTCATGCCGAGGAACTGATCGGATGGACCGATCGCCTTGCCAGGATCGTGAGGTTGCGGGAGACCGAGGAAGATCGCCGGCTGCGCCATGCCGCCTGCCTGCTATCGGACATCGGATGGCGGGTGCATCCCGACTATCGCGGTGAGCAGACGCTCAACCTCATCACCAACGGAAATTTCGGCTCGATCAGCCATCAAGGCAGGGCCTTTATCGCGCTTTCGGTGTTCTATCGCTACGCCGGGCTGAGCGAGCAGAACGAACCGCCGGAGCTCATTCGTGCGCTGGTGCCACCCGCCATGGTCGAGCGTGCGCGCCTTCTCGGCGCCGCGTTCCGCGTCGCCCATCTGATATCGGCGGCACGGCCGGGAGTCTTGCCGGCAACCCACTTTCGAAGCCGGGGCCGCAAGCTGATGCTGGTATTCGAGCACAGGATGGTCGATCTCGTCGCCGACCGCGTCGGCAGCCGCTTCAAGCAGCTGGCACGACTGGTCGGCCGTTCCGGAACGATCGTCCGGCGTTAGAGGCTTTACGCCGCCGTCACGGGATGCTCGGCGCCTTGCAGTTTGCGCTTCCGCCACGCCCCCCCAACCACCAGCACTATGATGATGCCGATGATCCCGAACACCACCTCGGCGCCATGACCGTCATTGGCAAATTTCGGGAACACGGCGAGCGGCGCGAATAGCGAGTCGAGCGTGACGCCGACCGGGCCGTTGAAGAACCCTCTCAGATACGGAACGATCGCGGGATCGGTCGCCATGACCTCACCGGCGACCCAGCCCAGCAAGGCTGCGCCCGCCCAGACCAAACCAGGCATCCGCGTCGAGCAGCGCCATGATCAGCGCCGCACCTGCAACGATCAGGGGAACGCTGATGGCAAGGCCGATCACAAGCAGGGGAATGCTGCCATTGGCGGCCGCGGCAACCGCGATGACGTTGTCGAGGCTCATGACGATGTCGGCGATCGCCACGATCCGCACGGCCGCCCACAGATGCGCCGCGGCGTCCACATCGCCCTCGCCCTCGTGTTCGGGCACCAGCAGCTTTGCCGCGATGTAGAGCAGCGCCAATCCGCCGACCAGTTTGAGGAACGGCAGCGCCATCAACGAGACCGACGATTCCCGTGAAGATGATGCGCAGGAGAACGGCGACACCGGCGCCGAGGATCATGCCCCAGAACCGCTGACGCGGCGGCAGCCCGCGGCATGCCATCGCGATGACAAGCGCGTTGTCACCCGACAGCAGGATATTGATCCACATGATCTTGCCGAGCGCGACCCAGAAGACAGGCTGCTGCATCTCGGCTTGAAACTGGGTGAAGAAGTTCGAGATCGTCGCCGGATTGAAGATGTTGATTACCCAGTCCACAGTTCACTCCCCACGGCTCGTGGCCGTTCTTGCGCGGCTATTGCTTGCCGCTGCCCTGATTGATCAGCCGACGATTTCGTTGCCGGAGAAAAACTGCGCGATTTCGATCGCGGCCGTCTCGGCAGCGTCGGAACCATGCACCGAATTTTCACCGATCGACTTCGCGTGCAGCTTGCGGATGGTTCCGTCGGCGGCCTTGGAAGGATCGGTCGCGCCCATGACATCGCGATGTCTGAGGACGGCGTTTTCGCCTTCCAGAACCTGAACGACGACCGGAGCGGAAATCATGAAATCCACCAGTTCGCCAAAGAAGGGGCGCGCCTTGTGAACGGCATAGAAGGTTTCGGCCTGCTCGACGGGTCATTCGAATGCGCTTCTGGGCGACGATCCGAAGTCCTGCCTTCTCGATCAGCGCATTGATCGCGCCCGTCAGATTACGCTCGGTCGCGTCGGGCTTGATAATCGAGAAGGTGCGTTCGATCGCCATGATATCGTCCTTGAAAAGCGCTGATGGGAGTTGCGGCGCTTATATCGGCGCAGTCAGGCAACGGCAAGCGATCAAGCGGAATGCGGCGGATCGCCTCAGAGGGCCGTCAAAGCCCCGAATTACAACGATTTCACGCAGATGAACCGTCTCTGACACCGGCATCCCGGTTGCGTTCAGTTTCTCAGGGCTAGGTTTCATTGACCGAACGCCTCGCCGCCTTAAGGGGCGTCATGGGCCGCAATGTCACCGATGGCGCCGACAGCGCCGAACCCGAGGAGACCACCATGTTACGCAAACTCTCGCTTGTTGCAGTTGCCGCGGCTTCGCTGGGTGCGGCGGTGCTGGCGCCAACCGCCGCCTCCGCCTGGAGCGGTCATGGCTGGCATCACGGCCGATCGCATCACGGCGGCTGGGGCGGCCCGCGCTTCGCCGTCGGAGGCCCGGCCTACGGTTACGGCGGCTGCTATGTGCGGCGATTGGTCCCGACGCCGTGGGGTCCCCGCTGGCGGCTGGTCAATCGCTGCTATTGAGCGCTTTTGTCCAATACGGACCGCAAAAGCCCTGGGCCCGTCATCGGCCGGGGCTTTTTGTTGAGATCGACCAAATGGAACCGCCGATTCGATTCCACCAGAAAGTGCATGTCGCGCCGCCACGACGGAAACAATTTGCAGGCCAACGACTTGGTATTTCGCGATCTCGTTAAATGACCACGAAGCGGAACTCGCCATGAATAGCCGAATCACTGACAACGTCGAAGGCATCGATCACAACACCAGTCGATCGATTTGCGACGCTGTGGGCGAACGGCTGCAGCAGGATCTGCGTCCGGTGTCTTCGCATCTGTCGTCCCACCTGCAGCACCTGATGGATGAATTGCGCAAGCGGGACAGCGAAGATCGCCTGAGGTCGTCAAACTAGGCTGAATATTGAGGCGAAAGCGTTGCGGAGCCGCTGTTTCGGGCAATAAACGGGTTGCGTTTTAGGGCGGCTCCGGTGAAAAGCCCGCATGCTTTCAATCACCGACATCTCGGTCCGGATCGCCGGACGGCTGCTTATCGATAGCAGCTCAGTGCAGATCGTGCCCGGCGCGCGCGTGGGCTTCGTCGGCCGCAACGGTGTCGGCAAATCGACGCTGTTTCACGCGATCCGCGGCGAATTGCCGACCGAAGCCGGCTCGATCACGATCCCGCCCCGCTGGCGTATCGGCAGCCTCGCGCAGGAAGCCCCCGACGGTCCGGAAAGCCTGATCGACGTCGTGCTCAAGGCCGATCTGGAGCGCGCCGCGCTGCTGCATGAAGCCGAGACTGCGCACGAGCCGTCCCGGATCGCCGACATCCAGACCCGGCTCGTCGACATCGACGCACATTCCGCCCCTGCCCGCGCCGCCGCGATCCTCAGCGGCCTCGGATTTTCGACGGCGGATCAGGCACGGCCCTGTTCGGAATTTTCCGGCGGCTGGCGAATGCGCGTGGCGCTGGCCGCGACATTGTTCGCAGCCCCCGACCTGCTGCTGCTGGACGAGCCGACCAACTACCTCGATCTCGAAGGCACGCTTGTGGCTGGAAGACCATCTGGCGAACTATCCGCGCACCGTGATCGTCATCAGCCATGATCGCGACCTGCTCGACACTTCGGTCGACCAGATCCTGCACCTCGATCGCGGCAAGCTGACGCTCTACAAGGGGACCTACTCGTCGTTCGAGGAGCAACGTGCGACGCGCGAAATGCTGGACGCCAAGCACGCCAGGCGCCAGGCCGACGAGCGCAAGCGGCTGCAGGCCTTTGTCGATCGCTTCAAGGCCAAGGCGTCGAAAGCCCGGCAGGCGCAGTCGCGCGTCAAGATGCTGGAACGGATGAAGCCGGTCACCGCGCTGGTGACGCAGGACGTGCGTGAGATTTCATTTCCGGTGCCCGAAAAAATGCTGTCGCCGCCGATCATCGCGGTCGACGACGTCTCGGTAGGTTACGATCCGAAAAAGCCGGTGCTCAATCGCGTCACGCTTGCGCATCGACACCGATGACCGCATCGCCCTGCTCGGCTCCAACGGCAACGGCAAATCGACGCTGGTCAAGCTGCTTGCGGGCAAGCTGCAGCCGTTCTCCGGTCACGTCACCCGCGCCGAAAAGCTGTCGGTCGGATATTTCGCACAGCACCAGGTCGATGAGCTCAACCTCGACGGATCGCCTTACGACCACGTCCGCAAGCTGATGCCGGACGCCACCGAAACCAAGGTGCGCGGCCGCACCGGGGCGATCGGCTTCTCGGGCAAGGCTGGCGACACCCTGGTCAAGAGCCTGTCGGGCGGCGAGAAAGCCCGGCTGCTGCTGGGGCTTGCGACCTTCTTCGGTCCCAACATGATCATTCTCGACGAGCCGACCAACCATCTGGACATCGACAGCCGGGCGGCGCTCGCCGAGGCGGTCAATGAATTTCCCGGCGCGGTCATCATGGTCTCGCATGATCGCTATCTGATCGAAGCCTGCGCCGATCAATTATGGGTGGTCGCCGATCATGCCGTCACGACCTACGACGGCGACCTCGACGATTACCGGCGGCTGGTGTTGTCGGCGCGCGGCATGCGCACCAATTCACGCGACCGCGGCGTCAACGAGCGCGCTGGCGGCCGCGACAAGCCCGCGCGCAACAAGAGCGAAAAGCGCGTGCCGCTGAAACAGAAGATTTCCGACGCGGAAGCCGAGATCGAACGCATCAACGGCATCATCGCCAAGATCGATACGGCGCTGGCGTTGCCGGATCTATTCACGCGCGACCCAAAGCAGGCCGCCCAGCTCAGCAAGGCCCGGGCCGGAGCGGCCAATGCCTTGCAGCGGGCCGAGGAAGAATGGCTGGCGGCGAGTTCGCAGTACGACGAAGCGACCGGCTGAGCGCCGTCACCGCCGATAGCGGGCAGCAATCAGGTCGGGGACGGCTTCTTCTTCGCCTTCGGCTTTGCGGTCCTGGGCGGCGCCACCGGCTCCGGTCCACGCTCGATCGATGACAGGCGTCCGGCTGTGAAGGTGTAGATTCCGGCGCGCTGGCCACGCGAATAATTGACGACCGCAACCCGATCGCCGCGCGCATTGTTCGAGAAATTGACGGCGTCGGGCGCGCCGATGCCGCGGATGACGTCGCATTCGGTATGACCGAGCGCCACCGTTCCCGAAGTGGTGGGCGCCGCAGCTGCGCCATCGGTCAAGGCGTTGGCGTCCGCGGGCCCGGCGGGCGGCGCCATGCCGGGACAGCACACCGTCGGCGCTGACCAGATCTTCGGCGGTAACCTGCTTTTCCGGGCTCAGCGGCGGCGTTTCAATCGAAATGTTCCTGATGAACAGCCTGCCGGGGCGCGAAAACCACTGCGCGTCTTTCGACAGCAGGTCCGACGAAAACATGTCGGATGTGCCCGCGCAGCCCGACATCAAAGGGGCAAACACCAGCAACGCCAGCAGTCGTTTTCGATGAAGGCTGTTGTCTTGCACGATGTACCGAATTCCCACCCCGTGGCCTAAGCGCTTGTCCCACCATCACTTTGCGGCACGACCATGGCTATGCGCAAGCCCGCGCACCGAAACTGCAGATTATCATTAATTGCCGGATATCGCTATTCCCGGCGCTGCCAGCGACCCCGCTCGTCGGCCTGCCAGTACGTGACCTCGAATCCGCGCGACTTGCAATCGGTCCAGGCGCCGCGCGCCGCGGCCAGCGCCTCGCCGTCGTCGCCGTTGAAAACCACCACCACCCGATCGTAGGCGTCCGAGTCCGCCGGCAAAGCCGCATTGTCGACCAGGAACCTGACATTGGCCCGATTCGGATTGGCCTCTTCCACTGCAAGCACGATGGGCTGGTCCTGTGCATCGCCGGCGCGCCAGGTCGCATGCGGCAAAAACGAATCGTCGCGATAGGTCCACAAATGGGCGTCGAGCGCGTCGGCACGCTCTTGCGACGTCGATTGCACGACCACCCGCCAGCCACGCTCCAGCGATTTCTCGAGCAACGGCGGCAACACGTTTTCAAGCGACATGTTTTGCAGGTGATAGAACAGAACTTCCGTCATCGGATTTCAGCTATTGGTTTCAGCTATTTCTTGGCTTCGTAATACTCCGCGACCAGCCGCTCCAGCAGGCGAACGCCGTAGCCCGAGCCCCAGCTGTGATTGATGTCGGTTTTCGGCGCGCCCATCGCCGTTCCCGCGATATCGAGATGCGCCCACGGCGTGTCGTCGACGAAACGCTGCAAAAACTGCGCGGCGGTGATCGAACCGCCGTTGCGGGTGCCGGTGTTCTTCATGTCGGCGAACTGCGAGTCGATCTGCTTGTCGTATTCGGGACCGAGCGGCATGCGCCAGACCCGTTCTCCGGTCTCAAGCCCGACCTTGCTCAGGCGTTCGGCCAGTTCGTCGTTGTTGGAAAACATCCCGGCATATTCGGTGCCGAGCGCCACCATGATCGCGCCGGTCAGGGTTGCGAGATCGACCATGAATTTCGGCTTGAACTTCTTGGCCACATACCAGAGCACATCGGCCAGCACCAAACGGCCTTCGGCATCGGTGTTGATGATCTCGATGGTCTGGCCTGACATCGAGGTCACGATATCGCCGGGGCGCTGCGCGTTGCCGTCGGGCATGTTCTCGACGAGGCCGATGGCGCCGACGACATTGAGTTTCGCCTTGCGTGCGGCCAGGGCATGCATCAGCCCGACGACGCAGGCGGCGCCGCCCATGTCGCCCTTCATGTCCTCCATGCTGCCGGCGCCCTTGATCGAGATGCCGCCGGTATCGAAGCAAACGCCCTTGCCGATGAAGGCCACCGGCTGCTCGCCTTTCTTGGCCCCGTTCCAGCGCATCACCACCATGCGGCCGGGCTGCGTCGAGCCCTGGGCCACCCCAAGCAGCGCGCCCATTCCGAGTTTCGTCATGGCCTTGACGTCGAGAATCTCGACGTCGACGCCGAGCTTGCGCAGCTGCGCGGCGCGGCGCGCGAATTCCACCGGATAGAGCACGTTCGGCGGTTCATTGACGAGGTCGCGCGCGATGATGACGCCGTCGACAATGTGCGCGTCCGGCGCAAAAGCCTTGCGCGCGGCATTGACGTCGCCGACGGCGATCGAAGCTTCGGCCCGCAACGGAGCGTTCTCGCCATCCTTCTTTTTGGTCTGGTAACGGTCGAACTTGTAGGCGCGCAGCCGGATGCCCGAAGCGACCGCGGCCGCCTGATCCGGCGCCATCGCCCCACCGGGTAACTCGGCGACAATGGTCACGGCGGCGCTGCCGGCGTTCAGTTTGCCGGCGACGAGGCCACCGAATTTGAGAAAATCCTTCTCCTTGATCGCCGACGCCTTGCCGGTGCCGATCACGATCAAGCGCTGAACCTTGATTCCCTCGGGCGCCAGGATGTCGAGCGTCGATCCGCTTTTGCCCTTGAAATTGCCCGTCTCGGCAGCGCGCCTGGCCAAATTGGCTGCCGCGCCCAGCGTCTTGCGGGTCGCCGCGCCGAATTTCAGCGTGTCGTCGCAGAACACCACCAGAATGCCGCGGGGAGCGGCGGAAAACGGGACGAAGCCGACCTTAACGGCGTCGGACATAGGCAAATCCTCCAAGAATCAGGGCTGTCGCTGGGTCGGGAACCCGCCGGGCGGCGCTTCGACTGTTCTCTCCGGCAGCGCTGCGCGTCCGTCAAGACAGGGTTCAGGGCACTATGGCCTGTCAGCGGCTGAGCTGCCAGCGCCCGCCGTGGCCGGAAGGTCACATAGCACGTTTTATTAACCATATCTCGAGGGTGCCATGGCCCAGCCATTTTGTTGACGGATCAAAGGGATGGTAGTGAGAGAGTGGGCAGCTGGAGCAATGGCGGCGCGACCAAAGGGGATCCTCATCTGAGGATTGGTCGCTGGCTGCAGTTCCGGTTCGCAAGTTGGGGATCGTGCGGTAGCGATGGGGTCGATCGACAGGTATATTTTCCGCACGACGCTCGCGTCGTTTGCGCTCGTTCTGGTCAGCCTGACAGGGGTGATCTGGATTACGCAAGCGTTGCGCGGCATCGACCTGATGACCAGTCAGGGTCAGACCATCGTCACCTTTCTCGGCATCACCAGTTTGGTGATTCCGGCGCTGGTGCTGATCATCGCCCCGATCGCGCTGATGATCGCGGTCTCGCATACCCTGAACAAGCTCGCGACCGATTCCGAGATCATCGTGATGAATGCGGCCGGCTTCTCGCCGTTCCGGCTGTTTCGTCCGTTCCTTTACGCCACCGTGGTGGTGTCGGTCATGGTCGCCTTCATTGCCGCCTATCTGGCTCCCGACGGCATGCGCCGCCTCAAGCAATGGGATGCCGAGATCACCGCGGACGTGCTGGCCAACATCCTGCAGCCCGGCCGCTTTGCCCAGCTCGATCAGAATCTCACCATACGCATTCGAGAGCGGCAGCCCGGCGGCCTGCTGGTCGGCATCTTCGTCGATGACCGCCGCGATCCGAAGGAACGCGTCAGCATCATCGCCGACCACGGCACCGTGCTGAAAAACGGGAGCGGGTCGTTTCTGATCCTCGAGGACGGAAATCTCCAGCGCTTCGAAGCCGGCAAGCGCGATCCGGCGCTGGTGGCGTTCGGCCGCTATGCGTTCGACATGTCGAAATTCTCCAACCAGGGCCGCGACGTCACGCTGGGGATACGCGAGCGCTACCTTTGGGAGCTGCTGTGGCCGGCTGCGGACGATCCGGTTTACCTGCAATTGCCCGGACAGTTTCGCGCCGAGCTGCATGACCGGTTCATGGCACCGATCTATCCGCTGGCATTCGCAGCGCTGACCTTTGCGTTTCTCGGCGCGCCGCGCACCACGCGCCAGAGCCGCAACTTTTCAATGTCGAGCGCCATCCTCGCGGTGCTCGTGCTGCGCATGGCTGGATTCGCCTGTTCCGTGGCGGCGGTGAAATCGCCGATGGCTCCGGTCGTTCAATATCTGATGCTGGCCGTGGCGATCGGCGGCAGCCTGTGGATCATCCTCGGTAGCGTCGTGGTGGAACCGCCGGCGGCGTTGATGGAAACGATCAGCAAGTCAAACGCGCGACTGTTACGGCTCTTTGGGCGGCCAGCCACAGCATGAACATGATGACGAATACGCTTGGGCGCTATTTTGCCGGCCGCTTCGTGGTCGCGGCGCTCGGCGTTTTCGCGGCCATCTTCGTCCTGCTCGTGCTTGTCGATTACATCGAAATGGTCCGCAAGACCTCGGGGCTGGTTTCGGCATCCGCGGTCACGGTCGCGCAGACCTCGCTGTTCCGGGTGCCGCAGTTGCTCGAAAAAATGATGCCGTTCTGCATCCTGATCGGGGCAATGACCTGCTATCTGGCGCTTTCGCGGCGCCTGGAACTGGTTGTCGCGCGCGCCGCGGGGGTCTCGGCGTGGCAGTTCATTTCGCCGGCGCTGGCGAGCGCGATCATACTCGGCGTTCTGGCGACGGCCGCCTACAACCCGATGTCCGCCAACTTGCGCGAGCTCTCCAAGCGCATGGAAGGCGAACTGTTCGGCTCGGCTCCCGGTGGCGGCGTCCAGGATGCGGCGGGCTTCTGGATCAACCAGGTGAACAGCGACGGCCAGGCCATCATCAACGCGGCCCGCAGTGAACAGCAGGGCGTTCGGCTGACCGGACTGACGGTGTTCAGGTTCGACAACGACTTCCAGTTCAAGGAGCGAATCGAGGCCCGCGAGGCGACACTTGAGGAGGGTCGCTGGGTGTTCAAGTCGGCCCGCCGTTACGCGCTCGACGCGCCCCCCGTGAACCAAGACAGTTTCTTCCTGACGACCACCCTGACGCCGGCTCAGGTTCGCAACAGTTTCTCCACGCCGGAGACTGTGTCTTTTTGGCAACTCCCCGGCTATATCCGGTCCTCGGAGAGCTCCGGCTTCGCGACGGCGGGGTATCGATTGCAGTATCACAAGCTCATTGCACAGCCGTTTTTGCTGGCTGCAATGGTGATGCTGGCGGCCGCCGTCAGCCTCCGCTTCTTCCGCTTCGGCGGCGTGCAAAAGATGGTTTTGAGTGGCGTGGGCGCAGGCTTTCTGCTCTACGTTTTGTCGAAAGTAACTGAGGATTTGAGCAAGGCTGAGTTGATGCATCCCATCGCTTCGGCGTGGCTGCCCGTGTGCGTGGGCGGCCTCACCGGCTTTTTGGCCTTGCTGTACCAGGAGGACGGGTAGTGGCCGTTGTCGCCGCCCTCCAGAGACGGTCGCCTGTGCTCGGGCGGCGCACCCCCGTGCGCCGTTATCGTGTCTGCTTGGCCGCCTCGATCTGGCCCGTTGTTGCGCTGCTTTTCGGGTTGGTTTTTGCCGACGCTCTGGGCATCGCGACGACGCCGGCTGCGGCGCAAGGCTTTACCTACAATCCGCGGCCGCCCCAGCCGAGACCACCGCGCGCCGCCGCCGACGGACAGATGCTGGTCCAGGCAGTCGAGGTTGACTACGACTACAACAATTCGCGGGTGTCAGCGGTCGGCAACGTGCAGATGTTCTACAACGGCACCACCGTCGAGGCCGACAAGGTCACCTACGACCAGAAGACCAAGCGGCTTCATGCCGAAGGCAACATCCGCATGACCGATGCGGACGGCAAGATCACCTACGCCAACATCATGGATTTGAGCGACGACTACCGCGACGGTTTTGTCAACTCGTTGCGCGTCGATACCGCCGACCAGACGCGAATGGCTGCGACGCGCTCGGACCGCTCCGACGGCAATTACACGGTGTTCGAAAACGGGGTCTATACCGCCTGCGCACCTTGCAAAGACGATCCGAAGAAGCCGCCATTGTGGCAGGTCAAGGGCGCGCGCATCATTCACAACCAGACCGACAAGATGATGTATTTCGAGGACGCGCGGCTGGAATTCTTCGGCGTTCCGATGGCGTATCTGCCGTATTTTTCAACGCCCGATCCGACCGTGAAGCGCAAAACCGGATTCCTGATGCCGGGCTTCAGCTCGGTCACGGGCTACGGCTATGCTTTGGAAACCCCGTTCTACTGGGCCATCGCACCCGACTACGATGCGACCATCAATCCACGCTTCACGACGCGGCAAGGCGTGCTGTTCCAGGGCGAATTCCGTCAGCGCCTGATCAACGGGTCGTATCAAATTCGCGCCTACGGCATCAACCAGCTCGACCCGGGCGCCTACGCCGGCCTGCCCGGCGACCGCGCCTTCCGCGGCGGTGTCGAAACAAAGGGCCAGTTCGCGCTGAACGATAAATGGGTGTGGGGCTGGGACGGCGTCCTGCTCTCCGATTACTACTTCATGTCCGACTACAGGTTGTCCCAGTACAGGGATCCGCTTGGTTCATTTTTGAGCCTGCCGACCGAAGCCATCTCCCAGCTCTATCTGACCGGCGTCGGCAATCGCAGCTACTTCGACGCGCGCACGATCTATTATCTCAGCTTCTCGGGCTTCCAGGACAAGGTTCCCGTCATTCACCCCGTTATCGACTACTCGAACGTGATCAACAGCCCGATTCTTGGTGGTGAATTCAGCTACAAGACGAACTTCACCAGCCTGACGCGGGAGACCGCAGCGTTCGATCCGATCACGACGCTCGCCAACACCAACGGCCTTTGCCTGACGGCGTCGGCCGATCCGCTGGCGCGGTTGCCGTCGCAATGCCTGCTTCGCGGCATTCCGGGCACCTACACGCGGCTTTCTGCTGAAGGCCAGTGGCGGCGGTCGTTCACCGATCCCGCCGGGCAAATCTGGACGCCATTTGCCAAGGTGCGTGTCGATGCCATCGATGCCTCGATCTCGAACCAGCCGGGCGTGTCGAACTTCCTCCCGGTCGGCGACACGCAAGCCGTGCGCGTGATGCCGACGGTCGGGCTCGAATATCGCTATCCCTTCATCAACGTTCAGCCCTGGGGCACCACCACGACTCGAACCGATCGCGCAGGTCATCGTTCGCCCCAACGAAACCTATGCGGGCAGGCTTCCCAACGAAGACGCGCAGAGCATGACGTTCGACGCCAGCAATCTGTTCAGCGTCGACAAGTTCTCGGGTTACGACCGCGTCGAAGGCGGCGGCCGCGCCAATGTCGGCGTGCAGGCCACGACGCAATTCGACCGCGGCGGCTCCGTCAACGTGCTGTTCGGACAGTCCTACCAGCTGTTCGGCATGAATTCGTTCGCGGTCGCGGACGTGACCAATACCGGCTGTCGACTCCGGTCTGCAGAATACGCGGTCCGACTATGTCGCCCGCGTCAATTATTCGCCCAACAGGACCTATACGTTCAGCGCGCGCACGCGCATGGACGAAGCAACCCTGAATGTCAATCGTTTCGAGGCTGAAGGACGCGCCAGTTTCGACCGCTGGTCGGTCAGCCTGATATACGGCAACTATGCCCCGCAGGCGAACCTCGGATACCTGACCCGTCGCGAAGGATTGCTCGGCAGCGCTTCGGTCAAGGTAGCGGCGAACTGGGTGGTGATCGGGAGCCGCCCGCTGGGACCTTGAGGCCAACAAGCTCAATCAATACATCATCGGCGCCGGCTACGTGGATGACTGCTTCGTGCTGGCGGCCAATTACGTGACTTCCTACCAGTACGCCAGCGGGCACCGCGCCGCCGGTTCTCAGTCACGCGTTCATGTTCCAGATCGGCCTGCGAACCATTGCCAACACCTCTTCGGGCGGAGCCTCGGGTTTCCAGTAGAATCGGCACCGCCGCCGCGAAGAATTCCTGCGTGCCGCAGGCTTCAAAGTTCGAATCGGTTGATACAACGAATATGATCATGACGACCATCACGTTCCGCCATCGCCTTTCGGCTCTCATCGCTGGGCTGCGCCGCCGTGCTGCTGCTGATGGGCGGCGGTTCGCCGCTGCATGCGCAAACCGTCGCCGTGATGGTCAACGGCGAGCCGATCACCAATTACGATATCGAGCAGCGCAGCAAGCTGAACGTCCTGACCGACGCGCAAGCCGGCCGTCCGGAAGGAAGTAATCGACGAATTGATCAACGAAAAGGTGAAAATCAAGGAGGGCAAGAAATTCGGCGTCGACCCCTCCTCGTCCGATATCGACAGGATCGTTCGCCTCGATGAGCCTCGCGGATGCGTACGTCGCCCGACCAGCTTACCAAATCCCTCGAAGGCCAGGGTATTCGGACCGACACGCTGAAGCACCGCATCAAGGCCGAGATGGTGTGGACCAGTCTGGTGCGCGGACGATTCAAGGAGAGCCTCCAGGTCGGCGAGAAGGACGTCGCCGCCGCCGTCCAGGTCAAGGGCGACGACAAGCCGGAGGGCGAAGCCTTCGAATATCAGATGCAGCCGATCGTCCTGATCGTCCCGCGAGGATCTCCGCAGTCCATGATCGACGCCAGACGCAAGGAGGCCGAAGCCATGCGCAGCCGCGTACAGACCTGCGAAGAGGCCAACGGTCTGTTCAAGTCGATGCAAAACGCCGCGATACGAGACACCGTCGTCAAGACTTCGGCCGACATGCCGGCGGTTCTCCGCGAGGTGCTCGACAAGACTCCGATCGGCCATTTGACCGCGCCCGAGGTGACGAAACAGGGCGTGGAGATGGTGGCGTTGTGCGGAAGAAAGCCGACCACCATCGACACCCCGAAGAAAAAGGAAATCCGGGACAAGATGTATGCCGAGAAGTATGAAGCGAAATCGAAATCGTACCTGCAGGAAGTCCGCAAAGCCGCGATGATCGAATATCGTTGATGCATGGCCAAGCCCCTCGCGCTGACCTCAGGCGAACCCGCGGGTATCGGGCCCGATATCGCCCTAAAGGCGTGGCTGCGCCGCAATGAGCTGAAGCTTCCGGCATTCTACCTGCTCGGCGATCGCGACTTGTTCGCGCGTCGCGCGAAGGCTCTCGGATTGAAGGTCAACTTCGCCGACGTCGGCGCCGAAGATGCGCTCGATGCATTTGCGGACGCTTTGCCGGTCGTGACCACCGGCCATCCGGCGACGGCGCAGCCGGGCCGGCCCGACGACACCAGCGCCGCTGCCGCCCTGGCCTCGATTCGCCAGGCGGTTGGCGACGTCATCGCCGGGCGGGCGAGCGCGGTCGTCACCAACCCGATTGCCAAGAGCGTGCTCTACCGCGCCGGATTCCGGCATCCCGGCCATACCGAGTTTCTCTCCGAACTCGCGGCGACCGACGGCCAGCTGCCGCAACCGGTGATGATGCTGTGGTCCCCGGCGCTCGCCGTCGTGCCGGTGACGATCCATCTTTCGCTGCGTGACGCGATCGCGCAGCTCTCGAGCGACCTTGATGGTCACCACGGCGCGCATTGCCGTCGCGGCGTTGAAGGCGCGCTTCGGCATCGCAAATCCGCGTCTCGCGGTGTCCGGCCTCAATCCGCACGCCGGCGAGGATGGTTCGCTCGGTACCGAAGACCTGACGATCGTCACGCCCGCCGTCGAAATCCTGCGCAGCGAAGGCATCGAAGTCAGGGGACCGCTGCCGGCGGACACCATGTTCCACGAAGCCGCGCGAAAAACCTACGATTGCGCGATCTGCATGTATCACGATCAGGCGCTGATCCCGGTCAAGACGCTGGCGTTCGACGATGCCGTCAACGTCACGCTGGGGTTGCCCTTCATCCGCACCTCGCCGGATCACGGCACCGCCTTCGACATCGCCGGCACCGGCCGCGCCAATCCCTCCAGCCTGATCGCGGCCCTGCGGCTGGCTGCCCGCATGGCGGCGGTCCAGCCGGCATGAGCGCGATCGACGATCTGCCGCCGCTTCGCGAGGTCATTCGCCAGCACGCTTTGTCGGCCCGCAAATCGCTCGGTCAGAACTTCCTGCTCGACCTCAACCTCACGGCGCGGATCGCCCGCGCTGCCGGTCCGCTCGAAGATGCCACGATGCTCGAGATCGGCCCCGGCCCCGGCGGGCTGACGCGCGCGCTGCTGGCGTTGGGCGCGCGGCGCGTCATCGCGGTGGAGCGTGACGAGCGCGCCGTGGCGGCCCTCGAAGAAATTTCGCGGCGCTATCCGGGACGGCTGGAAATCGTCTGCGCCGATGCGCAAACTTTCGATCCGCGGCCGCTGCTCGGCGGCGTCAAAGCGAAAATCGTCGCCAACCTGCCCTACAACATCGCCACCGCGCTTTTGATCGACTGGCTGTCGATCGAGCCATGGCCGCCATGGTACGACATGATGGTGCTGATGTTTCAGCGCGAAGTGGCCGAGCGCATCGTCGCGCGCGAAAATGACGAGGCCTATGGACGGCTCGGCGTGCTCGCCAACTGGCGCACTGAGACCAAGATCCTGTTCGACATTTCTCCCGCGGCGTTCGTGCCACAGCCCAAGGTCACCTCGTCGGTGGTGCGGCTGGTGCCGCGCGGCGCGCCTGATGCCTGCGACCGCAGGGCGCTGGAGCTGGTGGCGGCCGCGGCATTCGGCCAGCGCCGCAAAATGCTGCGGCAAAGCCTCAAATCATTGTCGGTCGATCCTGCCCGGCTGGCCGCGGCAGCGGACGTCGATTTGACCCGGCGCGCCGAGACCGTTCCGGTGAGCGGCTTTGTTGCCATGGCCCGCGAATTGACCGATATACGAAACGCAAAAAATTGAAAGTTACCTGAGGAGAAACGCCATGGCGCTGATGCGTCGCCAGTCATTGGTAAAATTCGATGCGCCGTTGTGTGAGACCATCGTCGACACGCCGAAGCCGCAAGGCAAGGAAGTCCTCGTCCGCATCGAGCGGTGCGGCCTTTGCCATTCCGACCTGCATATCCAGGACGGCTATGCCGATCTCGGCGGCGGCAAGAAGCTCGATACCACGCGCGGCATGACGCTGCCGTTCACGCTCGGGCACGAGATCGCCGGCGTGGTCGAGGAAGTCGGTTCGGAAGTCTCCAGCAGCCTGATCGGCGCCAAGAAGGCGGTATTCCCCTGGATCGGTTGCGGCCAATGCCGCGACTGTCTCAATGGCGACGAAAATCTCTGCGCCAAGCAGCGTTTTCTCGGCGTCTCCATCGACGGCGGGTTCGCCACCCACGTGCTGGTGCCGGATGCAAAATACCTGCTGGATTACGGTTCCTTGCCGGTCAATCAGGCCGCCACCTTGATGTGCTCCGGCGTCACCGCCTATGGCGCGCTGAAGCGCCTGGTCGACCGGCCGCGGCAGCGCAATCTGCTGCTGATCGGCCTCGGCGGTGTCGGCATGATGGGGCTGGCTTTCGCGCAAGCGATGTTCACGCAGAAGATCGCGGTGGCCGATCTCAGTCCCGCCGCGCGCGAGGCCGCCCTGCAGAACGGCGCCGCGGTCGCCTACGATCCGTCCGAAGCCGACGTGGTCAAGCGTATCATCAAGGAGACCGAGGGCGGTTTTGACGCCGTGGTGGATTTTGCCGGCAACGAAAAATCGATGGCCTTTGCGGTCTCCGCGGTCGCGCGTGGCGGCAAGATCGTGGTCTCCGGACTGATGGGCGGCAATTTCAGCCTGCCGATGGTGCAGTGGATCTACAAGCGCATGACCATCGAGGGCTTCATGGTGGGCACGCTGGCCGAGGGCCAGGAACTGATGGCGCTGGCGCGCTCGGGCAAGATCAAGCCGACGCCGATGAAGGAAGAACCGATGGGCGAGGTCCAGAAATGGATCGAGGAATTGCGGGCCGGAAAGGTCGTCGGGCGCATCGTGCTGAAGAACTAACAGCTGCGGCGCGGGCAGCGCTTTCTGCTGCCCTTGACCGTCGGGCGCCCCAATTGGGGCGGCCGGCGAGCCCTGATTAAGCCCTACCCGCTCCGGAATTGCGGCGCATTGCGACCCAAATCTTTAACGAGATTTGGCCTCGTAGTGTCCCGCCATCACCGGAGATGCAGATGTCCAGCCGAACCGCGAAATTCGTTTCTGCAGTATTCGCCAGTCTTCTCGCAGGCATCCCCCTCACCACGGTATCGCACAGCGCGGTGACCCCCGCCGAAACTTGCCTCTCCGGTCCGAAGGGCGCACCGCCCAAGGGCGGCCATTGGTACTACCGCATCGATCGCGCCACCAAGCGCCACTGCTGGTACGTCGGCGACGCCAAGGAAAAGCCTTCGCGGGTCGCTTCACAAAATCCATCTGCGTCGCAAGAACCGCGGCCAGTCGATCGCGGATGCCCGCGCCGAATTGCCGATGCCGCAGACGCAAGTGGAGCAGGACGCCGGCGTCGCGACCGCTCCAGCGAATGCGGCGAATATCGATGGTGGCGCGCGAGCCGGCGCGGAGGTCGCGAACCCACAGCGATCGGTCATCGCATCGCGCTGGCCCGAACCGCCCGGCACCAACGCGTCACCAGATCCGGCACCGGCGAGCGGTCGTTCCGGCGCGAACGCTCCATCGAATTCAGCGGCGCGTTCACCTGCCCTTGCCGCTGTCACCCTGGCCGCGGCGGACTCCTCCTCCGAAAAACCGTCCGCCGCGATCCAGATGCTGTTGATCGTCGTCATCAGCGCCCTGTCGCTCGCGGGACTGATGGGAAGCGCGATCTACCGGTTCGGCGGCACGATGCGGTGGAACGGCCGGCGCGAAATTCGTTCCGGGCGCCGCGCGATCTGGGATCTGGCCGACGGCGAGCATCGATCGCCCGCCGTCTACGCGGCGGATGATCCGCGGCGAAGAATCGCCGCCATGATCACGCGGCTGTCGCGAACCTCGGCGGCCTGACTGACCGCCGGCTATTTTTCCAGCTGCTGCTGCAAGGCGCGCACAAACTGGGTCAATCCGACTCGCCGCGTGCGCTTGAGCCGCTCGGCATTGAGGATCGACTGCACCTCGGCGAAAGCTTCATCGACGTCGTGATTGATGACGATGTAGTCATACTCGGCCCAATGGCTGAGTTCATGGCTCGCGCGGTCCATGCGTCCGCGGATGACCGCGTCGGAATCCTGCGCACGGGTATGAAGCCGTTTCTCCAGATCTGCGGCCGAGGGCGGCAGGATGAACACGCTGACGACGTCAGCACCAGCCTTCTCGCGCAATTGCTGGGTGCCCTGCCAGTCGATGTCGAACAGCACGTCGCGTCCGGACGCCAGCGCCGCTTCGACCGGCGCGCGCGGTGTACCGTAACTGTTGTCGAATACGGTGGCCCATTCGAGCAGTTCGTCCCGCTTCACCATCTGTTCGAATTCGGACTTGTCGACGAACAGATAATCGCGGCCTTTGACCTCGCCGGGGCGCATCGGCCGCGTCGTCGCCGAAACAGACATTTGAAGACCGGACATCTCGATCGAGCAGCATCCGCGACAATGTCGTCTTCCCCGCGCCCGATGGCGATGACAGCACGAACATCAATCCGCGCCGCTCAACCCCGTCGAAGCCCTGGCCCCCAGCCGTCATGGTTCACTCCAGATTCTGAACCTGCTCGCGGAACTGCTCGACCACACTCTTCATCTCGAGGCCGGTGTTGGTCAATTCGAGATCGTTCGACTTGGAGCAGCAGGTGTTGACCTCGCGGTTGAATTCCTGTGCCAGGAAATCCAGCCGCCGTCCGACCGGCCCGCCCTTGCCGATCATCTCGCGGGTCTGCGAGATGTGCGAGGCGATCCGGTCGAGCTCTTCGCGAATATCGGCCTTGGCCGCGATCATGATCGCCTCTTGATTGAGCCGGTCGGGATCGAAGCGGTCGGAGGTATCGAGCAGCGCCGCGATCTGCTCGGCAAGCCGGGCCCTTATCGCTTCGGGCTTGCGGCCGGGCGCCGCCTCCGCCTTCTTCGCCAGCCGTTCGATTTCATCCATTCGCTGGGTGAGGATTTGGCCGAGCGTCGCGCCCTCGCGCCGACGCATCTCGACCAGGTTGCCGAGCGCCAGTTCGAAGGCCTCGGCGGCGGCGGCCTTGGCGGCCTTGTCTTCTGCCTCGTTGCTTTCGGGCTCGACCACCTCGAGCACCCCCTTGATCGACAACAGCCCGTCGATGCTCGGCGCCACCGCATCGATCTTGCCGGCGAGCTCATGGGCGACCTTGACGATCGAGCCGAGCACCTCTTCATTGATACGGAT
This sequence comes from uncultured Alphaproteobacteria bacterium, assembly GCA_963742695.1. Lineage (GTDB taxonomy): Bacteria > Pseudomonadota > Alphaproteobacteria > Rhizobiales > Xanthobacteraceae > Bradyrhizobium. The sequence continues at coordinate 100,473 of CAVUNF010000045.1, forward strand.
GGTCGAGACCGCGTTGGTGCGCTTCACGCTCAGATTGGCATAGACCGTGCCCCGCGAAAGCACTTCGCCGGCGCGCTTCTTGGCGAAGGCTTCGAGTTCGTCCCACCCCGGCGGCAGCCGCATCCGCAGATCGAAACCCTTGGCGTTGACCGACTTCAATTCCCATTCGAACGCATATGGTCCGCTGGCACCGTTGCTGCGGGCAAAACCGGTCATGCTCGACAGCGCCATCGGGTGAAATTCTCCGGAAGTTAAGGGTCTGAGATTCGCAAAAGCAACGATGCGGGAGCTTACCGCGTATTGCGCAAAAATTGGATACCGGTTTTGCGTTATCGCTGAACCACCGGAGGCGTCGTGATCGATTGCATCGCGCCCTGCCGGGCGGGAGCGGTCGGAGCGGCAGCAGGCGCCGGAGGGGCGCTGCGCTTTTTCGGCGCCGCCGGCCTTGTGGTGGCCGTGGGATTGGCGTCGAGCCGGCGCCCCCGTTGCGGCAGGCTGGGCTTCCTCCGCGGCGGCCGGCTCGACCGTATCGTTCTGGATCTGCTTTTCCAGCGCGCGCAGCTTGACGACGTTCTTCTGATGCTGGTCGTAGGTTTCGGTGAAGCTGTGGCCGCCGGTGCCGTCGGCGACGAAGAACAGATCGCGCGTGCGCGCCGGATTGGCGGCGGCTTCCAGCGAAGCGCGGCCGGGATTGGCGATCGGCCCGGGCGGCAGGCCGTCGACCACATAGGTGTTGTAAGGCGACGGCTGCACGATTTCGCTGCGCTTGATCGGCCGGCCCAGCGTTCCCTTGCCGCCGACCAGCCCATAGATAATGGTCGGGTCGGACTGCAGTTTCATTTTCTGCCGAAGCCGATTGACGAACACGGCAGCGACCCGGCTGCGTTCGTCCGGCTTGCCGGTTTCCTTCTCGATGATCGAAGCCAGCGTGACCAGCTGTTCCGGGGTTTTGACCGGGATGTCCGGATTGCGCCGTTCCCAGATTTCCGCAAGCATTCGTTTCTGGGTCTGCTGCATGCGCTGGACAACCTGCTCGCGCGTGGTGCCGCGCGGGAATTTGTAGGTTTCCGGCAGCAAGGTGCCCTCGCGAGGTATTTCACGGACCGAGCCGGCAAAGATATCGTTGTCGGACAGGCGCGCGAGGATCTGCTCGGAGGTCAGCCCTTCGGGAATCGTGACGGCGTGCTGCACCACCTTGCCTTCGACGATGGTGGCGACCACGTCGCGCAGGCTGGCGCGCTTCTGGAATGAATATTCGCCCGGCTTCAGTTCGGAACTCGCGCGCAGTGCGAACACGCTGCCGATGAAGGCCCAGGGATTGACGTCGATCACGCCCTCGCGCTGCAAGGTGTCCGCGATGTCCCGCTTTCCGGCCCGCGCCGGAATGTTGACGATCTTGTCCTCGAGCAGCGGACCCGGCGCCTCGATCAATTTCTTGCCGTAGACGTAGGCGCCGCCGGCGCCGATCATGACAACCAGGATCACCGTGATGATCGCATTGCCGACGATGACGAACGGATTGCGGGCGCGCTCGGACCGCTTGGGCGGCGGCGGCACCTGCTCGGGCTCCAGCGCCGCGCGCGGACTGCGTGGGGAAATGGGCGGCCTCTCACTCATCGATATGACCTGAATTCCTGTCGGTTCGATCGTGGCCGGACAAATCGCTGCCCTGCCAATAGCATACGCCCGCGCTTAGGAGTCGTCGCCGATTGCGGCAAAACGGTGGAGTTGTTCTAATCACACGCTAATTGGTCACGCGCTGCACGATCACGGATGCATTGGTGCCCCCGAATCCGAACGAGTTCGACAGCGCCACATTGATCTCGCGCTTGCGCGCCTTGTGCGGCACGAGATCGATCGCCGTTTCCACCGACGGATTCTCGAGATTGATGGTCGGCGGGGCGACGTTGTCGCGAATCGCCAGGATGCTGAAAATCGCTTCGATCGCACCGGCGGCGCCCAGCAGATGCCCGGTCGACGATTTGGTCGACGACATCGACACCGTGGAAGTGGCGTTGCCGAGCAGCCGCTCCACCGCACCGAGTTCGATTTCGTCACCTACCTGCGTCGAGGTGCCGTGCGCATTGATGTAGTCGATGTCCGAAGGGGTGATTCCGGCGCGCTTCATGGCAGCACTCATGCTGCGGAACGCGCCGTCGCCATCCGGCGAGGGCGAGGTGATATGATAGGCGTCACCGGACAATCCGTAGCCGGTCACCTCGGCATAGATTCGCGCGCCGCGCTTCCTGGCGTGCTCATATTCCTCGAGCACCACGATGCCGGCGCCTTCTCCCATCACAAAGCCATCGCGATCCTTGTCGTAGGGACGCGATGCTCTTTCCGGGGTGTCGTTGAAACCGGTCGATAACGCGCGCGACGCGCAAAATCCTGCCATCGACAGCCGGCAAATCGGCAATTCCGTCCCGCCCGCCACCATCACATCGGCATCGCCAAGCACGATCAGCCGGCTTGCATCGCCGATGGCGTGAGCGCCGGTCGAACACGCGGTCACCACAGCATGGTTGGGGCCCTTGAGGCCGTGCTCAATCGACACATAACCCGAAGCAAGATTGATCAGGCGGCCGGGAATGAAGAACGGCGATACCTTGCGCGGGCCACGCTCCTTGAGCAGCAGCGCCGTATCGGCGATGCCGGACAGGCCGCCGATACCGGAGCCGATCATGGTGCCGGTGGCGCAACGCTCTTCTTCGGTGGAAGGATGCCAGTTCGCATCATCGAGCGCCTGGCGCGCCGCGCACATCGCGAAAACGATGAAATCGTCGACCTTGCGCTGATCCTTCGGCTCCATCCACTGATCGGGGTTGAACGTGCCGCCGCTGCCGTCGCCGCGTGGCACCACGCAGGCGATCCGGCTGGTCAGATCGGAGACATCAAACGTGTCGATCTTCTTGGCGCCGCTCTCGCTGTTGAGGATACGCTTCCAGGTCGGCTCGACGCCACAGCCGAGTGGCGACACCATGCCAAGGCCTGTGACGACAACCCGCCTCATATTCAGCACTCCAGCCCAGTATTCGCGGCCCACAACAAGAAGCCGGTGGACCGTACGACCACGGCCCGTCCGGCTTCGTCAGCACCGCGCGGGGCGTCAGCTTTTAGCGTTCTTCTCAAGAAATTTTGTGGCGTCGCCGACGGTCAAAATGGTTTCCGCGGCATCGTCTGGAATTTCGCAGCCGAATTCTTCTTCAAACGCCATGACGAGCTCGACAGTATCGAGGCTGTCGGCGCCGAGGTCGTCAATAAAGCTCGCAGCATCGACCACTTTTTCGGGCTCAACACCAAGGTGTTCGACCACGATCTTCTTAACTCGCTCGCCAATCTCACTCATCGTTCAACCTCGTGCTTGTTCCATTGGACCCGACCCCAAGACGCTACGAGCCATCATGGTCGTTAAACTTCCTTCGCAGTCGCGCATAGTCTTGATTTGGCCCCGCGGTAGCCGAAGGGACCCGGCGAACGACGCAGGCTCCGCACCGCCAATATACAGGGTTTCAAAATCCTGCAATGGCGTTCTTTGCCCATCCGTTGATGGTTCGGTTATCATACTTCCCCAGCCTTGACTATAAGCCTCGATCGGCGGCGGAAAGGCCTTTCGCCGCGCTCAGGAGGCGGGAAAACCGTTCAAATCATGGCCATTCCGCCATTGACGTGAATCGTCTGCCCGGTGACATAGGCCGCTTCGTTTGAACTGAGATAGACCGCCGCCGCCGCGATGTCTTCGGGCGTTCCCAGCCGAGCCGCAGGAACCTTCGAGAGAATCGCTTCGCGCTGCTTGTCGTTGAGCGCGTCCGTCATCGGGGTCTTGATGAATCCAGGCGCGATGCAATTGGCGGTCACGTTGCGCTTGGCGTATTCCGCACCCAGCGTCTTGATCATTCCGATCAGTCCGGCCTTGGAGGCGGTGTAATTGCCCTGCCCGGGATTGCCGGTGACGCCCACGATCGAGGTGATCGCGATGATGCGGCCGAAGCGCTTGCGCATCATCAGCTTGGTCGCAGCCCTCGTCAGACGGAAGGTCGCCGTCAAATTGACCTTGATGACCTCGTCCCAGTCCTCGTCGCGCAACTGCACGAACAGATTGTCCTTGGTGATGCCGGCATTGGCGACGAGAATGTCGACCTGCCCCATGGCCTTCTCCGCGGCAGGCACCAGCGCCTCGACCTCGGCGTCGTTGGAAAGATTGCAGGGCAGCACGTGGACCCGTTCGCCGAGCTTGCCGGCAAGCGTCTCCAGCACTTCGCGCCGCGTCCCGGAAATCGCCACCGTTGCGCCCTGCGCGTGCAGCGCCAGCGCGATCGCGTTGCCGATGCCGCCGGTGGCGCCGGTGACGAGTGCGGTCTTGCCAGTCAGATCGAACATCATGTCTCCTTCGCTCAGGCCGTTTGCGCGGCAGCGAGCGCGTCTTTCGCCGGCATGATATCATTCGGCCCGCCGACCGAAATACCGATCGCGCCATCGGCGATGCGCTTGACCAGCCCGGTCAGCACCTTGCCGGCGCCGATTTCGAAGAACCTCGTCACGCCGTGGCTCGCCATGTAGGCCACCGACTCGCGCCAGCGCACGGTTCCCGTGACCTGTTCGATCAGGCGGCGGCGGATCTCGTCGGGGTCGGTAATCGGTGCGGCCAATACGTTCGACACCAGGGGCGAAACCGGCCGGTGGATGGTGACATCCGCCAGCGCCTTCGCCATCGCGTCCGCCGCCGGCTGCATCAGCCGGCAGTGAAACGGCGCCGATACCGGCAGCAACATGGCACGCTTGGCGCCCTTGGTCTTGGCGATCTCGAGCGCGCGCTCGACAGCGGCCTTGTCGCCGGAAACCACAACCTGCCCGCCGCCATTGTCGTTGGCGGCCTGGCAGACCTGGCCCTGCGCGGCCTCGCTCGCAACCGCCACCGCGGCCTCATAATCGAGACCGAGCAGCGCTGCCATGGCGCCGACGCCCACCGGCACCGCCTTTTGCATGGCAAGGCCACGGGTGCGCAGCAGGCGTGCGGTGTCGCTGATGCTGAGGCTGCCGGCAGCGGCGAGCGCCGAATATTCGCCGAGCGAATGACCTGCGACGAACGCGGCGTCGCGCCCTACCGAGAAGCCGGCTTCGGTCTCCAGCACGCGCAGCGTCGCGAGCGAAACCGCCATCAATGCCGGCTGGGCATTTTCGGTAAGTTGCAGGGTTTCCGCAGGGCCGTCCCAGATGATGGCGGTCAGCTTTTCGCCGAGCGCCGCGTCGACTTCATCGAAAACGGTGCGGGCGGCCGGAAAAGCTTCCGCCAGGGCCTTGCCCATGCCCACGGCCTGCGACCCCTGGCCCGGGAACGTGAACGCTGCGGTCATGGGTGCCCCTGATTTCAGCTGGAATGGCCTAAAGTTGGGCCGAAAGACACTGCAGGAGCCGGTTCTGTCAAGCCACAGCCGGTTCCCGGACGGTTTAACACCCAAGGCGCCGATTGGGTCGCTTTCCCTTGCCATTCCGGCCAAAATCCTTATAAACCGCGCATCCGTGGATCCCGGCCGGGAGCTGAACGGACGGTCTCAGCAATTTCACCTTATCGGCGATATTGATGTGGCAGGGCCAGTCGGCCCGTCGTCCCGTGCTTCCGCCTTCTGAGCATATCGAGTCCTTTCCGAAGGGTTCGAAGGGCTTGCCGCCGGGAACCGCGCTAACATTGGAAAGGACACCCATGCCTCTTTATGAGCATGTTTTTCTCGCGCGTCAGGATGCGAGCACCCAGCAGGTCGAAGAACTGACCACCCAGATGACCGGCATCGTCGAAGGTCTCGGCGGCAAGGTCGTCAAGATGGAAAACTGGGGCGTACGCTCCCTCACCTACCGCATGAACAAGAACCGCAAGGCGCACTTTGTGCTGCTGAACATCGACGCCCCTTCGGCGGCAGTTGCCGAAGTCGAGCGGCAGGAGCGAATCAGCGAAGACGTGATCCGCTATCTCACCGTCCGCGTCGAAGAGCACGAGGAAGGCCCCTCGGCGATGATGCGCAAGGCCGATCGCGACCGCGATCGCGACGACCGTGGCGGTGGTTTCCGTGGCGACCGCGAAGGCGGTTTCCGGGGTGGCGATCGTGACGGCGGCGGTTACCGCGGCGATCGTGGTCCGCGCCGTCCGCGTGACGACGTCGAAGCAGCGGTTGAGGAGTAAGAATCATGGCTGAAGCTGGTGCACGCCGTCCGTTTTTCCGCCGCCGCAAGACCTGCCCGTTCACGGGTCCGAATGCGCCGAAGATCGACTACAAGGATTCCAAGCTTTTGATGCGTTACGTCTCCGAGCGCGGCAAGATCGTGCCGAGCCGCATCACCGCCGTCTCCGCCAAGAAGCAGCGTGAACTCGCGCGCGCCATCAAGCGCTCGCGTTTCCTCGGTCTGCTGCCTTACGTGATCCGGTAAGCAAAAATTCCCGATCCGCGGCGTCCGCGCCGCGGATCAGGAAAATCTCATAAGGCTTCCGGATCGTCCGGTTGCCGATGGTTGGGGTTCTCACCGAACCTCTAACCGCTCGAAAGGAGCGGGACAGCTGATGATCGCGATCGTTCTCATTGCCATGGCCGCCGGCAGCGCGTCGGCGCTGATGTTCGCCTCGATCGTCTCGGGAGCGCTGATCTCGCTCGTGCTGTTTTACCTGGCGCCGCTGCCGCTGATGGTGGCGGCCCTCGGGTGGGGACCGCTCAGCGCCACCATCGGCGGCATCGCTGCGGCCATCGGCCTCGGGGCGATCTTCGGCCTTCCTTATTGCATCGCCTTTGTCCTCACGATCGCGCTGCCGGCCTGGTGGCTCGGGCATCTCGCTCTGCTGGGGCGGCCCATCGCCCATGCGGCATCAGGCAATGGCGCCTCGCCCGCTGCGCCTGACACCGAATGGTACCCGATCGGCCGCGTCATGCTCTGGATCGCGGGCTTTGCCACGCTGACCACGATGGCCGCCCTGCTCACGCTCGGCAGCGATGCCGCCAGCATCACCGCCGCGCTGCGGCGGGGCTTGCTGCGGATCATCGGAACGCGCAGCGCAGCTCCGGCCGGCGCCACCGACCAATGGCTCGACGCGCTGATAACCATCGCGCCGGTTGCGGCGGCGATCGTCGCCATGATGACGCTGACGCTCAACCTGTGGCTCGCCGGCAGAATCACCGCGACTTCAGGACGATTGCACCGCCCCTGGCCTGACCTGAAGACGGCGGCGCTGCCGCCGATGACGCTCGCGGCCTTGTGCGTCGCCATTGCGTTCTGTTTTACCAGCGGGTTGCTTGCGATCCTGGCGCAGATCGTCACCGCGACCTTGATGATGACCTATGCGCTCACCGGCTTTGCCGTGCTGCATATGCTGACATCGGCATGGAAGAGCCGCGGACTCTGGCTCAGTTGCACCTACGCCGTCGTACTTGTGTTCGGCTGGCCGATTCTTGCCATGGTAGTGCTCGGTCTTGCCGATGCGATTTTCGGATTTCGCGAGCGCTATCTCCAGCGAGGGCCGCCGCCGATCCCCGCATCCTGAAATCTTAGCGTCAACTCAACCCCAATCCCACCACCCTAGAAGGAGAACGAATATGGAAGTCATTTTGCTGGAACGCGTCGCCAAGCTCGGCCAGATGGGCGAACTCGTCCGCGTCAAGGACGGATTTGCCCGCAACTACCTCTTGAAGCGCGGCAAGGCGCTGCGCGCCACCACAGACAATCGCGCCAAGTTCGAAGGCATGAAGGCCGATCTCGAAGCCCGCAATTTGCAGGCCAAGGGCGAGGCAACCAAGGTCGCCGAGAAGATCGACGGCCGCAACGTCGTGGTGCTGCGCCAGGCCTCCGAGACCGGGCAATTGTTCGGATCGGTGAACGTTCGCGACCTCATCGCCTCGTTCGAGGCCGATGGCGTCTCCATCAGCCGCAGCCAGGTAATGCTGGACGCACCGATCAAGACCATCGGCAAGCACAAGATTGCCATCGCCGTGCATCCGGAAGTCGAAGTCAGCGTCAGCGTCACCGTCGCGCGAAGCGCCGATGAGGCCGAACGCATCAATCGCGGCGAGGACATCTCCTCCCGTCAGGAAGACCAGGACGCCGCCGCCGAAGCGCTTGCCGCCGCCGGCGAATTCTTCGATCCGGAAGCGCGCCGCGACGAGGAGCCGCAGGAGACCGCGGCTTCCGACAAGTAACGCCGCGTTTCGCCTGCGCGAATCGAAACCGACCCAAGCCCGGCCTCAAGCCGGGCTTGTATTTTTTTCCGGATTTTTTTCCGGCACTTTTTCCAGCATCGCGATCGACGCCAATGCGGTTGCGGTGTGTTTTTCGATTCCGTCGATCACGCAGAAGACATCCGCCGCGACCACCGCGACTTGCCGCCCGGGCTTGATCACGCGCGCGCGGCAGACCAGCCGCTCGCCGGAGGCTGGCGACAGCAAATTCAACTTGTATTCCGCCGTCAGCGCCGGCTGGCCGCGCGACGTCGCCGCGGCAATCGTGGTCGCATTGTCCACCAGGAAGGCGGTGACGCCGCCGTGGAACAGACCATTCTGCTGCAACAGCTCAGCTCGCCGGTCGACCGCAAGCGTGCATGATCCCCGCGCCAGTTCTGTAAGCTCCGCGCCGACGTGAACCATGAATCCCTGTCGGCCGACGCTCTCGCGGATTCGCTTTGCGATCGGCGCGAAGTCCATGTCGATATCCGCCGTCATGGCTTGGCTCCAGCTTTCCCAGGGATTTCCGGCGCGACCAGCGCGCGAATCGCGCAGGCAACCAGATTGTCGGCTTGCAGCCTGGGGTCGGTGCGATCGCGGCCCGACAGGAAGGCGCGGCAGAAAATCTGCGCAGGTCCGATGATCTGGCTGAAGAACAGCGTCGCCGTCATCGGCAACAATTCGCCGCGCGCGATCAGCGGCGCACGCCATTCCTCGACGCCTTCGGCGAGCCGCGAATTCTGCAGGCGTTGCGCGTCCCGAACCTCCTCGGTCCATTCGCTGCGCGAAATCTCGAACAGGTAGCGCGCTTCGCGCCGGCTGTTCACCACCCAGTCCAGATGCGCGCGGATCAGGCGATCGATGCCGTCACGCGCGCCCAGCGACGGATCGAGCGCCGCCAGCACGGCGGCGTGATAGCGCTGCAGCACTTCGAGAAACAGCGTGCCCGCCAGTTCCTTCTTCGATCCGAAGCAATGGAAGAAGCTGCCATTCGAGGCGCGCGCGCGGGCGCGAATGGCCGCGACGGTGGCGCCTTCGAAGCCGTCACGGTCGAACACCGCCAATCCGGCCGCCAGCAAATCCTCTCGCACCCCGGCCACCATGATCGTCCCTGCAACGTAGTTAGATTGTTACTCTAGAGTTCTGCTCTATCGATGGTCAAGCCGGTCTGCCGGGCGGAAGTTCGGTCTTGCGGGACTATTGGGAGATCGGCGGTGCGGGCGGGCCAGCGGGCGCGACGGGCGGCGGTGGCGGCACCGAGGCGGTAACCGCTGGCGGAGCCGCGGCGGGCTCAGTCGCCCCCACAGGACCCGTTGCTGACGGCCCGGAAGCTGCCGGTGGCGACGGCGTTGCCGTCTGCACGGGGCGTGTGTCGCCGTCGGTGGATTTAGGCGCAGGCGTGACCGCCGGAACCGGATCGGCCCGCAGCGCCGGGGTCTCTCCGCCGCCGGTTTCCTTGCCCTTCCCAGTTTCCTTGGGCGGGTGGACGTTGGCGGTTTCGGACTTGCCTTCGGCGTCTGAAGACTTGGAGCTCTCAGGCGTGCCGCTCTCGGTTTTGGCGGTGTCGCTCTTGGACGCTTCCTTGGACGCTTCGTCCTTCGCCGGCTCGCCCTTGGCAGGCTCTTCCTTGCCAGTATCGGTCTTGGGCGGTTCTTCGCCGCCCTTGCCCTTCTTGCCCAGCTTCTGCTTGGCAGCGGATTTGCGGCCGTCCGGGCCACGGTCGATCGCGGCCTGAACCGCGGGCTGCTCGCCTTCGACGGCGGGTTTTGCGGCGTCAGGCGCCTGAGGCTGCCGCTTGGCATTGCGGCCCTGGCGTGCGGGGTCGCCTTGCGCCGGCGGCGCGTCGGCGTCGGGCCTGGCGGCCTGCTGCGCTGGAGCGTCGGGCTTGACGTCCTTTGGCTGCTGCGTCGGCTTGGTACCGGTGACGCGGGTGTCGGTGGCGCCGTTGGAGATCAGGAAGGCGCCGACCGACTTCGCCATGTCGCCAGAGGTGGTGTAGTGCTGGCGCAAAAAGCCCGGCAGCGATCCGGCCGGTACGGTTTTCAACAAACCGCGCGGGCTCTTGTGGCAGGCCGCACAGGTGCCGGAGAAAATCTGGGAAGGGGTCTTGCCGGCATCGAGGTTTTGCGCCCGCACCGGGATCGCCGCGAGACAGCCGATCAGAAGTGTCACCGTCGCTAAACTGAGCGCTCGGCTCAACATTCCAAATTCTCCAGATGCGGAAATCGCTTCCAGCGTCCCAATTCCAACACTGGCCGCGGCGGTCACCTTTTAGCCGATTGTGGGGCGAATGGAAGCGGACATATGACGCAACTGCGTGAACGCCCGCTTTCGGAATATCCGCTTTGTGTACAATGCACTAGCGGACCAGAAACATCATCATTATTATCCTGTTCCGCACCTGGGAACCAATCCATCCCTCGTGCGTCGAGGGTGGGACGGCCGGTACGCGAGCCCAGAGGGGTTCGCTCAATTCGGTGGCTTCGATGGACCGTTTGTTGCGCTACTTCCTGCAGCAGTTCATTCGCCGCGGCACCATGACGTTTACGACCGCCAGCGGAGCGAAATTTAGCTGCGGCGACGGCACCGGCGAGCCGGTCGCTGTACGATTTCTGACTACCGACGCCGAACGCCGGGTGCTTCTCAATCCCGAACTTGCGCTCGGCGAAGTCTACATGGACGGCACTTTCGTGGTCGAGAACGGCTCGATCGCGGACGCGCTGGCGATCCTGCTCGATCAGCCCGAAATCCTGCCGCGCTGGGCGAGGCTGCAGTGGTGGCTGCGCTATCTGGTGCGGCACGCCAAGCAGTTCAATCCGCCCAGCCGCTCGAAGAACAATGTCGCGCACCATTACGATCTCGACGGCCGGCTCTACTCGCTCTTTCTCGATGCCGACAAGCAGTACTCTTGCGGCTACTTCGAAACGCCGGAGACGACGCTGGACGATGCCCAGCTCGCCAAGAAGCGCCACCTCGCCGCGAAACTGTTGATCGGGCGCGGCGACCGCGTGCTCGACATCGGTTCGGGCTGGGGCGGCCTCGGCCTGTATCTGGCTGAGATGGCCGGCGCCAACGTCACCGGCGTGACGCTCTCGACCGAACAATTGCAGGCCTCGAACGCCCGCGCCGCCGAGAAGAAGCTGGCGCAGTCGGCGAAGTTCTTCCTCGAAGACTATCGCGACATTTCCGGCCCGTTCGACCGCATCGTGTCGGTCGGCATGTTCGAGCACGTCGGCGTCGACTTCTACGAGACCTATTTCCGGCGCTGCGCCGAACTTCTCACCGACGACGGCGTCATGATGCTGCATTCGATCGGCCGCTCCGAAGGACCCGACGTCACCAATCCCTGGATCACGAAGTACATTTTCCCCGGCGGCTACATTCCGGCACTTTCCGAAGTGGTGCCCGCGATCGAGCGCGCCGGACTGTTGGTGTGCGACATCGAAATCCTGCGGCTGCATTATGCTGAAACCCTTAAAGCGTGGCGCGAGCGTTTCATGGCGCGGCGCGAAGAAGCGGTGCGGCTCTATGACGAGCGATTTGCGCGGATGTGGGAGTTTTATCTGGCGTCCTCGGAGATGTCGTTCCGCAAGCAGAACATGATGAATTTCCAGATCCAGCTCGCCAAGCGCCAGGGCGTGGTGCCGATGACGCGCGATTACATCGGCGACGAGGAAGCCAAGCTGCGCGCAATCGAGCGCGGCACGCGGCCGCGGCTGCAGATTGCAGGCGAGTGAGAGCTAGTTTCGCAGGCTGAAGTGCGAGGCGCCGTGCAGATAGCTCGGCGCCGGAAGCGCAAGCTGCGCACTGACAGCCGCGATCACCGAACGATCGCAGGGCATGTCGCGAAACTCCGGCCGCGAAATTCTTTCCATGGTGTCGACCAGCATCGACAGCCACAACCTGCTGCCATCTGCCGTTCGCCATGGTTGAATTTGCTGACCCATCGCCTGAACCCTGTCTGTCAGAAACCGTACCGATACCAATCCGGAGATCACCAACCCGTTCCGGGAACCGTGCCTTAAAGAAGAACCTTGGCTTAAAGAAAATGCGCTGGATGTGACCTACTTCACAGAGAGACGGGCCGGCCTGCCCTAAACCTCCGAAATGGCCCAGAAAACCTACCCATCCTCGTTCGACCCGCAGCGCGACATCGGCACCGACTACGCCTTGATCGCCACCGGTGTCGGCTCGGCCCTGGTCGCGCTGGTCTATCTGCTTCTGAGCTGATCCAGCGCGGGGTGAGAGCGAACACGTGTCCCCGGTCGGGATAGGTGTCCCGGCGCGCGCGGAAGGTTCAGCCGCCGCGAAATTTTTCTTAAGATTTTTCAGCGAAGGATGGACGGTGCGACCGCCGAGTCGCGCCAAAAGCCGTCAAGCACGCCAATGTCTCGGCCTTACGCGATTCACAAATTGGATTGTGTGAATCGGGCATAAGGCATGTGTGCTCTTTCGCCGTGACCGGGAGTGGCGCTCTATCCCCGCCCCGCTCCCGAACAAGATCAAAAGAACACTTCTCATCATGGCTCTGACTGATTCGAACGTCCTCAAGCTCGCGCCCGATCCGGGAACTCCGGCCTATCGGAGCGCACCGCACAATATCGAGGCGGAACAGAGCTTGCTGGGCGCGATTCTGGTCAACAATGACGCGTTCTATCGGGTGTCCGATTTTCTGGAACCGAAACACTTCTTCGAGACGATCCATCAGACCATCTATGAGACCGCCGGCAGCCTGATCCGGATGGGCAAGGTCGCGACCCCGGTGACGTTGAAGACCTTCGTTCCGGCCGACACCGACATCGGCGGCATGACGGTCGGGCAATACCTTGCGCGTCTCGCCGCGGAAGCGACCACCATCATCAATGCCCAGGACTACGGCCGAACGATTTACGAACTGGCGCTGCGCCGTGACCTGATCGGCATCGGCGAAGACATGGTCAATGTCGCCTACGACGCGCCGGTGGATTTTGCGCCGCGGGCCCAGATCGAGGATGCCGAGCGCCGGCTCTACGAACTGGCCGAATCCGGCCGCTACGACGGCGGCTTCCAGCGCTTTTCCCAGGCCCTCACCATCGCCGTCGACATGGCCGCCAAGGCGTTTCAGCGCGACGGCAAATTGTCCGGCATCGCCACCGGCCTGCGCGATCTCGACGTCAAGATGGGCGGCCTGCAGGCCTCCGATCTGATCATCGTCGCCGGCCGTCCCGGCATGGGCAAGACCGCGCTTGCGACCAACATCGCCTACAACGTCGCCAAGGCGCATCGCGCCGAGGTCCAGGCCGACGGCACCATGAAGTCCGTCAATGGCGGCATCGTCGGCTTCTTCTCCTGCGAAATGTCGGCCGAACAGCTCGCCACCCGTATTCTCGCCGAGCAAACCAGCATCGCCTCGAGCACGATCCGCCGCGGCGGCATCAGCGAACTCGATTTCGAGAAGATCCGCGACTACTCGATCGAATTGCAGTCGCTGCCGCTCTATGTCGACGAAACCGGCGGCCTGTCGATTTCGCAATTGACCGCGCGCGCACGCCGGCTGAAGCGGCAGAAGGGCCTCGACCTGATCGTGGTCGACTACATCCAGCTGCTGCAGGGCTCGGGCAAGCGTAGCGATAACCGGGTCCAGGAAGTCACCGAGATCACCACCAGCCTGAAGGCGCTCGCCAAGGAATTGAACGTCCCCATCATCGCGCTGTCGCAGCTGTCGCGTCAGGTCGAGAGCCGCGACGACAAGCGTCCGCAATTGTCGGACTTGCGTGAATCCGGCTCGATCGAACAGGACGCCGACGTGGTGATGTTCGTGTATCGCGAGGAATATTACCTCGCCAACAAGGAGCCGCGGGTCGGCACGCCGGAATACGAAAAGTGGCAACTCGACATGTCGCTGGTGCACGGCAAGGCCGAAGTCATCATCGGCAAGCAGCGTCACGGCCCCACCGGCATGGTCGAACTGTCGTTCGAGGGCCAGTTCACCCGGTTCAGCGATCTCGCGCAGGACAGCCATTTGCCGGATCGGATGTAAACGCCGCCCCTGCCCGGTTGAACCACCGCCGCCGCCCGCGTAAAGTGCGGCATGAACATCGTTTCCGATCCGAAATTCGCCCCGCCGGGCTCCGTGTTGTCGGCCGAAGCCAACCAGCTCGCGGCGCTGGCCACCGCCTCCGGGGTGCTGACCGTCGACCTCGACGCTATCGTCGCCAACTGGCGCAAGCTGGAGAAGTCGGCGGTGCCGGCCGAATGCGCCGGCGTGATCAAGGCCGACGCCTATGGCTGCGGCGTCGATCCGGTCGCACGCGCGCTGGCCGGTGCCGGCTGCAAGACATTTTTCGTCGCCACGCTGGATGAAGCCCGCGCCGCCCGCGCCGCGGTGCCGACCGCAGCGATCTATGTGCTCGACGGCTTCTTCCAGAATTGCGGCGATGCGTTTGCGAAAATCGACGCCAGACCTGTCATCGGCGATCTCAACGAATTGGCCGAATGGGACGTGTTTTGCCGGCGGTCCGGCTGGGCCGGCGGCGCCGCCATTCACATCGATACCGGCATGAACCGGCTCGGCCTTACCCTCGTGGAAGCGCAAGGCATCATTCCCCGGATCAATGCCGGCGATCACGGCATTACGCTGGTCATGAGCCATCTCGCCTGCGCCGAGCATCTCAATCATCAGCTCAATCCCAAGCAGCTCGCGACCTTCCGCGAGATCGCCAGCCTGTTTTCCGGCGTGCCGGCATCGCTGTCGAATTCTTCCGGCTGCTTCCTCGGGCCGCAATTCCAGTTCGATCTGGTGCGGCCGGGTGCAGCACTCTACGGCGTCAATCCGACGCCGGAATCCGACAATCCGATGCAGCCGGTGGTCGATCTCAAGGCCCGCATCGTGCAGATCCGCAATGTCGAGAAGGGCGAGACCGTCGGCTATGGCGGCACCTGGACCGCGCGGCGGCCGACCCGGCTCGCGATCATCTCGGCCGGCTATGCCGACGGATATTTCCGCGCCGCCAGCGCCAATGACGGCACCCGCGGCGCCGAGGTTGTTGTCGCCGGCAAGCGCTGTCCGGTGGCCGGCCGCATCTCGATGGACCTCACCGCCATCGATGTCACCGATCTGGAAAAAAACGCGGCGCGGCGCGGCCACCTCGTGACGCTGATTGGCGAGGGCATCACCGTCGACGAACTGGCGCACCATTTCGGCACCATCGGCTACGAGGTGCTGACCAGCCTCGGCCCGCGCTATGCGCGCATCTACAAGGGCGGCGCCCCGACGGCCGAGCCGGTGACGGGCCCCTCTCAACCGGCGCCCGTGATACCCGCCTGACAATCCTGTCGGCACGAAACTTGTCGGCATGAAAATCGCAACCTTCAACATCAACAACATCAACCGGCGGCTGCCGAACCTGCTGCGGTGGTTACATCAAGCCAAGCCCGACGCCGTGGCGTTGCAGGAACTGAAATCTACCGACGCCGATTTTCCGATTGAGGCCATCCGCAAAGCCGGCTACGGCGCGGTCTGGCGCGGGCAAAAGACCTGGAACGGCGTCGCCATTCTGGCGCGCAAGCGCGACCCGGTGTTGATCCGCACCGAACTGCCCGGCGACGCCAGCGACAAGGAGGCGCGCTATCTCGAAGCCGCCGTCAACGGTGTCGTCATCACCAGCCTCTATCTGCCGAACGGCAACCCGCAGCCCGGTCCGAAATTCGACTACAAGCTCGACTGGTTCAAGCGGCTGCGGGCGCACGCCGCCAAATTCATCAAGCAGGAAATTCCGGTGGTGCTGGCCGGCGACTACAATGTGGCGCCGACGGCGCAGGATATCTATCCGACCAAGTCGTGGGACAAGGATGCGCTGATCCAGCCGAAGAGCCGCGCCGCGTTCAAGCAGCTGCTGGCGCAAGGCTGGTGCGATGCGATCCGCGAGAAGCATCCGGAAAGTCCGATGTTCACGTTCTGGGATTACAAGCGAAACCGCTGGCCGCGCGATGCCGGATTGCGGCTCGATCATCTGCTGCTGAGCCCGGCCGTTGCACCGCGCTTGATGAAGGCCGGCGTCGACCGCGCCGCGCGCGGAGAGGAAGGCGCCAGCGACCACGCGCCGGCGTGGGTGGTGCTCAAATAGTCGAAGGCCATTTTGTGCTGGCGGCGACATGTTCTCTAAAGGGGCACTATGGCGCAACACAACGTGCCGTCATCCTCCGCGAAACGGGGGACCCAGTACGCCGAGGCTTCTCGGCTCTATCACTGAAGTCTCTGGAATACTGGGTCGTCCGGTCATAGGCGAGCGGAAGCGACGCCGTCCTTCGGACGGCTATGCCGGACGATGACAGCTGATAATGTGGCCCGCATTCATCAAACACACTTCCGCATTCTCGCGGCGCGAGGCGCCCGAAGTTTTGCAAATCGTTCGGCCCCCAAAAGAAATCAGAGGGCGCAGGGAAGACCGGGTGCGCGCTGCACCCGCGGTCTCATGTGCAAGGTAGTGCGAAATGGCGCACATGAGCATACAGGTTCAGCGGAAACACTCCGGCCTTCCCCGCGCAATGGCTTTACGGCTTATGGCGCGCTCTCCTCGGCGACGAATTCCTTTTGTCACCGTCGCCAGCGAATTGACGGCTTTGCCGAACCCGGTCGAGTTCGTAAAACCTCCGCTGACTTGGCATCAGCAACGGATGCCGGAACCACACGCTTTTACCGTACGCTTCAGCGCCGTTCGTCTGCCCGCCGCATATCGCTCACGAGGTTCATCTCGCCCTGCGATTGCCTGCGGGACCGACGCTGTCGCGTCCACCGCTCCCCGCCCCAACGTTCGTGACGTGGCCGACGCCCCTCTGAGTGGGACGGGATGCCAATTCTATAGACTGATTTACGTTTCGGAAAAACAGAAATATTTTTGCGAAGGGCGCTTGACAGCTTTTGCTGATTTGCCCGACGGAGCAAATTTCGCTGTTTGAAAGCCTTCGTCCTGCCGGTTCCTTATGGTGAGGAGGCGCCCTTGCGCCGGCCCGAACCATGGGGTCACAGTGGTCCGACCTCATCCTGAGGAGCATCGCGAAGCGATGCGTCTCGAAGGATGGACGCGACGACCGGACTCGCGGCCATCCTTCGAGACGCCGCGCCAGAGCGGGCTCCTCAGAATGAGGTCAACTCGCGGAGTAACTGTCCCTTGAGCCTCATCTTCGTCCTGATCGTCGGGCTCGCCGCCGGCACCATCTCCGGGATCGTCGGCACCGGCTCGACGATCATGCTGATGCCGGTGCTGGTCTATCAATACGGGCCCAAAGAGGCGGTGCCGATCATGGCGGTTGCGGCCGTGATGGCCAATTTGTCGCGCATTCTTGCCTGGTGGCGCGAGGTCGACTGGCGCGCCTGCGCCGCCTATTCGATACCCGGCATTCCGGCCGCCGCCCTTGGCGCGCGCACGCTGCTGGCGCTGCCGTCGCATACGGTCGACATTTCGATCGGCCTGTTTTTGATTGCGATGGTGCCGGTGCGGCACTGGCTGGCGCGGCACGAGATCAAGCTCTCGCTTTGGCACCTCGCAATCGGCGGCGCGGTGATCGGCTACATCACCGGCATCGTGGTTTCGACCGGGCCGTTGAGCGTGCCGCTGTTCTTGTTTTATGGGCTGGCCAAAGGCGCGTTTCTCGCCACCGAAGCGGCGAGTTCGCTTGGGCTCTATGTCAGCAAATCCGTGACCTTCCAGCAGTTCGGCGCGCTGACCTCCGATATCGCGTTGAAGGGCCTTGTCGCGGGCTCCTCGCTGATGGCCGGCGCTTTCATCGCCAAGCGATTTGTGTTGCGGATGGATCCGAATGTGTTTCGGCTGGTGATGGACGGGATCATGATCGCGGCGGGGTTGGCCATGCTTTGGAATGCGTCGCAATCAAGCTAAGGGGTAACCCACTAACCGGCGGAACCAATCGTCCAGCAGATCATTTTATTGGTACCTCCCCTCTACGTGAGTATGATACCGCTCCGGCACTGGATCGGGCTTTGGAGCGCAGATGCGTACGACCCTCGACCAGTCCTCGGCCATAGCTTCGTTGAAGACGGAGCTCATCGCGGCTGGCGACGGACTGGCCGACAACGCCGACGTTCTGCGCGGCGTGCTCGCCGGCTGCGGCGACTGCATCAAGATCCTGGATCTCGACGGCCGCCTGCAGTTCATGAGCGAGGGCGGCAAGCGGGTAATGGAGGTTGAGGATTTCGGCCGCTTGAAGGGCTGTCCATGGCCGGATTTTTGGGCGGGCGACGGTAATGCCGACGCCAGGTGGCGGTCGATACCGCCAAGGCGGGCGGCACCGCGCGCTTCAAGGGTCCTGCCGATACCGCCAAGGGCACGCCGCGCTATTGGGACGTTCAGGTCTCGCCGATCTTCGGCAGCGACGGCAAGCCCTCGCTACCTACTCTCGATCTCGCGCGACATCACCGATGAATGGCGAGCCGTCGGGGAGTTGAAGGAAGCGGTTGCACGACAAGAACTGCTTTCCGGCGAATTGCAGCATCGCATCAAGAACACACTTGCAATGGTCGGCGCCATTGCGAACCAGACCATGCGCGGCGACGATGTCAAAGCCGCGCGCGAGGGTTTTGCAGCCAGGCTGATGACGCTCAGTCACGCCCACGATATTCTGACACGAACCAGCTGGACCGCAGCACCCATCAAGGAGGTCATCGACGGCGCGCTGGCGCCACACGGGTCAGGACCGGGGCGCATCCGCACCAGCGGCCCGGATTTGCTGTTGCAACCGAAGCAAGCCCTCGCGCTTTCGCTTGCGGTGCATGAACTCGCTACCAATGCGATGAAATATGGCGCGCTATCCAATGGCAGCGGCACGGTCGATATCCTCTGGTCGGAGGAAACGATCGAGACCGTGCCGAGCTTCCGCTTCACCTGGACCGAAAGCGGTGGACCGCCGGTTTCGGAACCCGCGCCCGATCGCAAGGGCTTCGGTTCGCGCTTGATCGAACGGATGCTGACCAACGATTTTGCGGGCAAGGTTCAAATCCTGTATCGACCGGAAGGCGCGGTTTGCGAACTCATTGCGCCGCGCTCTGCTGTCGCCAATCCGAGCGAATAAAAACACTGAACCATATCGCCGCTGATCCGTCATACATGACGGGAGTGCAGTGATGACGGACGAGACTATCGTGGATATCCAGGGCAAGCTCGCGCAGGCACGGCGGCTGCTGCAACAAACTTCCGACGCGGCAACGGCGGACGGTATGAAAACCTACATCGAGGAACTGGAGCGGCGGCTCGTGGCACTGATGGGGGCAGCGCCACCGAAGTGACCCGTTGGGTCTAACGCAAGCCGCCTATCACTTTGTCCCCGGCTCAGACGATGCGGCAGGCGCGTTTGAAGCCGCGATCTTGCGACGCACGAGTTCATCGATAAAAATGGAAAGCTCCGCGCGCACGCCGGCGGCCTGCTCGGCGGTCAAGCTCCGCGTCCTCAAATAGGCATTCATCACGCGATCGATGGTTTTCAAGGGAAACCGCCTTCTCGCTTAACAAGGCGCGGGCCTGTAATAGGTTCCCACACATCCAATCAAACGATGTTCGAGAACCGGGAGCGGGCGATGAGCGTGATGGCAGAAGCGGCTGACATTCCCTATTCGAGCAATCTTGCGATTGAACGGACCGACGTTCGGCAGGCCACCACAAAATTCGCGGAGGCGGCGATCGCCGACAGCAAGCGGGAGGGCCTGCTGCTGGCGGTTCGCGCGCGCTGGGTTGCCTTGGCGGTGACTGCCGTAACCCTGCCGATCATCAATCCGAACTGGGAGGTGATCTATTACATCGTGATGCTCGGCCTGTTTGCCGTGATCGGCTGGGCCCAGCTCAAGGTCGGCAAGGCCGGCCGGTCCGGGCCCGAGCTGTTTTTGATGTTTTGCGATCTGGCGCTGCTGACCTTCCTCAGCGTCGTGCCGAATCCCTGGAGCACGGTGAACTGGCCGATGGCGATGCAGTTCCGGTTCGACAGCTTCATCTACTTTTTTGTCTTCCTCGCCACTGCGACGCTGGCCTATTCGTGGCGCACCGTGGTGGCGATGGGCGCCTGGACCTCAGCGCTGTGGGCGATCGCCGTCACCTGGGTTTACCTGCAGCCCGCAACCCACGCCGCACTTTCCGAACGCGTGCGCGCCGCCACCGGCGCCGACGTCAGGCTGTTCGAGATCATCGACCCCGCGTCGATCGGCTTCGGGTCCCGGTTTCAGCAAATCGTCGTCTTCATGATCGTCGCCATGACCCTGGCGCTGGCGGCGCGCCGTTCCAACGCGCTGCTGATCAGCCATGCCGGGATCGAGCGCGAGCGCACCAATCTCGCGCGCTACTTTTCCCCCAATGTCGTCGAGGAGCTTTCGAAAAACGACGAGCCGCTGAAGCAGGTTCGCACCCAGGATGTCGCGGTGCTGTTCGCCGACATCGTCGGCTTTACCGCGTATTCCGACGGCCGCAGCCCGACCGAAGTGATCGGCACGCTGCGGCGTTTCCATGAGCGGATGGAACGCGAGGTTTTCCGGCATCAGGGTACCCTGGACAAATATCTCGGCGACGGATTGATGGCGACGTTCGGCACCCCCTTCACCAGCGATTCCGACGCCGGCAATGCGCTGCGTTGCGCGCAGGCCATGATCGGCTTCGATGGAGGAATTGAATCTCGAGCGAAAACATCGCGGCGAGCCGCCGATCCGCTGAGCCTCGGATTGCACTACGGCCCGGTCGTGCTCGGCGACATCGGATTGAACCGGCTGGAATTCGCCGTGATCGGCACCACCGTGAATGCCGCAAGCCGGCTGGAGTCCCTTACGCGCGAATTCGGCTGCGCGCTGGTGGTGAGCCACGACCTCGTGCAACAGGCCCGCGCGGAGTCCGGCAGTTCGAACGCCGATTTCATCCATCTCGTCGAGAAGCCGGCCCGGGCCGTCCGCGGCATCGAGCAACCGGTTGCGATCTGGACGCGGGCGCCAGCGCTGCCTGTTTGAAGTTGGGCGCGCCGTGGTAAGAAATAATCCGTAGGCGCGCTGAACCTTTCCCGGTTTCGGAAGTTGGTTCATCGGCTGCGGCCTTTTTCAATGAAATCGTTACGCTGAGAACCCGACAACTCCGGTGTCGTCCGGGCCATTGAAGACGTCCGCCAAAATCCATGAAATTGGAAGTATCGATGGTAGCGCAGGCAAATGGCGGCATGGCAAGGGCAGGTTCAGCAGCGCGCAGCCGTGTGGAGCCGATTGAGGAAGCCAAATTACCGGTCTGGGACGCCGGACATCTGCGCCTGGCCATCGCCGCCGCGGGGGTCGCGTTATGGTCATGGAATGTCGACACCAACCGGTTCACCATGGACGCGCGCGCCTTCGACCTGTGGGGCGTGCCGCTCAGCGACGACGTCGATTTCGATGACCTCTCGCGCCACGTTCATCCGGCGGATCGCGACCGGGTCAAGGCGGCGTTTGCCGCGACCCGCGCCATCGTCGGCGCCTATGAAATCGATTTCCGCATCATGATCGGTGACGAGGTGCGCTGGATATCAGCCCGCGGCCAGGGCAGCGATGCCGATATCGCCGGCCGCGTCATGCATGGGATTTTCCTTGACGTCACCGGACGCAAGCAGGCCGAGGAAGGCCATGAGTTGCTTGCGGGCGAAATGAGCCATCGCGTCAAAAATCTTCTCGCGATCGCAACCGGCCTCACCATGATCACGTCGCGTTCCGCCAAGACCACCGAGGACATGGCCAAGGAGCTCACGAACCGGCTGACGGCGCTCGGCCGCGCCCATGACCTGGTCCGCCCGCTTCCGGGCCAGGAAGGCAAGGCCGCCCTGCTCGGTGATCTCCTGACGGTGCTGCTGGCTCCCTATGACGACGACGGAGCGTTCAGCGGCCGCATCCGCGTCTCAGTGCCCCGGATCGGGCGTTGGCGAACAGGCCGCGACTACGCTTGCACTGGTGCTGCATGAGCTTGCGACCAACTCGCTCAAATATGGCGCGCTGTCGTCGCTGACCGGCACGCTCGACATCTCCTGTGCGCCTGACGACACCGAAGTCATGGTGATCTGGACCGAGCGCGGCGGTCCGCCGGTCGCACGCTCCGGCGAGGCGGATAGGCAGCAACTTCTCACCGCGGCATGACCATCCAGCTCGGCGGCTCGATCACGTCGAAGCCAAGCGTCCATCGCTCGCTGCAGTGCCGGAGTGGTACGGTTGTACAGGCGCCGTCCCATCGACGAACGGCTGCGCTAAGTATGCCGACGCACTTATTCCGCAAGGTGACGTTTGCGCTCTCGCGTATCTTGGCCTGGATGTTGCGCATGAGGTCGCAGAGTTCGTCTGTCGACATTCTGCTCATGGCATCGCGAAGCTGCCGCACGCGACGCTCTAACTCATCCGGGCTGGGGTTTGGCTGTTCCGACATGCCTGCGAAGTACGGCGAAGCCGGACCGAAGTTTCCAAAAGCGCCACTCAAACCGAGTTCGCATCGCGAACGCGTTCAGTATTAATGGGTCATAAGAACAAAATAAGAACTGTTTAGATTTCGTCTATGAACCTGCCGCCCCAACAGCGACTCACCTGCCCATGGCCAAATCCACCCTCTCCTTTGTCTGCCAGAACTGCGGTGCCGCGTTCAACCGCTGGCAGGGCAAGTGCGAATCCTGCGGCGAGTGGAACACGCTGGCGGAGGAGGACACGACGGGCGCGACCTCGATGCCGGTCTCGATCCGCTCAAAGCGCCGTGGCCGGCTGTTTCAGTTGGAAACCCTCACCGGCAAGAGCGTCGAGGCGCCTCGCCTGCCCTCCGGCATGGCCGAACTCGACCGCGTCACCGGCGGCGGATTTGTGCGCGGCTCGGTGCTGCTGGTCGGCGGCGATCCCGGCATCGGCAAGTCGACGCTGCTGACGCAGGCGACCTCGCTGATGGCGCGGGCCGGCCATCGCGCGGTGTACATTTCGGGCGAAGAAGCCGTGGCGCAGGTGCGGCTGCGCGCCGAGCGGCTTGGGCCTGGCCGATGCGCCGGTGCAGCTTGCCGCCGAAACCTCGGTCGAGGACATCGTCTCGACGCTGTCGGAAGGCGCCGGTGCCGCGCCTGATCGTGATCGATTCGATCCAGACCATGTGGACCGACACGGTGGAATCCGCGCCCGGCACGGTGACGCAAGTGCGCGCCTCGGCGCAGGCGCTGATTCGTTTTGCGAAGAAATCCGGCGCCACCATCATCCTGGTCGGCCATGTGACAAAGGACGGCCAGATCGCCGGTCCCCGCGTGGTCGAGCACATGGTCGATGCGGTGCTGTCGTTCGAGGGCGAAGGCTCGCAGCAGTTTCGCATTCTGCGCGCGGCGAAGAACCGGTTCGGGCCGACCGACGAGATCGGCGTGTTCGAGATGACGGGGCTTGGCCTGCGCGAAGTCTCCAATCCCTCGGAACTGTTTTTGTCGGAACGCGATCTCGGCAGTCCGGGCACGGCGGTATTCGCAGGCATCGAGGGCACCCGCCCGCTGCTGGTGGAATTGCAGGCGCTGGTGGCGCCGACCACGCTGGGCACCCCGCGCCGCGCCGTGGTGGGCTGGGATCCGAGCCGGCTCTCGATGGTGCTGGCGGTGCTGGAGGCGCATTGCGGCGTCAAACTGTCCGGCTATGACGTCTATTTGAACGTGGCCGGCGGCCTGCGGATCCAGGAGCCGGCGGCTGACTTGGCCGCCGCCGCAGCCCTGGTGTCGTCGCTGGTCAATGCGCCGCTGCCGACCGATGCGGTGTATTTCGGCGAGATTTCGCTGTCGGGCGCGGTGCGGCCGGTGGCGCAGACCTCGGCCCGGCTGAAAGAGGCGGCAAAACTCGGATTTGGCCGGGCGGTGCTGCCGGAATCGGCGCGCGGCGAGGCCGGCGGCGACGCCGGCATGGTGCTCAATACCGTCGGCGGATTGACCAGCCTGGTGGCGGATATCGCCGCCCGCGGCACGCCAAGGGTCAGAACGAGAGCCAATCGGGAGGGCCATCGGGATGCGTCCGCAGTGGAGAAAAATGCCACACCTGCGAGATTCCGGCGTCAGGAAGGCTAGCCGGGCGTGACGTTGCCCGCCCTCACCGCTATACAACGCGCGCCGGGGGCTGGATGGCGCGATTTCCGGCCTTGCGGGCAGCGCCTTATGACCGTCAGTTAGGACGGCACCGACACGCCGATTCGCGGTTTTGATTTACGAGCGGACCTGACTAGCCGATGCCGATAACGATCCTCGATCTCGTCCTGCTTGCGGTGATGCTGATCTCCGGCCTGCTCGCGATGGTGCGCGGATTCATGCGCGAGATCCTGTCGATCGCAGCCTGGGGCGCCGCCGCGCTGGTCACGCTCTACGCGTTCGGAAAACTGCTGCCGACCGCCAAAACCTATTTCAACAACGACACCATCGCGGCCGTGGTCGTGGTCGCCGGCGTCTTCATCGGCACCTTGATCGTCGTCTCCATCATCACGGTGCGGATCTCCGACATGATCCTGGATTCCCGGATCGGCGCGCTCGATCGCACGCTCGGGTTCCTGTTCGGCCTCGCGCGCGGCCTCTTGATCGTCGTGGTCGCGTTCCTGTTCTTCAGCTGGCTGGTTCCCGACAAGCAGCGGCCCGATTGGGTGACCGGTGCGAAGTCCCGGATGGTGCTGCAGGGCACCGGCGATTGGCTGATGTCGCTCTTGCCGGATGACCCCGAGAACACCATCTTGAAGAGATTCAAGAAGAAGACCGACGAAGACCAAACTGATGCCGAACCGGCGGCGCCGGCTGCCGGCGATGGCTATAGTAAACCCGCCCGGGACAGCCTGAAAAAGCTGATCGAGAAGCCCGCGGCGCGTTAATTTTGGGCCAAGAGAGAGGCGCGATGGACGAGATGAAAAACCCTTCCGATCCCGCTGACCACCTTGACCTGAACCCGGCCGCGATCGAGCTGCAGGACGATCTCGAAGGCGACACGTTGCGCGAGGAATGCGGCGTGTTCGGCATCTTCGGCCATCCCGAGGCCGCCGCCATCACCGCCCTCGGCCTGCACGCGCTCCAGCATCGCGGCCAGGAGGCCGCCGGCATCGTCTCGTTCGACGGGTCGCGGTTTCACAGCGAGCGCCGGCTCGGCCTGGTCGGCGATACCTTCTCCCGCCGCGAAGTGATCGAGCGGCTGCCCGGCAATGCCGCGGTCGGCCATACCCGATACTCCACCACAGGCGGAACCATCCTGCGCAACGTGCAGCCGCTGTTCGCCGAACTCAACGCCGGCGGTTTCGCGGTCGGCCACAACGGCAATCTCACCAACGGGCTGACCCTGCGCCGCGAACTGGTGCGCAACGGCGCCATGATGCAGTCGACCACCGACACCGAAGTCATCCTGCATCTGGTCGCCCAGTCCAAGCGCAACCGCTTCATCGACCGCTTCATCGAGGCGCTGCGCGCGATCGAGGGCGCCTATTCGCTGGTGTCGCTGACCAACAAGAAGCTGATCGGGGCGCGCGATCCGCTCGGCATCCGGCCGCTGGTGCTGGGCGACCTCGACGGCCATCCGATCCTGGCGTCGGAAACCTGCGCGCTCGACATCATCGGCGCCAAATATGTCCGCGACATCGAGCCCGGCGAAGTCATCGTGTTCGACGAGAAGGGCGCGCAAAGCCACAAGCCGTTTCCGCCGAAACCGCCGCGGCCCTGCATCTTCGAATACATCTATTTCTCGCGGCCGGATTCCATCGTCGGCGGCCGCTCGGTCTATGAAGTGCGAAAAGCCTTCGGCGCGCAGCTCGCCCGCGAAAGCCATCCCGAGGTCGACGTCGTGGTGCCGGTGCCGGATTCCGGCGTGCCCGCCGCGATCGGCTACAGCCAGCATTCCGGCGTGCCGTTCGAACTCGGCATCATCCGCAACCACTATGTCGGCCGCACCTTCATTCAGCCGAGCCAGAGCGTACGCGAGCTCGGCGTGCGCATGAAGCATTCGGCCAACCGCGCCGCGATCGAAGGCAAGCGCATCATCCTGATCGACGATTTGCTGGTGCGCGGCACCACCTCGAAGAAGATCGTCCGCATGATGCGCGACGCCGGCGCCAGGGAAGTCCACTTCCGCCTCGCCTCGCCGCCGATCATTCATCCCGACTACTACGGCATCGACCTGCCGGACCGCGGCGGGCTATTGGCCGCGACCCACGACCTCGAGCAGATGCGCCAGATCATCGGCGCGGATTCGCTGGCGTTCCTGTCGATCGACGGCATGTATCGCGCCATGGGCGAACCCGGCCGCGATCCCGCCAATCCGAAATTCTCCGACCATTGCTTTACCGGCGCCTATCCCACCCACCTCACCGATCACGCCGACGCCGAGCCGCAGCCGCGGCAATTGTCGCTGCTGGCGGAGGCGAGCTGACGCGAAGCGTCATTCCGGGGCGCGCGTAGCGCGAACCCGGAATCCCGAGTTGTCCTGCTCCCTTCAATTACTTCTAGATTCCGGGTCTGGTCCTTCGGACCATCCCGGAATGACAGTGCATTAATTCGTCATGGCCGGGCTTGTCCCGGCCATCCACGTCTGTAAAACGCCGCAAGAACGTGGATGCCCGGGACAAGCCCGGGCATGACGATGAGAATGTTCCAATGCCCCTTCCCCTTTCCTCCCGCATCGCTCTCGTCACCGGCGCCTCGCGCGGCATCGGCTATTTCACCGCGCGGGCGCTGGCAAAGGCCGGCGCGCATGTGGTGGCGGTGGCGCGGACCCAGGGCGGCCTCGAAGAGCTCGACGACGCGATCCGGGCCGACGGCGGCAGCGCCACGCTGGTGCCGCTCAACCTGACCGACTTCGACGGTATCGCCCGGCTCGGGGCGGCGCTGCATGAACGCCATGGCAGGCTCGACATTCTCGTCGGCAATGCCGGCATCCCCGGGCCCTCCTCGCCGCTCGGCCATATCGAGCTGAAGCAGTGGAACGAGGTGATGGCCGTCAACGTCTCAGCGAATTTTCAGCTGATCCGCTGCATGGAGCCGCTGCTGAAGCAGTCCGATGCCGGGCGCGCGGTGTTCGTCACCTCGGCGGCGGCAAGCAAGGCCAGCGCCTATCTCGGCCCCTACGCCGCTTCGAAAGCAGCCCTCGAAACGCTGGCGCGGGCCTGGGCGCAGGAAACCGCGGCGACGCCGGTCCGCGTCAACCTGTTCGATCCCGGCCCGATCCGCACCCGGATGCGCGCCATCGTGTTTCCCGGCGAGGACCCCTTGACGCTGGATACGCCGGAGCAGGCCGCCGAATTGATCGTGCCGATGTGCGCGCCGGGCTGGAGCGAGACCGGCAAACTGTTCGACTACAAGACCCGCGGGCTCAGGAGTTTTCGCGAGCCCGCGTGAGCGTCGTCGAGCTGCAGCGCAATCGCATTGCTCCAGCTTGGAACGATTTGCATTGTCCGCCTGCGCGCGCAGCCGCGGAGAGCTGCTGCGGGGTCACCGGATACGAGAGCGATGGCGATTTCCTGTTGCGCCTCGATCCATGCACCTCCGGCCAGACCTCGTATCCATGCGTACAGCCGCCTTGATCGACGTCAGCGCTGATCTCCCGCCCTCCGCCTTGTCAGCGAGGTTTCCGACATGAGCTGGGCGTCGATGCGTCCTGGCCAAAGCCGCTGCCGAACAACTGGATCCTCGGCCAGGTCGGCGGCATCAGCGTCGACGCCAAGGGCCACATCTGGGTGATCCATCGGCCGCGCTCGCTGACCGACGACGAGAAGGGCGCGACCCTGACGCCGCCGCGCTCGAAATGCTGCGTTTCGGCGCCGCCGGTGCTGGAATTCGACGAACGCCTGGCAATCTGTTGCGCTCGTGGGGTGGGCCCGGCGAAGGCTATGAATGGGTCGGGCGCGAACACGGCATCGAGGTCGACGAAAAAGGGTTTTGTCTGGGTCGGCGGCAATGCCGACAACGACAAGGCGGTTCTGAAATTCACCGGAGACGGCAAGTTCGTGCATGCAGATCGGCAAGATCGCGCCGAGCAAGGGCAGCAATGACACCACGCAGCTCGGCAAGCCCGCCGAGACCGCGGTCGACAAGGCCGCCAACGAAATCTAGTCGCCGACGGCTACGGCAACCGCCGCGTCATCGTGTTCGACGCCACCACGGGCGCCTACAAGCGGCATTGGGGCGCCTACGGCAAGCCGCCGAACGACGACAAGCAGGCGCCCTATGATCCCAAAGGCGCCGCCGTCGCAGCAATTCGCCAATCCGCGTGCACTGCGTGAAGCTGAGCAATGACGGATTGGTCTATGTCTGCGACCGCATAAACAACCGGATCCAGGTGTTCAAGAAGGACGGCAGATTCGTGAAGGAGTGGTTCTTCGAGAAGAACACGCTCGGCAATGGCGCGGTCTGGGACTATCGCTGTCTGGCCCGATCCGAAGCAGACCTATCTGTTGAGCGCCGACGGCGAGAACAACGAGATCCGGGTGCTCAAGCGCGAGGACGGAACCGTGGTCGGCAGCTTCTGGCCGCAGCGGCCGCAACGCCGGGCAGTTCCACTGGATCCACGCCATGGCGATCGACGGCAAGGGCAACGTCTATACCGCCGAGGTCGATACCGGAAAGCGGATCCAGAAGTTCAAGCTGACCTCGGATGCGCTGCGATAGGCGTATTGCCGCCCGGCCGCAGACGTACTATCGCAACGGCAGGCCGTCCGGCCGCTCAATCCATGGCGAGGCTCCGAAACGAGAGCCTCCCGGGACGGAACTTTTTTGGAGGAACAACAATGAAAAAAACGCTCGCGCGGCGTACGGCTGCGCTCATCGCATGTGCCGGATTGGGGCTTGCGACACCTGCACTGGCCCAGGACAAGACCGTCAAGATCGGCGTGCTGAACGACATGTCGAGCCTCTATGCCGACATCGGCGGCCCCAATTCGGTGGTCGCGGTCAAGATGGCGATCGAGGATTCCGGGCTTGCTCAAGAAGGGCTGGAAGATCGACGTCGTCAGCGGCGATCATCAGAACAAGCCTGACGTCGGCGTCAACATCGCGCGGCAGTGGATCGACAGCGACAAGGTCGATGCGATCGCCGATACGCCGAACTCCGGCGTCGCGCTGGCGGTCAGCAACCTCGTCAAGGAAAAGAACGCGGTGCTGCTCAATTCCGGTGCGGCCAGCGCCGATCTCACCGGCAAGGCCTGCACGCCGAACACGATCTCCTACACCTACGACACCTACATGCTGGCCAACGGCACCGGCAAGGCGCTGACCAAAGCCGGCGGCGACAGCTGGTTCTTCCTGACCGCCGATTACGCCTTCGGCCACGCGCTGGAGCGCGATACCACCGCGGTCGTCACCGCCAATGGCGGCAAGGTGCTCGGCGGCGTCAAGCATCCGATCAACACGTCGGACTTCTCGTCGTTCCTGCTGCAGGCGCAGGCCTCGAAGGCCAAGGTGGTCGGCCTTGCCAATGCCGGCGGCGACACCACCAACGCGATCAAGCAGGCGGCCGAATTCGGCATCGTCGCCGGCGGCCAGAAGCTCGCAGCGCTGCTGCTGTTCATCAACGACGTGCATTCGCTCGGGCCTGAAGACCGCGCAGGGCCTGACCTTCACGGAATCGTTCTACTGGGACCAGAACGAAGCCACCCGCGCCTGGTCGAAGCGGTTCGCCGCATTGGCCAACAAGAACTCGATGCCGTCGATGACCCAGGCCGGCAACTACGCCATGGTGCTGCACTATCTGAAAGCCATGGAAGCGCTCGGCGGCAATCCGCATGACGGCGCCAAGGTCGTCGCCAAGATGAAGGAACTGCCGACCGACGATCCCCTGTTCGGCAAGGGCCCGCTGCGCGCCGACGGCCGCCGCCTGATCCCGGCCTATCTGTTCGAGGTCAAGAAGCCGGACGAGTCGAAATATCCGTGGGACTACTACAAGCAGATCGCCGTGATCGCACCGGAAGACGCGGCAAAGCCGCTTTCGGCGAGCGAGTGCCCGCTGTTGAAGAAGTAGGGAAGTGTCATTCGGCATGGGTCGGCGCCTGCCCGGCCGATCGACGGCTTCGCGAGCAATCCATAGCTCAAGGAAGGTGGATTGCTTCGGCGACTAAGCCCCGCGCAATGACGAGGTGGGTACGTGTTTCCTATCCTCACCGCCAGCGTCCGTGCCGCGATCACCAGCGCCAGCACCAGCAACGCCGCCGCCAGCAGGAACGGCGCGCCCGGCAATTTCACCGGCGCCTGCGCGCCGATGAAATAGGCAAACGTCAGCGTGAACAGGAACGGCCCCACCAGCTGCGACACGCTCTGCACGCTCGCGGTCGCGCCCTGCAACTGGCCCTGCTGATCCGGCGCGACCAGCCGCGTCATCAGCGCCTGGGTCGCCGCACCCGAGACGCCCCACAACGCCATCACGGGAATGCCGAGCCAGGACAGCGGGCCGGTCGGCGCGAGGCCGAAAATCAGAAAGCCGACCGCGCCGCAGCCAAGCCCCAGCAACAGCGCCCGGCGTTCGCCGAAACGCCGCACGATCGGCCCGATCGCCGCCCCCTGCACCACCATCGCGCAGACGCCGACCATCGCCAGCGTCAGGCCGACGGTGGTCGTGTCCCAGCCATACCGATAGGTCGCATAGAGCACGAAGGTGCTGGGCAGCACGACATGCGCGAGCTGGGCGACGAAATTCACCACCGACAGGCCTGCGAGAATCCGGTCCGAGCGCAGCAGATGCAGCGAGCCCAGCGGATTGGCGCTCTGCCAGCGCAACGGCGAGCGGCGATCGCGCGGCAGCGATTCCGGCAGGACGAACAGGCCGTACAGCGTGTTGGCAAAGCTGAGGCCCGCCGCCGCCCAGAACGGCAGCCGCGGATCGATGTCGCCGAGCAGGCCGCCGATCGCCGGGCCCGAGAATGAATCCGGCGCCGAAGGCCGCGCCGATCTTGCCGAACATCGCCGCGCGCCGTTCCGGCGGCGTCACGTCGGCGATATAGGCGAATGCGGTGGAGACGCTCGCCGAGGTGATGCCCGAGATCACCCGGCCGATGAACAGCCAGAGCAGCGACGGCGCCAGCGCCATCAGGACATAATCCAGCGCCAGCCCGAAATTCGACAGCAGGATCACCGGCCGGCGGCCGAACCGGTCGGACAGCGCGCCGAGCATCGGCGAAAAGAAAAACTGCATCAGCGCCCAGGCGGTGCCGAACAGGCCGAAGATCTGCGCGGCGCTCGCGGTGTCGTTATCGACAAAGCTTTCCACGAGCTTGGGCAGGATCGGCATGATCAGGCCGAGCGCCAGCATGTCGAGCAGGATGGTGACGAAGATGAAGGCCACCGCGCCGCCGCGCGCCGCGCGGCATTCCTGCGGCACTTCGGCAGGGTTTGCGGGGCCGCCTCGCTCACGAAGGCCGCTTGCGCTTGTGGGCGAACGGGTTGGCCTTTTCGCGCAGCGATGATCCGCACCGGCGTGCCCGGCAGTTCAAAGAACTCACGCATCGAATTGACGAGATAGCGCAGATAGGACTGCGGCACCGCGTCGGCGCGCGAGCAGAACAGGATGAAAGCTCGGCGGCCGCGCCTTGGCCTGCGTGATGTAGTTCAGCTTCAGCCGCCGGCCCGATACCGCGGGCGGCGGGTTGGCGTCGACCGCCTGCTCGAACCAGCGATTGAGCGTCGCCGTCGGCACCCGCCTGTTCCACACCGCATAGGCCTGCTCGATCGAACTCATCAGCCGGTCGATGCCCTCGCCCATCAGGCCGGACACCGCCACGATCGGCATGCCCTTGACCTGCGGCAGCAGATGATCGGCGTCGGTGCGCAGCGCGGCGACAGGCTGGACTGCTTGCCCATCAGATCCCATTTGTTGACCGCGATCACCAGCGCGCGGCCCTCGCGCTCGATCAGGTCGGCGATGCGCAGATCCTGTTCCTCGAACTTGTTCTGCGCGTCCATCATCAGCACCACGACTTCGGCGAAGCGGATGGCGCGCAGCGCATCCGACACCGAGAGCTTTTCCAGCTTCTCCTCGATCCGCGAGCGCCGCCGCAATCCCGCGGTATCGAACACGCGAAAATCCCGGCCCTGCCAGTTGACCTCGACGGAGATGGAATCGCGGGTGGTGCCGGCCTCGGCGCTGGTCAACAGCCGCTCCTCGCCGAGCAGATGATTGATCAGCGTGGACTTGCCGGCATTGGGGCGGCCGACGATCGCGACGCGAATCGGCCGCTTCGCGATTTCCTCGTCGGTCTCGATGACGTCGTCATCGTCGAACTCTTCGGCCTCCTCGACCGGCTCCGGCATCAGCGCGCGCAGCGAGTCGTAGAGATCGCTGAGGCCCTCGCCATGCTCGGCGGAAATCTGGATCGGCTCGCCGAGGCCGAGCGCATAGGATTCCATCGCGCCGGCGTCGCCCTGCTTGCCCTCGCTCTTGTTGGCGACCAGCACCACCGGCTTGTTGGCGCGGCGCGCGAAATCGGCAAAGCCGCGATCGTTCGGCGTCAGGCCGGCGCGCGCGTCGATCACGAACATCAGCGCGTCGGCAAGCGCGATCGCGGTTTCGGTCTGCTCCTGCATCCGCGCGGTCAGCGAGCCCTTGGCGCCCTCGTCGAGGCCGGCGGTGTCGATCAGCGTGAATTCGAGATCGCCGAGACGTCCCTGCCCTTCGCGGCGGTCGCGCGTGACGCCGGGCGTGTCATCGACCAGCGCGAGCTTCTGTCCGACCAGCCGGTTGAACAGCGTCGATTTTCCGACATTGGGCCGGCCGATAATGGCAATGGTGAAAGACATGAATGATCCAGGCGCTTTCTGAAGCAAGCGCGTGTCAAAGAGATGAAGAAAGCGAACTCAGCGCGTAAAGGTGCCGCTCGGCATTGGCGCCGGGAACGGCGAGGCAGATTGTTGCTGCGACGGCGCAGGTTGTGCCTGTTGCGCGGCCGGCGCGATCGGGCGGCGGCGCGGTGGTGCGCCGGCGGACGATTTTCGCCGGCTTGGGCGGCGGCGGCGCCGCGGCGGTGCTGCCCTCTTCCTCAGTCGCGGCATCGGGCGTCCGGCGCAGCGTCCGGCTGCCGGCGCGGGCGCCCTGCTGGCCGTCGACCGGCTGCTTGCCCTTGGTATTTGCGCCGCGCTTCGATTTCGGCTCTTGCGGCGGGCGGCGCGGCGGCGGCCGCGGCAGCCTCGGCGTTCTGCTGATCGATCTGCTCCTGCCGGGAGCCCTTGTACAAATCCTTCGGCACGCCCTGCTCGAGGCCCGGCACGCCTTCCGGGAAAACCGGCTTGCGTTCGCCCGGCAGCTTCTTCTTGGTGTCGAGGAAATCCAGCAGATCGGAAGGATCGAAGCTGCTCAAGCCGCCGCCGCCACAGCCGGCCAGCGCGCCGGACAGCGCGATGACGACGGCAGTGGCGATCAGACGTTGCGGGCGGCGCATGGTCGATTTCTCACTCAACTGTTTTTCCGCCGTCAGCTTTTGCGCGACCGGCGGAAGCAACGCCTGCAGCGCTTCGGCGCGCGAGCGCAGGCTCGGCGGCGTCTCGCCGTCATTGGCAATCATATCCAGCCACTGCCGCGCCGCCGTGGTGTCGTTGGCGCGCCAGGCCGACAGCGCCAGCAGTTCGCGCGCGGTATGGCGAAAGGTCGCCCCCGGCGCGGTGGCCGGCTCAAGGCGCGTCAGCATGTTGGGATAGGTCGACGTTTCCAGCAGCAGTCCGGCGGCGCGGACCTTGGCAAGCTCCTGCTCCGGCGCGCCGACGCTGCGATCGGCCGAGATGTCGTCGTACAATTTCGCCGCCGCCTGCGGATCGCGGGCTGCGAGCTTCCGCCGCGGCGCGCAGCCGCGCCAGCATGCGGTAGCCCGACGGCGCCGTGGCGGCCAGGCTGGTGAAGGCCGCTTCGGCCTCGGCATGCTTGTTCTGCTTCGGAGAGTTCCGAGGCCTTGTCGAAGGCCGCACCGGCCTCGGCGGCCTTCTTGGCCTCCAGATACTGGTAGCCACGCCAGCCGCCCACCGACGGCGATGATCAGAATCGCCCCGGCGATGATGTAGATCGAATACTGGTCCCACAGCTTCTTGAGCTGGTCGCGACGTACTTCTTCGTCGATTTCATCAAATAATTCAGACACTTAAAGATATCCCATCCCCGAAGAGCCGCGCCCAATCCGGGCAGCGGCACGCACCCGACCCCCGCGTGGCGGCGGCGATACCCTAGCGATATGGCGGCGGCAAGGCAAAGCAAGCCGGATCAAAGCGTTAACGATGATGGGGCAGCACTTTCACCTCCGCAGGAGGTTGCCACGCGCGTGGCCATACGATGTTGACATCGCGGCTCGAAATTTGGCCTAGTCGTATCGCTTTTCCTCGTTTCTTCATTTGGTTTGCAGGTGATCCATGCTTCGCCGCGCCTTGGTTATGATTTTTGCCATTAGTCCGGCAGCTCTGCCCACAACGTCGCTGGCCTACGACTTCAAGCCAAAGACACCCGACTCCGCCTTCGCGGCAAAGCTGCGCCCGGATATCCTGGGCATCTCCACCGACGCCACGGCGGAATCGGCGCGGGCGATGTTCGAACAGGCTTTCAGGGGACGCATCGACGCCAAGACCGACATCCAGCAGCAGAAATTCGGCGGCAGCGCCGTCAGCTATATCGCTACGCTGAATTCCACGCTTCCGGCCGGACCGAAACAGAACGGCGAAGCGCTTTCGAGCAGCTTCTCCTCGCCCGCGAGCACCAACCGCGCCTATTTCGTCACCCGCAATTTGACGTTTGCGCCGGACCAGCAGCCGCTCAAGGCCGAGATGATCAAGCAGGTCATGGACAAATACGGCCAGCCGACCATCGTCGGGGACCAGCACCTTTATTACATCTATCGCGCCGGCAAGATCGTGTCCGTCGGCGCCAAGTACAAGGAAGCGACCGCACTGGAGGCGATCGACAAGCCGCTCGACCCGAAAGCCGCGATCAAGCTCAACGCCGCCAACGGCCGCGGCAGTTGCATCGCCGCCGTGAAGCGCACGCAGCCCAAAGACAAAACGCTGAGCGCCATGCTGGACGAGGCCAAGGCCGCCAATTGCGACGGCGCGCTCAGCGTGCACCTGACATCAGGCGTTGCGGCGGACCGGCTCGGCAATGCCGAATTCACGCTTGCTGGATTTCAAGCGCATCATCAGCGCCGCCGCGATCGACAGCGAGGCCCTTGCCGCTGAAAGCAACGAGCGCAGCTCGCTGCCGAAGGGCAGCGCGCCGAAGCTTAGCGATTGTCCTTCTCGTCATTGCGAGCGAGCGTACGCGCGAAGCAATCCAGCTTGCTGCCGAAGCTGGATTGCTGTCGCTCGCTCGCAATGACGGACTTAA
This sequence comes from uncultured Alphaproteobacteria bacterium, assembly GCA_963742695.1. Taxonomy (GTDB): domain Bacteria; phylum Pseudomonadota; class Alphaproteobacteria; order Rhizobiales; family Xanthobacteraceae; genus Bradyrhizobium. Next base: position 135,942 of record CAVUNF010000045.1, read on the forward strand.
CTGTCGTTCCCGCCGCCCAGGCCTCGCGCAACTGCCGCTTCATCACCTTGCCGTTGGCGTTGCGCGGCAGCGGCTCCAGCATCAGATCCATCGTCTCCGGCACCTTGTAGTCCGACAGCCGCTCGGCGCACCAGGCGCGCAGCGCCTCGGTGCTGACATCGCTGCTGCGCGTGACGATCACGGCGTGGACGCGCTCGCCCAGCACCGGACACGGCTTTGCGATGATGGCGCTCTCGACCACGCCGGGATGGCCGGCCAGCACCGACTCGACTTCGGCGGAATAGATCTTCAGGCCGCCGCGGTTGATCATGTCCTTCTGGCGGTCGAACACGCGGACAAAATTCTCGGCGTCGATCGAACCGAGATCGCCGGAGTGCCAGAAGCCGGCGGTAAAACTTTCCGCCGTCGCCTTCGGATTATTCCAGTAACCCTTGATGACCGAGGCGCTGCGGATCCAGATCTCGCCGATCTCGCCGCGCGGCAGCTCATGGCCTGCGGCATCCACCACGATGATGTCGGCGCCCGGACATGGCAGGCCGACGCTGTCGATATGCGCTGCGGTCAATTCCCCGGGCATGATGGTCGAAGGCGACGTGGTTTCGGTCGAGCCGTAGCAGTTCATCAGCTTCAGGCCCGGAATCTTGGCATCCAGCTTCTCGATCGTGGCCACCGGCATCGGCGCGCCGCCAAAGCCGCCGAGGCGCCAGCTCGACAGATCGTAGCTGTCGAAATCCGGCTGCAGCAGGCAGAGATTGTACATCGCCGGCACCATCACCGTGTAAGTGACGCGCTCGCGCGCCGCGACCTTGAGATATTCCGCCGCCTTGAACTCGGCCATGATGATCAGCGTGCCGGCGCAGCGGACCATGGTCATGATGTTGGCGATGACGCCGGTGACATGCGCGAGCGGCACCGCGGCGATCGAGCGATCCGCCGCCGTCAGCTGCAGGCAGGACACGAACACCATCGCCGAATGGATGACGTTGCAATGCGCCAGCATCGCGCCCTTGGGCCGCCCGGTGGTGCCGGACGTGTACAGGATCATCGCGGTGTCCTGTTCATCGACCTCGGCAGGTTTTGGCGCGGGCGCATGACCGGTCAGGCTCGGAAAATTGCGAGAGCGCGCGGATCGTCATCGACGGCAATCCGGTGCACCAGATCGGGAACGTCGCGGCGCATCGGGCAGACGATCGGCCAGCGAAGCCTCGTGGATCAGCAGGCTGGCGCCGCTGTCGGTCAGCACATAGGCGATCTCGGGCTTTTGCTGGCGGGTGCTGAGCACCACCGTCACCGCGCCGATATGGGCGGCGCCGAACAGCGCCAGCGCGAATTCGATGCGGTTGCCGATCAGCAGCGCGACGCGGTCGCCGCTTCGCAGGCCGAGCCTGGAAAATCCCGCCGCGATCTCGGCGGATCGTTGCGCGACTTCGCGCCAGGTCAGCCGCTGCTCGCCGCAGACCAGCGCCTCGCCGTCCGGATTTGTGAGCGCCGCATCGGCAACCATCGCCCAGATGCTTTTTGGCCGCTCGCAAAACGCCGGCACCACGCGATCGCCGAAGCGCGCCTCGAGCCGCATCGCCGGGATAAAAGGTTGCGACCAGTCCATCGCCGTGCCTCGTCGCTTAAGGTTTCGCCTTCATGCCGTAGACATGTTCCGGCCCCGGGAAGGCGCGGGAGCGCACGTCGGTGGCATAGCCCTCGATCGCGGCCTCGATCATCGGACCGAGATCGCCGTAACGGCGAACGAATTTCGGCGCCCGCGGCGACAGCCCCAGCATGTCTTCCAGCACCAGCACCTGGCCGTCGCAGGCCGCACTGGCGCCGATGCCGATGGTGGGAATGGCGATGGTTTCGGTGATCTTGCGCGCCAGCGGCTCTGCGACCGCCTCGACCACCACCGAGAACGCGCCGGCCTCCGCAACCGCGCGGGCGTCGTTCTCGATCGGCTCCCAGCTGCCCTCCTCGCGGCCCTGGGCGCGAAACGAGCCGAGCGTGTTGATCGACTGCGGCGTCAGGCCGATATGGCCCATCACGGGAACGCCGCGCTCGACCAGAAACGCGATGGTCTCCGCCATCCGCGCCGCCGCCTTCGAGTTTCACGGCGCCGCAATGGGTTTCTTTCAGGATCCGCACGGCGGAATGGAACGCCTGCTCCTTCGAGGCCTCATAGGAGCCGAAGGGCATGTCGACCACGACCAGCGCATGCTGCGAGCCGCGCATCACCGCATGGCCCTGCAGGATCATCATCTCGAGCGTCACCGGCACCGTGGTCTCGAAACCGTGCATCACATTGCCGAGGGAATCGCCGACCAGGATGACGTCGCAATAGCGATCGACCAGTGCTGCGGTATGCGCGTGATAGGAAGTCAGCATCACGATCGGTTCGCCGTTCTTGCGGGCGCGGATATCAGGCGCAGTCTTGCGCTTGATGGTGGATTGAATTGACACTTATTAAGCTCCAACGACGGGGACGCCGATCACGACGGGATGGAACGCGAACGCCAGCGCCAGATAGGCGATCAGCCCGACCGCCACCGCGATCAGGTCGTTGCCGGGGCCGCCGACCGGGATCGGCGGGCCGCCGCCGTCGGTCCGGCGTTTCAGCGAGATCCGGTCGAACACCGCCCATCCCAGGAACGAGCCGAACAGGATGATCGAGCCGAGATCGCCATTGGCGAGCAGATGCGCCGCCGCCCACAGTTTGATGCCGGTCAGCATCGGATGCTTCAGCGTGGTGTAGATGCGGCCGCGGATATAGGACGCCACCACCATGATGACCGCCGGCAGCATCAGCGCCACCGTGATGTGCTTCATCGCCACCGGCGGATACCAGACGTCGATCCACCCGGTGGCGCGGTATTTGGCAAAACCCCAGACGATCAGCGCGAGGCCGACCGCCGAGGCCAGCGAATAGCCGATCTTGTAGCCGCCCTCGCCCATCGAGGCGATCACCCGGCTGCGCATGGCGCGCTGCGTGGTCAGCGTATGGACGCCGAGGAACAGCACCAGGCCCAGGATCATCACCGATAGTCCCATGGCGTTTCCTCCGTTGTCGCGCCGGCATCTTGCCTGCTTCGCGTATCATCTTAGGGGCTTGGGCCGCAATGTGCCAACTCCGGCACTGTCATTCCGGGGCGAGCGAAGCGCGAACCCGGAATCTCGAGATTCCGGGTCTGGTCCTTCGGACCATCCCGGAATGACGGCAAGCGTTTAAGGCTTCCCCGATTGCTTGCCCAGCTCCCGATTATCGACATAGCGGATCGCGATCGGGCGACCGGCCAGCGCGCCGCCGAGCCCGCCGGTGAATTTCAGCGGCACGCAGGCGTCGAGCGACGCGTTGATCGCCTTGAGATAGGTCGCGCGGACATCCGCAGGCGCCCGGCCGTCGCAAACGTCATGCGCGGCGTGCCGATGATCTCGCCGCTGCGCTTGAAACTGAAGCGCACCGACATCTGCATGCCGGCGCGCGCCGAATCGGCCGGCGGCGGCGACCAGCAGGAACGCAACGCCGCAAACAGGTCGCCGATGCTGTCGAGATCGTGATCGGGCTTTTGGTATTTTGCGGCATCGTCGCGCGACGGCACGCTCTGGATCGTCAGCTGCAGGTTTTGCCCGGAGGGATAATCGATCTCGGGAATGCAGGGCCCGTGGTTGAACACGCTGCAGAACGACGGCGTGCAGGGCTGCCCATCCAGCACGCTGCATGGCGCATGCGAAAACGGCGTGGCATCGATCGGATGCCGCTGCTGGGCCTCGGCCGTTGCGGCAACGATGATTGCCGCGACGGCGATGGTGAAGAGAACAATGAGACGCCGGACCATGAAGCGAGCCCTCGCTGCCAAGCGGGAATACCTCACCGCTTCTTCTTCACATCCTTGATGCTGGAAAAAACGATGCCCTCGGCGCGTTCGCTGGTGTAGCCGAGATAGAACTCGTTCTTGGCCAGAAACACCGGATCGCCATCGACGTCGTCGGCGACGCCGGAGCCGTTGGCCGACATGAACGCCTCGAGCTTCTTGCGGTCGTCGGACGAAATCCAGCGCGCCAGCTGGAATTCCGAGACCTCGAATTCGACCGGCAGCGAATATTCGGCATCGAGCCGCGCCTTCAGCACGTCGAGCTGCAGCGGGCCGACCACGCCGACCAGCGCCGGCGCGCCGTCGCGCGGGCGAAACACCTGCACCACGCCCTCCTCCGACATCTGCTGCAAGGCTTCCTTCAGCTTCTTCGCCTTCATCGCATCGGTCAGCCGCACCCGGCGGACGATTTCCGGCGCGAAGCTCGGCACGCCGACGAAGGTGAGGTCCTCGCCCTCGGTCAGGGTGTCGCCGATCCGCAAGGTGCCGTGATTGGGAATGCCGACGACGTCGCCGGCAAAGGCTTCGTCCGCCAGCGCGCGGTCCTGCGCGAAGAAGAACTGCGGGCTCGACAGCGTCATGTTCTTGCCGGTGCGCACCAGCTTCGCCTTCATGCCGCGGGTCAGCTTGCCCGAGCACAGCCGCGCGAACGCGATACGGTCGCGATGGTTCGGATCCATGTTGGCCTGGATCTTGAACACGAAGGCGCTCATGCGCGGCTCCGCCGCCTCGACCTTGCGCAGGTTGGATTCCTGCGCGCGCGGCGGCGGCGCGAATTTGCCGAGCCCTTCCAGCAGATCGCCGACGCCGAAATTGCGCAGCGCGCTGCCGAAATACACCGGCGTCAGGTGGCCTTCGCGGAACGACGTCAGATCGAACGGCTTGCAGGCTTCCGACACCAGCGCCAGTTCCTCGTTGACTTCGCCGACGTCGAGATTGGCGTTGCGCCCGGCGAGATCGGCGATGTCGATATTCTCGCGCCGCGCCGGTCTTGGCGCCGCCGCCTTCGAGCAGGCGGATGCCGCCGGTGGCAATATCGTAGGTGCCGAGAAAATCGCGGCCGCGGCCGACCGGCCAGGTCATCGGCGTGGTGTCGAGCGCCAGCGTCTTTTCGATCTCGTCCAGGAGATCGAAGGTATCGCGGCTCTCGCGGTCCATCTTGTTGATGAAGGTGATGATCGGAATGTCGCGCAGACGGCAGACCTCGAACAGCTTCCGCGTCCGCGCCTCGATGCCCTTGGCGGCGTCGATCACCATCACGGCGGAATCGACCGCGGTCAGCGTGCGGTAGGTGTCTTCGGAAAAGTCCTCATGGCCCGGCGTGTCCAGCAGGTTGAACACGAGGTCGTCGAATTCGAAGGTCATCACCGAGGTGACGACGGAGATGCCGCGGTCGCGCTCGATCTTCATCCAGTCGGAACGGGTGTTGCGCCGCTCGCCCTTGGCCTTGACCTGGCCGGCGAGATTGATGGCGCCGCCGAACAGCAGCAGCTTTTCGGTCAGCGTGGTCTTGCCGGCGTCCGGATGCGAGATGATCGCAAAGGTGCGCCGGCGCGCCACTTCGTCGGCGAGCGGCGAGCGGGACGGCGATTCGGCAGTGAGAGCAAGGTCGGACATCAGCGAGCCTGTGGCAGGGAAACCGGGCGCAATCAAGGGGTTTACGGCATAACGGCGCCGTTGCGCCGGGTCCGGCACGACCTCATATAGGACCTGCGAGGACGACCTCCAATCCACCATCATCCGCGGGGACGACCCTGCTTGCGCAGGTGCGCAGAGCGCACCGAGGAGGCTTTGCCATGGCGTGGCTATTGTTGTTCATCGCGGGACTGATGGAAATCGGCTGGGCGATCGGTCTCAAATATACCGAAGGTTTTACGCGGCTGGTGCCGTCGGTCCTGACGCTCGCCTGCATGCTCGGCAGCATCGTCCTGCTCGGGCTCGCGCTCAAAACCCTGCCGGTCGGAACCGGCTATGCGGTGTGGACCGGCATCGGAACCGTCGGCACGGCGATCCTCGGCATCGCCTTGTTCGGCGAGCCCGCGACCGTGCTGCGGCTTGCCTCGATCGGGTTGATCGTCTCCGGCATTGTCGGGCTGAAACTGGTGACGTGACCGCTATCTGGCGAGATTGACCAGATTGACCGCCCAATACGCCAGCGCGGCGACGATCGCCGAGGCCGGAATGGTGATCACCCAGGCATAGACGATCGAACTCGCCACGTTCCAGCGCACCGCCGACACCCGCCGCGCCGCGCCGACGCCGACGATGGCGCCGGTGATGGTGTGGGTGGTCGAGACGGGAACGCCGAGCCAGGTCGCCATGAACAGCGTCGCGGCGCCGCCGGTCTCGGCGCAAAATCCCTGCATCGGCGTCAGCTTGGTGATCCGCAGGCCCATGGTGCGGACGATCCGCCAGCCGCCCATCAGCGTGCCCAGCGCCATCGCCGCCTGGCACGACAGCACCACCCAGAACGGCACCGAGAATTCGCTCGCCGAGATGGCCCTGCGAGTAGAGCAGCACCGCGATGATGCCCATGGTCTTCTGCGCGTCGTTGCCGCCATGGCCCAGCGAATACAGCGAGGCCGAGACGAATTGCAGGATGCGGAAGGCGCGATCGACCGCGAACGGCGTCGAGCGCACCGACGCCCAGGACACGATCGCGACCAGCACCAGCGCCAGCAGGAATCCGACCAGCGGCGACAGCACGATCGCGAGCAGCGTCTTCGACAGCCCGCTCCAGACCGCCGCCGAAAGCCCGGCCTTGGCCATGCCGGCGCCGACCAGTCCCCCGATCAGCGCGTGCGAACTGGAGGACGGTATCCCCAAGCCCCAGGTGATCAGGTTCCAGACGATGGCGCCGATCAACGCCGCCGAAGATCACCTGCGCGTCGATGACGCTGGGCTCGATGATCCCGGTGCCGATGGTGTTGGCGACGTGAAGCCCGAACACCAGGAAGGCGATGAAATTGAAGAACGCCGCCCACAGCACCGCATATTGCGGCCGCAGCACCCGGGTCGAGACGATGGTCGCAATCGAGTTGGCGGCGTCGTGCAATCCGTTGAGGAAGTCGAACAGCAGCGCGACTGCGATTAATCCGACCAGGATCGGAAGACCAAGCGTGGCATCCACTGCGCGGCCCTGCCCTATACCTGTTCGATCACGATGCTGTTGATCTCGTTGGCGACGTCGTCGAAGCGGTCGGCAACTTTTTCCAGATGCTCGTAGATTTCGGCGCCGACGATGAAATCCATCGTGTTGGCGTTGCGATGCTTGAGGAACAGCTCCTTCAGCCCGATATCGTGGAGATCGTCGACGCGGCCTTCCAGCTTGCCGAGTTCCTCGGTGATCGCGGTCAGCATCGCGACGTTGTCGCCGATCGACTGCATCAGCGGCAGCGCGCGGCCGACCAGATTGGCGCATTCGACCAGCAGCGTTCCGATTTCGCGCATCGGCGGCTCGAAGCTGCGGACCTCGAACAGAATGACCGCCTTGGCGGTCTGCTGCATCTGGTCGATGGCGTCGTCCATCGAGGTGATCAGGTTCTTGATGTCGCCGCGGTCGAACGGCGTGATGAAGGTCCGGCGCACCGCGGTCAGCACCTCGCGGGTGATGTTGTCGGCGTCATTTTCGAACTGGTTGACGCGCTGGCAGAACACCGGGGTTTCCTCGCCGCCGCGCAGCATGCCCTGCAGCGCCAGCGCGCCCTGCACCACGGTCTGGGAATGCCGGGCGAACAGGTCGAAAAACCGCTCTTCCTTGGGCAGAAAAGTAGCGAAACCAGCGCAGCATCGGTGAGGTCCAATGGCTCGGAAACGGCCGCCGAGGCGGCCTGTCACACAACTGTCATAGACCATTTTCGCGGGAAAGCGCGCCGCCGAGCGGCCATGGAACCGGGTCATCCACCGCTTTGTCGGGCTGGAAACGTTCCGGAAACCGGCCGCTTTAGAGCGATCGCCGGAAATAATGCGCGATTTCGCCGATCACGCCGCGGCGGAAGGTCAGCACGCAGACCACGAAGATCACGCCCTGGATCACCGTCACCCACTGGCCGAAACCGGCCAGATATTGCTGCATGGCGATGATGACGAAGGCGCCGACCACCGGGCCGAACACGGTGCCGAGACCGCCGACCAGCGTCATCAGCACGATTTCGCCCGACATGGTCCAGTGCACGTCGGTCAGCGAGGCGTTCTGCGCGACGAACACCTTCAGCGAGCCGGCAAAGCCCGCCAGCGTGCCCGACAGGATATAGGCCAGCAGCTTGTACTGGTCGGTCTTGTAGCCGAGCGAGATCGCGCGCTGCTCGTTCTCGCGGATCGATTTCAGCACCTCGCCGAACGGCGAATTGATGGTGCGGAAGATCAGCAGGAAGCCGAGCAGGAAGCCGACCAGGATGACGTAATAAAGCATCGTCGGGTTGGCGAGATTGAAGATGCCGAACAGATAGCCCTGCGGAATGCCCTGGATGCCGTCTTCGCCATGGGTGAACGGCGTCTGCAGATAGATGAAATACAGCAGCTGCGACAGCGCCAGCGTGATCATCGCGAAATAGATGCCCTGGCGGCGGATGGCGACCAGGCCGGTGATGACGCCGAGCGCCGGCGGCGCCGGCGGTGCCGGCCAGAATGCCAAGCTCGGGCGTCAACGCCCCAGACCTTCAGCGCATGCGCGGTGACGTAGCCCGCGGTGCCCAGAAACATCGCATGACCGAACGACAGCAGTCCGCCATAGCCGATCAGCAGGTTGAAGGCGCAGGCCAGCAGCGCAAAGCACAGCGCCTGCATCACGAAGAACGGATAGATGCCGGTCAGCGGCACGATCGCCAGCAGCGCCGTCATGATGACGAACGCGATCATCTCGTCGCGGATGGCGCGCGGGGTCACCGGCAACGGTATCGTCGGTCATCGCTGTCATGTCAGGCCGCCCGTCCCGTCAGTCCCGAAGGCTTCACCAGCAGCACCAGCACCATCAGCACGAATACCACGGTGTTGGAGGCCTCGGGATAAAAGTATTTGGTCAGTCCCTCGATCACGCCGAGCGCAAAGCCGGTGATGATCGATCCCATGATCGAACCCATGCCGCCGATCACCACCACCGCGAACACCACGATGATCAGGTCGGCGCCCATCAGCGGCCGCACCTGGTTGATCGGCGCCGACAGCACGCCGGCCAGCGCGGCAAGGCCGACGCCGAGCCCGTAGGTCAGCGTGATCATCCGCGGCACGTTGATGCCGAAGGCGCGCACCAGCGTCGGATTTTCGGTGGCGGCGCGCAGATTGGCGCCGAGCCGGGTCCGCTCGATCAGGTACCAGGTGGCGAGGCAGACGACGAGCGAGAACACCACGACCCAGCCGCGATAGATCGGCAGGAACATGAAGCCGAGATTCATGCCGCCCTTGCAGTTCATCGGGGATCGCATAGGGCAGACCGGAGGAGCCGAAATAATTCTGAAACACGCCCTGGATGATCAGCGCCATGCCGAACGTCAGCAGCAGGCCGTAGAGATGATCGAGGCCGGACAGCCATTGCAGCATGGTCCGCTCGAGGATCATGCCGAAGATGCCGACCGCGATCGGCGCCAGGATCAGCGCCGGCCAGTAGCCGATGCCCATCAGGTTGAGCAGGAAATAGGCGCAGAACGCGCCCATCATGTAGAGCGCGCCATGCGCGAAATTGATGATGTTGAGCATGCCGAAGATCACGGCAAGCCCGAGGCTGAGCAGCGCGTAGAACGAGCCGTTGATCAGTCCGACCAGAAGCTGGGCGTAGAGGGCCTGCATCGATCGATCTTTCGCACTCAGATCCTTGATAACGTCGGAATGGAAGCCCGGCGGCGCGAGGCCGGCGGGCGTCGGTGTTACTTCTTCACCAGCGGGCACGTGCTCTCGGACAGCGGCGTGAACGCCTGGTCGCCCGGGATGGTGCCGACCAGCTTGTAGTAATCCCACGGGCCCTTGGATTCCGAGGGCTTCTTGACCTCGAACAGATAGGCCGGATGAATGCTTGCGGCCGTTGGGCTGGATCGTGCCCTTGCCGAACAGCGGATCGTCGGTCGGCATTTCCTTCATCTTGGCGACGACCTTGGCGCCGTCATGCGGATTGCCGCCGAGCGCTTCCAGCGCCTTGAAGTAGTGCAGCAGGCCCGAATAGACGCCGGCCTGCACCATGGTCGGCATGCGCCTGGTTCTTCATGCGCTCCGGAAAGCGCTTGGAGAAGGCGCGGGTCTGGTCGTTCATGTCCCAGTAGAACGTTTCGGTGAAGTTCAGGCCCTGCGCCACCTTCAGGCCGAGCGAATGGACGTCGGTGATGAACAGCAGCAGGCCGGCGAGCTTCTGGCCGCCCGCGACGATGCCGAATTCGGCCGCCTGCTTGATCGAGTTGGTGGTGTCGCCGCCGGCGTTGGCCAGGCCGATGATCTTGGCCTTCGAGGCCTGCGCCTGCAGCAGGAACGAGGAGAAGTCCGACGTGTTCAGCGGATGCTTGACGCCGCCGAGCACCTTGCCGCCCGCCTTGCGTCACGACCGCGGTGGTGTCGCGCTCGAGCGCGTGCGCCGAAGGCGTAGTCGGCGGTGAGGAAGAACCAGGTGTCGCCGCCGGCCTTCACCAGCGCCTGACCGGTGCCGTTGCGCCAGCATGTAGGTGTCGTAGGTCCAGTGGATGGTGTTCGGCGAGCACTGCGCGTTGGTCAGGTCCGAGGTCGCCGCGCCGGAATTGATCATGACGCCGTTCTTTTCCTTGACGACGTTGTTGACCGCCAGCGCAACGCCGGAGTTCGGCACGTCGACGATGACGTCGACCTTGTCGACGTCGAACCACTGCCGCGCGATGTTGGTGCCGACGTCGGGCTTGTTCTGATGGTCGCCGGAGATGACGTCGATCTTCCAGCCCTTGGCGGTCAGGCCGGAATCCTCGACCGCCATCTGCGCCGCCAGCGTCGAGCCGGGGCCGCCGAGGTCGGCGTAAAGGCCCGGACTGATCGGTCAGCACGCCGATCTTGACGGTCTTGTCCTGCGCAAAGGCGCAGCTCGCCGGCGGCGAGCGCCAGCGCGGTGCCGAGCAACAGCGCCGAAATTCTGTTCTTCATGTTGTCTCCTCTTTGGATCTTGCTTTTAGTCGTTGTTTCAGACGCCGAGATAGGTGTGAAGCTTGTCCATGTTGGCCTGCAGTTCCGAGTTGGCGAAACCGTCGATGATCTTGCCGTGCTCGACGATGTAGAAGCGGTCCGCCACCGTCGAGGCAAAGCGGAAATTCTGCTCGACCAGAAGGATGGTGAAACCTTCCGATTTGAGCCGCGCGATGGTCTGGCCGATCTGCTGGATGATGACGGGCGCGAGACCCTCGGTCGGCTCGTCCAGCATCAGGAAGCGCGCGCCGGTGCGCAGGATGCGCGCGATCGCCAGCATCTGCTGCTCGCCGCCGGACAATTTGGTGCCCTGGCTGTTGAGCCGCTCCTTCAGGTTGGGAAACAGGTCGAAGATCTGATCCAGCGACAGGCCGCCGCTGCGCACGATCGGCGGCAGCAGCAGATTTTCGCGGACGTCGAGGCTGGCGAAAATGCCGCGCTCTTCCGGGCAAAACGCGACGCCCATGCGCGCGATCTTGTCCGACGACGCCCGGATGATGTCCTGGTCGTTGAAACGGATCGAGCCGGTGCGCTTGCCGATGATGCCCATCACCGATTTCAGCGTCGTGGTCTTGCCGGCGCCGTTGCGGCCGAGCAGCGTGACCACTTCGCCGGCGTTCACGTTGAAATTGATGCCGTGAAGGATGTGGGACTCGCCGTACCAGGCTTCGAGATTCTGAACCGCCAGCACCGGCGCGCCTGCGCCGGACTTGTCGCGGACTTCGTCGCGCGGCGTCGGCCATTTTCAGATCAGCCATGACCGGCCCCCAGATAGGCTTCCTTGACGCGCTCGTCCTTGGTCAGATCGGCGTAATTGCCTTCCGCCAGCACCTGGCCGCGCGTCAGCACGGTGATGATGTCGGAAAGGTTGGCGACCACGCTCAGATTATGCTCGACCATCAGGATGGTGTATTTCGCCGAGATGCGCTTGATCAGTGCGGCGATCTTGTCGATGTCTTCATGGCCCATGCCGGCCATCGGCTCGTCGAGCAGCATCATTTCCGGATCGAGCGCCAGCGTGGTGGCGATTTCGAGCGCGCGCTTGCGCCCGTAGGGCATCTCGACCGCCGGCGTCTTGGCGAATTCGCTCAAGCCGACATCATCGAGCAATTCATGGGCGCGGTCGTTGAAGCGGTCGAGCACCGTTTTGGAACGCCAGAAATCGAAGGAATGGCCGTGCTGGCGCTGCAGCGCCACCCGGACATTTTCCAGCGCGGTCAGATGCGGGAACACCGCCGAGATCTGGAACGAGCGGACCAGGCCGAGCCGCGCCACATCGGCCGGCGCCAGCGCCGTGATGTCCTGTCCCTTGTACAGAATCTGGCCGGCCGACGGCTTCAGGAACTTGGTCAGCAGATTGAAGCACGTGGTTTTGCCGGCCCCGTTCGGCCCGATCAACGCATGAATGCTGCCACGGCGGACCCTGAGATCGACGTCGCGAACGGCGAAGAAGCCCGCGAATTCCTTGGTCAATCCGTGGGTTTCGAGAATGAACTCATCGGCCAATCAAATTTCCCCCATCAGCCATCGCCGCGACGTGCCCGTCGCGCGTGGCCAATTTTTTCCTAACCGGCAGGCTCTCCCAGACGCCTTGGAAATCCCGTCCCGGACCTGCCGCCTCCGGCCGGAATATGCCGTCAACGGCACGGTTTACGCAAGGTGCGAAAGCTGGGCATACGGCGGCACGCGGACACCGGTCCGGCTTCGCCATTAGTCGAATTGCCCGAGGCGCGGAATTGACCGGTTGCCGGAGGCTTTCGGCGGCACGGTGCGGCCGACCGGAAAGCCGCCATTAACGGTGTTTTGACGCAATCCCGCGTTTTCATCGAAAAATTTGCGCTGCCGGCCGATAGTCTGGCGTTTTGTATCACCGAGGATCGGATTGCACCGCCGTGGAATTCGAAAGCGCCAACCCCTCGATCGTCAAATCGATCAAGCAGCGCGATCTGTTGAACACCTGGTTGCGGCTTTATGCCCGCGAGCAGCGGATGCCGCGCATCGACGAATACCAGCCGGCGCGGCTCGAAGAAGAACTTCCGGACCTGGTGTATTATACCGTCGATACCGCACAGCGCCGCCGCGCCTGACCATCCAGAGCGACGGCACGCGGATGTCGAGCGCCTATGGCAATACCGGCAAGGGCCGCTATCTCGACGAATATCTTCGGGCCAAGCTCGTCCCGATCGTGATGCCGGTCTATTACGAATGCATCAGCCGCGCGCCTTCCCGTCTACACCATCTCCAACATCGATGACATCTACGGGCGAATCGTCGCATATGAGCGGCTGCTGCTGCCGTTTTCGCGAGGCGGCGGTGTTACTCATATCATTGCGTCGCTGAAGACCATCAGCGAAGACGGCGGTTTTGAAATCAGGAATTTGATGCGGGGAAATGACACGCTGCCGGTGGCGAAGCTTCGCGCCGTGATCGATCGCGATCTTTTCCATCGCGCGCCCGGCCGCATTCCGGCCGGCGACGTGATCGAATTCAGCTAGCCTTCGAAATGGAATTTACGAGCGCCAACCCCTCGGTGGTCCGGTCCGTAAAGCAACGCGATCTGCTCAACGCCTGGCTGCGCGCGCTCGGCAAGCAACGGGCCCTGCCCGCGGCTGGCGGATTACCGGCCCGATCGCATCGCCGACGAACTGGCCGACATGATGGGATATCGACGTCGAAGGCGAAGGCGACGACGCGCGATTTCTGATCACCCAGGAAGGCGCGCGGCTGGCCGCGACCTACGGCAACGAGCGCATCGATCCCGACCTGCGAACCAACCGCTATCTCGACGATGCGATCGGACCGGCGCGATATGCGCGCGTGCTCCCCTCCTACCTCGCTTGCCTCGCGCGCAAGCGGCCGACCTATTCGGTTTCAATGGTGCAGGACGCGGACGGCAAGGACGTTTCCTACGAGCGGCTGCTGCTGCCGTTCGGAAGCGCTGACGCCGTCGAGCAGATCGTCGGCTCGTTCAAGGCGATCAGCATCGAGGGCGGCTTCAAGATCAACAACCTGATGGGCATCAGATCCAAGCGAACGCCTGTTGACGTCATCAATGCCGTGATCGACCTCGAATTCGTCCGCGCTCCGGCCGGCGTCGAGCGCATCGGACGATGTGATCGAACTGGATTAGCCTTTCCGCGCCCGGGACCCGCCGGATGGCTTCGCTTCGCACGTTTTACTTCCTTGGCATAGATCTCCGGCTTGAACCCGACCAGCAATTTGCCGCCGAGATCGAGCACCGGCCGCTTGATCATCGAGGGCTGCGCCAGCATCAAGGCGAGCGCCTTGCGCTCGTTCAGGCCTTCCTTGTCGCCATCGGGCAATTTGCGAAAGGTGGTGCCGGCGCGATTGAGCAGCGTTTCCCAGCCGAGATCGTCGCACCAGTGCTTGAGTTTTTCCTTCGCGATGCCTGCGGTCTTGTAGTCGTGAAAATCATAGGCGACGCCGTGGCCGTCGAGCCAGGCGCGCGCCTTCTTCATGGTGTCGCAGTTCTTGATGCCGTAGATGGTGGTGGTCATTTCAATCAATTCCCGAATGGCGCCGTCAGACCGCTTACTGTAGAGTAGTGCGAGCTTCCTTGCATCCGGGGCGACGATGGAATTCACCGCGCTTTTTCTGGCCGTGACCATTGTGATGCTGGTGGCCTGGCGCGGTTCGCGTCCGCTGACACTCGGCCTGTTCGCCGCCGTCTTGATCGCTTGCGTCGCAACTTACCTGCACCACGCGACCGATGCGCTGAAACTGTCGTTCTGAGATGCGTATGACCCAGGCCCGAGCCATCGCCCTCAATGCGCTCAGCCTGTACGCCGTGGCGCTGGTGCTGGCCGCCGCTTTCGCCGCGCAACTGCTGCTGCATGAACTGCCCTGCCCGCTGTGCCTGCTACAGCGCATCCAGTTCGCGGTGCTGGCGATCGGGCCGATCATGAATGTCCGCTTCGGACCGCGTCCCAGCCATTACGCTCTGTCGCTGCTGGCCGCGGTCGCCGGTGCGGCTTTCTCGACGCGTCAGGTGCTGCTGCACATCATGCCCGGCGATGCCGGCTACGGCACCGCTCTGTTCGGCTATCATTATTACACGCTGGCCTTGATCGGCTTCGTTGCAGCCATCGTGCTGCTCGCGGCCATTCTGCTGTTCGACCGTCAGTTCGAAGCGGACGATGCAGCACAGCACACCGCACCCAGTGCGTTCGCGACCACAGCGGTGTGGCTCGTCATCGGCCTGACCGCACTGAACGTGGTTTCGACGCTGCTGGAATGCGGCTTTGGCGCCTGCGCCGACAACCCCGTGGTTTATGAATTGCTGAAACGCTGAGCGCGGCGCGGCGGCACCACGCCATTTCTAACCTTTGATAAAGGCCAGCAGGTCGGCATTGATGGTCTCGGCCTCGGTGGTCGGCATGCCGTGCGGAAAGCCCTTGTAGGTTTTCAGGGTGCCGTTCTTCAGCAGCTTTGCCGACAGCGGGCCGGAGTCGGCATAGGGCACGATCTGGTCGTCGTCGCCGTGCATCACCAGCACCGGCACCGTGATCTTCTTCAGATCTTCGGTGAAGTCGGTCTGGGAGAAGGCGACGATGCCGTCGTAGTGCGCCTTGGCGCCGCCCATCATGCCCTGGCGCCACCAGTTCCAGATCATGCCCTGCGAGGGTTTCGCGCCGGGCCGGTTGTAGCCGTAGAACGGTCCGGCCGGCAGATCGTAATAGAATTGCGCGCGATTGGCGGCGAGCTGCGCCTGCAGGCCGTCGAATACGTCCTTCGGCAGCCCGCCCGGATTGGCCGCCGTCTTCACCATCAACGGCGGCACCGCGCTGATGATCGCCGCTTTGGCGACGCGGCTTTCGCCGTGGCGGGCGATGTAATGCACGACTTCGCCGCCGCCGGTGGAATGGCCGACATGCACGGCGTTTTTGAGATCGAGATGCGCCGTCAGCGCCGCGAGGTCGTCGGCGTAGTGATCCATGTCGTGGCCATCGGCGACCTGGCTCGAGCGGCCGTGGCCGCGCCGATCATGCGCGATGACGCGGAAGCCATGACTTTGGAAAAACAGCATCTGCGTGTCCCAGTCGTCGGCCGACAGCGGCCAGCCATGACTGAACACGATGGGCTGCCCCGAACCCCAGTCCTTGTAGAAAATCTCGACACCGTCCTTGGTGGTGATCATTGGCATGACATTGATCCTTCTCGCTGCTTCATTGCTTCGATTCCCGGCGGCACTGCCGGTGGCCGCTCACGGCCGCTTTGGAATATCGAGCCCGCGTTGCACGCGCCGGGCGTGCCAGGCCGCGATCGAGCCAGGCCGGGACGTTCGAAAAACTGTCGAAGGCGACGAGTTCGCGGGCGCCGTAGAAGCCGATCAGATTGCGCACCCAGCCGAGCGACGCGATGTCGGCGATGGTGTACTCGTCGTCCATGATCCACTGCCGCCCCTTGAGGCGCGTTTCGAGCACGCCGAGCAGCCGCCTGGATTCGGCGACGTAGCGCTCCAGCGGCCGCTTGTCGGCAAACTCCTTGCCGGCGAATTTGTGGAAGAAGCCGACCTGACCGAACATCGGCCCGATCCCGCCCATCTGGAAGTGCACCCACTGGATGGTTTCCCAGCGGCGCGCGGCATCGGCCGGCAGCAGCTTTCCGGTTTTCTCGGCGAGGTATTGCAGGATCGCTCCGGACTCGAACAGGCCGAGCGGTTTGCCGCCGGGCCCGTCGGGATCGAGGATGGCCGGGATCTTGCCGTTCGGGTTCAGCGACAGGAATTCCGGCGTCTTCTGGTCGTCCTTGTTGAAGTCGACCAGATGCACTTCATACGGCAGTCCGATTTCCTCCAGCATGATGGAGACCTTGACGCCGTTCGGCGTCGGCAACGAATAGAGCTGAAGACGTTCGGGATGTTTGGCCGGCCAGCGCGCGGTGATCGGAAAGGCGGATAGTTCGGACATGGCAACCCCGTTCTTTGCTTCAACTCTGTCGCGCGGCTAATGTGGGGCGCTCGCCTGATGTCGCAAGGGAATAAGGGACTCGCAAGGGACGTTCGCCCGCTCATGGATGATCCAGCAGAAGCAAAACCCGGCCTGACCGACGCGGAGCTTGCGGTGCTTCCGACCGTGTTCGCATCCGATGCCCTCAATGGTCAGGTCGTGGTGGTGTCGGGCGCCACCGGCGGCATCGGACGCGCGATCGCCTGGCTGTTTGCCCGGCTCGGCGCCCATGTCGTCGCGGTCGGGCGCAACCGCGCAAAACTCGACGCCCTGGTCGCGGATTTGACCGGCCGGGGCCTGAACGCCTCGGCGCAAGTCGCCGACATCCGCGAGCCCGACGCGGTCAACGCGCTGTTCGATGCGGTGTGGACCGCGCAGGGCCGCGTCGACAGCCTCGATCAACAGCGCCGGCGGACAGTTTCCGCAAGCCGCGATCGATTTTTCGGTGAACGGCTGGAACGCGGTCATCAACACCAACCTCAACGGCACCTGGTTCATGATGCAGGCCGCCGCCAAACGCTGGCGCGACCGCAGGCACCCCGGCAGCATCGTCAACATCGTGGTCGTGACCACGCACGGGCTCTACGGCATCGCGCATACCGTCGCGGCGCGCTCCGGCGTCATCGGGCTGTCGCGCAGCGTCGCGGTCGAATGGGCGCCGCTGAACATCCGGGTCAATTGCGTGGCGCCCGGCGTGATCGAGACCGAGGGCTGGAAGGTCTATACGCCGCAAGCGCGCGCCGCCTATCCCCGCTCCAACCCGATGATGCGCGCGGGCTCGCCGTGGGATGTCGCGGAAGCCTGCGTCTATCTCGCCGGCCCTTCCGGAGGATTTGTCACCGGCGAAACGCTGACGGTGGACGGCGGCGGCCAGCTCTGGGGCGAAACCTGGACCACGGGCAAGCCGGAATATTTTGGCGGCGGGGAGAAGTAGGCAATCCTGACAAGAAATGTCCGATCTGTCCGGGCCCACGGCCGTTCCTTCAAGAAGCCGCCACGATCTGACGCCAGAATGCCATCGACTTATTTTGTTCGATCGCGCAGCTTGCAGTTCTGCCGCACCTGGAGAGCCGACATGGCAACGACCCCTTCCGAAAATGACCGCCGCATCGACTATGTCGAATTCAACGTCGCCGACGTCGCGCGCGCCAGGAAGTTTTATGGCGAGGCGTTCGGCTGGTCGTTCAGGGATTTCGGTCCTGATTATTGCGAATTCGCCGACGGCCGGCTGACCGGCGGATTCGCGCGCGGCGAAGCAAGCGGGTCCGGCGGGCCGCTTGTCATCCTCTACGCCAACGACCTCGCCGACGCGCAAGCCCGGATCGAGGCGGCCGGCGGGCGCATCGTCAAACCCGCCTACGATTTTCCGGGCGGACGCCGCTTCCACTTCGCCGATCCCGACGGCTAACAATTGGCGGTCTGGTCGGCGCGTTAGTCGCTTCGCTGACGGCAATCTTTATGCGAGCGGCAGCGGCTTCCAGCCGGGTTGCGCGTCAAATGTCGCAACCGATGCGTCAATCGCGTCCCAATGCGGCCGGGTGCGCGCGAAGATCGCGACCTCCGGCGTCAGTAAATCTGGTGTGTCGAGCGTCCCCAGCGAAACAGTCATGAACCCCGGCATTCCCGAATTCATGCCAAACAGCGGACTGCCGCATTTGTCACAAAAAAGACGTGTGACGGTGTTTCCGGCTTCGCTTGTCAGTTTGAAGCTGGCAGGATTTCCGCTGATGCTTACGCCGGCTTCGGCAAACATCGCACCGGTCGTGTGACCCGCGCCGCTCAATCGCTGACAATCCCGACAATAGCAATGGGCAACGACAACGGCATCACCTTCTATCTCGTACGTGCATGCACCGCACGAACATCTGCCCGCCAGCATATTTTACTCCTAGCCGTAGCTCTCGTTGGTCACTGTGCCTGCTTCTGCAATACCGTCACCCATAGCTGGCGGCGGATTTCCATGCCTTGCCGCTGGTACAGCGCGATGGCCGATTTGTTGCTGGAAAATACGTGCAGCATCGGCAGCTCTCCTCGCGCCAAAATCTGGCGGGAGACTGCGGCCAGCAAAGCCTGCGCATAGCCACGGCCGCGATGCGATGGATGCACGCAGACCGCCGTCATCTCGGTGTAGTTCGCGGGCTTCATGCGCTCGCCCGTCATCGCGACAAGCTGGCCATCGATGCGAATGCCGAGAAACGTTCCCAACTCATGGGTTCGCTGGGTGAAGGGACCGGGTTTTGTAAGCTCGGTCAACGCCATCATGTCAGGGACGTCGTCGACGCCTAACGTGACGATTTCCGCACCGCGGACCGTGCTTTCCGCTGGCGTCCCGATCATCTGCTCGCCGGTTTCGGCAAGCAGAGTTTTGAATTCGGCGGGCGCGGTCACGGCATCGAGCGTGAACAGCACGGCGATGTCGGATCCGGACATCATGGCGCCGAGTGCTGCAAAACTCTGCGGCGACATATCCTCCATGTCCGCGAACGGCGCGATCGCCACGGGATAGCGCCGTGCCGGCCCGCGCCCTTCCGCCAACGCCTGCTGCCGGGTCGTCAGCGCGCTCCAGATCGGGCGATCAAGCGGATGGGTCAACTTCGCACCTTGAGCATGTCAGACAGATCCCTGGCCGGGCGCGTCGTCGTCGAGACTGACAATCACCGCGGCATTGGCGATGATGATGGAGTCGCCGCCCTGCTCGGCCGGAATCTCCAGCCCACCTTTGACCGCGGTGACGGTGATGGTTCCGTACGGCAGTTCCTTCGCGACCGCTGCGGTATCGACCGCGGCCGGATCGGGCACGCCGATGGTGACGTCGACGAACATGTCCTTTGAGGTCTTGCCGACCATCCGGAAGAACCCGAGGCTGGAGTGGCGGATGGCGTCCGAGACCGCGCGCCTGGCCGCCTTGGTGGCGTCCTTGCCATGAACATCAACGCCCATGCCCATTTCGGTAATACAGCGCACGCGTGCCATCGGTTTTTCCATTTGTCGTTAGAGTACAAGGTGCGCGGCAAAGCCGGCGCTGTCGGATGTGGACTGCACCTTAGCCGGACTCGTCGATCACCGGCAACGCCGGCGGTCTCACCTCCGCCATGAGACTTGAACATGGGATTTGGGAAGCAGAAGCACGACGTCAAGCAGCGTGCGAGCGGCGGCCAGGCGTGAGTGCGTCCGACAATCTCACCGACTGTTGCAATTTTGACCCGTGTCCGGAGTTGACATTCGAGAATCCCGGGCGTATTCACCGCGCCCTCGCGAACGTCGGGTTCGCGAACCAACATGAACCATGTGATGAAACACGGACACCAATATCTCGTACGACCGTCGAATGGCTTGCAGCCAATCGACGGCGCACGCCCGGCTCATGGGAGCGATCTCGCGTAAAGCGAAATCGACCATCCACTCGATGTGGACCCTCCCGAGCCAGCCGCTCCGGAGGGTTTTTTGTTTTCCGAAGCACGGCGCGACGAAGAATATCCCGGCGAAAGCCGGAACGGGAGACCCGGATCCCTGGGCTCGCGCCGGAGAGGTGCGTGCCCAAAGCGCGGGGCCTGTCGGAGGGAACGAGGCGCAAGCTGGATACCGATGACAGAGCGAACCCCGAGGGGTTCGCTAATGCGGCGCCATTTGCGCGCCGCAGCAGAATTCATTTGAATTTGGTTTGCCGCCTCGCGGCTCAACCAACGCTGGTGGTGAAGATTTCGGATACTTCGCTCAAAGGAAAGAGCGGGTTCGATTCCCGCCTGTTGATGTCACGTACCGTGGAAGCGGCCTTGCAAGGGCCGTTGCGTCGCGGGCTCCGGTTCTTTCCGCAAGGCAAGGACCTGCGTTGCCATCACTGACACCGTTATCGTCCGTTCCCCAGCGTACTTTCTCAATTTGTCGATGCGTCGCATCGCCAACTCCCATCACGATCCGTGGTGAAGATCGCTGTTACTTCGTCTGCTCCACGAGAGGTCGCGGGTTCGAATCCCGCCCGGCGTTACATGCGCCGACATGGGTGACAACCTCGGGCCGAACGGGTTGTCGAGGGGTTGCAGGGTTTTCTGCTCCAGATCGATGAATCCGAGATCGTAGTGCATGAAGCTGACGAGCCAAATGCCGTCGTCGACTTCCTTGATTCCGAGCGCTGGCCGGCCAGCACGGTGGAGATGTTGATCTTCTTGCGGTGCATGCAGATGCGTCCGCAGGCGGTGACGAGGACGTCGCGGTCGTGGAGGGGATAGGTCAGCTCGGGCAGGCCCGGCATAGCGGCGCGGTGAGGGGGCGTAGAGCTCGGCGGGGGTCTTCATGGCGAGGCCTCGTGCGGCCGTTCGGCATTGAACTCGCTGACGAAGTCGTCGAAGCGGGCCTGCTGCTGCAGGCTGTTCATGCCGGGCGGCCGGGTGGCTTCCTTCTTCAGGGTCAGGTGCATGCGCTCGTGGCGGCCGTTCTGCTGCGGATGGCCGGGCTTGATGCGCTCGATCGCGATGCCGAGCCGGAGCCACCAGACGGAGAGCTTGGAGAGATTGAACAGGCCGTTGGGGCTGGCGAAGGGCACGCCGTTGTCGGAGCGGATGGCGTCGGGCAGGCCGCGCTCGCGAAACAGCTGCTCGAAGGCGGTGATGGCGGGTCTTCGCGGGTCGAATTCCAGCGCCTCGCACAGCAGCAGGAAGCGCGAGGCGTGGTCGGTGACGGTGAGGGGATAGCAATAGCGCCCGTTGCCGAGCTTGAACTCGCCCTTGAAGTCGGCGCACCAGAGGGCGTTGGGCGCGGCGCCCGTCGAGAGCGGCGTGCCGCAAGCGCGGCGGCGCGGCCGGCCGGCGCGCTTGACCAGGCCGTGGCGGTCGAGCACGGCATGGATCGTGCTCTTGGCCGGGACGCGAACGTCGCCGTCGAGACGCCGCACCAGGAGCTCGCGGATCTTGCGGGCGCCCCAATGCGGCTTCTCCCGCTTGGGCCGGACGATCAGGCTTTCGATCTGGCGGCGGCAGCTGGTTGGCGTAGCGCACCGGCCGCCGCGAACGGTCGCTCAGCGCCTCCAGCCCGTGATCCTTGTAGCGATCGAAGATCTTGTAGCCGGTCTTGCGGGAGATGCCGAACTCGCGGCAGACTCCGTCATCGCCTCGCCTTCCAGCAGGCGGGCGACGAAGCGCAGACGCTCTTCCATCACCGAACACTCCTTCCAGGGCATCCACACCTCCCGCCGCAAATAGCGGAAAGTGTTACCCATGTGTCCGGTACGAACTGTCACCTATGTCTCGGGCCGCTCAGTAGCTCAGCGGATAGAGCGCTACCCGGCCTGCGGGGCGACCTGCCGGCTGGGGTCTCAGCATCGCCTGTTCCCGGATCGTGTCTTCTATCTCCATGCTCAACGCCGGTGGTGAAGAGTGCTGTTACTTCGTAATCGCAAGGTCGGGGGTTCGAATCCCTCCCGGACGCAAGTCCGTAGCTCAGCGGGAGAGCATGTGAAGCCCGCAAGGGCGGTACAGCCTCGCCTGTTCCCCGGCATCCTTTTCCAATCCATACTCAACCCATGCAAGGAGGCCGTCATGGTCAGGCTCAACAAGATCGTTCGCGCCTTCACGCACGAGGGCGCGCGGGCCAAGCGTTTCACGCCCGAGATGGAGTTGAAGCGCGCGCTCATGAACTGCCTCCTGTGGGAGGACCAGTTCTACGAGGATGGCGTCGCCATCGCCGATCGCATCGAGATGCTGGTGCCGCAGGTCGCGCCCGCACGCGTGGCGGCGCTCGCGATCGATGCGCGCGAGCGGATGAAGCTGCGCCATGCGCCGCTGCTTGTGGTGCGCGAGATGGCGCGGCACGAGAAGCACCGCGCGCTGGTCGCCGACACGCTGGCCCGCGTGATCCAGCGCCCGGACGAGATGACGGAGCTGCTTGCGATCTACTGGGCCGATGCGCTCGGTCCCAGCAGCAGCGCAAGCGTCAGCCGGTCTCGGCGCAGATCAAGAAGGGTCTGGCGCGCGCCGTCACCAAGTTCGACGCCTATCAGCTCGCAAAATACGACCGCGACGGCGCGGTGCGGATCAGGGACGTTCTGTTCCTGGTCCACGCCAAGCCAAAGGACGCCGACCAGGCCAAGGTATGGAAGCAGCTGGTCGACGGCGAGCTGGCTTCGGCCGACACCTGGGAGGTTTCGCTCTCGTCCGGCAAGGACAAGCGCGGGAGCTTCGAGCGGCTGATCGCCGAGAACAAGCTGGGCGGCCTTGCGCTGCTCCGCAATCTACGCCTGATGCAAAAGGCGCAGGTGCCGCGCAAGACCATCGCGGACGCCATCGACGCGATGCGGACGGACCGCGTCCTTCCCTACCGCTTCATCACCGCCGCGCGCTATGCGCCGGATTTCGAGCCCGAACTCGAATCCGCGATGCTGAAGTCGATCAAGGGCCTGGTGCGGCTGCCCGGCCGCACCCGGCTTCTGATCGACGTATCCGGATCGATGTTCCACGCCGCTCTCGGCGCAATCCGAGATGACGCGGGTGGAAGCGGCCTGCGGTCTGGCGATCCTCGCCCGCGAGGTCTGCGACGAGGTCGAAGTCTTCACGTTCAGCCAGGATGTCGTGAAGGTTCCGCCGCGCCGAGGCTTCGCGCTACGCGATGCGATCGTCGAGCTCGCAGCCGCACGGCTCGACCTTTCTCGGCAAGGCCGTGGCGGAGATCGACCGCAAGGGCGATCGCCTGATCGTCTTCACCGACGAGCAGAGCCACGACACGGTGTCCGACCCCAGGGGATGCGGCTACATGGTGAATGTGGCCTCGTACCAGCATGGCGTCGGGCACGGCGCGTGGACACGCGTGCACGGTTTCTCCGAAGCCGTGATCGGGTGGATCGCGGCGTCCGAAGAGACGATGCATTGATCCGCCGACAAGCAAGCAGCCGGGCACGCAACACGTGCCCGGCTGCTTTCACATCGGCGGCATCTTCTCGAATTTCGGCAGGGCTGGATCGAGCTGATCCCAGGCGTGGCCGCGCACGGTGTACGTCACCGCCTGCGGCTTGTAGCGGCCGGGATCGTCGAGGCTCGCAGCGTGCACGCTAAGCAGATCAGGCATGTACGAAAACGTCAGATAGACCGGTGACCCGCAGGTGGGGCAGAACGCGTGTTTTTTGACGTTGCCGTTATCGCCGGCAACGTCCCAATGCCTCGCCTCGCCCTCGAGCTTCACGCTCTGCCTGCCCGGGAAGGTCAGATACGACCCGTGCCCGGTGCCGCTCTTGTACTGGCAATCGCGGCACTGGCAGTCGCCCATGAACACCGGTTCGCAGGAAATTTCGTAGCGGATTGCGCCGCAGGCGCAGCCGCCGGTGAAGGCCTTGCTCATGTCTTTGCTCCTTCATCCTGCGCGGCGACGGCGCCGATGGTCGGGACGACCTTCTTCCAGCCTTCACCCATATTCTTGAACGCCAGTTCGTTGGTCGGGAGCACGAAGCCGGCGTGGACCAGGCGAAGCCGCGTTCCGTTTTCGACTTTGGTGAGGGTAAAGCTGACGACCGTGTCCAGCGGTGCGCCGTAGCCGACATTGCCCTCGTGTCCGCCTTTCCACGAATAGGCCAGCCGTTGGTTCGGCAACGCCTCCAGCACCTGGCAATGAATGAACCCGTCCCACGCACCGGCCGGCTTCGTCTGGAAGGTGAAGCGCTTGCCCTTGACGGGCTCGAACCCTGCCGATGGCATCTTCAGCCAGCGGTTGATCAGTTCGCCCGACGTCAGCGCTTTCCAGATCGTCTCCGGCGCGTGCGGCAGGACTTCATCGACCACGATGTCTTGCGTCAGGGATTTCGATGCGGTGACCGCA
>CAVUNF010000046.1:0-86827 GCA_963742695.1 uncultured Alphaproteobacteria bacterium
ACGCGGCCTTCTCGGCGTTGACGCCGTGCAGCGGGTCGGCGTGCAGCCGCGCGTAGAACACGTCGGGGTGCGTGGCCGCGAGCTTCTTCAGTCGCGCGGCCTCCTTCGCGCCCAGGCTCGTGAACGCCGCCGAGACCGGCACGGCGCTCGCGACCGAGACCAGGCCGGTCCTCGTGAGCCGGGCGAGCTTCTGCTCGAGCGTCGTGTTGCCCCAGTCGGGGGCGGCGAGCATGTCGGTCAGCTCCTTGGCCATCGCGTAGCCGAGCGCGGCCTTCGGCGGCGGGCCGTTGAGCATGATCTTCTTGAGGTTCTCGCGGAAGCGCTTGGCGGTCGGCGTGAAGACCGTCGGCGACGTGAGGATCCTGTCGCTGAGCCCCTTGAGCCCCGCCACCGCGAGCGCGTGCGCGGCGCGGGCCAGCAGCTCGCCCTCGGTCGGCAGGCCCTTGTTCTCGACGAGGTTCTGGGCCGCCTTCTCGAAGAGCTTGGAGCCCGCCGTCTTCATGTAGTCCTGGGCGAACTTCGCCTGCGCCTCGGTCATGCCCTCGGCGCCGAAGATGCGGCCCTTCGCGGCGCCCTTCGGCACGACGTCCTTGATCACCGCCTCGATCTGCAGCTCGTCGAAGCCGAACGTCGCGACCTCCGCGACGAGCGTCGAGAGGTTCTCCTTGCTCACGAGCTGGTACTCGACGCCGAGCAGGCCCTCGCGCAGGAGCATCCCCGCGGTGTAGGCGCCGAGCGCGGCCACAAGTCCCGGCAGCCCGGCCGGCCCGAGCAGCGAGACGAGCAGCGAGCGGCCGGCGAAGTCGACGATCATCCCGACGCCTTCGGAGACGCTCGACTTGACGGCCCGGACCTCGTCGAGGCGCTCCGCGAAGCGCTCGAAGCCGAGCTGCGCGAGCGCGGTGACCTCCGTCACGCCCTCGGCGTCCATGATCGCCTTGAGCTCGGCCGGGTCGGCGCCGGCGCGGCGCACCCACTGGCGCAACCGCGACAGCGCGTCGTCGGCGACCTCCTGCGTGTCCTCCGCGCTGACGACGTCGTAGATCGTCACGAGGCCGGTCGACGCGACGTCGAGGACGCCGGTGTGGGTGGCGCGGTCGCGGCGCTCGGCGAGCTTGAGCGCGTCGCCGAGGCCGGAGCCCGGGACGAGCAGGTGCAGGAGGTCGATCATCGTCGGCGACTGCTCGAAGCCGGTCGCGCGGGTCTGCAGCGCGACGCAGAAGCGCACGACCGGATCGGCTTGGCGCTCGCCCTCCTCGACGACCGTCCCCTTGCCCCTGGCCGCGCCGCGGTCGTCGAGGTAGCGCGCGACGTAGGCCTCGATGACCCGCGTGCGCACCGCCTGCTTCTTGATCGCCTTGAGGAAGCGGTAGGCGTTCTCGAGGTCGCCGGCCTTCGTCGTGCCCGTGCTGTTGAGCGCGAGCTGCAGCCGGACGGCGCCGCGCTCGGCGTGCGTCAGCTGCGGGTTCGTGAGCGCGTCGTAGGCGGGTGTGTGCTCGTCGTCGTTGAACAGCGTGGCGCGCTCGGCGTTCGAGAACGCGGGTCGCGGATCGCCGGCGGGCGGGTTGCGCAGCTCGCGCTCGAGCTCGCCCTCGGCGCCCGCCTGCCAGGCGTCGGTCGCCGCGTCGACGACCTTGGCGTACTGCCCGCGCTTGGACGCGAGCCAGACCTTGTCGGCGAACGTCGGCTCGCGGCGCAGCTGGATGCGCGCCTCGACCTCGTCCTCGCCGCGCAGCCCCCAGCTGTCGCGAAAGCGCTTGTCGAACGCCTCGCGCTGCGCCTTCCACGCCGCGGCGTCTTGCGGGTCGCGCTTGATGCGCTGCTCCCAGGCCTTGCGCAGGTGCCCGGCGGCGGAGGCCACGAGGCTGCCCTGGGAGGTGAAGACCCCGGAAGACAGCGCGATCTCGACGGTCTGCGCCTCGGCGCGCGTCGCGGCCCGCTCGGCCGTGCCCTCGTGGCCCTCCATCGACGCGTACGCGTGCAAGCCCAGCCGGGCGCGCATCTTGTGGTACTCGACGAAGAGCGCCCGCGCCGCGTCGAGGTGGACGCCGCCGAGCTCGGACTCCATCGCCTGCTCGAGCGACAGGCGCGTGAACCCCGGGCCGCGGACGAAGCGCTGCCAGTCGTCGTGGAGTGCGTCGAAGCCGCCGACGCCGTCGTGCCAGGTGCGCCGCAGGATGTCGAGCGCCGTCTCGTCGTGGGCGCCGTTGATCGCGATCGTGACAAACGCGAGGTGGTCGGCAGCGGTCAGCTCGTGGTTGACGAGCGCGAGCGCCTTGTGGCGGGTGTAGCCGCTCGTGTCGCTGACGATGTGCTCCTCGAGCGTGTCCCGCGCCGTCTTGCCGATGCCCGCGAACGCCTTGTCGTAGTGGGTCTTGAGCGTCAGCCGCTGCGCATGCCTGCGCTCCTCGAGCAGGCGGATGAGGTCCGCGTCGCGCGTGCCGAGCGGGATCAGCGCGAGGCCCATCTGCGCCCACGGCTCGTAGTCGGCGTCGGTGCCGCCGTGCAGCACGGCGAGGGCGCGGACGAAGTCCTTGTCGCGATGCTCGCCCTTGGCGTTGGCCGCGAGCAGGGCCTCGCGCAGCCCGGTGCCCTTGCGCTCGCGGTAGCGCGCGAGGATCTGGCCGAGGCGGTCGGCTTCGAGCTTCAGCCGGATGTGGACGGCGGCGTTCTGGCCCGACCAGATCGCGGTCGCCAGCTCGTCGACGAGGGCGTCGAGGCCTGTCGCGTCCTGCGCGCGGCCGGCGACGGCGCGAGCGAGGCTGCGCGCGAGCGCGTCGCTGGCGGGCGCCGTGCGGGCGTGCGCGGCGGCCGCGGGCGTGCCGGCGCCCGCGGCCGCGGCGGCGGCGGCGGCGGCGGGCGTGCCGGCGCCCGCGACCTCGCGGGCGACCGTGGGCGCGACCTGCGGGGCCGCGTGCGTTGGTGATTCGCGCTGTACGAGCATGAGCGGCGGCGGGCTGCGGGTGCGGACGATACGACGCACCGCGCCCCCCGACCGCACGTTCGACCGCCATTTCGTCCCTATTTACGCCCATCGGGTGCGACCGCGGGCGGGCTCGTTTACGATCCGCCATGCGCTCCACGCTCGACATCGACGACCGCTTGCTTGATGCCCTGATGGCGCGCAGCCCCAGCCTGTCGAAGACGAAGGCGATCGAGCGAGCGATCGATCAGTACGTCAAGACCGACGCGTACGAGCGCGTGCGGGCGCTGCGAGGCGCCTATCCGGACATGGCCGACCGCACCGCCGAGCCGGATCGGCTCGACCTCGAGCGTCAGGAGCAACTCGAGCCGCGGATGATCGAAGACTGAGGCCGCGGAAATCCAGCGGTTGCCGACGGCCCGCCGGGTCAGGCCGCGACCATCGCGGCCATCCGGCCGGCGAGCAGCTCGACGATGCGTTCGCCGGCCTCCGGGTCCGTGCGCAGCTGCGTCCGGAAGCTCTCACGGTCAAGCACCATCAAGTCCAGCTCCGTTCGCGCCACGACGTCGGCGGTGCGCGAGCACGCGGTGAGCAGCGCCAGCTCCCCGAAGAGCTCGCCGGGGCCCAGCTCGCCAAGCTGCTCGCCGCCGCGCCCGAGCACGGAGACGGTGCCGTCGATGATCACGTATGCGGCGTCGCCGGCGTCGCCGCGGCGCAGGACGTGCTCTCCCGGGGCGTGAAACTGGCGCTCCGATGACCGCAGCCAGTGGTCGATCCGCTGGCGACGCAGGAAGGCGAGGGCACGATCCTCGAGATCGTCGAGGGCGAGGATCATCGGGAGCGTGGGTAGCGCCTTGTGCTCGTCGAGGAACTCGTCGGCCACGGCCCGGTAGCCGCTGCGCAGCAGCGCCGCCCTGCGCTCGGGGTTCGCGGGCGCGATGATGTGGGTCGCGCCGCGTCCGATCGCCCAGTAGTAGCCCATGCCGAGCATCGCGAAGACCAGGCGCGGAGTGCTGCGATGGGCGCGCTCGAGCACGAGCATTCCACCCGCGACGTCGCGCGCGTCCGGCGGCAGGTAGGGACGGAAATCGAAGAACTCGTCGGCCGAGGTGCCGGCCGGCGTGCGCTCGACGAGGCGGACGGCACCGACGACGCGGTCGTCCACGAGCGCGATCACGTTCGCTGTCGTCGGGTACGCGTCGAAGCGGTCGGCGAGCCGGCTGTCGGGCTGCGCGGGGAGGTAGCCCTCCTCCTCCACCAGCACCCGGTGGCGCAGCGCGAAGACCTGGTCGAGCTCGTCGGTCGTCCGTGCGAGCCGGATGCGCACGGTCATGCGGAAGGCGTCCCGGCGCTGAGGACCCACGGCGCGGGAAGTCGCAGCGAGCGCTCGGGAGCGCCATCGATGCGCGCGATCCGAAAGAGCAGCGCCGCGGCGCCACGCGAGCGATCGAAGATCCGAAACAGGCGCTGCTCGAGCGACCGCAGCGTCGCGACCTCGGCGACGGTGTACGCGGGCGACGACGCGTCACCCAGCAGCTCGAGCTGGTAGAGCAGCACCGTCGTCGGGTGAAAGGCCAGCCCGCGCGCCGTCGCCGCCAACCACGCGCGCTGCATCGCGCGCCCACCCGCAAGCCATGCCTGCGGCGTCGCGACGGGGAGCGTCAGCAGGCCCGCGGCGGACGCCCCCGCAAACGACGCGCGCGCGTCGTCCTCGAGGCGGCTGCCGGCGCCGATCTCGCGCAGGAACGCCGCGACATCGGGGCGCATCAGGAGACCCACGGCGGCCCGCGCGCTCGACGACGGGGCCACGCTTGACAGCGTGATGCCGTCGCGGGTCCGCACGGCCTGCTCGCGGGTCCGGCGCAGCTCGCCGGCAACCTCGGCGTTCGTCTCGGCGCACAGCACCCGGATCCGGTCGGACGCGCCGACCAGGCGGCCGATCTCCGCCAGCGCCGCGGCGTCGGTGCTCAACTGGACGTCCGCGCCGTGCTCCCGAGCCGCCGCCGCGATCGCGGCCAGGTCGGCGGAGGCGACGACCCGGCGTGGTCCCGGACGACGGTCGGTCGCGCGGTCTCGGACGAGGGGGGCGAGCGCCGCCAGCGCTCCGAGCGGGGCGCCCTCGGGCGGCCCGAGTGCGATCGCGGCGACTACGTCGCTCGCTTCCCCGCGCGGAAACGGCTCGACCGTCGCGGCGCGACCCTCGGCGGCAGCGGCGATCACCGCGTTCTCGACCGCCGCGCCAAGCGCGAGCAGTGCCCCGTTGCCGCGGCCGTCGAGCACGCTGCGCCCACGCACGGCGTCGCGCGACACCCAGAGCCGCTCGCCGTCCCAGTGAAAGTGCCACGGCTGCACGTTTCCGCCCGACGGGGCGAGCACCGCGTGCTCGACGATTCGCACGATCCCGGCGGGCATGTCATCGATGCGATCGGGGTGCGCCTGGCCCAGCTCGGGATGCGTAGCCGGCTCGCTGACGGGCGGCAGCGGCGCGTGCGCAGCGGCCCCGACGGCTGTCACCGCGTCGTGCAGGTCGACGAAGCGACGCCCGGAGGCCAGTGGCTGCCCGAGCACGAGCGTCCGGATGGCCACCGTCGCACTCGCGCCGCCGAGGACGACGTCGCTGGCAAGCTGCGGCCATGACGACAGCGTCGTGCGCATCTCGATCATGCTCGCCGCCATCCGCGTCGACAGCACGCCGGCATCGACGAGCCTCAACACGATCTCCGTGCCGTACTCGGCCGCGACGTCCGGCGACCCCGCCAAACGAGAGGCCACCTCGTCCGACGTCAGCCCGTCCATACGCCCATGCAGCAGCGCGCGGCGTGGCTCAAGGTCGAAGCGCTCGACGTCGAGCACGCCACGGTCGCTGGTCTCCATCACCACGGGCACGCGCAGGTCGCGCGCACGCTCGCGCAGGAGGACCTTCACGGCGACGCTGTCGCATTCGTCGACCACGACGTCGACCGCGGGGCCCAGCTCGTCGTCACCCAGCAGGAAGCGCTCCACGTTCTCGGGCGTCACGCCGTCCGTCAGGATCGAGATCCCGAGATACGGGTCGATCTCCGCGATCTGACGCGCGGCGAGCACGACCTTCGGGACCGCGATCTCGTGGACGCCGGCGCGGATCCGGTTCATGTTCGACAGCTCGAGACGATCGAAGTCCGCCAAGCGCAGATGGCCGCCGACGCCCTCGAGCGCAAGCGTGAGCGCGATCGCGTTGCCGACCGACAGCCCGACGATGCCGACCGTCGCGGCACCCAGGCGAGCCTGCTCGGCGGCCGTGATCTTGTGGCGGTTGCGGTCCAGGCGCAGCTCCCGAAACTCGGCCGGTCCGAGGATGTGCACCAGCCGGCGCGACCACGCGTAGTACACCCACCGCCCGCAGCCGTCAGCCGGCCGCCCGTCGAGCAGCGTTGCGACCTCCGCGTCCAGAGCGTCGCGCGACAGCTTGCAGCGCGGCGATCTGGTAGCGACGAGGTCGCGCAGCTGCTCGTCGATCGTGTCGTGCACGAACGCCGCCGCCTGGCGCAGCTCCTCGAGCAGCGTCCGATCGCGCCTCGCGTCAAGAACGGTCGGGCGCCACGCCTCGCTCAGCGCGACCGTCATCGGCGCCGGCGATGCCTCGGGGGGAGCCTCGTCGCGATGTCCATCTCGTGGGACGGCATCGCCGTCGCACCTCTCTGCTCACCCGTCCTGGCCCCGTGGGGTGAGCGTGTCCGATCCGCCTCGCCAGGTCAAGGTCTCGGCAGGGGCGTGTGACGCTTCGCACTGAAAGTGCAAGGGGCCGAGCACGTCTGGTATGTGACCGCGCGAACCCCACGTGAGCGCCCCCTCCGACGGGCTGCTCGTCAACGCGCGCTTCACCGCCGAGTCGCTGTGCACCCAGAAGGCCGGCATCTGCCGCGTGCGGATCGTCGCCGACGACGGCACCACGCTCACCGAGCTCGAGCCCGTCAGCCACCCCGCACATCGCGCGCCGTGTGATCGCGGTCACCCAATCGCAGCGTGCGGCGACCGCAAAGCCCAGCACGCGCGGGCGATCGCCGATTCCTGGCATGGATGTTGTCATCCATCTGGCCGACAACGCATGTAGACCGTGTGTCCTATACGCAACGCGATTATCCGCTGGTACGGTTCTCCAACGCCGCGAGAAGCAGGCATGACAGCACAGAGTGGCGGTAAAGCCGTCACCTTCTCGATGGCGAGCGCGGCCTGATCTCGGCACCGCGTACTCGTTCACACTACCTCCAGGAGTTGCTGTATGAACACGAAGACCATCGTGGCGCTTTCGGCTGCCGCCGTCGCGCTCGCGCTCCCATCCATCGCCGGCGCGAACATGACAGACGGCAAGACGGCCTACGAAGCACCCCCGGCCGCATCCGGACTGCGCGTCTCGCCGTTCGCCGGGAGCTGGAACCCGATCAGCGGCACGGCGTACTCCAACGGGAACTGGTTCACCTCGTCGAACGTCCGCACGGTGCACTCCGGTGCCGGCTCGATCAAGGTGTCCTTCAACACCCTCCCCAAGGGCGGGCTGTCGTTCTACGCCAAGAACTACAACACGGGCCTCCGGATCGGGAGCATCGTCTACGCTCCGCCGCTGACGACCCAGACGCTCGGCAGCGCCGCTGGCGGCACGCCGTTCGTGAACGTCTTCAAGCTCACGAACACCGGCAAGGGCACGCCGTACAACTTCGACGGCAGCGAGTTCTACTAGGCCGCTCACGGCGGACGCGACGCTCTTAGCGTGATGACACAGAGAAACCACATCGCAGGGCTGGTCGCGGCGTTCATCGCTGCGACCGGCCTTGCCGCGTGCTCGTCCGCGGGCGACGGCGCGTCGCTCGCGGCAGGCACGGCCGCACCACAGACAGCGGCGCCCTCGGCACCGGCGCCGGCGAATCCCGCGATCCAGGAGTCGTCCATGGGTGGCCACGCGTACGGCCCCGCACGCACCCCGGCGCAGATGCTCGTCGAGTACCGGGCCGAGAGCAAGCGGCTGCGGCTGGCGCCCGGCTGGGACTGGCCCCCGCGAATCTCGATCGCGACCACCGGCCCCGACGGCGACCCGATGCTGTACGAGCTCGGCTACGGCCGCATGGCAGCCGACCAGCACTGGCTGTGCTCGTGGAAGCATCGCTTCGTCTCGAGCCAGCACCACGCGGCGCGCCGCGCGGAGGCGTACAAACGTCTACTCGGCGTCAGGCGCCTGTTCTACTATCGCAAGGCGCTCGCCCCGCTCGATCGTCGGCTGCTGGACAAGCAGCTTGTCAAAGCCCGGCACCGCAACGTCCGTGGCTTCGAGCGGGATGTCGTCCGGCACTGCCCACGCGACCAAGCGAGCATCTAATGGCGATGACAGCCCCCCTTCATCAGAGCGCACGCAGCAACGTCATCGGCGTGCTGTGGCCGCTCGTGGTCGCCGGCCTCGCCGCTGCCTACGGCCTCGCGGCCTCCTACATCCCGTCGCCCACGGACGTCGAGACCTTCTGGATCGGCAACACCGTGGCACCGTGGCTCATGCTCGCGTTCTGGGCCGGGTTCACCCAGCGCTCGCTCGTGCGCGGGGCGATCGGCGGCGCGCTCGCCGACGTGTGCGCCGTCGTCGGCTTCTACGGCCGGTCGTTCGTCGACGGCGCGGCGCCGCTGTTCATGTTCAAGTGGATGCTCGTCGCCGTGTGCGTCGGCATGGTGATCGGCGCGCTTGGCAGCTACTGCCGCAAGACGGGCACGGCCTGGCCGCTGGTCGCCCTCGCGGCCGCCGTCGCGGGCGAGCCGGCGTGGCGCACGGTCGTCGAGGGCTTCGTCCTGCCGACGCCCGCCGTGTGGGTCGTGCACCTCGCGGTCGCGGCCGTGATCGTCGCGGGAGCGCGGTGGATCGCCGCCCCCGCGCGGGCCGACCGGCTCAAGACCGGCTAGCGCCATGTCCTGGACATCCCCGCGCCGCGGCGTCGCACTCGGCTTCGTGCTGCTCGCCGCCATTCCGATCGCGACGAGCCGGGCCGCTACGCCACCGCCGGCGACGCTCGCCGCCCCGCCAACCGCAGGCCAGACGGCCGTCTGCCCCGTCCCGAGCGATCCGCTGAGGGCCCGCTGCCTGGGCGAGGTGCGGACCGAGGCGAGCGGCCGCTGGGCGCGCTTCTCGGCGCCGCTCGGCTACGGGCCGAGCGACCTGCGCAACGCGTACCGGCTTCCGGCATCGTCGACCCGCGGTCGCGCGATCGCGCTCGTGGTGGCGTTCGACGCCCCGCGCGCCGGTCTCGCACTCGCGCGCTACCGGGCGCGCTTCGGCGAGCCGCCGCTGCGCCTCGGCCAGTTTCGCAAGGTCAACCAGCGCGGCGGGACGCGGCTGCCGCCCGCCGACCCGAGCTGGGCGCTCGAGGCGGCGCTCGACACACAGATGGCGTCCGCGATCTGCCCCAACTGCGACATCGTGCTCGTCGAGGCCGACAGCGACGCGCTGCCCGACCTCGCGGATGCCGCGCGCATGGCGGCTCAGATGCCCGGGGTCGTGTCCGTGAGCAACAGCTATGGCCTGCCGGAGATCCCGGAGGCGCTGCCGTACGAGGCGAGCTATCGCAGCTCGAAGGCGTGGGTCACCGTGGCCGCCGGGGACTCCGGGTTCGGCGTCATGGCCCCCGCGGCCTTCACGGGCGTCGTGGCGGTCGGCGGCACGCGCCTTGAGGTCGACGGCCGCGGGCGCCGCGCGAGCGAGACGGCTTGGTCGGGCGGAGGATCGGGCTGCTCGGCGCTCTCCGCGAAGCCCGACTGGCAGCGCGATGCGCAGTGCCGGCGGCGAACCGTGACCGACGTCGCGGCGGTCGCCGATCCCGACACCGGTGTCGCGGTGCTCGTCGACGAGGGCTCGGGGAGCGGGATGAGCTGGGTCGTGGCCGGCGGCACAAGCGTGTCCTCACCGATCGTCGCGGGCGTCCACGCGCTGACCGCGAGCAGCGGCGGTTTCGCGGGGTCGCTGTACGGGCGCGGTGCGAGCGTCTACGACGTCACGGCCGGGTCCAACGGCACATGCGCCGCCGCCTATGAGTGCACGGCCCGTCCGGGCTACGACGGCCCGACGGGCGTCGGCACGCCGGACGGCACGGCGGGGTTCTGACCCCGCTCGGCCCCTACGCCACCATCCCGTATCGCATCGCGGCCGCGATCGCGGCACCGCGATCGCCGACGCCGAGCTTGGAGTAGATGCGCGCGAAGTGCGTGCGCACGGTCGCGTGCGTCACGTGCAGCTCGAGCGCGATCTTGCGACCGTCGAGCCCGCGGGTGGCGAGGCCCAGCACCTGTCGCTCGCGCGCGGACAGCTCGACCGGCGGCGGACGCCCGATCTCGTCGACGAGCGCGGCTTGAATCGCCGGCGAGATCACGCGCCCGCCGGCCGCGACGCGCAGCACGGCGCTGACCACGTCGGCTTCGTCGCAGCTGCGCTTGTCGATGAAGCCGGCGGCGCCGAACTCGAGCGCGCGGCGCACGACGTCGGCGGGCTCGCTGGCCGAGATCAACAGCACGCGCGTCGGGGAGCGCCGCTTGGCGATCAGGCGCACGATCTCCTGGCCGCCGAGGTCGCCCATGCGCAGATCCAGCAGCGCGACGTCCGGGCTCAGCCGCTCGATCGCGTCCAGCGCGCCGACGCCGTCGGCGACCTCGTCGAGCAGGTCGATGCGCGGGTGGTCGGCCAGCGCCCGAGCGAGCGCGCGGCGGTACATGGGGTGATCGTCTCCGACGACCAGCCGCACGTTTCGGTACAGGTCATCCATGACTGGGACGACAGGGCAGGCGCCCGCTTCGGTTCACACAAGTCTTGCGCTGTGACATCGCACCAATGTCCTCGGTTGGCCCTCGTTCGCATCGCCGCTCCGGCTCGGCGAGCATTGTCCGCAATAGGCTGCTCAATCGGTGCGAACCCGGCAGCCCTGAAGCGATAGCGCCGCAATCGGGACGATCGGTTACCCGTCCAGGCCCGCGCCGCGTCGCGCGGCCTCCCGGAGCACCCGGTGTGCCCCTCCTTGAGGCTTTGATCGGCGAGGTGCTGTAGACGCTGGATCTCCGGCTGTGCAGGCCTGACCACGCCGCTGACTACCAGGCGGCCGCGGCACCGTTCGCCCTGTGACGCTTCGCACTGAATTGAAAGCGGGCCAAGCGCGTCTGGAAGCTGACTGCGAATACGCGCAGCGACACGCCAGGAGATGTCCTCGATGCATCGCACCCGCCGCACGCCAGCCGTCATCGCCGCCGCCACGATCGCCGTGATCGGCGCCTTCGCCGCGACCGCCGTCGCGTTCGTGACGTCGTCGTCGGGCAAGGCCCAGGTCAGCATGAGCAACGTCACGGAGAACGCGCCGATCAGCACGTCGTCGACCACTTGGGTCGACCTCAACTCGACGATCCCGCTGAGCGCCCCCTCCGACGGCCTGCTCGTCAACGCACGCTTCACCGCAGAGTCGCTCTGCACCCAGAAGGCCGGCATCTGCCGCGTGCGGATCGTCGCCGACGACGGCAACACGCTCACCGAGCTCGAGCCCGTCAGCGGCCTGGACTTCGCGTTTGACACGAGCACCGGCAACGCCTCGATCGACGACCTCGCCGAAGGCCACGCGATGGAGCGCTCACGCCGCCTGCCCAAGGGCGACTACCGCATCCGCGTCCAGTACTCGGTCTCATCCGGCAGCACGAAGTTCACTCTCGACGACTGGCACTTCGCCATCGAGGCCAGCGAGTAGCCCACCAAGCGATCGCCGGGCGCGTGCCGGGGCTCCGCCCCCGGCACGAGCCGGACGACACCCAGGAGACACGGCGTGACAGTTTCGTGAGAAACACTCACTCCTCTCGCAACTACGCAAGCATGGCGGCGTTGCCTGATGTGGCTGCCGCGTGGATCCGACCATGCGGCGAGAGCCAAAGGACGACGTCATGCGCCCACGCCCAACCCGGTTCACGATCGCCGCTGCGGCGATCCTGGTCTGCGTTCTCTTCGCAGCAACCGCGGCCGCGGTCGTCACCAAGTCGCAGGGCAAGGCCCAGCTCGGGATGCTCAACCGCGGTGGAGACACCGCGACGACGAAGTCGACCACCGGATGGACGGCCCTGCCGGGTGCGACGGGCAGCGTGACCGTACCGGCGGGCGCGGTGATCAACGCCCGGTTCACCGCGCAGTCGCTCTGCCAGTCGGCCGGGACCTCGACGCTCGCCGGCATCTGCTCGGTCAGGATCAGGGCCGGCGGCATCGAGCTGAAGCCGCTGGTACCAACGGCGATGACGAGCGCCGCGTTCGCGTTCGACTCGCACGGACCCGGCGGCAAGGGCGGCAACGAGAGTCACGCCGTGGAGCGCTCGATCAAGGTGCCCGCGACGGGCACCTACACCGTCGGGGTGGAGGTCAACGTGTCAGCCGCGACGGCGTTCATCCTGAACTACTGGCATCTCGCCGTGGAGACGAGCGCGCCGTAGGCGAACCACAGCGGGTGCGGGAGTGACGCTTGTCACTGAATCAGGGGCGACGGGGCGCGGCTCATCCTCGGTGACTGCGCCGGTGTGCGGCGCAGCAATCCAAGAACGAGGAGCCCGCCGTGTCCCGCACCCGCACCCGCCGCCGCCGACCAGCCGTCATCGCCGCCGCCACGTTCGCGGTGGTCGGGATCTTCGCCGCCAGCGCGATCGCATTCGGAACGTCGTCCGGCAAGGCGCAGGTGAGCATGAGCAACGCCACCGACATCACACCGGTCAGCACGATGTCGACCGCGTGGGTCAACCTCGACCCGCCGATCAAGCTGACACTTCGGTCCGCGCAGCTCGTCAACGCCCGCTTCACCGCCGAGTCGGCCTGCACACAGAAGGCCGCCATCTGCCGCGTGCGGATCATCGCCGAGGCGCCCGGGGGCAATACCGAGCTCGACCCCGCAGTCGGCCCGGAGTTCGCGTTCGACGAGAGCACCGGCAGCGGATCCAGCGACGACCGCGCCGAAGGGCACGCGGTGGAGCGCTCGCGCCGGCTGCCCGCGGGCCAGTACCGCCTCCGCGTCCAGTACTCCGTCTCCGTCGGCAGCACGAAGTTCACGCTCGACGACTGGCACTTCGCCGTCGAGGTCAGCGAGTAGCCGCGCATGAGGTGGCCCGCCTCACTCGGCGGGCCACCTCGCGATCGCGCTCACTCGAGCGCGATGGCGTTCAGCCGCCGCGGGCCGACGTGGCGCTGCACCGTCGCGTCGGCCAGCGTCACCTCGAGCGTGATCGACCGCGGGTCGGTGCCGGCCGGGTACACGGCGATGAGCGCGCGGCCGACCGGCGACAGCGCCAGCCGGCGCGTGCCGCGGCGGCCGATGATGCGCACGCCACGCACGGACGTCGCCACGGCGCCCCACACGATGAGTCGCTTCGGGGACTTCGGGCCGGGGCCGTACGGGCCGCGCGTCCGTCGCGGGCCCCAGCGCGTTGCGTCCGCGAAGACGGCGTTGGCGGCGAGGTCCCCGCACAGCGGAGCGCCGAACTCGCCGAGCGCGCGTACGAACTGCGCGCACGTCTGACCCTCGCGCGCGCCCGCGGACCGCACCTCGGCCGTGACGCGCCACGCTGCGAGCCCGCCCGGGTCGCGCGCTGCGACGGCGCCCCGGCCGGGCGGGAACTCGGGCCGCAACGGGATCTCGTAGTACCGCGTGCCGCCGTCGCGCAGGTGCGCGGTGAGCGTGAGCTTGCCGGTCGCCCTGGCGCTGTAGAGCAACAAGAACGAGCGGTGGCGTGCGAGCGGGACCTCGTACGTTCCGCCGGGGCCCTTCACCACGACGCGCCGCACCTCGGCCGATGCCCTGCCCTGGACGCGCAGGCCGGCGCGGCCGCCAAAGCCGCTGCCCCACCTCAGCGCCAAGCCGTCCTGCAGGTCGGGGTCGGCGGGGAGGCAGCCATTGTCGCGACGAGTGCTGCTGCGGCGCAGTCGGCGCTCGTCACCGACATCCGCGCACAGGACGTGAACCGGACGGCCACGGCTTATCCGTGTGTGCTCGTAGTAGAGGAGGGCGAGCGCCTGCGCCCCGTCGGGGTCCTTCACGCGCATCTCCATCCAGCCCTTCGGCGGCTTGCCGGCGCGGTAGGGCGCGATCGGCTGGCCGATCGACACGAGCGGCGAGTGTGAGCGCGTCGGTTGACGCGGGTCGCCGCCGGACACGGCGAGCGCGACTGCCGCGCCGGCGAGCACGCAGGTGCCCGCGACAGTAACCACGGCCTTGTAGCTCCTCCTCATGGTGCCACCTCCTCGGGGCTGACTGACACGGGCGAATGCAGGAGGGGTGCGCTCGCGGGGAGCGCACGCGGGCGGCCGCTGCGGGCGAGCTCGATGCCCGCGGCGTCGCGCACGCGCGCTCCCCGCAGGCGCGCTCGTCCGGACTCGGCGACGTCCACGACGAAGAACCGCAGGCCCTCGGGCAGCCCGCGCCGGCTCGCCATCGCGGCGTCGAGCATCTGCGGGGCGAGCGCCAGCCGGCGCCCGTCGGCGAGCGTGACCTCGACGCGCACCGCACGGCCGGACACGAGGCCGGCGATGACGCCGGTTCCCTCGCCGCGGGAGCTGACGAGCAGCTCTGGCGCGCGCTCGGCGGTGCGCGCGCAGCGGCCGTCGCCGGTGCCGTCGATCGTGAGCGAGACGTACGAGCACAGCCCGACAGGCCCGGCGCCGCCGGCGGTCGCGATGCGCGCCTTGTAGACGACGAGCTGCCAGGCGTCCGCGCGATAGCGGTCGCCGCTCGCGAGCAGCGTCCGCACCCCGGTGCCGGCCTGCGTCGGCAGGGCGGTCTCGCCGCTCACGAGGCCCGCCCAGTCGACCCGGCTGCCGGCGGCCGGGGCCGCGACGACCGCGACCGCGGCGAGCAGCGCGACCGCCGGGTGCGCGCGCCACCACGAGCGACGGGGACGGCGGCGCAGCGCGGCCTCGAGGTCGGCGCCCATCCGGTCGAGCGCGGGGATCATGCCGGGCCTTTCGGGGTCTCGCTGAGCGGGCGAGCAGCGCGCAGCGAAGCGGTCATGCCGGGCCGCCTTCCGCCGCGTCCGCGATCAGGCCGTGCAGCGCGCGCAGCCCCCGCGAGACGCGTGCCCGCGCGGCCTGCTCGGTGACGCCCAGGTGCGCCGCGACGTCGTCGTAGTCGCGCTCCTCGACGACGCGCAGCTCGAGCGCCGCGCGGTGCTCGGCGGGGAGCGCACGCAGCTGCTCGGCGATGAGGACGCGCATCGTCGCGACGCCCGCGAGCTCCTCGATCCGCACGAGGCTCTCGTCATCGAGCTCCGGGCGCGGGACGCCGAGGCGCTCGAGCGCGGCACGCTCGGCGCCCCCGCGCTTGTAGTACCGCGACAGCAGGCGCCGCGCGACGGTGTAGAGCAGCGCCGCCTCGGCCTCCAGGGTCGTCCCGCGAAACCGCCGCCTGCCGGTGAACGCCTGCGCGAACGTCTCGCCGACGAGGTCGACGGCCGCCTCGGCGTCGAACGTCCGCCGCATGAAGAACGCGAGCAGGCCGCGCTGGTGACGCGCGTACAGCTCCGCGAACGTCGAGGGTCCCAGCGTCGGCTCGTCCATGTTCCTTCAGTGCGCGCGACGCCAAGCCTGTGACACGTCGTTGAGACCGTTGTCGCCTTCGACGAGTGGCACGTCGCCCTCGTGGCCGCGCTATCGCCACCTCGATGAGGCGAGCCGGCTTGCGTTCTTCGAAGCGCTGGTCCGCAGTTATGGTCCGGACCAGGAAAGGCTGGCGCGGGCGATCGAGAGCTGGCGCGCGCAGCCGACCGACGATGACGCCAGCGATCTGCACTTTGCTTCCGAGCCGCGGCGGCAGGAACTGATCCGCCGGCTCAACCGCGCGCCGGGCGGCACCAGCGAGCTGGTGGCGATGCG
The DNA here is from genome assembly GCA_963742695.1 of uncultured Alphaproteobacteria bacterium. GTDB lineage: Bacteria > Pseudomonadota > Alphaproteobacteria > Rhizobiales > Xanthobacteraceae > Bradyrhizobium. Next base: position 15,801 of record CAVUNF010000046.1, read on the forward strand.
CGCCGATTTGCTCCACCTCATGAATGGCAACAAGGACCTTGCCGCGCTCGACCGCGACGTCGTCCATCTGCTGTCTTCATGGTTCAACAGGGGATTTCTCGTGCTGCGCAGAATCGATTGGCAGACGCCTGCGAACATTCTGGAACAGATCATTCGCTACGAAGCGGTGCACGAGATCCGCGACTGGGACGATTTGCGCCGCCGCATCGATCCCATCGACCGCCGCTGTTACGCCTTCTTCCATCCGGCGCTGGTCGACGAGCCGTTGATCTTCGTCGAGGTGGCGCTGACCGAAGCGATACCCGGCGCGATCGGGCCGCTGCTGGCCGAAGATCGCCAGTTGATGCCGACCGAGCGCGCCCGCACCGCGGTGTTCTACTCGATCTCCAATACCCAGCGCGGTCTCGGCGGCATTTCCTTCGGCAGCTTCCTGATCAAGCAGGTGGTCGAGGAATTGCGGCGCGAACTGCCGAAGCTGGAGAATTTCGTGACGCTGTCGCCGGTGCCGGGTTTCATGCACATGGCTGAAACAGGCGAGCGACGTCCCGCTGTCGGACGAGGACCGCGCGCTGCTGGTCCATCTCGACGAACCCGACTGGTTCGACAATGTCGAACTGGCGGCACAGCTGCGTGCGGTGCTGGAGCCGCTCGCCGCGCATTATTTCCTCAAGGCGCGCACCTCAAAGGGCCGGCTGATCGATTCGGTGGCGCGCTTCCATCTCGGCAACGGCGCGCGGCTGGAGCGGATCGACTGGCTCGGCGATCTCTCGGCGAAGGGCCTGCGCGAATCCGCCGGGATCATGGTCAACTATCTCTATCGTCTCGAGGACATCGAGAAGAACCACGAGGCCTACGCCAATGACGGCGAGGTCGTCGCTTCGAGTGCGGTGAAGAAGTTGATGAAGGGCGAAGGCCGGCGGCTGCTGGATATGCGGCTGTCGTAGGGGGCTGACTTACAGCGCAACTTTTCTGTTCGTCATGCCCGGGCTTGTCCCGGGCATCGAGCGTCTTTGCAGCGCTGAAGGAAGACGTGGATGGCCGGGTCAATCTGCGATATCGCCGTTCTGCCGAGCCATCAGGGATCGGGTCTGGGAAAGCAGATCATCGCGAAGCTGGTGGCGCAGTCGAAATCGCACGCGAAGATCATCCTTTATTCGGTCCCGGGCCGGGAGCCGCTTTATGCGAAATTCGGATTTCTGCGGATGAAGACGGCGATGGCGATCTTCAGGAATCGTGAATTCGCGATCGAGCGAGGCTATTTGTCCGAGACCTGATGGCGCGCTGCTGCAGGATCCACCGATGCATCGTCATTCCGGGGCGTGCGGGAGCACGAACCCGGAATCTCGAGATTCCGGGTTCGCGTTTTCAACGCGCCCCGGAATGACGAAAATGGATCAATCCGCCAGCGCCTTCATCTCCGCGTAAAGATCCGACTTTCCCTCAAAGCCGATGCCCGGCAGATCCGGCATGGTGATGTGGCCGTTCTCGACCCGAACGCCGTCCGGGAAACCGCCATAGGGCTGAAACAGATCGGGATAGCTCTCATTGCCGCCGAGGCCGAGGCCGGCGGCGATGTTGAGCGACATCTGATGGCCGCCATGCGGAATGCAGCGGCTCGGCGACCAGCCCGCGGTTTGCAACGCCGCCAGCGTGCGCTGATATTCGCACAGCCCATACGACAGCGCGCAATCGAATTGCAGCCAGTCGCGGTCGGGCCGCATGCCGCCGTAACGAATGAGATTGCGCGCGTCCTGATGGCTGAACAGATTCTCGCCGGTCGCCATCGGCCCCGGATAGAATTCCGCCAGCGCCGCCTGCAACTGGAAATCCAGGGGATCGCCGGCCTCCTCGTACCAGAACAGCGGATAGTCGCGCAGCATCTTGGCGTAGGCGATCGCGGTCTGCAGATCGAACCGGCCGTTGGCATCGACCGCGAGTTGCGCTTCGCTGCCGATTTCCTTCAGCACGGCTTCGATGCGCGCGCGGTCCTCTTCGATTCGGCGCGCCGCCGATCTTCATCTTCACGACATTGTAGCCGCGGTCGAGATAGCCGCGCATCTCGCCGCGCAGCGCCGACACATCCTTGCCGGGATAATAATAGCCGCCGGCGGCATAGACGAACACGCGCGGATTTGCGGTCCTGCCGTGGCGCTCGGCCAGCAAGCGAAACAGCGGCTTGCCGGCGATCTTGGCCACCGCATCCCACACCGCCATGTCGATGGTGCCGACCGCCACCGAGCGCTCGCCGTGACCGCCCGGCTTCTCGTTCGACATCAGCGCCGCCCAGATCTTGTCCGGATCGAGATTGGCGCCGGTCGAATCGAGCAGCGTTTTCGGATCGGCTTCCTTCAGCCGCGGCGCAAAACGCTCGCGGATCAATCCGCCCTGCCCGTAGCGGCCATTGGAATTGAAGCCGTAGCCGACCACGCGCTTGCCGTCGCGCATCACATCGGTGACGACGGCGACGAGGCTGGTCGTCATCTTGGTGAAATCGATATAGGCGTTGCGGATCGGCGACGAGATCGGTTTTGTGATTTCGCTGACGTCAGTGATGCGGACGGACATGGGAGTGGCCTTCAGATGCTTCGTCATGCCCGGTCTTGCGCGCGAAGCATCCAGCTTGCCGGACAAAGAAGGAAGCTAATGCCGTGGATGGCTCGGGACGAGCTCCGGCCATGACGACTTCGTAATGACGTGTCAGGACTTCGCCTCGTCCCTGAAATACGGCTCGACCGGGCCATGCACCTTGATCGTCAGCGGATTGCCGTAGCGATCTTTGGCGTTGCCGGCGGTGACGCGCACCCAGCCCTCGCTGACGCAGTATTCCTCGACATTGGTTTTCTCGACGCCCTTGAAGCGGATGCCGACGTCGCGCGACAGCACCGCTTCGTTGTAATAGGGGCTTTTCGGATCGGTCGACAGACGGTCCGGCAATTGGTCGCTGGTGGCTTCGGTTTTCTCGTTCACAATAGCGCCTCTATCTCTCGGGTTAGTCCATCGGGTTTCGCCGTCGGCGCGTGCCGCGCGACCACCTTGCCGGAACGATCGACCAGGAATTTGGTGAAATTCCATTTGATCGAGGGGCCAAGCAATCCGGACTTCTGGTTTTTCAAATGCTCGAACAGCGGATGAGCGTTGCTGCCGTTGACGTCGATCTTGGCAAACATCGGGAAGGTGATGGCATAATTGCTGGCTGCAGAACTGCTCGATTTGCGCGGCGTCGCCGGGCTCCTGGCCACCGAACTGATTGCAGGGAAATCCGAGCACCGAAAACCCGCGCGGGGCAAGCGCCTGATGCAGCTGCTCGAGGCCCTGGTATTGCGGCGTGAATCCGCACTTGCTCGCGGTGTTGACGATCAGCAAGACCTGACCCTCGAACCGCTTCAGCGGAATCTCGTCGCCGACCAGCGACTTGGCCGTGAAATCGTAAACGCCGGGCATCAAGTTCTTTCGTTTGGAACAGGCAAATCCATCAGCTTGCGGGATCGATCGCCGCCGACGGGGTTCCGCCGGCCTCGATCGCCTCGCCCGCCAGCAGGCAGAGATCCTCGCGGTAACGGCCGGAGACGACCTGAACGCCGACGGGAATCCGCCCCACCAGGCCCGTGGAAACCGTTAGCCCGGGAAGCCCCATGAAGGGAATGGCGATTTGCGGCATTTGCGCGTGCCAGACCCGCGCAAACGATGCATCGTCCTTGCGGTCGAGATGATCGGGGAACGGCAATTCGCCGGACACCGGCATCACCACCACGGCATATTGCTCGAAAAATTCCAGCCATTGCGCGCGCCAGCGTCGCGCGCCGTGTCAGGGCCTTGGAGAAATCGGCGGCATCGAAAGGAAGACACCTTGGAACGATTGCCGCGCAAGCAGGCCAGCGCGCCGGGATCGCCCTCGCGCTCGGCGGTCTCCAGTTGGGCTTCGTAATTGTCGCCGAGCCAAAGTTTGGTTTGCCATTCCACCGCCTCGCGCAGCGGCGGCGTGGTGACGATCTCCTCGACGATCCACCCCGCCCGCTCCAGCCGCTTGCCGGCATCCGCGACCGCGGCTTTGACTTCGGCAACGGGGTCGAGCCCGTCGGGATTGAGGCAGAGTGCGGCGCGCTTCGGTTTTGGCGGACCTTCCAGCGGCGCCGGCACCCACCAGGGATCCCGCACGTCGAAGCCCGACATCGCCTTCAGCGCAATCCTGATATCGCCGATGGTCCGCGCCAGCGGACCGGACACCGCCGAGATCTGCGGCCCGATCGGGCGTTCGGGCAGCGACGCATTGAAGGCCGCGATGCGCCCGACGGTCGGGCGCAGGCCATGGACGCCGCAGGCATAGGCCGGATAGCGGATCGATCCGGCGATATCGGTGCCGTGCGCGATATGGCCGATGCCCGCGGCCACCGCCGATCCGGCGCCGCCGGATGAGCCGCCCGGCGTGATGCCGGGATCGCGCGGATTTTTGGTGTCGCCATGGATCAGGTTGGTGGTGAACCAGCGATACGAAAACGCCGGGCAGTTGGTGCGCCCGAGAATGACGGCGCCCGCCTTGCGCAGATTGTCGATCACCGGACTGTTGGTCTTGGCAATGACATCGCGTTGCAGCTTGAGGCCGTTGGTGGTGGCAAAGCCGACCTGGTCGATATTGACCTTCACCGTCACCGGCACGCCCGCCAATGCGCCGACGTCCTCGCCCTGCGCGCAGATCGCAGCATCGATGGCCGCGGCCTGCGCCAGCACATCCTCGGGCCGGTGATCGACCACGGCATTGATTTTCGGGTTGACCGCGTCGAGCCGGGCCAGCGCTGCCGACGCTGCTTCCTTGGCCGAAACCTTCTTCGATTTTATCAGGCCAGCGAGGTCCGCAGCCGACAGGCGCCAGAGATCTTCCATGGAACAACTCCGTTTGATCGTCCGCCTTGTAGCGCCGCGCCGATGCGAGCGCCACCCGCGAAAACGGCGCACGATAAGGCAGCTTAGCGCACCCGGGCGAGGAAATAGGCGAGATCGGCGATCTGCGTCTGCCGCGACCGGGGCCATCACATCGGCCATCGAGCTGTCATAGCCGGTGCGGCTGTTGTTCTTGTACTCGGCAAGCGTCTTGGCGAGATAATCCTCGCGCTGATTGGCAATGCGCGGGACGTTGTCTTTGCCGGAATAGTCGGTGTTGTGGCAGGCATTGCAGCGGTGCTGCTGCGCCAGCGCCTCGCCACGCTGCATCCGCGCCGGGTCGCCGGCGTCCGCCGGCGGCGCCGGTTTCGGCAGGCTGGCGATATAATCGGAGAAGGTGCGAAGGTCGTCGTCGGTGAGCGCCTTGGCCATCTCGTTCATCGGCTCGGACACCCGCAGCTTTTCGCGAAACATGAACAGCTGGATCAACGTGTAAGGCGCCGGCTGCGCGCCCAGCGACGGCGTGTTTTCGATTTCGGATTGTCCCTTTTCGCCGTGACAGGCAAGGCAGGGCGCGGCGCGCTCCGCGATGGTTTCGGCGTGGACGGAGGATGCGGCGAGGACGAACGCCAAGGCCGCAGTTACTTTACGCATCAGGCATTGTCTCACTTCTCGTCATGGCCGGGCTTGTCCCGGCCATCCACGTCTTTCTTGTGGCGACGCTGTCAAGACGTGGATGCCCGGCACAAGGCCGGGCATGACGAACGTCGCTCGATATGACTTAGTTCGCCTGCTTACTTCGCAGCGACCTTCGGCTTGCCGTAGGTGACGCGGTAGACCGCGCCGTTCCAGTCGTCGGAGACCAGAATCGAGCCGTCCTTCATCTGCATCACGGCGACCGGCCGGCCGATGTAGCTGTTGTTTTCCAGGAAGCCGGTGATGAACGGCTCCATGGATTTCATCGTGCCGTCCTTGTTCAGCCTGACCAGCACGACGTCGCCGCCGACTTTCTTCGACCGGTTCCAGGAGCCGTGCCGGGCGATGAGAATGGTGTTCTTGTAGGCCTTCGGGAACATGTTGCCGGTGTAGAACTTCATGCCGAGCGCGGCCGAATGCGGGCCCAGCAGGCCGACCGGTGCGGTGTAGTCGCTGCAGGATTTTCCCCAGCCGAATTCAGGATCGAGGATATTGCCCTGCAGGCAGAACGGCGTGCCGAAATGCTCGCCGACCTTGGTGATGCGGTTGAGCTCGTCCTCCGGAACGTCTTCCGACATCCAGTCGCGGCCGTTGTCGGTGAAGTAGAGCTGCTTGGTTTCCGGATGCCAGTCGAAGCCGACGGTCTGGCGTACGCCGCGCGCGATCACCTCGGCGCCGCTGCCGTCGAGATTCATCCGCCGGATCTGGGCGTGCGCGTCGCTGTTCAGGACGGCGTTGCCGGGCTGCCCGACCGGAACGTAGAGCTTGTTGTCGGGCCCGATGCTGATGTACTTCCAGCCATGGGCTTCGTCCTTGGGCAGGTCGTCGTAGATCATCGTCAGCTTCGGACTGTCGAGATTGTCTTCGACCTTGTCGATCTTGGACACCTTCGAGAGTTCGGCGATGTAGAGCGTGCCGTCCTTGTAGGCGAGGCCGTTCGGCCGATGCAGGCCTGACACCAGCGTCTTGACCGATCGCTTGCCGTCCTTGTTGGAGATGGCATAGACGTTGCCGACGAGGCGGCTGCCGACAAACATCGTGCCCTTGTCGCCTTCGGCCAGCGAGCGCGCATTGGCCATGCCGGCGGCGTAAACCTCGATGTTGAAGCCCGGCGGCAACTTGAGCTTTGCCGATCGGCAGCTTGTCCGCAGCCGCCGCGATCGGCGGCGGCGCGACCGGCGCGAGCTTGGCGGCGGCTTCGTTGCCTGCCGGCCGCCCGATCAGGGGTGAGCCCGGTGGAAGCGGCGCGCCGGCAGCGGGCGGTGCCGCAGCGGGCGGAGCGGCCGGGGTTGGCCGGCTGCTGCGCGGCAGCACCGAGCGTGAATGCACCAATAAAAGCGCCGGCGAGCAACAGGCTGCGCGAGCAGATCATCATGACGTCCTCCCATGTGAGGAGGCCTTTTTCCTTGCGCAGGCAAACACGATGCTGGCGCCGGTGGCCTTCCAAGGCGCGCAGTCTGGATATTTTTCGCCGATGCGCAATTGGAAATATCTGCGCGATCAGGCTGACCCGGAATGGCGGCAGGCCGTCAATGCCTGGTGGCGGATTGGTCCGACATATCGAGGATCGCTTCGGTAAACGGAAACTCCAGCACGATCTCGCCTTCATCGTCGGTGACTTCGAGGACCGCATGGAGAAGTCCGCCCTCGGCGCCTTCGATCTTCAGCAGCTCCCGGATCATGGCCCGCGCAATTTCCCAGGCGCGGTCGGCGTCCCGCAGCTCCTCGCCTTCGGGATCGGCAATCAGCTCATCGCCGATACGTGTGTTGAAAAAATACCGCGGCATGCCTGGAAATCCGGTTTGGTGGAGGCTCCCGCCGGGAACCGGCGACATCTGGAAGTCTTCCGAACCATTGATCCGCCTTTGGTTTGACAGCGCACCGCAAAACAATGTGAATAATCTTTTGCACTGCAGCATGAAACAATCGCGATCGATCGACAAAGATTTAGCTGGCGAACTTTTCAATCCTGATTAGTTTATCCCCGAGGGCGGAGTTCGTCCGGCTTACAAAGGAGAGCCAAAATGGCCTGGAAAACACCCAAGATCGTCGAAGTGCCGGTCGGCATGGAAATCAACATGTATGCCTGCGCCGCCCGCAAGTAAGCGGCCGCGACAGCTTCACGTTTACGTAGGTGGACCTCCAGGCGTGACACGTTCCCGATCGCGGGACCGTGGCTATGCCGGTGTCCACCTTCGAAGTTTTTGTAATCTCCAGTTTTGAACTCCAGGAGACGGATCATGCTTCGGGTCGTCGTCCTGGGCGCCGCGGCAGGTGGCGGCGTTCCGCAATGGAATTGTGGATGTCCGGTTTGCGCGGCGGCGCGAACCGATTCCCGAGCTGCAAAGCACCCAGGCCTCGATTGCGATCAGCGCCGACGGCGATCACTGGTTCCTGATCAACGCCTCTCCCGATCTGCGCCAGCAATTGATCGCGACGCCGCAGCTTCATCCCAGGGCCGGACAACTTCGGCACAGCCCGATATCGGGCGTGATCCTGACCAATGGCGAAATCGATGCGGTAGCGGGCCTGCTGTCGATGCGCGAAGGCTCGCCGTTCACGATCTACGCGCACGCCAAGGTGCTTTCGATCCTGAGAGCCAACAGCATCTTCAACGTGCTGAACGAGAAGAATGTCAGACGCCAGCCGATCGAGATCGACCAGGCGTTCGAGCCGGCGCTGCCGGACGGCTCGCCGTCCGGCATCGAGATCCTGCCGTTCGCCGTTGCCGGCAAAGGCGCCTGGTATCTGGAAGGCAAGGCTCACCCCGGCGGCAGACGATGGCGCCGGCGACACGCTGGGGCTTCGCATCGGCGACAAGGCGAGCGGAAAGTATTTCTATTTTCTCGCCGCCTGCGCCGGGGTGACCGACGATCTCAAGTCCCGGCTTGCCGGCGCGCCGCTGATCTTCTTCGACGGCACGGTGTGGCGCGACGACGAGCTGATCGTGGCCGGCCTCGGCAACAAGACCGGACAAGGCATGGGACATATCGCGATGTCGGGCGATGCCGGCGCGATCGAAGCCTTGGCCGGCCTCGATATCGGCAGGAAGATGTTTCTGCATATCAACAATTCCAATCCGGCGCTGCTGCCCAATTCGCCCGAGCGCAAGATGGCCGAGCGCGCGGGCTGGCAAATTCCCGCCGATGGAACGGAGATCACGCTTTGAACGCGATCAACCCTGAACGGGATGACGGCCTTCTCGCTCGGTGGCAGCGCGCCGCTGCAACAGCGCCGAGGAACTGGAAGCCGCGCTTCGCCACATCGGCGCGACGCGCTATCACAATCTGCATCCGTTTCACCGGCTGCTGCACGGCGGCAAGCTGAACAAGGGCCAGGTGCAGGCCTGGGCGCTGAACCGCTATTATTACCAGAGCACGATTCCGATCAAGGACGCGGTGGTGATCTCGCGCTTCCGCGACCGCGGCATCCGGCTGGAATGGCGGCACCGGATCGAGGACCATGACGGCGATCTCGGCACCGAAGGCGGCATCGAGCGCTGGCTGAAGCTGACCGAAGGCCTCGGGCTCGACAGCGCCTATGTGGAATCCACCGAGGGCATTCTTCCGGCGACGCGCTTTGCGGTCGAGGCCTATGTGCATTTCGTGCCGCGACAAGACCCCGCTGGAAGCCATCGCCTCGTCGCTGACCGAACTGTTCGCGCCGAACCTGCATGAAGAGCGCATCTCGGGAATGCTGGCGCATTACGATTTCGTCAATCCCGACATCATGAGCTATTTCAGCCGGCGCATGCAGCAGGCGCCGCGCGACGCCAATTTCGCGCTCGACTACGTCAGGACCCACGCCAAGACGCCGGCGGAACGCGAGGCGGTCTGCAATGCGCTGATCTTCAAGACCAATGTGCTTTGGGTCCAGCTCGACGCGCTGTATCATGCCTATGTCGAGGGCCACGTGCCGCCGGGCGCGTTTGTCCCCAAGGAGAAGTGAGCGAAGCGATGGCAGACTCGGAGCCGCAACATCAGCGTCAGCGAGGCGAGCCGGCCGGTATTGCCGCGGCATGCCAAGCTGAAGTTCGATGAGACGCGGCAGGTCTGGGTGATCCTGGCGCCGGAGCGCGTGCTGGCGCCGGACGAGATCGCGGTGGAAATCCTGCAGCTCTGCGACGGCGTCCGCAGCGTCGCCGACATGATCGATCAGCTCGCCGCAAAATACGCCGCCCCGCGCGATGCGATCGCGACCGACGTCATCGCCATGCTGCAGGACCTTGCCGACAAGGGATTTTTGACCGAAGCGCGCGAGAAGACCTCATGAGCCCGACGCTCACCGATGCCGGCGTGAAGGCCAGCGATCCCTCCGACGGGCTCGCGGTGCTGGAGAGCCGCGGCACGACGGCGGAGACGTTCGGGATTCCGCTGGCGGTGCTGGCCGAACTGACGCATCGCTGTCCGCTGCAATGTCCCTATTGCTCCAATCCGGTGGAACTGGAGCGCGGCGGCAGCCGAACTGACGACCGAGGAATGGAAGAAGGTTCTCTCCGAACTCGCCGAGATCGGCGTGCTGCAGATCCATTTCTCCGGCGGCGAACCGACCGCGCGCAAGGACCTGGTCGAACTGGTCCAGCATGCCAGCGACGTCGGGCTGTACTCCAATCTCATCACTTCGGCCGTGCTGCTGACCACGCGAAAAGCTTGCGCGCACTGGCCGATGCCGGGCTGTGCCACGTGCAGATCAGCTTTCAGGGCAACGAGCCCGTGGTTGCCGACCGCGTCGCCGGCTTGAAGAACGCGCATGAGAAGAAGCTCGAAGTCGCAAAATGGACGCGCGAGCTCGATCTGCCGCTGACGGTCAATGCGGTGATGCACCGGCAAAACCTGCATCAGCTTTCCGACATCATCCAGATGGCGGTCGATCTCGACGCCGACCGGCTCGAAGTCGCCAATGTGCAGTATTACGGCTGGGCGCTGAAGAACCGCGCCGCGCTGATGCCGACGCTGGCGCAGATCGAGGAGACCAGCCGCATCGTCGAGGAAGCCGAAGTGCGGCTGAAGGGCATCCTCGCCATCGACTATGTGGTGCCGGATTATTACGCGCTGCGGCCGAAGAAATGCATGGGCGGCTGGGGCCGGCAGTTCTTCAACATTTCGCCCTCGGGCAAGATCCTGCCCTGCCATGCCGCCGAGACCATCACCGGGCTCGAATTCCTATCGGTGCGGTCAAATCATTCGATCGCCTGGATCTGGCAGAATTCCGAAGCCTTCAATCGCTATCGCGGCACCGGCTGGATGCCGGAGCCGTGCCAGAGCTGCGAGTTCAAGGAGATCGATTTCGGCGGCTGCCGCTGCCAGGCTTTTGCGCTGACCGGCGATGCCGGCAATACCGACCCGGCCTGCACGCTGTCGCCGCTGCATGAGCAGATTTTCAAGCAGGCCGAGCTCGAAGTCGGCCGCCGACAACAACCGCTTCATCTATCGCAATTTTGCCGGGGGAACGGCCGGAGACGGGCGGCGACAATGGCGCCTGACGCCGATGCGGGCAAAGCCCACGCCAAGCGCGCCGATCCGTTCGCGCCGCTGACGTCGCAGCAGCTTGCGGTCGGCGACGGCCACGAGATCTACGTCGGAATCCGTCGGCCGCACCGACGGCATTCCCGCGGTCTATCTGCATGGCGGACCCGGCAGCGGCTGCCAGCCCGACCACCGCCGGCTGTTCGATCCCGAGCGTTTTCACGCCGTGCTGTTCGATCAGCGCGGCGCCGGACGCAGCCGCCCCAAGGGCGGCCGCGAACACAATACGCTGCCGCATCTGATCGCCGACATGGAGATCATCCGCGAGAAATTCGGCTTCGAGCGCTGGATGGTCGTCGGCGGCTCCTGGGGCGCGACGCTGGCGCTGGCCTATGCGCAGATGCATCCCGATCGCGTCACCGGCATCGTGCTGCGCGCGACCTTTCTCGGCACCCGCGAAGAACTGGACGGCGCATTCCTCGATGCGCTGCCGCGCTTCTATCCCGGTCTCAGCGACGATTTCCTTGGCGTGTTGCCCGCGGAGGAACGCGCAACAGCCGCTCGACGCCTACTGGCGCCGCATCCTCGATTCCGATCCCGCGGTCCACGGTCCGGCCGCCCGCGCCTGGGGCGATACCGAACGGATTCTCAGCGAAGTACCGGCCGGGGCACACCAGGCTTGATCTCGCCTCGCTCAACTCGACGCGCGCCTTGCCCGCCTCGCCGTTCATGGAAGCGCATTACTTTCAGAACGACTGCTTCATGAGGCCGGGGCAGTTGCTGGCGGAAGCCGGACGGCTCAAAGGCATTCCCGGCATCATCGTGCAGGGCCGCTACGATCTGTTGTGTCCGCCGGCGACGTCGCATGCGCTTGCGCGAGCCTGGCGCGAAGCCGAAATTCGCTTCGTCGAAGGCGCCGGCCACTCGCTGTACGATCCCGGCGTCAGGGATGCCGTGATGAAGGCGATCGCGGATCTCGCTCCAGGATCACAGGATAAGGACGTCGAAAATGCCGCTCGCCGGAACAGGAATGCTGCTGACCTCGATGGACATCGATCCATCGCACGAGGCCGAATTCAACCGATGGTACGACCGCGAACATCTCGAGGAGCGGGTCGCCATTCCCGGCTTCCTCGAGGCGCGGCGCTACGTCGCACACAAGGGCGCGCCGAAATATCTCAGCCTCTACTCCACCGAGACCTTCGAGGTGCTCGACAGCCCGGCCTACCGCACCGCACTGGCCAACCAGACCGAATGGTCCCGGGCCAATATCGCGCGCTTCAAGAACATGATCCGCAGCGTCGCGCGCATCACCATCAGCCGCGGCCAGGGCCGGGGCGCCGTGCTCGGCATCGTCCGTATCCGCGCCAAAGCGGGCAGCGAGGACAAGTTGCGCGCGGCGCTGCGGGAACGGCTCGATCCGCAGACATCGGACGGAATCATCTCGATGCATCTGATCGAAAGCGATCCCGCGCTGTCCAAACCGATTACCGACGATCCCTCGGCGCCCAATCCCGGCGCCCGCGACTGGTTTGTCCTGATCGACGGAACGGATGTCGACGCGGTCTCGGCGATGGTTGCGCTACGCTTCAACGAAGCTGCGACATTCGAGTTGGGAACAAGGATATCGGCCGGCGTTTATGATCTGATGTGGGACTTGGCGAAGAGCGACCTTCCGGCCTCGAAGCCGCGCTGAAAACAGCCGCATGCTGCACTGCCGCATTTCCGCGCAGCGGCATTAGCGGCATTAAAGCTGGGGGGCCAGACCAATAGGGTATGGCGATTAAGCAAAAATGGCTTTTCAGTGTTGCGCCGATCATATTGAATGGCTCGATTCACTAAGTCCATGATATGGCAGCGAAACCACAAGAACGCCGTGATGAGCGTTCACAACTGAAAATCAAAGGCCGCGCGGCTGATCATTGCCGACCGGACAGGGAAGAATGAAACCGACTGATATTTCGGCACCCGACTACTTTCACAAAGTTGTCGACTGCCAGTGGGCCTGTCCCGCGCATACGCCAGTTCCAGAATACATCCGGTTGATCGCTGAAGGGCGCTATAGCGACGCCTACATGATCAATTGGAAATCGAACGTGTTTCCCGGAATTCTGGGACGCACCTGCGATCGTCCGTGCGAGCCCGCATGCCGCCGCGGCCGCGTCGAGGAGACGCCGGTTGCGATCTGCCGGCTGAAGCGCGTCGCCGCCGACTTCAAGGACGACGTCAAGCACCGCATGCCGGTGGTCGGGCCGAAAAACGGCAAGCGCGTCGCGATCGTCGGCGGTGGCCCCGCCTCGCTCACCGTCGCCCGCGACCTCGCGCCGCTCGGCTATCACTGCACCGTGTTCGACGGCGATCCGAAGGCCGGCGGCATGATGCGGACGCAGATCCCGAAATTCCGGCTGCCGGATTCGGTGATCGACGAGGAAACCGATTACATCCTCAATCTCGGCATCGAGTTCAAGGGCGGCCATCGCATCGACAGCCTGAAGCAGCTGCTCACCGAGAACTTCGACGCGATCTTCGTCGGCTCCGGCGCGCCGCGCGGCCGCGAGCTCGAGATTCCCGGCCGCAAGGAAGCCGCCGCCAATATTCACATCGGCATCGAATGGCTCGCCTCGGTCTCGTTCGAGCATATCAGCAAGATCGGCAAGCGCGTGATCGTGCTCGGCGGCGGCAACACCGCGATGGATTGCTGCCGCACCGCGCGCCGCCTCGGCGGCGAGGACGTCAAGGTGATCGTGCGTTCCGGCTTCGAGGAGATGAAGGCCTCTCCCTGGGAGAAGGAAGACGCCCTCCACGAGGACATTCCGATCCTCAATTTCATGGTGCCGGTCGCGTTCACCCACGACAACGGCAAGCTCACCGGCGTCACCTTCCAGAAGGTGAAGGCCGAGTACGACGCCAAGGGCCGCCGCAATCTGGTGCCCTCGGGCGAGCCGGACCAGACCATTCCCTGCGACGACGTGCTGGTGGCGGTCGGCCAGGAGAACGCCTTCCCCTGGATCGAGCGCGACTGCGGCATCGAATTCGACAAGTGGAACATGCCCAAGGTCGACACCACGACTTTGGTGTCGACCAATCCGAAGGTGTTCTTCGGCGGCGACGCCGCGTTCGGCCCGAAGAACATCATCTGGGCGGTGGCGCATGGCCATGACGCCGCGCTCTCGATCCACAAGCTGTTGTCCGGCGAGGACATCACCGAGCGGCCGCTTCCCGAAGTGCATATCTCGTCGCAGAAGATGGGCATCCACGAATGGAGCTACGACAACGACATCTCCAACGACAAGCGCTACAAGGTGCCGCATCGCGACAAGGTGATCGCGCTAAAGGACATCCGCGCCGAAGTCGAGCTCGGTTATGACGTCAAGCTCGCGCTCGGCGAGGCCCAGCGCTGCCTGAACTGCGACATCCAGACGGTATTTGCCGCGCCATTGTGCATCGAATGCGATGCCTGCGTCGATATCTGCCCGATGGACTGCATCACCTTCACGCAGAACGGCGAGGAAGAGGATTTGCGGACGCGGCTGAAGGCGCCTTCGCCGCATCTCGACCAGGACCTCTATGTCGCCGACGGCCTCAAGACCGGGCGCGTCATGGTCAAGGACGAAGACGTCTGCCTGCATTGCGGGCTGTGCGCCGAGCGTTGTCCCACCGGCGCCTGGGACATGCAGAAATATCTCATCGATATGAGTCACGCGAGTTCATCATGCCAGTCCAAAGCCCGATCAGCAGCGTAAACGACTTCGTCGTTCGCTTCGCCAACGTCAACGGCTCGGGTTCGGCGAGCGCCAACGAAATGTTCGCCCGCTCGATCCTGCGGCACGGCGTTCCGGTTAGCCCACGCAACGTGTTCCCGTCCAACATCCAGGGGCTGCCGACCTGGTACGAAGTGCGCGTCACCGAGGACGGCCATCTCGGCGCCCGCGGCGGCGTCGACATGATGGTGGCGATGAACCCGCAGACCTGGGACAAGGACCTCGCCTCGATCGAACCCGGCGGCTATTTGTTCTACGACTCGACCAAGCCGATGCCGGCGTCGAAATTCCGCGCCGATATCACCGTGATCGGCGTGCCGCTCACCGCCATCACCAACTCGACCTATACCGATCCGCGCCAGCGCCAGCTGTTCAAGAACATCATCTATCTCGGCGCGATGTGCGCCCTGCTCGACATGGATCCGAAGATCGTCGAGCAATTGATCAGCGAACAGTACAAGGGCAAGGAAAAGCTGCTGTCGTCCAACGTCCACGCGCTGCATCTCGGCCGCGACTGGGCGCTGCAGAACCTGAAATGCCCGATCGGCCTGCAGGTCAAGAAAGCCGACAAGGTCGGCGACCGCATCTTCATCGAAGGCAACAGCGCCGCAGCACTCGGCGCGGTCTATGGCGGCGCCACGGTTTGCGCCTGGTATCCGATCACGCCGTCGTCGTCGGTGGCCGACGCCTTCACCAGCCATTGCAAGAAATTGCGGCACGATCCGGAAACCGGCAAGGCCAACTACGCCATCATTCAGGGCGAGGACGAACTGGCCTCGATCGGCATCGTGGTCGGCGCGTCGTGGAACGGCGCCCGCGCCTTCACCGCCACTTCCGGCCCCGGCATCTCCCTGATGACGGAATTCATCGGCCTGTCCTACTTCGCCGAGATTCCGGCCGTGATCATGAACGTGCAGCGCGCCGGTCCCTCGACCGGCATGCCGACGCGCACCCAGCAATGCGACATCATCGCCTGCGCCTATGCCTCGCATGGCGACACCAAGCATATCCTGCTGTTTCCGGAAGATCCGGCCGAGGCGTTCGAGTTCGCGGCGCAGTCGTTCGATCTCGCCGAACGGCTGCAGACCACGATCTTCCTGATGCTCGACCTCGATATCGGCATGAACCATCGTCTGTGCCGGCCGCTGAAGTGGGACGAAGCCCGGCAATATGACCGCGGCAAGGTGATGACGGCGGAGATGCTGGACGACGGCCGCGACTTCGGACGCTATCTCGACGTCGATGGCGACGGCATTCCCTACCGCACCTATCCCGGCACCCACCCGACCAAGGGATCGTTCTTCACCCGCGGCACCTCGCGCGACCGTTATGCGCGCTATTCCGAGGAAGGCGCCGTCTACGCCGACAACATGCAGCGGCTGGTGCGCAAGTTCGAGACCGCCCAGGACATGGTGCCGCGGCCGCTGCAGGCCAACGCCGCCAAGCCCACCAAATACGGCGTGATCTATTTCGGCTCGACCGCGCCGGCCATGGACGAGGCGATCGGGCTGTTGGAGGCGCGCGGGCATCAGCTCGACCGCCTGCGCATCCGCGCCTTCCCGTTCCATTCCAGCGTCGCCAGCTTCATCGCCGACCATGACTTCGTCTACGTGGTCGAGCAGAACCGCGATGCGCAGCTTCGCTCATTGATCGTCAACGAGAACGGCATCGACCCGGTCCGGCTGATTCCGATCCTGCATTTTGACGGCACGCCGATTACCGCACGCTTCATCGCCGGCGCCATCGGCGACCACCAGGACCAGCTGCAGGTCACCCCGCTGCGCAAGGTAAAATCATGACCTATATCGCCAAGCCGAAATTCCAGCATCCCGGGCTGCCGAAGAACGATCTCGGCTATACCCACCGGGACTACGAGGGCAAGGTTTCGACGCTGTGCGCCGGCTGCGGCCACGATTTCGATCACGGCCTCGATCATCGAGGCCTGCTACGAGCTGTCGATCGAGCCGCATCGCGTCGCCAAGATTTCCGGCATCGGCTGCTCCTCGAAGACGCCGGACTACTTCCTCGGCAATTCGCACGGCTTCAATTCGGTGCACGGCCGCATGCCGTCGGTGCTGACCGGCGCCAATCTCGCCAACCGCGACCTGATCTATCTCGGCGTCTCCGGCGACGGCGATTCGGCCTCGATCGGCTTCGGCCAGTTCGCGCATTCGATCCGGCGCGGCGTCAACATGACCTATATCGTCGAGAACAACGGCGTTTACGGCCTCACCAAGGGCCAGTTCTCGGCCACCGCCGACCGCGGCTCGAAATCCAAGAAGGGCCTGACCAACAGCGACAACGCCATCGACCTGGTGGCGATCGCGCTGCAGCTCGGCGCGAGCTTCGTGGCGCGCAGTTTCTCCGGCGACAAGACCCAGCTGGTGCCGCTGATCGCCGCCGCGATCCAGCACAAGGGCGCGGCGTTCATCGACGTCATCAGCCCCTGCGTCGCCTTCAACAACCATGCCGGCTCGACCAAGAGCTTCGACTATGTGCGCGAGCACAATGACGCGGTGAACCGGCTCGACGTGATCAGCGGTCGCGACCCGATCACGGTCGACTACGCGCCGGGAACGGTGCAGGTGGTCGAGCAGCACGACGGCAGCAAGATCGCGCTGCGCAAGATCGATGCGGATTATGACGCCCACGACCGCGGCGGCGCGATGACATTCCTGCAGAAGCACGCCGCCAAGGGCCAGATCGTCACCGGGCTGCTGTATGTCGATCCGGACTCGGAAGACCTGCACAGCCATCTCGACACGGTCCAGACGCCGCTCAACCAGCTCACCGAGAAGGCGCTGTGCCCGGGTTCCGCCGCGCTGGAAAAGATCAACGCCAGCCTGCGCTAGACGCTCTCCAACAAGCGAACACGAAGCCCGCGCGACATCGCGTTGGCGTGATCTGCCGTGATTCAGATCACAGAGTTCTGCACCAACCGTCACTAGCGTGCCAGCAACCGACCTCGCGTCGAGATTTGATTGCAGGAGCACGTCATGACCTTTTTCAAGGGTGCGTTGTTGCGCGCTTGCCTTGTGGCCGGTGCGCTGGCGAGCGGGCCTGTTGGCTCGGCGCAGGCCCAGGACGCGGCGAGGGCGCCCGCAGCACTAGCGGGTCCGGAACAGCGCGTCGCGCTGGTGATCGGCAATTCGAACTACCGAAACGTGGTCACGTTGCCAAATCCCGTCAACGACGCCAAGGCGATCGCCAAGGTGCTCAATACCGCGGGCTTTGAAGTAACTTCCGCCACCGATCTCAATCACAACGAGATGATTCAGGTGGTGCAGGATTTCTCCGCCAAGATCGCCGGCCGTGGACCGAACGCGGTGGCGATGGTGTATTATGCCGGCCATGGCGTGCAGCTCGCCGGCGAAAATTATCTGGTTCCGGTCGATGCCAGGATTTCATCCGAGCCTGATCTGACCAAGGGCTCGGTACGTCTCGTCGATCTGATGGCGACGCTGGAAGCGATCCCGAGCCGGATGCGGATCGTGATCCTCGATGCCTGCCGAAATAACCCCTTCCCCACACTCAACGATGCCGGGCGCGGACTTGCGATCGTCGATGCGCCGAACGGCTCGATCGTCGGCTATTCGACGGCACCCGGCACGCAGGCGCTCGACGGCGACGGCGAACATAGTCCCTATGCCAAGGCGTTCCTGCGGCTGGCGCCCGAGAAGAACCTGCCGATCGAGCAATTGTTCAAGCGCATTCGTCTTGACGTGAACAACTCGACCGGCGGGCAACAGACGCCCTGGGAAAGCTCGTCGCTGACCAGCGATTTCTATTTCTTCGGCGATACCGCGGTTGCCGCAACGCGCCCGCCTGCGCAGGTGAGGGCCGCCTATGCGGCCACCGATCTGCCGTCGCGTGCCTCGCGCCAGGCCTATGACTACGTCCTGGCGGAGAATTCCATCGAGAACTATCAGGAGTTCATCCACTATTACCCGCACGATCCGCTCAGCGACCGTATCCGTATTCTGCTGGCGAACCTGGTGCAGGCCAAAGAATGGCACTATGCCGTGAAGACGAATTCTCCGGTCGCCTACAAATCGTTCTATGAAAAATTCTCGAACAGCCCTTACGCGCCAGGCGCCTTGAAGCTGGCGGCGCAGCCGAAAATCATTCCGTGTCGCAGCCGACCCAGATCCTCGCGCCATCCTCGATCAAGCTCGGCGGTCTCGGCATGGGCAAGGACAATTTTGGCGGCAAATTTGGCGGTAGCCGGATCGTCACGTTGCAGGCTCCCGGCAAAAGCGGATCCGGGATCAACGGCATCGGTTCCGGCAAGATCACCAATCTGCCGGCCGGCGGCCTGAACAAGATGGGCGCGCAGAATTCGAAGCTTGGTGAGGTAGGCCGTGTTGGCCAACGGCCCGGGAAATCGTTCGCGCAGATGGGAACCAAGCCGCAGTTCACCGGCACCTCGAAGTCCAGGATGAGCGGTCCCTCCGGAATCCGGAAACAGGGTTTTTCGAATGGCGGAGGCAACTTCCGATTTGCGTCGTCGCAAGGCAGGGGAGGACGATTCGGTGGTGGCGGTGGTTTTGGCGGTGGTGGTTTTGGTGGCGGCAGGTTTGGACGATGATGCCGTCTCTTGAACGCAGACCCCAAGAAAAAGCCGGCGCGAATGCGCCGGCTTTTGACTGTCAGGAAGAGCGCTGGTCGCCAGCTTAGATGCCGCGTCCCCAATAGCCGCACCAGCGGTGGACGTTCCATTCGATATTCTGCTCGTAGCCGGTCATCGTGCCGTGTTGCGGCAGCCGCACCTCCTTGGTCGCCGGATCGAAGCATTTTCCGGCGTCGGAGGCCTTTTTCACTTCCGCCGAAAGGTCGGTCATGAAAGCGAGCTGCTGCTCCATGTCCTTCTTGGTGCCGAGCCGGCCGCCGGGCCCGGGATGTCCGGGAATCTGGCGCTCCCAGTTCAGCGCCAATGTGCGCTTGAGCGAGGCTTCCCATTCGGTCGGATAGGAATCATTGACCGCGAGCCGCGACGGCACCGCGCCCAGCGAATTGAAGTCGACGGCGAAGATGATCTTCTCCTTGGGGAGGAACATCACCAGCGACGAATCCGAGTGGTTCTTGCCGGTGTCGATCAGCTCCAGCGTGGTGCCGCCGAGCTTGATGGTGCGTTTGCCGGTCACCACCTCGTCGGGAATGACGACGTCGAGGCCCTTGAGCGCCGCCAGCCGCTCCTTGGCGCGCTTGTGCGCCACGACCTTGGCGCCGGCATCCTTGAACGGCTTGCCGCCGGCGATGTGGTCATAGTGATGGTGGCTGTAGATCAGGTATTTGACCGGCGCCTTGGTGATCTTGGCGATTTCCTCCAGATAGGTCTTCGCCGCCTGCGGCCGGCCATAGCTGATCGGGTCGGTGGCGATCACGCCCGCCGGCGTGACCACGAACATCGCCTGATGGTTGCCGATAGCGGAAGATATAGACGTTATCGGTGCCCTCGACCTTGGTGGTGGCGAATGGCGGCTGTGCCGCGGCAGCGGGCGCGGCGGGCGCCGGTGCCGCCGTCTGGGCCAGCGAAGCGCCGGAAATACCCGTGATGACCGATGCGATAAGAACCTTGATGAGCGTTTTTTTGTGCATGTGGCGTTCCTCCCTGCCCGTTTAACCCCGCGACCACGCCGGCATTCCTCAGTTTCTTGCCGATCCGTCCATGGACCGGAGTTGAACGCCCACCGTACTTGTCGCGACCAAAGCATTGACCGGGCATGGCCTCGGCGCAACGTACCGCCCTGCGTCAAAATGGCCTGCCTTCGACCGATGGATGGATGTGCATGACCGCTGACGTCGTAAAGCGCTTCGGGATCGTCGCGCTGGCCACCGCCGTGGCGGCGATCTTGACCGCCGGCATCACCAGCAGCCACGCCGAGGAGGAAGGCATCGACAAGGCCAAGGTCGAGGCGTTCGACGTCAGGATGTTCACCAAGCCGCCCGGCAACAAGGCCTATGGCTGCTTCGTGCGCCGCTACGACCCCGACCATCTGGCGCGGCATCCCCAGCAGAAGATCGGCGCGATGAAGCTGCTGGTCACGGCCGAATTCGCGCCGGAAGAGAAGATCACCAATTATTCGTTCCGCCTTGGCCTGAGATACCGCCACCGCTCGCGGCAATTTCGACGCCAGCGGTTCTTGCAACCACTTCGTACCCGAAGATGCCGGCAATGAAATACGCCTCGGCTGCGGTGTCGAATGCGATGGCGGCGGAATCAACGTGGCGATGTCGAAGGATGACAAATCCGCGATCGTCCGGCTCGAGCGGATACGCATCTGGCAGAACAGCAAGCCTAACCAGGAGCCGAACGACGCACTGGTCGGCGCCGACGACAAGCTGTTTCGGCTCGACCGTGTCGACTCCAGCGAATGCGCCTCGCTGGTGACCGACCGCAAGGAGATCGCGGAAATCAGGCGAAAGCGATAGGCTCGCTGCGGGCCACCGCTCCGACAAGGGAGAGTATCATGCATCGACGCAACATCTTGTGGGGCGCGCTTTCGGCGCTCGGCGCCAGCTTCGTTGCAACGCGCGGCAGCGCCGCCACCGAAGTCCCGCCGGAAAAGAAGCTGAAGGTGGTCTATCATCTCAACGACCTCGACAAGGTCTCCTTTGTCATCGGCAATATCGAGAACCATCTCGAGGGCGTCGGCGGTCCTGAGCTTGTGACCATCGCCCTCGTGGTGCACGGCCAGGCGCTGAAGTCGTTTCATGCGGCTTCGGCCAACCCGGACATCAAGCAGCGGGTCGGCCGATTCTACAAAAACGGCCTCGAGCTCGCCGCCTGCGGCAACACCATGAAATCGCAGAAGGTCGGCCTGGAGGATCTGCTGCCCGGCTTCATCAGCGCCGACACCGGCGGCGTGGTCCGGATCGCGGAACTGCAATCCCAGGGCTATCTCTATTTGAGACCCTGATCCCCGCATTTTGCAAAACGGGTAAAATCGCACGAGATATCAGGCCGATGGCCGATCCCCTCGGGGATCGATATCTCGTGAATGGCGTTATCGCCTCGGGATACGCATATTCCCGTCATCAGCGCAGCCTAACCACGTGTTGACAACACGCCTTCGCGCCAGAAAAGGTGCGCAAGCCCCCGATTGGCCCCGCTCGAACCGAACAAGGCATCATGAATCCCGTCAAAGCACTCGAAAACCATGGCCAGGCAGTCTGGCTCGATTTCCTGGCCCGCGGCTTCGTCGCCAAGGGCGATCTGAAAAACCTGATCGACACCGACGGCGTCAAGGGCGTCACGTCGAATCCGTCGATCTTCGAGAAGGCGATCGGCAGTTCGGACGAATATGACGGCGCCATCGGCAATGCCTTGAAAAAGGGCGACAGCCCGGTCGCCGAGCTGTTCGAGCACCTCGCCGTTGAAGATATCCAGCATGCGGCGGATGTGCTGCGTCCGGTCTACGACCAACTCGATGGCGCCGACGGCTTCGTCAGCCTCGAAGTGTCGCCCTATCTGGCGATGGATACCAAGGGCACCGTCGCCGAGGCCCAGCGGCTGTGGAAGGACGTTGCCCGCAAGAATCTGATGGTCAAGGTGCCGGCGACGCCGGAAGGCCTGCCCGCGATCGAACAATTGATCGGCCAGGGCATCAGCATCAACATCACGCTGTTGTTCTCGCAGAAGGTCTACGTAGAGGTCGCCGAAGCCTATCTCGCCGGGCTCGAAAAGCATGTCGCCAAGGGCGGCGATCCCAGCCTTGTCGCCAGCGTCGCCAGTTTCTTCGTCAGCCGCATCGACAGCGCGGTGGACAAGCAGCTCGACGAAAAGATCGCCAAGGCGAACGATCCGACCGAGAAGGAGCGCCTCAGCGCGCTGAAGGGCAAGATTGCGATCGCCAACGCAAAACTCGCCTATCAGGATTACAAGCGGCTGTTCTCCGGGCCGCGCTGGGAGAAGCTGCAAGCCAAGGGCGCGCGGCCGCAGCGGCTGTTGTGGGCTTCCACCGGCACCAAGAACAAGGACTACAGCGATGTGCTCTATGTCGAGGAACTGATCGGCCCCAACACCATCAACACGGTGCCGCCGGCGACGCTCGATGCGTTCCGCGATCACGGCACGCCGCGCGACAGCCTCGAGGAAAATCTCGACGACGCCAGGCGCGTGCTGGAGGAGCTTGAAAAATCCGGCATCTCGCTCGATGCGATCACGGCCGAACTGGTCAAGGACGGCGTCAAGCTGTTCGCCGATGCCGCCGACAAATTGTACGGCGCGGTCGCCTACAAGCGCGCCACCGTGCTCGGCGCCGCGATCGATCGGCAGCAGATGTCGCTGGGCACCCAGCTCGGCAAGACGGTTGAAAAGAGCAGCGAAGATTGGCGGGCGTCCGCCAGAATTCGCCGGCTCTGGCACAAGGACAAATCGGTCTGGAGCGGTGACGACGAAGACAAATGGCTGGGCTGGCTGAACAGCCCGGCCGCCGCCGATGTCGCCGACTACGAGGATTTTGCCGGCCGCGTAAAGGGACAGAATTTCAGCGACGCCGTCGTGCTCGGCATGGGCGGCTCCAGCCTGGGCCCGGAAGTGCTGGCGGAGACTTTTGAGAAGAAGCCGGGCTTTCCAAAACTGCACGTGCTGGATTCCACCGATCCGGCGCAGGTGCGCGCGATGGAGGCCAAGGTCGATCTTGCAAAAACCCTGTTCATCGTCTCCAGCAAATCCGGCGGCACCACCGAACCGAACGCGATGAAGGATTATTTCTTCGATCGCGTCTCGAAAACCATCGGCGCCGCCAAGGCCGGGCACCGCTTCATCGCGGTCACCGATCCCGGCTCGTCGCTGGAGAAGGTCGCAACCAAACAAGGTTTTGCGCGCATCTTCCACGGCGATCCCACCATCGGCGGACGTTACTCCGTGCTGTCGCCCTTCGGCCTGGTTCCGGCGGCGACCGCCGGCATCGATGTTCGCGCCCTGATCAAGCATACGCTCTCGATGGTGCGCTCCTGCGGACCGGATGTGCCGCCGCATGAAAATCCCGGCGTGCAACTCGGGCTCGCGATGGGCCTCGCCGGCCTCGAGGGCCGCGACAAGGTGACGATCCTCTCGTCGAAAAAGATCGCCGATTTCGGCGCCTGGGCCGAACAGCTGATCGCGGAATCCACCGGCAAGGAAGGCAAGGGCCTGATCCCGATCGACGGCGAACCGCTCGGCGATGCCGCGCTGTACGGCAACGATCGTTTCTTCATCGACCTGCGCACCGAAGGCGAAGACGACGCGGCGCATGATGACAAGCTGGCCGCGCTGGAAGCTGCCGGACATCCGGTGGTCCGCATCGTCATGAAATCGATCGAGCATATCGGCCAGGAATTTTTCCGGTTCGAGATGGCGACCGCGGTCGCAGGCGCAGTGCTCGGCATCAATCCGTTCAACCAGCCCGACGTCGAAGCCGCCAAGATCAAGACCCGCGAATTGACCACGGCGTTCGAAAAGTCCGGCAAGCTGCCGGCCGAAAAGCCCGTGATGTCGACCGCGCAGGCCGACCTCTACACCGACGGCAACAATGCCGCCGACTTGCGCAAGGCCGGCGCCGACGGCACCCTTGGCTCTTGGCTGAAAGCGCATCTCTCGCGCTCCGGCGAAGGCGACTATGTGGCGTTGCTGGCCTATGTCGAACGCGACGGCGAGCATATCGATGCCTTGCAGAAGATGCGGCTCGCCGTGCGAGACAGGAAACACGTCGCGACCTGCGCCGAATTCGGCCCGCGTTTCCTGCATTCGACCGGTCAGGCCTACAAGGGCGGACCCGACAGCGGCGTCTTCCTGCAGATCACCGCCGACGACGCCAAGGATTTGCCGGTGCCGGGTCAAAAGGCCAGTTTCGGCGTGATCAAGGCAGCCCAGGCCCGCGGCGATTTCGACGTGCTGACCGAACGCGGCCGGCGCGCGCTCCGCGTCCACCTGAAAGGCGATCTCGCATCGGGATTGAAGATGCTCGATGCGGCGATCACCGAGGCTTTAAACTAAGGACACAAAAATGCAGCTCGGCATGATCGGCCTGGGGCGGATGGGCGGCAATATCGTCCGCCGGCTGATGAAGCACGGACACTCCGCCGTGGTTTACGACAAGGACGCCAAAGCCGTCGCCGCACTCGCGGCCGAGGGTGCTGCGGGCGCCAGCGACCTGGAAGATTTCGTCAGGAAACTCACGAAGCCGCGAACCGCCTGGGTGATGCTGCCGGCCGGCAAGATCACCGAAGCGACCATCGATGCGCTGTCGAAACTGATGGAGCCCGGCGACGTCATCATCGACGGCGGCAACGCGTTTTGGCAGGACGACGTCCGCCGCGGCAAGGCGCTGAGGGAGCGCGGCCTCCATTATCTCGACGTCGGCACCTCGGGCGGGGTCTGGGGCATCGAGCGCGGCTATTGCATGATGATCGGCGGCGACAAGGCGGTGGTCGACCGCCTCGACCCGATCTTCGCCAGCCTGGCGCCGGGGACCGGCGATATCCCGCGCACCGGCGGGCGCGAGGGACGCGATGTCAGGATCGAGCAGGGCTACATTCACGCCGGCCCGGTCGGCGCCGGGCATTTCGTCAAGATGATCCACAACGGCATCGAATACGGCCTGATGCAGGCCTATGCCGAGGGTTTTGACATTCTGAAGAACGCCAATATCGACGCGCTTCCACCGGAGCATCGCTTCGATCTCGACATTGCCGACATTGCCGAGGTCTGGCGGCGCGGCAGCGTGATCCCGTCATGGCTGCTCGATCTCACGTCCTCCGCGCTCGCCAAAAACGATACGCTGGATAATTACTCCGGGTTCGTCGAGGATTCCGGCGAAGGCCGCTGGACCGTCAATGCCGCGATCGACGAGGCCGTACCGGCTGAAGTGCTGACCGCCGCTTTGTTCGCGCGCTTTCGGTCGCGCAAGGAACATACCTTTGCCGAAAAGATCCTCTCCGCGATGCGCGCCGGTTTTGGCGGACATCAGGAGCCACCCAAGAAGCCGGGTTCAAAGGCCTGAAGTCGGATGACGGTGACCGAGGCAAAACAGAAAAAGCCGGATCCGTGTTCGATCGTGATCTTCGGCGTGACCGGCGATCTCGCCCACCGGCTGGTGATCCCGGCACTCTATAACCTCGCCGCCAACGACCTGTTGCCGGATAATTTCTGCATCGTCGGCATCGCCCGCAAGGGCATGTCGAGCGAGCAATTGACCGAAAGCCTGAAGAAAGGCTTGCACGAATTCGCCACCCGCAAGGTCGACGAAGCGATCGCTGAACGCTGCTGGGCTGCGTCACCTGCATCGAGGCCGATCCGAAAGACCCGGCATCGTTCGATGCGATGAAGGATCAGCTCGACAGGCTGGAGGCCGCGCGCAAGACCGACGGCAATCGGCTGTTTTATCTCGCGACACCGCCAAATGCTTTTCTGCCCATCAGCAAGGAACTCGGCCGCACCGGCATGCTGGCCGAAAACGGCGTCATGGCGGCGGCTGGTGGTCGAAAAGCCGTTCGGCACCGATCTCGCCTCCGCCAAGGCGCTGAACAGCGAACTGCTGAAACTCGTCGACGAGCACCAGATCTATCGGATCGATCATTATCTCGGCAAGGAGACGGTGCAGAACATCCTGGTGCTGCGTTTCGCCAACGGCATGTTCGAGCCGATCTGGAATCGCAATCATATCGATCATGTGCAGATCACGGTCGATGAAAAGCTCGGCGTCGGGCATCGCGGCAGTTTCTACGATGCAACCGGCGCGCTGCGCGACATGGTCCCGAACCATCTGTTCCAACTGCTGTCGCTGGTCACGATGGAGCCGCCGACCAAATTCGACGCCCACTCGGTGCGCTCGGAAAAGGCCGACGTGCTGGCGGCGATCCAGACCCAGAGCGAGCAGGAAGCGCTGCACAATTCGGTTCGCGGGCAATACCGGGCCGGCACGGTCGGCGACACCGAGATCGAAGACTATCGCAAGACCGAAGACGTCAAGCCCGGCAGCACCACGGAGACTTACGCCGCGCTGAAACTGACGATCGACAACTGGCGCTGGGCCGGCGTGCCGTTTTACCTGCGCACCGGCAAGGCGCTCGGCGTCAAGCGCACCGAGATTGCGATCAAGTTCAAGCAGGCGCCATTTGCGATGTTCCGCGACACGCCGGTGGACCGGTTGTCGCAGAACTTCCTGATCATCTCCACCGAGCCGACCGAGGGCATCGCGCTGCAATTCAATACCAAGGTGCCGGGGCCCTCGATCCAGATCGACGGCGTCGAGATGAAATTCCGTTACAAGGATTACTTCCAGGCCGAACCCTCCACCGGCTACGAGACCCTGATCTACGACTGCATGATCGGCGACAACATCCTGTTTCAGCGCGCCGACAGCGTCGAGGCCGGCTGGCGTGCGGTGCAGCCCTTTCTGGACGCCTGGAAGAATGCCGGCGGCAAGGGGCTGAAGATATATGAGCCCGGCAGCGAAGGCCCCGAAGAGGCCAACGATCTGATGGAGCGCGACGGCCGCAGCTGGCGGAAGCTCGGTTAGATGATCAACGACAATCGCCAAGGCAATCGCCATGTGATTGCGGTTGCCGATCCAACCGAACTGGCGACAATGGCTGCGGATCGCGTCATCGCGCGGATATCGGCCAATGCCGGCCGCGCCGCGATTTGCCTGACCGGCGGCTCGAGCCCGAAACAGCTCTATCAATTGCTCGCCACCGACGCCTATCGAAGCCGCATCCCGTGGGACCGCGTGCACTGGTTCATCGGCGATGACCGTTTTGTCCCGGCCGACGATCCGCTCAACAATATGGCGATGGCGCGCCGGCTTTTCCTCGACGCTTGCGCGCCGGCTGACACCATCCACCCGATTCCGACCGATCGCCGCCGATCCCGAGGACGCCGCGCGCCGCTACGAGAGCGAGCTGAAATCCTATCTATGGCGCTGACGTCCTCGACCCTGCCCGGCCATTGTTCGATCTCGTGCTGATGGGCGTCGGCCCCGACGGCCATACCGCCTCGCTGTTTCCCGGTTATCCCGCCGTCGACG
Organism: uncultured Alphaproteobacteria bacterium; assembly: GCA_963742695.1. Classification (GTDB taxonomy): domain Bacteria; phylum Pseudomonadota; class Alphaproteobacteria; order Rhizobiales; family Xanthobacteraceae; genus Bradyrhizobium. The sequence goes on from CAVUNF010000046.1 coordinate 43,608, forward strand.
AGACCGAGCGCTGGGTGGTCGGCGTGCCCCAGGCGCATGTCGAGCCATTCGTGCCGCGGGTGACGCTGACCTTGCCGGTGCTCGGTTCATGCCACGAAATGCTGTTCGAGGTTGCGGGCGCCGAAAAGCGTGCGATCTTGACCCGCGTGCTCGACGGCGAGGATCTGCCTGCGAGCCGCGCTGCACGCCATCGGCGAGACCATCTGGCTCGTGGACAAGGCCGCGCTGCCGGAGAATTTCCGTGGACGATGAGACAGGCAACATGCCATGCGCGCTGGTCGTGATGGGCGTATCCGGATCCGGCAAGAGCACCATCGCGGACAGGCTCGCCGAACGGCTGGGCTGGACCTTCGAGGATGGCGATCGATTCCATCCTGCCAGCAATGTCGCCAAGATGAGCGCCGGCCATCCCCTCACCGATGAAGACCGCTGGCCATGGCTGCAGGCGATCGCGGACGAGATCGACCGGATTGGCGCTGCCGGCGAGCACGCCGTGATCGCCTGCTCGGCGCTGAAGCGGGCCTATCGCGACATCCTCGTGCACGGGCGCGACGACGTTCGCATCGTCTTCCTCAGCGGCTCTCAGCAATTGATCGCCGGCCGGCTCGCCACACGCAAAGGCCACTTCATGCCGCCGGGCCTGTTGGACAGCCAGTTCGCGACACTGGAGCCGCCGGACGAAAGCGAAAATCCCGTCACCGTATCGATCGATGCTTCGGTCGATGCCATCGTCGACGACATCATCCGCCAACTCGGACTGAGCCTCGCTGACAGCGGCGCGCACAGCCAAGGATCGCCCATGACCCGTATTGCTCTCGTGGTTTCCGATGTCGACGGCACGCTGGTGACCAATGACAAGACCCTGACCGAGGGTGCGAAGGCCGCGGTGCGGCGGCTGAAGGATGCCGGCATCGGTTTTACCATCATCTCCAGCCGTCCGACCGTCGGCATGCGGTTTCTGATCGAGCCGCTTGCGATCACGCTGCCGTTCGGCGTCATTCAATGGCAGCTCGATCGTCGATGCCAAATTCAACCCGATCGAGCAGCATCTACTCCCTGCAGCCACCGCGCAACCAGCCTCGACGTGTTCGACGAATTCGGCGTCGATATCTGGCTGTTCACCAACGAGCAATGGCTGACCCGCAACGGCGATGGCGAGTACGTTCCAAATGAAAAGCGCGCGATCCGCGCCGATCCGACCATCGTCAACGGATTTCACGCCTTATTTGACCGGCCGCCTGCAAGATCGTCGGCGCCAGCTCCGACGCGGCGCTGCTGCAACGTTGCGAAGCCGCGATGCAGGCCGCCGTTGGGCGGGCAGGCGACGGCGGTGCGTTCGCAAAGCTATTATCTCGACGTCACCCCGCCGGGCCACGACAAGGGCACCTTCGTGCAGGCCATCGCCAGGCGTCAGGGTATTTCGACCGACGCGGTCGCCACCATCGGCGACATGCAGAACGATCTGGCGATGTTCAGGACACAGCGGCCTGTCGATCGCGATGGGCAACGCCACCGACGACATCAAGAAATTGGCGACGCATGTCACGACGTCGAACGAGGATGAAGGGTTTGCGGGGGCGATCGAGATCATCCTGCGCAATAACGCCACCCGATAGATGCCAGCGCCGCGTTGAGCTGATGCGGCTAATGGCCGCCGGCGGCCCGCGAAGCCGTAAACCAGCAATACAATGATCGATCCGACAACAGCGCCGATCAGGCCGGCGCCTTCGCCGGGGCGATACCATCCCAGCGATTGCCCAAGGTAGGTTGCCACGAAGGCGCCCACGATGCCCAGGATCGCGGTGAGAATGAATCCCGAAGGTTCGTTGTCGCCGGGCATGATGAACTTCGCAATCACGCCTGCGAGAAAGCCGATGATGATGGTCCAGAGTATGCTCATCTCAATGGTTCCTTCGTGAGTAAAGACTGGCTGCTGTATTAACTAGGCGATGGGGAGACGTCCGTCCGGCGTGTAGTTGTCAACGGCGGTCGGCAATTCCCGCGAAAGCCGGCGAGAAGCTCCTCCTGGGAAAGACCGGTCTGCTGTTCCAGCGCCGCCAGGACGTCCGGCCCGATCGCCTGTTTCAGTTGCGGGGGCGGCACCTCTTTGTTGGGACCCTTGTCGACCCACGATTGAGCCGTCTCGCCCTGGCCATTCTGGTTGAATTTTTCGAGCAGTTCGCCGATGCCGCCATTCAGCAGGCCGCCGACGCCGGCGCCGCCCAGCATCCCGCCCAGATTGCCAAGCAGTCCGCCCGGGCCGGGCTGCTGCCCACCGCTGCCGGGCGGCTGCGAATTGGCTCCAGCGCCCTTCAGCATTTCCGCCAGCTTGTCCCGGTTCTGGTATCCCGCAATGGCGAGGAGCCCCAACAGCGCAGTCATCGATGGCATTCCGCGGCTCATGTGTCGTCTCCAATGTGGATCGTCGTCTGCAACGCATAGGCGTTGGTTCGGTTCCAACGTCGGCGACGCGCGATAGGCCTCTCGTCCGCTCATCTCTTTCGGCCGCCCTTGCTGCTGCTCGATGAACACGACCGGCGTTCCCTTTTTGACACTGCTGCCAAGCAAACCGACGTCCCAATTCGTCAGCCGAACGCAGCCGTTGGATTCGGATTTGCTGACCTTGGAAGGGTTGGGCGTGCCATGGATGCCATATCCCTCCGCTGACAGCCCGATCCAGTAGGATCCCACCGGGTTGTTCGGCCCCGGCTTGATCGTGAATGCTTCCCTGGATTTGACACCTTTGAATTTGTAATCGGGATTGTAGCGGTAGTTCGGATTGGCATCAGCCGAGACGACCTTGAGACTGCCGGTTGGAGTCGGCTTCTCGTCGCTTCCGACCGTCGCCGGAAAGAACGCAATCAGCGCGCCCGATGGGATCGAACGCCTTGACGGTTTGCCGTGACTTGTCGACTTCGATCCGGCCAATCGACAATTTCGCCGGTTTGTCGGGCAGATTGGCGACGAGGATGATCTCGCCGGGCTGATCGAATTTCTTGCCGGGGTTGAGCGCCGCCAGCAGCCCCTCCCCCATATGAAACTTCTCGGCGATGGCTTCGCGCGGGCTGGTATAGCCGAGCGCCTTGAGGCTTTTCATGTTGTCCATTTTGGCGGGCAGTTTTTCCAGAAACGGTCCTTTCACGTCATTCTTGGAAATCGTGTACTCGGTAACGATGGGATCCTTGCTGGTCTCCGCAAGCGCCGTCCAGACCTCCGGCGTGAGCGCCTTGTCGAGATTCAAACTCCTGGCCTCGGCGAAGGCCTTTAAGGCTTTCTGCGCGTTTTCACCGAGCTTGCCGTCGATTTCCCCTGGCGAGAATCGAGCCCGGTCCAACAGCACCTGGAGCTTGATGACGACGGCATCGACCTTGTCCGCGACGGGAGGTTTGGCGCGATACTCCGCGTTATTGATGGCTGCCGCATCAAGGCTGGCTGCCGTGGCCGGAAACACCAGCGAGCCCGACAAAATCGTCGCGGCAAAAACGCGGATCATCCGGCAACCTCCAAAGAAGCTGCGGTATTAAGAAGATTGGGGCTTGCAAGTTCCGTCGGGGTCTCACTTCGACCGCTGCACCACCGGCTTTTCGACCGGCTTCTTCGCGCACTCAGGTTCTGTGCGGTATTGATCAGCGCGATATGCGTCAGCGCCTGCGGAAAATTCCCGGTCTGACGCCCGGCGCCGGAATCGAATTCCTCGGCCAACAGGCCGAGGTCGTTGGCCACGGCCACCACGCGGTCGAACAGCGCCTGCGCCTTGTCGATTTCGCCTGCCAGCACATAGGCATCCGCAAGCCACAGGCTGCAGGCGAGAAATGCGCCTTCGGCCGGCTGCTGCTCGTCGGAAACCTCGCGCGGGTCGTGGCGCAGCACAAATCCGTCCCGCATCAGTTGCTTTTCGATGGCCGCGATGGTGCCGCGAACGCGCGGATCCGAGGCCGGCAGGAAACCCACCGCCGGCAGCAGCAGGATGCTGGCATCGAGCATTTGCGAGCCGTAGGATTCGACGAAGGCGTTTTGCGCGGGATCAAAACCCTTTTCGCAGACATCGACACAGATGGCATCGCGCAAGTGATCGCCAGCGATCGAGCGGCGCCTTGAATCCGAACCGTTCGGCGCTCTTGATGCCGCGATCGAACGCGACCCAGCACATCACTTTCGACGAAACATAGTGCTTGCCCTCGCCGCGCCGCTCCCAGATGCCGTGATCCGGCCGGTCCCAGATCTCCGCCAGATGCTCGATCACCGCGCATTCGAGCGCCCAGGAGGTCTCGTCCAGTTGCAGCTCCGCCATCCGCGATTGATGAAAGGCGTCGATCAGTTCGCCGTAGACATCGAGCTGCAGCTGGGCGTGCGCGGCGTTGCCGACCCGAACCGGTTGCGCGCCTTCGTAGCCCGGAAGCCAGCCGGCCTGCCATTCCAGCAGGCGGCGCTGGCCCATGATGCCGTACATGATCTGCATGTTGGCCGGCGAGCCGGCCGCGGCGCGCAGCAGCCAATTGTGCCAGGCCAGCGCTTCCTCGGTATAGCCGGAGTTCATCAGCGCGAGCAGCGTAAAGGTGGCGTCGCGCAGCCAGCAGAACCGGTAGTCCCAGTTTCGCTGCCCCCCAAGCTTCTCCGGCAGCGAGGTCGTCGGTGCCGCGACGATGCCGCCGGTCGGCGCGTAGGTCAGCGCCTTCAGCGTGATCAGCGAACGCATCACGAGATCGCGGTAGTCGCCCTCGTAGGTGCAACGGCTGCACCATTCGAGCCAGAAATCCTCGGTGTCCTGCAAGGCCTGCGCAGGGTTGATCGGCGCGGGCAGCGGCAGGTGCGAGGGCCCATAGGTGAGCACGAACGGGATGGTCTCGCCTTCGCTCACCTCGAAATCGGCGACCGTGGTCAGATCCTCGCCGCGGGTCTCGACCGGCGTTCGCAGCACGGTCATGTCCTGTCCGGCGATCGCCAGCAGTGCGCCATCTTCGGTGCGCTTGACCCAGGGGATGTCGGCGCCGAAGCCGAAGCGGATCACCAGCTGCATCCGCAGCTTCACCTTGCCGGTGACGCCGCGCACCAGCCGGACCACGTCGGAGGCGTTGCCGCGCGGCGGCATGAAATCGATCAGCGCGACGACGCCATCGGCGGTCTCAAAGCGCGTCTCCAGGATCAGCGTATTGTCCCAGTAGCGGCGCGAGGATTTTTTGACCTCTTCCGCCGGCGCGATCAGCCACCGGCCGTGCCGGTCGGTGCCAAGCAGCGCTGCAAAGCAGGCATCGGAATCGAACGCCGGCCAGCACAGCCAGTCGATCGAGCCGTCGCGTCCGACCAGGGCCGCGGTCTCGCAATCGCCGATCAACCCATAATCTTCAATTCTGGAGGGCAATTCTCTGTCACCGCCGCAAGGGTTTGTGCGTCAGACCGCTGCCCGCGTCCGCTCTGAGGTTGCGGATTTGAGCGCGGGAATGTCGACCGCCGATGCCATCGTGTCGATCGCAATCGGCAGCCGCCTTCGCCAGTTCGGATGTTCGTTCACGGTGCCGGGAATATTGGGCTGGTCGATCACGCCCAGCAGATCGTCCAGCGCTATCGCCATCAGGCGGGATCTGGTCCGGGCCAGAAAACCCGCGACCGCATAGAGATCATGGCTGTCGATGCCATGGTGCCGCAGCACGTCGCTCAGCATCGTCAACGCATGCCATCGCGCATCGTCGCTTTCGCCGGGATCGATCCCGAGCGAGCGCTTCAGCGCCAGATCGCTGAACGAACGCCAGCCCGCATAACTCGACAGGTCGTGAGTGTTGAAGGTGACAAGCGCGTTGGCCGCATAATGGTCGATGCCGCGGAACGCGCCGCGGTCGTCGCGCTCGAACATCATCACCTGGTACGACCAGATCCCCCACTCCGCCATTTGCTCGCGAAAGCCTTCCGGCACGGTGCCGAGATCCTCGCCGATCACAACGCAACGGTGCTCGATGCTTTCCTGCGCGGTCGCCGCCAGCAGCGCCTCGAACGGCATTTGCACATAGACGCCGTTATCGGCGGCAAAGCCGTGCGGCACCAGATAGAGCCGCTTCAGGCCCAGCACATGATCGAGCCGGATCGCGCCGGCGTAGCGCATCGAGGCCCGCAGCATCTCGCGATAGGGCTCGAACGACTGGATTTCGAGGCCCGCGGCGTTGAAGCCGGCGAGACCCCAGTTCTGGCCCGCGGTGTTCAGGGGGTCCGGCGGCGCGCCGACCGCAAGATGACGCGAAATTGCGGTTTGCTCGTTCCAGGCATCAAAACCGTCGCATTGCACGCCGACGGCGACATCGAGATAGAGCCCGACCTTCATGCCGCGGCCAGCCGCGAGGTCCCGGCAGGCCCGCAACTGCCGGTCGGCCACCCATTGCACGAATTCGATGAATTCGACCTCGCGCTTGTCAGGTCCTCCGCGCAAGTCAGCGCAGTTGGCTTCATCGGGCTGCTGCCATGGTTCGGGCCATTCCCACCACGGCTTGTTGAATTTGTGCCGGAGCACCTCGAAACAGGCGAAGCGCGACAGCAGCGGCGCGCGTTCGGCGCGGAATTCGTCAAAATCCCTGCGGCGTTCGGATTTCGTCGCTGGAATCGGTCTGGAAACTGTCGAAAGCAAAGCGCAGCGCGCGCCATTTCAGCGCCGCGACGGCAGCATAATCAACAATATCGCCCGCCCTGAGCCGGTCGACGGCGCCCTTGGCCTCGAACGCGCGCTGAAATCCAGGCAGTTTTTCGACGTCGATATAGAGCGGATTGAGAAACAGCCGGCTGTTCGGGGAATAGGGACTGCAATCGGTGGGCCGATCATCGAACAGCGCATGCAGCGGATTGAGACCGACGCCATCGGCGCCCAAATCGCTGGCGAGTTCGATCAGGCCTTCGAGGTCGGTAAAGTCGCCGATGCCCCAGTTGCGCGCCGACCGCATGCCATAGAGCTGGACCGCCAACAGCCAGCAGCGGTCGAAATCGCCCCCGAATGCCTTGGGCGGAGCGACAATCAGCGGCACCTCTTCGGTTAACCCGCCAGCGTCGGTCAAATGCAGCCGGTACGACCCTTCCGGCAGGTCCGAAGGCCAGATCAGCACGCGATCGCTGGTTTCGCCCTCCGCGATAACCCCGGTTTCGCCGTTTGCGATAACCCTAACGCCCGCAACGATTTTCCAGCGCAGCGGGAACGTGGCAGCTTGGCTGAATTCGGTCCGCGACGGCAGGCCGGACCGGACCACCACCGGCTGGCTCAGCAACCGGCGTGGGACGGGCGCCGGCAGGGCATCGAGGATGATCTGGAGCGCCTCCGGGTCCGTCACATGGCGGTGACCCTGACCGTCGATAAATTCGGTCTGGATCCCGAGTTCTCTGGCTTTGGTGAAAAGGTCCATTCGGCACGCCGTTTGCACGCAACGGTCTGAGTCGTCGCGAAATTCTCTAAATGCAGGAAGAGGATAGCCGTGTTTAACTCGCTGCCGCCGCCGACGTTCCCAGGGAACCAATGCCCGCTGAACGGCTTTGTATATAGGTCGGGAACGTCTCCTTTCGCGCAAACGAAACGGGACTTCCAATCCATGTCAATGGCATCACCGTGAACAAAACAACTCAAACTGTCGAGAGCGCTGCAGTCGGCGGCGCTTTCCATATCGAAGATGTCTATCCCCTGGTCGACGACGGTCGCTTTCCGGTGAAGCGGATCGTCGGCGAGCGCGTCGACGTCTGGGCGGATATCTATCGCGACGGGCACGATGTGGTGGCTGCGGCGCTGGTCTGGCGTCTCGAGCAGGATCGCGACTGGCGCCGAGAGCCGATGACCCATCACAGCAGCGACCGCTGGGGCGGATCGTTCGTCCCGGATGCCCCCGGCCGCTACGTCTATGCGATCGAGGCCTGGACCGATGAATTCGCGACCTGGCATCACGGATTCGAACTCAAGCAGAAAGCCGGCGCCGACCTCACTTTGGATGCGATCGAAGGCGCGGGCATGCTGACCAAGGCGCAGGCCGGAGGACCGGCGGCTGCCGCCATCATCCTGCGGCAATGCGAGGAGTTTCTGCAGACCGGCGAGACCGCGCCGCTGCTATCAGCCGAATTGAAGGACGCCATGGCCGAGAGCCAGATGCGGCCCGACCTGACCCGATCACGGCTGTTTCCATTCGTGGCTGACCGGCCGCGGGCGCGTCATGGCGCCTGGTACGAGATGGTGCCGCGCAGCCAGAGCCAGACTCCGGGCCAGCACGGCACGTTCAAGGATTGCATCGCGCGGCTGCCTGACGTCGCGGCGATGGGCTTCGACGTGGTCTATTTCACCCCGATTCATCCGATCGGTCAGGTCAACCGCAAGGGCCGCAACAACGCGGTGACGTCGGTCGAAGGCGATCCCGGCAGTCCATACGCGATCGGCTCGGCCGAGGGCGGCCATGATGCTGTGCATCCGGAATTGGGAACGCTGGAGGATTTCCGCGAATTCGTCGCAGCCTGCCAACAGCTCGACATGGAGGTCGCGCTCGATTTCGCCGTGCAGTGTTCGCCGGACCATCCATGGATCGAGCAGCATCCGCAATGGTTCAGGCGCCGGCCCGACGGTTCGATGCGCTACGCGGAAAACCCGCCCAAGAAATACGAGGATATCGTCAATCCCGACTTTTCGTCAGAGGATGCCGGGGCGCTGTGGAACGCCTTGCGCGACGTCGTGCTGTTCTGGGTCGATCAGGGGGTGAAGATTTTCCGGGTCGACAACCCGCACACCAAACCTTTCCGGTTCTGGGAATGGATGATCCATGAAGTTCAGATTCGCCATCCCGACGTGATGTTCCTCGCGGAGGCCTTTACGCGGCCGAAACTGATGAAGGGCCTGGCAAAACTCGGCTTCACCCAGTCCTACACCTACTTCACCTGGCGGACCCAGAAGTGGGAGCTGGAGCAGTATCTGACCGAGCTGACGGGCTATCCGGAACGCGATTTCTATCGTCCCAATTTCTTCGTCAACACGCCGGACATCCTGCCCTTCCACCTGCAAAGCGGCGAGACCTGGATGTTCAAATCGCGCGCAGCACTAGCCGCCACGCTCTCCAGCACCTACGGCATCTACAACGGCTTCGAACTGCTGGAGCACGAACCTATTCCCGGCAAGGAAGAATATCTTGATTCCGAAAAGTACGAGATCAAGGTCCGTGACTGGAACAAACCGGGCAATATCAAGCCCTACATCCGCGACCTCAACCGCGCCCGCCGGGAAAACGCGGCGTTGCAGCAAACCAGCCAATTGCGATTCATTCCGATCGAGGACGGCAACGTGATCGGCTTCGTCAAGGAATCGGTCAACCAGACCAACAGCGTCGTCGTCGCCATCGCGCTGTCGCGCGACGTGCACGAGTTCTGGTTTCCGCTCGGCGATATCCAGGTCGGCATGGCCGGCGATCGCCGCAATGTCGCCGCCGTCGAAAACGTGATCACCGGCGAACGCTATCCGGTCGAGTGGGGCGGCATCCGGCTGCGGATCGATCCGGTGCGCGATCCCGCTCTGCTGTTCCGTTGCCTGGCGTGAGGCGCGCCATGAACGTGATGTCATCCGTCGATACCAAACAGCTGGCCGCCAAGAGCGTGGATGACGAGCTGTGGTACAAGGACGCCATCATCTATCAGCTGCACGTCAAGGCGTTCGCCGACAGCAACAATGACGGTATCGGCGATTTTGCCGGACTGACCGAAAAGCTCGGCTATTTGCAGGAGCTCGGCGTCACTGCGCTTTGGCTGCTGCCGTTCTATCCCTCGCCCGGCCGGGACGATGGCTACGACATCGCCGACTACGGCGCCATCAATCCCGACTTCGGCAACATGAAGGACTTCAGGCGCTTCATCGCCGAGGCCAAGGCGCGCGGCCTGCGGGTCATCACCGAACTCGTCATCAATCACACCTCCGACCAGCACGACTGGTTCAAGCGCGCGCGCCGCAGCGATCCGAAATCGAGCGCGCGTAACTGGTATGTCTGGAGCGACACCGACCAGAAATATCAGGGCACGCGGATCATCTTCACCGACACCGAGAAGTCGAACTGGACCTGGGATCCGGAAGCCGGGCAGTTCTACTGGCACCGCTTCTTTGCGCACCAGCCGGATCTCAATTTCGACAACCCGCGCGTGGTCAGCGCGCTGGTGCAGGTGATGAAGCGCTGGCTCGATACCGGCGTCGACGGCTTCCGCCTCGACGCCATCCCCTATTTGTGCGAGCGCGACGGCACCAACAACGAGAACTTGCCCGAGACTCACGCCATCATCAAAAAGCTGCGCGGCGAGCTCGACGCCTATGCCAAGGGCAAGGTGCTGCTGGCGGAAGCCAACCAGTGGCCTGAGGATGTGCAGGAATATTTCGGCCGCGGCGACGAATGCCACATGGCCTATCATTTCCCGCTGATGCCGCGGATCTACATGGCGATCGCCCAGGAGGATCGCTTTCCGATCACCGACATCCTGCGCCAGACCCCGGATATCCCGAGCAATTGCCAGTGGGCGCTGTTCCTGCGCAACCATGACGAATTGACGCTGGAAATGGTCACCGACGTCGAGCGCGATTATCTGTGGTCGACCTACGCCAACGATCCCCGCGCCCGCATCAATGTCGGTATCCGCCGACGGCTGGCGCCGCTGATGGACAACGACCGCCGCAAGATCGAGCTGATGAACTCGCTGCTGCTGTCGTTTCCGGGCACGCCGATCATCTATTACGGCGACGAGATCGGCATGGGCGACAACATCTATCTGGGCGACCGCAATGGCGTGCGCACCCCGATGCAGTGGACGCCGGACCGCAATGGCGGCTTCTCCCGCGCCGATCCGGCGCGGCTTTACGCGCCCACCATCATGGACCCGGTCTATGGCTATGAGTCGGTCAATGTCGAGGCGCAGTCGCGCAGCCTGTCGTCGCTGCTGAGTGCCACCAAGCGTTTGATCTCGGTGCGCAAGTCGACGCTGGCGTTCGGCCGCGGCACCATGACCTTCATCCGTCCGGTCAACCGATCGGTGCTGTGCTATGTCCGCCAGTACCAGGACGAGGTCATTCTTTGCGTCGCCAACCTGTCGCGATCGGCGCAAGCCACCGAACTCGATTTGTCGGCCTGGAAAGACCGCATTCCGCTGGAGATGCTCGGCCGTACCCGCTTCCCGGCGATCGGCGAACTGCCCTACATGATCACGCTGGCGCCGTACGGTTTCTACTGGTTCCAGCTCAAGGAGCGTGACAAGTCGGAGCACGTCGAGCCGACAGTCGTTCCCGAATTCGAAACCCTGGTGGTGCCGCTCGGCGCGACATGGGTGTCGCTGGCGCGAACCCGCGGCGTGTTCGAACGCGATGTGCTGCCGGGACATCTGGCGCGCACCCGCTGGTATCCGGAGCGTTCGGCGCGGGAGATTCGCCCCACCGTAACCTCGGCGGTGCCGTTCTGCGACATCGGCGACAACCGGCCATGGCTGGCGTTTTTCGAGGCGACCACCGAGCGCGGCGCGACCTCGCGCTACGTGCTGCCGATGCAGATCGAATGGGTTCGTTTCGATCGCGAGCGCTATAACCCGCGCGCCTTTGCAGCGGTCCGCCAGGGTGCGCGCGAAGGCACCCTGCTGGATGTCGCCACCGACCAGATTTTCATCGCCCTGCTGCTGCGTAATCTCCGTGAATCCCTCATCGTTGACGAAGGTGGTCCACGCCTCGAATTCAAGCCGACCGCCAAGCTGTTGGAGCAGCCGTTCAAGCCGCCGGTGCATATCCGCGCCGTCGAGACCGAGCAATCCAACAGCACGGCGCTGATCGATAGCGACTATGTCGCCAAGATCTATCGAAAGCTCGAACCCGGCATCAATCCCGAGATCGAGGTCGGCCGCTTCCTGACCGAGGTCGCAGGGTTCGCCAACACGCCGGCGCTGCTCGGCAGTGTCGAACTGGTCGAGGGCGACCAGACCAGTGCGGTCGCCGTCGTTCACGCCTTCGTGCAAAACCAGGGCGACGCCTGGACCGTGACCACGGCCTATCTCGACCGTTTTGTCGAGGAGCAGCGCCTGCTGGCGGCGAGCGAGCATCCCGGCGAGAGTGAGGAGCAAGTCCCATATCTGCGCTACATGTCGCAGACCGGACGGCGTGTCGCCGAGATGCATCTGGCATTGGCCGGCGGCAGCAATTCGGCCGACTTCACGCCGGAACCGATCGGCCCCGAACACGCGCGGCTGTGGATCCAGGAAATCATCGCCCGCGCCGAGCGCGTCTGCGATGCCCTGAAGCAACGCCGCGCGACGGTGCGTGAATCCGATCGGGTGCTGATCGATCAATTGCTGGCGCAGCGCGCGAGCCTGAGCGACCGGCTCGGCGCGCTGCTGCCACCGGACATCGGTGGCCTCAACATCCGCCATCACGGCGATTTCCATCTCGGACAGATGCTGATCGTCAAGGACGACGTCTTCATCATCGATTTCGAGGGCGAGCCCCGCCGCAGCCTGGCCGATCGCCGGCGCAAGGCGCCGGCGGCGCGCGATGTCGCCGGCCTGATCCGCTCGATCGACTATTCGGCGACGGCAGCACTTGAGCGCGCGCTCAATGTCGCGCCCGACGAGCAGGGCAAGCTTGGCGCGGCGCTGTCGGAATGGCGCGATCGTTCTTCGGCGGCGTTCCTTGCCGCTTATCGCGACACCATGACCGATCCGCTGCTGTGGCCGGCCGACCCGGTTGCCGCCGAGCAGATGCTGAATTTCTTCCTGCTTGAAAAAGCGATCTATGAGATCGAATACGAACTGGCCCACCGGCTGGATTGGCTGCGCGTCCCGTTGACCGGCGCGCTTCGTATCCTGTCCCAGCAACCCAACGAGGCCTCATGAATAATTTATCCGCCGAGGCCTATGCGATCGTCGAAGGCCGTCACTCCGATCCGTTTCATTATCTCGGACTGCATACCGAGGATGACAAGACCGTGGTGCGGGCGTTCCTGCCCGAGGCGTCGCGGTCGAGGCGATCGACGAGCACGGCGAAGCCGCGACACTGGCGCGCATTCACGATGCGGGCCTGTTCGCCGGCGCGCTGCCGAACGGCTCCAAGCGCTACCAGCTGCGCGCCCGCTTCGGCGAGAACGTGGTCGAGCTCGACGATCCCTACCGCTTTCCGCCCGTGCTGACCGACTTCGACCTGTATCTGCTGGGCGAAGGCACCCATCAGCGAATTTACGACAAGCTCGGCGCGCATCCGATGACGCTGGATGGCGTCGAAGGCGTGGCCTTCGTGGTGCTCGCCCCCAATGCACGGCGCGTCAGCGTCGTCGGCGATTTCAATTTCTGGAACCCGCGGCGGCATCCGATGCGGGTCCGCGGCGTCGGCTATTGGGAGTTGTTCGTGCCCCGCGCCAAACCGGGCGACCACTACAAATTCGACATCATCGGCCCGAACGGCCACCAGCTGCCCCTGAAATCCGATCCGTTGGCATTTGCCGCGGAAGTGCGCCCGAGTACGGCCTCCATCGTGCTCGACGAAGCAAAGCTGCCGCATCCAAGCCCGGCGCCATCGGGCGTCAACGCGCTGAGCTCACCGATGTCGATCTACGAGGTCCATCTTGGCTCGTGGCGGCGCAAGGGCAACAACGAGTGGCTGAGCTACCGCGATCTGGCCGAGCAGCTGCCGCGCTACGTCCGCGATCTCGGTTTTACCCACGTCGAATTCCTGCCGGTCAACGAGCATCCGTTCGACGGCTCGTGGGGTTACCAGCCGACCGGCATGTACGCGCCCACCAGCCGGTTCGGCAGCCCGGAGGATTTCTGCGCGCTGGTCGATGCCTGCCATCGCGAAGGCATCGGCGTGCTGCTGGACTGGGTGCCCGGGCATTTCCCCGACGATCCGCACGGCCTCGCCAATTTCGACGGCACCGCATTCTACGAGCATGCCAACCCGCTGCAGGGCCGCCACATGGACTGGGGCACGCTGATCTACAATTACGGCCGCACCGAAGTCGTCAACTTCCTGGTCTCGAACGCGCTGTTCTGGCTGGAGCGTTACGCCATCGACGGTCTGCGAGTCGATGCGGTCGCCTCGATGCTGTATCTCGACTACAGCCGGCCCGCCGGGGGCTGGATCCCGAACAAATATGGCGGCCGCGAAAATCTCGAAGCCATCGATTTCCTGCGCCGGTTCAATACCGAACTGTTCGCCCGCTTTCCGCAGGCCACCACCGCCGCCGAAGAATCCACCGCATGGCCGCAGGTGTCGCGTCCGGTCGAATATGGCGGGCTCGGCTTCGGCTATAAGTGGAACATGGGCTGGATGCACGACACCCTGAACTACATCAGCAAGGATCCGATCCACCGCAAGCATCATCACGGCGACATCCTGTTCGGGATGCACTACGCATTCTCGGAAAATTTCATTCTGCCGCTCTCGCATGACGAGGTCGTGCACGGCAAGCGCTCGCTGCTGGGGCGAATGCCCGGCGACGACTGGCAGCGCTTCGCCAATCTGCGCGCCTATTATTCCTTCATGTTCGCGCATCCCGGCAAGAAGCTGATGTTCATGGGCTGCGAGTTCGGCCAGGAGCGCGAGTGGAATCACGATCATTCGCTCGACTGGCACCTGCTCGACCAACCCAGTCATGCCGGCATCCACAGCCTGATCCGCGATCTGAACCGGCTCTATCGCGCGTTACCGGCGCTGCATCAGCTGGATTGCGATCCGGCCGGTTTCGAATGGATCGTGACCGACGATGCCGGCGGCAACGTGTTCGCCTGGATTCGCAAAGGCAACGATGCGCGGGCGCGCTGTCTCGTCGTGATCAATTTCTCGCCAAATGTATATCACAACTACCGCGTCCGCGTGCCGTTCACCGGCAAGTGGCACGAAGTTCTCAATTCGGACTCCGCGCATTACGGCGGCAGCAATGTCGGGAACGTCGGCGAGGTGCAGACGTTGGATGGCCTGGTGCCCGAACTCAATCTCACCATCCCGCCTCTGGCCGCCATATTTCTCGTACCGGAAAGCTAACGCATGCGACTGTCCGCCGGAACGTCCTCACGCCTCGGTGCAAGCTGGGACGGCCGGGGCACCAATTTTGCGCTGTTCTCCGCCAACGCGCACAAGGTCGAGCTTTGCCTGTTCGACGGCCAGGGCCGCCGCGAACTCGAACGCATCGAATTGCCGGAGCGAACCGAGGATGTCTGGCACGGCTATCTCAACGACGTTTCGCCCGGCCAGCTTTATGGCTATCGGGTGCATGGGCCCTACGAGCCCGAACACGGCCACCGCTTCAACGCCAACAAGCTGTTGATTGATCCCTATGCCCGGCGAACCGCCGGTCGGCTGGTGTGGAGCGACGCGCATTTCGCCTATCGCACCGGCAGCGCGCGCGAGGATCTGTCGTTCGACCGGCGCGACAACGCCCGCGGCATGCCCAAGGCCGTGGTGGTCGACGAGACCTTCAACTGGGGGCGCCGCGAAATGCGCCCGAACATCGCCTGGGAAGACACCATCATCTATGAAGCGCACGTCAAGGGCCTGACCCAGAAGCGCGAGGACGTGCCGCCCGGTCTGCGCGGCACCTATGGCGGGCTGTCGTCGCCTGCGATGATCGATCATCTCAAGCGTCTCGGCGTCAACACCATCGAGCTGTTGCCGATCCATGGCCTGGTCGACGACCGCAACCTGGTCGAAAAGAAGCTGGCGAACTACTGGGGCTACAACACCCTGTCGTTTTTCGCGCCGGAGCCGCGTTATTCGCAGGACAATCCGCTCGACGCTTTCCGCACCACGGTGGCACGGCTGCACGACGCCGGCATCGAGGTGATGCTCGACGTCGTCTACAATCACACCGCGGAGGGTAACCATCTGGGTCCGACGCTGTCGTTCCGCGGCATCGACAACGCCTCCTACTACTGGCTGATGCCGGACAATCCCCGGTACTATGACGACTTCACCGGCTGCGGCAGCTCGGTCAACATGACCCATCCGCGCGTGCTGCAGATGGTGATGGATTCGCTGCGCTACTGGGTCGAGGTCTGCCACGTCGACGGCTTCCGGTTCGATCTCGCGACCACGCTGGCGCGCGGGCCGAACGGGTTCGACCGCAACAGCTCGTTCCTCACCGCGGTCCGGCAGGACCCGGTGCTGGCATCGGTGAAGCTGGTCGCCGAACCCTGGGATCTCGGTCTGGGCGGCTATCAGGTCGGCGCGTTTCCCTCGCAATGGTCGGAGTGGAATGACCGCTATCGCAGCGCGATGCGGCGCTACTGGAGCGGCGAAGGCAGCCTGATCGGCGAAGTGTCCAGCCGCATGACCGGCTCGTCCGACCTGTTCAACCATGACGGCCGCCATCCCCGCGCCGGCATCAATCACATCACCGTGCATGATGGTTTCACGCTGGCGGATCTGTTCAGCTACAACGAGAAGCACAACGAGGCCAATGGCGAGGACAATCGCGACGGCTCCAGTGACAATCTCAGCAACAATTGCGGCCATGAGGGCCCGACCGACGACCCGGCAATCGTGGCGCTTCGACGTCAGCTCCGCAAAAACCAGCTGGCGTGTCTGATGCTGGCGCAAGGCCTGCCGCTGATCCTGGCCGGCGATGAGGTCGGCAACTCGCAGTCCGGCAACAACAACGCCTATTGCCAGGATAACGAAATCGGCTGGGTCGGCTGGGAAGGCCTCAACGGCGAGGACGACCTCACCGATTTCGTCGGACACATGACCGCCCTGCGACAACGCTTTGCGCAGATCCGCTCGCATCGCTGGCTCGACGGGCGGCGCGCCGACGGATCCTACGGCGTGTTATGGCTGACGCCGGCCGCCGAAGACATGAAGGAGCCGGACTGGAATTTTCCGGAAGGCCGCTTTCTGGCCTATGTGCTGGGGCCGGTCGAACAGGGCCAGGCGCCGATCTTCATCGTGCTCAACGCAGCGCCCGAGGAGATCGCATTCAGATTGCCGAAAATGCCGCAATACAAAAGCTGGCAGCAACTATTGAACACCGCCGACGTTAAGCAACAGGTCGCGGACTTCGCGTCGGGAAGCGAAACAAAGGCGCCTCCCCGCTCGGTCCTCGCCTTTGCGGGGTCGGCATGAATGAACGACAGTTCGGCACGAGACTGACAGCAGACGGCGCGTCGTTTCGGTTATGGGCGCCGGCGGCGAAGCGCGTCGACGTGCTGCTGGAAAAAACCTATCCGCTGCGGCGTGGCGAAGACGGCTGGTTTTCGGCCGATGTCGCCGGCGTAAAGGCCGGCGCCCGAT
This sequence comes from uncultured Alphaproteobacteria bacterium, assembly GCA_963742695.1. Lineage (GTDB taxonomy): Bacteria > Pseudomonadota > Alphaproteobacteria > Rhizobiales > Xanthobacteraceae > Bradyrhizobium. The sequence goes on from CAVUNF010000046.1 coordinate 60,835, forward strand.
ACAAATTCCGGATCGACGACGAGATCGATGTACCGGATCCGGCTTCCGCGTTTCAGCCGCAGGATGTCTTCGGCCCCAGCGAGGTGATCGATCACGCCGCCTACCGATGGCGCGCCTCGGAATGGCGCGGGCGGCCGTGGCACGAGACCGTATTGCTCGAAACCCATGTCGGCACCTTCACGCCCGAAGGCACCTATCGCGCCATGATCGGCAAGCTCGATCATCTGGTGGCGAGCGGCATCACCGCGCTGGAGCTGATGCCGCTGGCGGATTTCGCTGGGCAACGCAATTGGGGCTATGACGGCGTGTTGTGGTACGCGCCCGATCATGCCTATGGCCGCCCCGACGATCTCAAGGCGCTGATCGACGAGGCGCATTCGCGCGGCCTCATGGTGTTTCTCGACGTGGTCTACAATCACTTCGGGCCCGAAGGAAATTACCTCGGCCGCTATGCGCCCACCTTCTTTACCGATGCGCAGACGCCGTGGGGCAGCGCGATCGACTACCGGCTGCCGCAGGTGCGCGCTTTCGCCATCGAAAATGCCCTGTACTGGCTGCGCGAATATCGTTTCGACGGGCTGCGGCTGGATGCGGTGCATGCCATCACCGAGCCGGGTGAAATCTCGATGCTGCACGATCTCAGCCGCGCGGTGGGTGAACTTGCCACCACGACCGGTCGGCATATTCATCTGGTGCTGGAAAACGACGACAACGCTGCAAGCCTCCTCGATGCCAAGCAGGAGCCGCCGGATGGCAAGTACCGCGCGCAGTGGAACGACGACTATCACCACGCCTGGCATGTGCTGCTGACCGGCGAAAGCCACGGCTATTACGGCGACTATCAGCGTTCACCTCTGCAGGACATCGCGCGCGCACTCGGCTCCGGCTTTGTCTACCAGGGCGAAGCCTCCGCGCATCGCGGCGGAGCGTCCCGCGGCGAGCCCAGCAGCACGCTTTCTCCCACCGCCTTTGTCAATTTCGTGCAGAACCACGACCAGATCGGCAACCGCGCGCTCGGCGACCGGCTCGAAAGCAATGCCCGCGCCACGGCAATCGAGGCAGCGACTGGCGATAACCTTGCTGGCACCGGCCATCCCGATGCTGTTCATGGGCGAGGAATGGGGTTCCAAAGCACCCTTCCCGTTTTTCTGCGATTTCCAGGGCGACCTCGCTGAAGCCGTGCGTCAGGGCCGGCGCAAGGAATTCGCCGGCGCCTATGCCAAGTATGGCGATGAGATTCCCGATCCGCTGGAGACGTCGACGTTTCAGTCCGCGGTGCTCGATTGGGACGCGCGTACCGAGGCCGCAGGGAAACAGCGTTTGGCGCTGGTGCGAGACAGCTGCTCACGATCCGCGCGCGCGAAATCATGCCTCGGCTTGCGGGCGCGACCTTCGGCAAGGCCCATGCGACGGACGACGGCCTGCTCACCGCGAGCTGGCGCATGGGCGATGGCGCCACGCTATCGCTGGTGGCCAATCTGTCGGATCGAGCCGTCGCCCAGCCAGATGATACGCCAAAGGGAACCCTGATCTGGGGCAGCGAGTTGAACGGGAATCTGCCGCCCTGGTCGGTCTTCTCGCGCATCGGATAGAAATATGCCTCCGGCCATTCCGATCGCGACCTACCGCCTGCAGCTGACCGCTGACTTCGATTTCGACGCCGCCGCGGCGGTCGTCCCCTATTTGAAGGCGCTGGGCATCAGCCATCTCTATGCGTCGCCCTTCACCAAGTCACGCAAGGGCTCCAGCCATGGCTATGACGTGGTCGATCACACCAAGATCAATCCCGAGCTTGGCGGCGATGCCGGCTTTGAACGATTGAGCGAGGCGCTGAAGGCGCATGACCTCGGACTTATTCTGGATTTCGTGCCCAACCATGTCGGCGTGCATTTCGCCGACAATCCGTGGTGGCTGGACGTGCTGGAATGGGGTCCGGCTTCGCCGCATGCGGTGTCGTTCGATATCGACTGGGATCAATTGCCATACCGCGCCCGCGGCGGCGTGTTGTTGCCGATCATCGGTTCGTCCTACGGGCAAGCGCTGGAAAAGGGCGAGATCGAGCTTCGCTACGACGCCGGCGAAGGCAGCTTTTCGGCCTGGTATTTCGAGCATCGCCTGCCGATCGCGCCCGAGCGCTACAGCGAGATCTTGCGCAACATTGTGAAAGAGGCCGGCGCCGAGGGCAGCGCGGCCGGAAAAAGCATTCTCGCGCTTGCCTCACGCTACCGCGGCCTGCGTCATCCCAATCGCAAGGAAGCCCCCGACTTCAAGGCGGAGCTGAAGGGCATCGCCGGCAGTGCCGACATCGTCGCGCGCGGGTTGGACGCCTACCGGGCGGGCCCGGACCGGCCGACGCAAATTCTCGCCTTGCATCATCTGCTCGAACGCCAGCACTACAGGCTCGGGCACTGGCGGCTGGCTTCCAGCGACATCAACTACCGGCGCTTTTTCGACATCAATGGGCTGGCCGGATTGCGGGTCGAGGATTCCGGCACCTTCGATGCCCTGCATCGCCTGGTCAAACGGCTGATCGCGGAGGGCAGGCTGCAGGGCCTGAGGCTCGACCACATCGATGGCCTGCGCGATCCCGCGCAATATTTTCAGCGCCTGCGCCGCCTGATCCGGGATGCGCAGGGCGAAGACATCAAGCCGTTCTACGTCGTGATCGAGAAAATTCTCGGCGAGGACGAAAAGCTGCATCCCTTCGCCGGCGTCCACGGCACCACCGGCTATGAATGGCTCAACGCCATCACCCAGGTGCTGGTCGACGGCAATGGCCTCGAGCCGCTCGACGAAGTGTGGCGGCAGGTCAGCAATATCTCGCCCCGGCTCGAACCGGTGCTGATGGAAGCCAAACGACGCGTGCTCGAAACCTTGCTGACCAGCGAATTCACGGTGCTGACGCGGCTGCTGGCGCGCATCGCCGGCGGGCATTACTCGACCCGCGACTATTCCGCCGACAGCCTGCGGCAGGCCCTCGAACTCTTCGTTCTGCATTTCCCGGTCTATCGCACCTATTTGACTTCGGCTGAACCGTCGGCGCATGATCGCGCGCTGATCTCGGCAACCATCGAAAAGGCGCGCGCCGACTGGTTCGCCGCCGACGACGGCATCTTCGATTTTCTGCGCGACACACTGACCATGGACCTGCTCAAGCCGGGCGGGCCGACGCACAGCGCGCCGCGGGTGCGCCGCTTCGCCTTGAAGGTGCAGCAATTCACCGGTCCGGTGATGGCGAAATCGCTGGAGGACACCGCGTTCTATCGCTACCACCGCCTGCTCGCGCTCAACGAGGTCGGCGGCGACCCATCAGCGTCAGCGCTTTCGTTCGATGCGTTTCATGACCTGATGCGAACCCGCGCCAGGGAATGGCCGCACGGCATGACCGCGACCGCGACGCACGACACCAAGCGCGGCGAGGACGCGCGGGCGCGATTGATGGCATTGGCCGAACTGCCCGGCGAATGGGCTGAGCGCGGTTGGGCGCTGGAAAATCATGAACGCGCCGCATCTGGTGATCGAGGGCGAGATGCGCGCGCCTTCGGCGGCCTTCGAATACATGCTGTATCAGACACTGCTCGGCGCCCTTCCGTCAGGCGAGCGCGACCAAACGTTTCTGGAACGGGTGCAGGCCTATGCGTTGAAAGCAGCGCGCGAGGGCAAGCAGGAAACCAGCTGGCTCAATCCCCACCAGGGCTATGAAGCGGGATTGTCCACCTTCCTCGCCCGGATTCTGGATCGCTCGGTCTCGGCGGAATTTCTGGATTCGCTGGAAACCTTTGGCCAGCGCATCGCGCTGCTGGGTGCGCTGAATTCACTCAGCCAGATCACCCTGAAAGCGACGATGCCCGGCGTGCCCGACTTCTATCAGGGCACCGAGTTCTGGGATCTGTCGCTGGTCGATCCCGATAACCGGCGGCCGGTGGATTTTGCCGAGCGCGCCGCAGCGTTGGCGCTGACGGAAACACCGGATTGGCAAGGCCTCGCGCAAAACTGGTCCAATGGTCATCTAAAGCTGGCCTGGACCCGGCATCTGCTGAAATGGCGGACCGAATTGGCCGAGGTGTTTACGTCAGGCGATTACCAGCCGCTGGAGATCACCGGGCCGCATCGCGACCATGTCATCGCGTTCGCGCGCCGCCGCGGCCGCGACGCCGTCATCGTGGCGGTGACGAAATCATTCGCGCCGCTGTCGCAGGGCGGCCGGGCCTGGCCGCGTGCGGAGAGCTATCAGGGCGCGCTGCGCGTGAAGGGTTATTCGGTTGATATCGTCGAGCGCAGGGGACGCGTGCTGCCGAACTGCCGCTCTCAAGCGCTGTTCGAGCATCTGCCGGTCGCGGTGTTGAAGGCGAGATTCGAAGGGGCCTTGAAGCCGGCGCGAAAGCGCATGCGCGCCTGAAACGCGAAAGCCGCCCGGGATCGACGGCCGGGCGGCCTGGCGGATGTCGTGCCGACTCACGAAGTTCGGTTCCCTTCTCCGCGCATGTCTTGATCTTCCGGACAATCCGTTACCAGCAAGTTTACGCGAATGAGCTGCGAATGCTTTGCAGTTTTGGTGCAAAGCAATACTGCGCCGTTGCTGCAGGGCAATATCGACCGCTTCGTCAGCTTTTCTTGGTCAGCAACAGATTGCCGCGATGCTTGATCGCGGCCTGCGCGGCTTCGGCAAATCGCTGCAGCAGCCAGGGCAACGTCACTTCGAGCCGGACATGATCGTCCGCTACATCGAGATGGCCCGACGCCGCTTGTCCCAACGCGCGAACGCGAAAGATCATGCGATCGTTTTCCCACCTCTCCTCGTCGACCTTCAACACCGGGACGCTGGTGGCGGCGCGCGTCAGTCCGGTCTTGAGGCGGCGCATCGCCTCGTCGCGGCCAAGGCGATGCGGAATCGAAACGACGAGAGGTGCGGACATGTTCAAATCCAAAAAAGTGACCTGGCTCATATAGTTGCCGGTGGCTCTAATTGAAGTAGATGGCAACATTACAAATGGAACTTTGTAGGTTCCCATAGGTTTTCTCGCCGGTGGCAGAGCAACGCATGCCCACTGCCGGGCTGGAGGAGATTTAGATGTCTATCGGAACGATTATCCTGATCATTCTCGTGATCGCCCTGCTCGGCGGCTTCAGCGGCATCGGCGGCGGACCGTTCTACGGCACCGGCTATTATGGCGGCGGCGGTCTCGGCCTGGTCGTGGTCATCCTGTTGATCCTGCTTCTGCTCGGGAAGCTGTAGCTTTTTCCCTGTCATTCCGGGGCGCGAGTGAAACTCGCGAACCCGGAATCCAGAGATTTATTGTTGGCACGAAATTCCCCGATGTGCGACTGCACATCTGAGGTTCGCGCTTCGCGCGCCCCGGAATGACAAACGTTACCTTTTCCCCGCCAGTTTCTTGATCGCCGGCTTGATCGACGACGTCGCGTCATCGTAGTCCTGCCACGCCTTGGTTTTGGCGAGCAGCGCGGGCACGGTGCGTATCGTGTAGCGCTTGGGGTCGAGATCGCCACGCACCTGCGCCCATGTCAGCGGCATCGAAACCGTGGCGCCCTCGCGCGCCCGCGGCGACAACACCGCAACCGCCGTCGCCATCCGGTCGTTCCGCAGATAATCGAGGAAGATCTTTCCCTTGCGCAGCTTCTTCGACATGTTGAGCAGATAGCGCTCGGGGTCCTCATTGGCCATCCACTGGCAAACTCCCTGCGCGAACGCCTTGGCTTCCTTCCAGGTCACTTTGTCTTTGGCGCCATACGCCAGCGGCGTCACGACATGCAGGCCCTTGCCGCCGGTCGTCTTGCAGAAGCTTTCGAGGCCGAGTGCCGTCAGCCGCTGCCGCATATCCTTGGCGGCCTCGATGACATCGGCGAATTCGACCTCCGGCGCCGGATCGAGATCGAACACCAGGCGCCCGGGAATATCGGGCGTATCCGGTGCGCAATTCCACGGATGCAGCTCGAGCCCGCCGATCTGCGCCACCGCCGCGAGGCCCTCGACGCGATCGATCTGCAGATAGGGCTTGCGGTCGCCGGAGACCTTGACCAGCTCCAACAGGTTCGAGGTGCCGGGCATGGCGTGGCGCTGAAAGAAAGTCTCGCCGTTGATGCCGTCGGGCGCACGGACCACCGAGCACGGCCGTCCCTTCAAATGGCCGATCAACCATTCGCCCACCGATTCGAAATAGCGCGCGAGATCGAGTTTTGTCACACCCTCGCCGTCGCCGGCATCCGGCCACAACGCCTTGTCGGGCTTGGAGATGATCACACCCATGACCTCGGCGGATTTTCCCGATGTCGAGGACGAGCGCGGCGGCTTGCCGGATTGGGCCGCCTTCTTGCCCTGAGGCTTGGCTATCCTGGTCATGGCTGGCTTCTCCGCCTCCACCTCGTCGGCCGGCTTGTCCTGGCGCAAGCCCTTGAACGCGGCCTGCCGGATATTCCCGCCCTCGGTCCATCCGGCGAATTCGATTTCGGCGACCAGCTCGGGCTTCAGCCAATGCACGTCGCGGGTCTTCTTCGGCGCATCCTTGCCGCCGAACGGGCTCTTGCTCGCAGCCGCCGCCTTCAGCGACGGCATGATCCGCCGCACCGTGTCCTGCCCAAAACCTGTGCCGACCATGCCGACAAAGGCGAGGTGGTCGCCGCGATAGACGCCGGCCATCAGCGAACGGAATTTGCCGTTGGTGGTCTTCCAGCCGCCGAGCACGACCTCGTGCCCGGCGCGGGATTTTGCCTTTGTCCAGCTCTCCGAACGGCCGGACCGATAGGGCGCGCCGAGTTTCTTCGAGATGATGCCTTCCAGCGACAGCTTGCTGGCCGATTGCAGGATGGCGTCGCCGTCGCCTTCGAAATGCTCGACATAGCGCAGCAGCTTGCTCTTGGCCTTCCGGCCTTCGAGCAATTTCTTCAACCGCTGTTTTCGGTCATCGAGCGGCAGGCCGCGGAGATCCTCGCCATCGGCAAACAACAAATCGAACGCAAAGAAAATCAAATTGCCGGTCTTGCCATCGGAAATCGCCGCCTGCAGCGCCGAAAAATTCGGGGCACCGTTATGGTCGAGCGCAACGATCTCGCCATCGATAAGCGCATTCGGCAATGCGCTTGCTGCCCCGGCGATCGCCTCGAATTTTTCGGTCCAGTCCAGCCCTTTGCGGGTTTGGACGGTGGCCTCACCGTCCTCGACCCGCAGCTGCACCCGGTAGCCATCGAACTTGATCTCGTGGCACCACCCTTCGCCGCCCGGCGGGCGATCGACCAGGGTGGCAAGCTGCGGCGAAACGAAATCCGGAATCGCAGAAACCTTTTTGGCCTTCGCGGCCGGTGCAGGCCTCGATGCGGCCTTCTTGTTGTCCGCGCGCGCCTCAGCGGCATCGCCGCGGTTCGAATGCCAGACAGCATCGGCTTTGCCGCGGCCAGCCTTGGCCAGCATGAACGGTTTTGGCGCCTTGCCCTTGCCTCCGGCGATCTGGTCCATGCTCCGTCCCGAGGCGACGGATTGGTCGGCATCGAGAATGTTGTTGGCCTTGCCTTCTCTCGCAAATTCGTCGCGGTGCTTGATCAGCAGCCAGTTGGTTCGCTTGCCGCCGTTGCGATCATGGCGCATGCGGACCAGCACCCAGCTGCCCTGCAGCTTGTCACCCTGCAGGGTGAACTTCAGATCGCCCTTCTTGAACCCGCGCTCCGGATCGTCGGATTCCCAATAGCCACGGTCCCACAGCTGCACGGTACCGCCGCCATACTGGTCCTTCGGAATGGTGCCTTCGAAATCACCGTAATCCAGCGGGTGGTCTTCCACCTCCACCGCCAGCCGCTTGTCGTGCGGATCGAGCGAGGGCCCCTTCGTCACCGCCCAGGATTTGAAGACGCCGTCAAATTCCAGCCGGAGATCGTAATGCAGGCGGGTGGCATCGTGCTTCTGAATGACAAAGCGCCGTTGCTGCGATGGCGCCACCGCCGTCTCGCCGCTCGGCTCCGAGGTTTTCTCGAAATCCCGCTTTTTTCGGTAGGTGGACAGGTTTCTCAATGACACGATCGAATCCCACGCGCAGCCGGCAGCCTCTCGTGCACATGCACGGTAGCCGGAACCAAAACCCTCAATACCAGTTGGAGTTCCATAATTCACCTGCCGTATCACACCCCCGGAGATCGCAATGGCCCCTCGCGCCTACTGGAAAGGCTCCCTGAAGCTTTCTCTCGTGTCATGCCCGGTCGTGCTCTATCCGGCGACGACCTCGGCCGAAAAAACCCGCTTCCACATGATCAACAAGGAAACCGGCAACCGGCTGAAGCAGCAGATGGTCGATACCGAGACCGGCGACGTGGTCGAAAGCGACCAGAAGGGCCGCGGCTATGAGCTGAAAAAAGGCGAGTATGTCGAGGTCGAGAAAGAAGAGCTGGAGGCGGTCCAGATCGAAAGCAACCATACCATCGACATCGACAGCTTTGTGCCGATCGACGAGATCGACGAGCGTTATATCAACAATCCCTATTACATTGCGCCCGACGGAAAAGCCGGCATCGACGCTTTCGCGGTGATCCGCGACGCCATGAAGGATCAGGACCGCGTCGCACTGGCGCGCATCGTGCTGACCAACCGCGAACACATCATCGCGATCCAGCCATGGGGCAAGGGCCTGCTCGGCACCACGCTGCGCTATCCCTATGAGGTTCGCGACGAAGACGATTATTTCGATGACATCAAGAATCCGAAGATTTCAAAGGACATGGTCGACCTCGCAAGCCACATCCTGAAAACCAAGGCCGCGCATTTCGACCCGAGCAAATTCAAGGACGATTACGAGAACGCCCTTAAGACGCTGGTCAGGCGCAAAGCCGCCGGCAAGCCGATCAAGATGGCCGAGCCGGAGGAGAAGCCCGACAACGTCGTCAGCCTGATGGACGCGCTGAAGCAGAGCCTCAAAGGCCGGGCCTCGGCGAAGCGGGGCAGCCATGCCCCGGCCCGCCGGGCAGCGCCTCGCCGCGCGGCCAAGAAGGCGCACCGCTCGGCGGCGCGGGCGCGCAAGGCGGGGTAGACGGCTCCACTCGTCATTGCGAGGAGCGAAGCGAACGAAGCAATCCAGCTTGCTGTGACAAAGCTGGATTGCTTCGCGGAGCCTGTCATCGGGCGCGCATTCGCGCGACCCGTTGGCTCGCAATGACGGGTTGAGACGCCCCTACTTCTTCGCCTTCCGCTTCTTCGCCGTCTTCGCTTTCTTCGGAGGGACCTTCTTGCCCTCGGCCCGCGCTTCGGAAAGGCCGATGGCGATCGCCTGCTTGCGGCTCTTTACCTTCTTGCCGGAGCGGCCGCTCTTCAGCGTACCCGCCTTGCGCTTCTTCATCGCGCGCCCGACCTTGGCCGATGCTTTCTTGGAATATTTTCGTGCCATGATCATTCTCCCGGTTGCGGGAAAATAATCTTGCTGTTGCGCGAAAGTTCCGCCGCTTCCGCTACTCCGCCGCGGTGAGAATCTCGACACGCTTGGCGCGCACGGCGCAGAACTTGAATTCGGGAATCTTGCCGAACGGATCGAGCGCCGGGTTGGTCAACAGGTTCGCCGCCGCTTCTGCATAGCAGAACGGCATGAACACCATATTCTCGGGCACGTCGCGATCGCTGCGTACCTTGACCTTGACCGCGCCGCGGCGGGTTTCCAGTTGAATGAAGTCGCCGGGCCAGACCTGCATGCGCCGCATGTCCTTTGGCGACATGAACGCCACTGCCTCCGGCTCGAGATCGTCGAGCACCTGGGAGCGCCGCGTCATCGATCCGGTGTGCCAATGCTCCAGCACGCGCCCGGTCGACAGCACCATCGGATACTCGTCGTCGGGCACTTCGTCCGGCGCGATCACATGCGCCGGCACGATCTTGCCGCGGCCGCTGCTGGTCGGGAAACCCGTGGTGAAGATGATCTCGTTGCCGGGCTTGTGCGGATCGTCGACCGGATAGGTGACGGCACCCTCGCGCACCAGCCGTTCCCAGGTGATGTTCTTCAACGACGGCATCACCTCGGTCATCTCGGTGAAAACATCGGCTGGGCCGTCATAGCGCCAGTCCAGCCCCATGCGCTTGGCGATCTCCTGGATGATCCACAGATCCTGCCGCGCATCGCCGGGCGGCCTGATCACCTCGCGCGCCAGCTGCACGCGGCGGTCGGTGTTGGTGAAGGTGCCGGATTTTTCCGCGAAGGCCGAAGCCGGCAGGATCACGTCGGCATGAAACGCGGTCTCGGTGACGAACAGGTCCTGCACCACGAGGTGATCGAGCTTTGCCAGCGCCTCGCGGGCGTGCTGCAGGTCGGGATCCGACATCGCCGGATTCTCGCCCTCGATATACATGCCGGTGATCTCGCCGGCATGGATCGCGTTCATGATCTCGACCACGGTGAGACCGCGCACCGGATCGATCTCCTGATGCCAGAGTTTTTCAAAGGGTTCGCGCAGGTCGGTGCGGCCGACCGGCTGGTAGTCCGGCAGGAACATCGGGATCAGCCCGGCGTCGGAGGCGCCCTGTACGTTGTTCTGGCCGCGCAGCGGATGCAGCCCGGTGCCGGGACGGCCGATCTGACCGGTGATCAGCGCCAGCGCGATCAGGCAGCGCGCATTGTCGGTGCCGTGAATGTGCTGGCTGATGCCCATGCCCCAGAAGATCAGCGAAGCGCGCGAGCGCGCATATATCCGCGCCACTTCGCGCAAGGTTTCGGCCGGAACGCCGCAGATCGGCTCCATCTTTTCCGGGGTGAATTCCTGGATCTTTTCCTTGAGATCGTCAAAACCCTCGGTATAGCCGGCGATATATTGCTGGTCGGTCAGCCCCTCGTTGATGATGGTGTGCAGCATCGCATTCAACATCGCGACGTCGGCGCCGGGCTTGAACTGCAAATGCATATGGGCATGACGCGACAGCGACTGCCGGCGCGGATCCATCACGATCAGCTTGGCGCCGTTTTTCGCCGCGTTCTTGATGAAGGTCGCGGCGACCGGATGGTTGACCGTCGGATTGGCGCCGATCACGATGATGACTTCGGCGTCCATGGCCGCGGCAAACGGCGCCGACACCGCGCCAGAGTTCAGGCCTTCCATCAATGCTGCGACCGACGAGGCGTGGCACAGCCGCGTGCAGTGATCGACATTGTTGGAACCAAAGCCGGTGCGCACCAGCTTCTGGAACAGATAGGCTTCCTCGTTCGAACCTTTTGCGGAGCCAAAACCGGCCAGCGCCTTGACGCCCTTATTGTCACGAATCTTGACGAGGCCTTTGGCGGCGATATCGAGCGCCTCTTCCCAGGAGGCTTCGCGGAAATGCGTGAACGGGTTGGCCGGGTCGACCTGGTCGTTGGAATCCTTCTTGGCGTTCGGCAGCCGCACCAGCGGCTTGGTCAGGCGATGCGGGTGATGGATGTAGTCGAAGCCGAAGCGGCCCTTGACGCAGAGCCGGTTGTGATTGGCCGGGCCGTCGCGGCCCTCGGCGTAGATCACCTTGTCGTCCTTGACCTGATAGGTGACCTGGCAGCCGACGCCGCAGAACGGGCACAGCGAGTCGACCTTCTTGTCCGGATAGGTGACGCGGGTCTGGTTCTCGTCGAGCATCACCGCCGGCATCAGCGCGCCGGTCGGGCAGGCCTGCACGCATTCGCCGCAGGCCACGCAGGTCGATTCGCCCATCGGGTCGTCGAAATCGAACACGATCTTGGATTCGTGGCTGCGATAGGCCATGCCGATGACGTCGTTGACCTGGACCTCGCGGCAGGCGCGCACGCACAGCCCGCACTGGATGCAGGAATCGAGGTTGACGCGCATCGCCGGATGGCTGGCATCGCCATCCCAGCGCTCGGCTGCCGGAAAGCGGCTCTCGGTGACTTCGATCTTTTCCGCCCAGTTCCAGAACTTCGAATCCGGATCGTGCGAGGTTTCGCGCGCCGGCTGGTCGGCGACCAGCAGTTCCATCACCATCTTCTGCGCCGCGACCGCACGCGCGCTTTCCGATTTCACCTTCATGCCGACGCTCGGCGTCCGCTTGCAGGAGGCCGCCAGCACGCGCTCGCCTTCGATCTCGACCATGCAGGCGCGGCAATTGCCGTCGGGCCGATAGTCCGGCTCCGGCGAATAGCACAGATGCGGAATCTCGCGGCCCTGCCGTTTGGCCACCTGCCAGATGGTCTCGCCGTTGATGGCTTCGACCTGCTTGCCGTCGAGTTCGAATTAAATCTTGGTCATTCCGCGGCCTCTTTAGGCACGAATTCTTCGGGGAAATATTTAATGACTGAACTCAGTGGGTTCGAGGCCGCCTGGCCGAGACCGCAGATCGAGGCGTCGCGCATCGCCTGACTCAATTCGTCGAGCAACGCCCGGTTCCAGACCGGTTTTTCCATCAACAGCGCCGCCTTCTGGGTGCCGACCCGGCAGGGCGTGCACTGGCCGCAGCTTTCGTCCTCGAAGAAGCGCATCAGGTTGAGCGCCGCACCGCGCACGCTGTCCTGTTCCGACAGGATGATGACCGCGGCCGAACCGATGAAGCAGCCGTATTTTTCCAGCGTGCCGAAATCGAGCGGGATGTTGTCCATCGAGGCCGGCAGGATGCCGCCGGAGGCGCCGCCCGGCAGGTAGGCATGGAAGTTATGGCCATCGGCCATGCCGCCGCAGAACTCGTCGATCAATTCGCGCACCGTGACGCCCGCCGGCGCCAGCTTCATGCCGGGATTTTTCACGCGTCCCGACACCGAATAGCTGCGCAGGCCGTGGCGATCGTTGCGGCCATGGCTCTTCCACCATTCCGGGCCTTTTTCGACGATGTCGCGCACCCACCACAGCGTCTCGATATTGTTGATCAGCGTCGGCAAGCCGAACAGGCCGACCTGGAACGGATAGGGCGGCTTGTGCCGCGGCAGGCCGCGCTTGCCTTCGATGCTTTCCAGCAGCGAGGATTCCTCGCCGCAGATATAGGCGCCGGCGCCGCGCCGCATGTGCAGGACGGGACCGCCCGGCGGCAGTTTTGCGATTTCGCGCGTCAGGATTTCGCGGCTCGCCGGATATTCGTCGCGGATGTAGATGTAGATTTCAGGCGCTTCCACCACATGCGCGCCGATCAGCATGCCCTCGAGAAAGCGATGCGGATCGGTTTCCAGATAATAGCGATCCTTGAACGTGCCGGGCTCGCCCTCGTCGCCATTGATCGCCATCAGCCGCGGCCCGGGCTCGCCGAGCACCGCGCGCCACTTTCGTCCCGTCGGAAAACCGGCGCCGCCGAGCCCGCGCAGGCTCGCGTCGTCGAGCACCTTGAGCAGATCTTCTTTTTTTAGCTCGCCGGAGCGCAGCCGGTTGAGCAGCGCATAGCCGCCGCCGGCGACATAGGCGTCGTAGTCGACATAGTCGGGCAGATGCGCATGGGTATCGCCGCCCTTTGCCGCCGCCAGCACGCTTGCGACGCTGGCGTGATCGACAAAATGATGACCGACCTCTGCCGCCGGTGCGGTGTCGCAGCGGCCGACGCAGGGCGCGCGCACCACGCGGATGCCGGGGCCGGCACTGTCCTGCAATTCGTGCAGCAGTTTTTCCGCGCCCATCATGGCGCAGGTGAGCGAGTCGCAGACGCGAATGGTCAGCGGCGCGATATCGGGCTCGCCCTCCTTCACCACATCGAAATGCGCGTAGAAAGTCGCGGTCTCGAACACTTCCGCGAACGCCAGCTTCATCTCATCGGCAAGCGCTGCAAGATGCGCTGCGGAAATCTGGCGATAGGTGTCCTGAATCAGATGCAGATATTCGATCAGAAGGTCGCGCCGCCGCGGCCGGTCGCCGAGCAGAAGCGCAATTTCATGCGACGCATCGGGATCGATCTGCCGTCCCTTGGGGGTCGATTTCGCACGCCGGCGTCCTTCGCCCGGATGCTCGAACGAGCGGACTTTCTGGACGTCATGACTCATGGAAACATCTCGTTCTCGTTTCAGCCAAGCCCTCGAACTGTAGGGCCTGGCATGCCAGATGCCAAGAGAAATATCTCGTTCCCATAAGCGGTTAACGGGAACGCCATTGCCTCCCGGGCATCGAAGCCGGCGGAGGTCCTGCCGATGCCGGTTTGGAGCCAGAATTGGCTGACCTGGCGGGCCCAATCTCTTCGATTTCACGCACCGCGGCACCTCGCGGGCCCGCTTGTTCGCACCGTCAGATTTTCTGCAGTCTGTCAGCCGCCGACATCATTTGCCAGACGGCTGTTCATTCGTCGTTTCCTATCGGGCGATTTGCTTTTTCAATCACGAACACAATCCGGTGCTCCGCCCGTTCGGTGATCTCGATCCTGTCGCCGGTTTCCCGGATCAGATTGGGGATGTCGATCACCGACAACGGATCGGTGCAATGAACTTCCAGGAAGTCGCCGGGCTTCACGGACTTCAGCGCCTTGCGCGTCTTCAAAGCGGGCAACGGACATTTGAGCCCGGTGAGATCGAGTTTTGTCGTGGTCATGGTTCGAACATGGCGAAGCGTGTTGGCATCGTCAACGCAGATCGCTCGAAACCGCTACTTCACATCAGGCTTGCATAGCTGAGGAACCCCACGATCTGGCCGGGTTCGACCTGGGTGATCTCCTCACCGAGTTCGACCAGCCCGTCGGTATCCACCAGCGATGACAGCAGGCCAGCACCCTCGCGCGGAAATTTCGTCACCTCGAGCACGCCGTCGTCGCCCTTGCGCAAGGTGACCCGGACATATTCGCGGCGCGCGATTTTTTTCTTGTAGGTGAAGGCCGCGCGGACCGGCATCGGGACCAGCGGCTGCTGCGTAGCGCCGCCGAGCGCCAGCACGGTCGGCCTCACGACGTGAACGAAAGTGACAAAACTCGCCACCGGATTGCCCGGCAAGCCGATGAACGGCGTGCCGTCGATGATTCCCATCGCGACGGGGCGGCCGGGCTTGATCGCCATCCGCCACAGCACCAGCGTGCCGACGCTTTCGACGCCGCCTTGACGTGGTCCTCTTCGCCGGTCGAAACGCCGCCGGTGGTGAGGATCAGATCGTGGGCATCGGCCACCTGTCTTCAGGCCCTGCGCCAGCGGGGCGCTGTTGTCGCCGATGATGCCGAGATCGCTGACCTCGCAGCCAAGCCGCGCCAGCATCGCGATCAGCATCACGCGGTTGGAATCGAACAGTTGCGCCGCCGCGCGCGGCGACCCCGGCGATACCAGCTCATTGCCGGTCGAAAACACCGCGACGCGGATGCGCCTGCGCACCTCGACATGCGTGAGGCCGAACGCGGCGGCGAGCGCGACATCCTGCGGCCGCAGCCGCTGGCCGGCCTTGAGCGCGGCATGGCCGAGCGGAATATCCTCGCCGGCGGGGCGCACATTGGCGCCGGGTTTTAGACCGGCGGGAAGGACAACCTTGCCGGCGTCATCGAGCCGCACATCCTCCTGCATGAACACCGTGTCGGTTCCCTCCGGCATCGGCGCGCCGGTGAAAATCCGCACCGCATGGCCCGGCTTCACCGGCTCGCGCGCCGACGCGCCGGCCTGAACCCGTCCGGTGACCGGAAATACCGCTTCCGCTCCAGGCGGCAGATCGCTGCTGCGCACCGCATAGCCGTCGACCGCCGAATTGGTGAACGGCGGCAGCGGCAGCGGCGCGGCAATGTCGCGCGCGAGAATGCGGCCATCGGCCGCGTTGAGCGGGACGGTCTCGACATCCTGCACCGCCGTCACCCGCGCGGCGATAATGCCGACGGCTTCATCGACCGACATCATCGGGCCGCCAAAGGCAAAGCAATCGTCGGACAATTGCGCCATCTTGCTTCTCAGCTTTCGCCGGCGCTTTTCGCCAGCACGTCTTCGACCGATATCGCGGAGCGCTGCATCATAGCGGCGATCGCCGGGATGTCATCGAGATGGACCACGGGAAGCGTGGTTTCAACCGGCGCGTCGGAGGCAATGCCGACAATGCCGGGATCGCCCGGGAACAGCAACGCCTTGCCGTTGGCGACCCGATGCACCTCGATCTTGCGATGCGGCTCGGACTTGAAGCCCTCCACGACCACCAGATCGACCCGCGAAAGCTTCGCCAGCAATTCCGGCAGCCTCGGCTCGGCGGCCCCGCGCAATTCATGCATCAGGGCCCACCTCTTGCCGGAGGAGACCAGCACTTCCTCGGCGCCCGCCTCCCGATGCACCCAGGAATCCTTGCCGGGCACGTCGACATCGAAACTGTGGTGGGCGTGCTTGATGACGGAAACCCGAAGGCCCTGGCCCAGCAGATGCGGGATCACGCGGCTCAGCAGCGTGGTCTTGCCGGCACCGCTCCACCCGGCGAGCCCGATCACTTTCATCATGTTCTCCGAGCCGCCGGCGGAACCCGGCTATGCTTTCTCCAGAGGTGCTTTATATCGGCCTACAGCCAATGTCATGCTAGCTTGCGGATGATGATGAAGATCGACAAAGCCCCCGTCCCCCTGATCCTGCCCAATCCCGGCGATCCCAGGCTGACCGAACGCGTCGCCGGGACCGATCAGGCCGGCGCCGCGGTCGAGATCAATGTCCCGGTGGAGCGGCCGCTGACGCTGTATCTCAACGCGCAGGAGATCGTCACCATGATGACGATCGGCGATTATCCGGAATATCTGGCGCTCGGCTATCTGCTCAACCAGAACATGCTGAAATACGACGACGTCGTCACCGAGGTCGAATATGACGACGACCTGCAGGTGGTGGTGGTGCGCACCGAGCACCACACCAATTTCGAAGCCAAACTGAAGAAGCGCACGCAGACTTCCGGCTGCGCGCAGGGCACCGCGTTCGGCGATCTGCTGGAAGCCGTGGAAAGCGTCGCGCTGCCGAAGGCGGAGCTGCGCACCTCCTGGCTCTACCAGATGACGCACGCCATCAACACCATGCCCTCGCTCTATCTCGAGGCCGGCGCGATCCACGGCTGCGTGCTGTGCAAGGAAGGCACGCCTGTCTGCTACACCGAGGACGTCGGCCGCCACAACGCCGTCGACAAGATCGCCGGCTGGATGTTCCGCCACGGCGTCGATCCCGCCGACAAGATCCTCTACACCACGGGACGGCTGACTTCCGAGATGATCATCAAGACGGTGCGGATGGGCATTCCCATTCTGGTGTCGCGCTCGGGCTTTACCGCCTGGGGCGTCGACCTCGCGCGGCAGGTCGGATTGACGCTGGTCGGGCGCGCGCGCGGCAAGCGATTCATCGCGTTGGCGGGCCAGGAGCGCATCGTCTACGACCAGAACCTCGCCTTCGTCGAAGAGGAATCCGCGCGTCACAAGCGCAAGGGGGCGAACGTGACGAGTAAGCGACGTGAAGACGGCTGGCGACGTCAAGAGACGCGCTGGCCACGCCCGGCGTGCTGCTCGCCGGCGGGCTGGCGCGGCGGATGGGCGGCGGCGACAAGCCGATGCGCCAGATCGGCGGCCGCACCATTCTCGACCGCGTCATCGCGCGGCTGAAACCGCAATGCGACGGGCTGATTCTCAACGCCAATGGCGATCCGGCCCGCTTTGCGAGTTTCGGCCTGCCGGTGATCGCCGGATGGCGTCGCGGATTTCCCGGGCCCGCTGGCCGGCATTTTGGCGGCGCTCGACTGGGCCGCGGCCAACCGGCCGGAGGTTGAATTCATGCTCAGCGCGGCGGCGGACTGTCCGTTCCTGCCGCGCGATCTGGTCGCGCGCCTGCATGCGGCGCGGATCGCAGAAAACGCGCAGCTCGCGGTCGCCGCTTCCGACGGCCAGTCGCATCCGGTGATCGGATTGTGGAGCGTGGCGTTGCGCGAAGAACTTCGCCACGCGCTGGTGGTCGAAGACATCAGGAAGATCGACCGCTGGACCGCGCGCTACAGGCTCGCCACCGTGGAATGGCCGGTCGATGAACTCGATCCGTTCTTCAACGCCAACACCATGGACGACATCGCCGCCGCCGAGCGGCTGGCGGCGCTGGACGGCGGCTGATTCACCGCCAACGAGGACTGCGATCATGACCATCAATCCGGATTTGAAAGGCCGCATTGCGCTGGTGACGGGCGGCTCGCGCGGCATCGGCGCTGCGATTGCCAGCGGCGCTCGCCGAGGCCGGCGCCGCGGTCGCGGTCAATTATCGCGAACGCGCCGCTGAAGCCGAGGCGGTGGTCGGCGGCATCAAGGGCAAGGGCGGCCGTGCGATCGCGGTCGCCGCCGACGTATCGCAGGCCGCAGCGGTCGCCAAAATGATCGATCAGGTCGCGTCAGCGCTGGGGCCGATCGACATTCTCGTCAACAATGCCGGCATCGCGATCGTGCGCGGCATCGATGACCTCACCGAAGCCGAGTTCGATGCGACCATAGCGGTCAACCTGAAATCGGCCTTTCTCTGCACCCAAGCCGTGTTGCCGGCGATGCGCGCGAAAAAATGGGGCCGCATCGTCAATATCTCCTCGGGTGCCGCGCGTGGCGCCGGCGCGATCGGCGTTCACTACAACGCCTCGAAGGCCGGCATGGAGGGGCTGACGCGCGGCTATGCGGCGCGGCTGGTCAAGGAAGGCATCACCGTCAATGCGGTGGCGCCCTCGCTGATCGAAACCGACATGATGCGCGGCCGCACCGATCTCGCGAGCCGCATCCCGCTCGGCCGCATGGGACAGCCCGATGAAGTGGCGCAAGCGGTGCTGATGGTGCTCGGCAACGACTACATGACCGGGCAGACGATCATGCTGAACGGCGGCATGGCGTTTGTTTGAGTGAATGGCATCGCAGATTTCCCGGCGTCGTCCCGGCCGAGCCGGGACCCTAGCTGAGCGCAATGCGCTCATCGCGGCGACGCGATTCTCGTTTCAGCAATGGAGCAGACGCTTGCAAGACAAGCGATTCCGCTGGTCATGGGTCCGGCCTTCGCCGGGACGACGTTCGAGGGGATAGCTCACGCCGGCCGGAATCCCGCCGCCGCCAGCGCCGCGCGTCCTTCTTCCGACGCCAGCGCCTGCCAAAAACGCCTGCACCGCCGGCCGCTGCTTGCGCGCCGTCACCAGCGCAAAATCATAATGCTCTTCGGCGAGCGGAATGAACCGAGCCCCGCGGCATGCGCGACCGGCGCGATGGTCATGCCCCAGTCGGCGCGGTTTTGCGCGACGGCGGCGGCGACCGCGTTGTGCGAGCGCGGCTGATTCCAGTAGCCGTCGGGGCGCGCCGCGCCGAGCAGCCGGTCGATCAGGATGCGGGTGCCGGCGCCCTGGTTGCGGTTGACCATGATGCAGGCGGGATCGGCGAGCGCCGCGCGCACCGCGTCCTGCGCGCTCAAGCCTTCGAAGCGCTTGTCGCCTGCGCGAAACACGATGCCCTGCATCCGCCGCCAGCCCGGCACCAGTTCGAGGCCGGCCATCAGGAACGGCGTGTTGTAGCTCTCGGTCTTCTCATCGAACAGATGGATCGGCGCAAAATCGCATTCGCCGCGCCGCGCCGCCGCCAATCCGCCGAGGCTGCCGACCGCGATCGAACGAACAGTGAGGCCGGCACGCGACAGCGGTGCGGTGACGAGATCCAGTCCGGTGCAGTGGCTGCCGACGATCACGAGATCGGGCACCCGAACATGCGGCGTGAACAACGTCACCTCGGCCTCGGTGCCGGCCGGCATCTGATCGGCCAGCGCATCGATCCGCAGGAAACCATCGGCCTGCGCGAACGAGGTGATCGCGCCCGAACCCTTGCCGGTGGGATAGGCGATCAGGCCGTCATCGCCTTCGACCAGCGACACCATGACGAATTCGGTGCGGCCGAGTTCGGACGCGATCCGCACCGGGACTTTCGCCTTGACCTTGGCATCGGCGCGCGGCGGCAGCCCGGCCATCCGCCGCAGCACCGGCACGATCATGTCGTGGAAGGTGAACATCGCCGAGGTCGGAAATCCCGGCAGGATCACCACCGGCTTGCCGTCGCAGACCGCGAGACACAGCGGCTTGCCCGGCTTCAGCGCCACGCCATGGGCGATGATCCCGGGCTTTCCCAGCCGCGCGATGATGCGATGGGACAAGTCGCCGGCGCCCTTCGAGGTGCCGCCCGACAGCACCAGCATGTCGCAGCTCTCGAGCGCGCCGCGCATCGCGGCTTCGAGTTTTGTCTTCATCGTCGGAGACGGCGCCGAGAAAGCCCGCATCGCCGCCGTTCTCGCGCACCGCCGCCGTGACGATCGCGCCGTTGGTGTCGTAGATCGCGGCTGGCCGCAGCGGTTTTCCTGGCTGCACCAATTCGTCGCCGGTGGAGATCACGGCGACGCGCGGCCTTCGCGCGACCGAGACTTGCGCGATGCCGCAGGCCGCCAGCATGCCGATTTCGCGCGAACCGATCACCGTGCCGGCGCGCAGCAGCGCTTCGCCGCGCGCGATGTCGGAGCCGGCATAGGAGATGAATTGTCCGGGCGAGGCCGCGCGGCGGACATCGATCGCGCGGGCGCCCTGCGGGTTGGGTATGCTCGACCATGACGACGGCGTCGGCGCCGCGCGGCACCGGACCGCCGGTCGCAATCGAAGTGGCCGTGCCCGAGAGCACCTGTTGTGTCGGCGCAATGCCGCAGGCGATAACCTCGTCGTTGAGCACGACGCGGACTGGCGCGGCTTCGCCCGCCGACGCGAGATCGGCCGAGCGCACCGCAAAGCCGTCGACATTGGAGCGGTCGAACGGCGGCACGTCGATCGGCGCCACGATATCGGCTGCCAGCGCGCAGCCGAGCGCATCGGCAAGCGGCCGCACTTCGCTTGAGACCGCACGCGGGAACAGCGCGGCTTCGAAACGCAACAACGCGTCTTCGCGCGACAGGATGGTCAGGAACTGGTCCTGATCCACGCCTTCGCGGCTTTGCGACAGTTGCGCATTGGTCATGTCGGAACCCATGTCAGTACCGCAACATATAGGCATCGACCGGCATGCCCGCAGCAAAACCTTCGCTGCCGCCCGGGACCACCAGCCATGCATCTGGCCGGGCGATGGTCTCTAGCGAGAGATCGCCGACCGCAAGCGGCATCCAGGCGCTGTCATCTCTTGCGAGCAGGACGATCTCGGCGATGCCAACGCTTGAGGCAATTTTGCGCTGCAGCGGCAGCGTGACCGCCTTGCGCGACTGCCGTCCCGACAGGCGATCCAGCGCCGGAAGCGCCAGCGTCCAAAATGCCGCGAGCGCATGGTCCGGCGCGCCTGAGAGCGCAATGACCGGGATTTTTCCGATTGCACCGACGGCGGTGGTGCGGCCCGGCTGCAAGGCGAGACCATGCGCGACCACCTCGCCACGCTCTGCCACCGCGGCGATTGCCGCATCGGTGCGGCCGACGCCGCTGCCGCCGACCGTAACAAGCAGATCGCACGAGTTGGCATCGAGTGCTTTCGCCACGGACCCTGCGTCGCGTGCGGCAGCCTCGCTACAAACGACGTCAGCACCGGCCGCGTGTGCGATTTCCGCGATCAGTTGCGCCGTCGCCGCATCGCCTGATGCCGCGGGAATGTTGACGACTGAGAGCCGCGGGCGACGCACGTTCAGCCTTTGCAGCCCCGCGGCGCGCGCGATCAACAGATCGAGCGGGCGCACGCGCTGCCCCGCAGCGATCACGAAAGACCCGGGCGCGATGTCGCCGCCGATGCGGCGAACGCCCTGCCCCGGGATCGCTTCCGCCAGCACCTGAAAAATCGGACCTGTTTGGTCCGCCAGGTCGGCGTCGATCACGCAGTCGCAGGCATCCGGCATCGTGTCACCGGCTTCGACCCAGACCGGCGCTTTCGGCAATGGCAGGGGCGAATAGGATGACGCGCCGACGAGGTCGCGGGCGCAGAGCGCCCAGCCATCGGCCGCGGCGGTGTCGCGGGTCGGCACCGCCTTGAGCGGCGGCATCTCCGCGGCGACACAACCCAGCGCGTCGGCGAGCGCAAGTTCAACGGGCATGACCGGCTCAAGGCCATCGAGCAATGCTGCGCTCGCGACGTCGAGCGGCGTGAGCGACGCCGGCAAGCGCTGCGCCATCATCGGCAATGCCGACCTGTGCGGCCACGCGCAAACGATAGGCCTAGCCGGAACAATCGTGGCACCCGAACGTTTATGTTGGATTGCTTCAATCGTTTGACCCACAGAGGTTCAAAATGCGCCATCATTTCATCGCTACAGCTCTTGCAGCATTGTTCGCCGCAACGCCAGCACTGTCGCAGCCGGCCGCGCCTTCGAACGCCAAGCCCGAGGCCAACTGCAACACCACATCAAACACGACCACCGGCAGGGCTGGCAAGACGGGCGATTCATCGATGGCGATAGGAAACAGCGCCGTCCTGCCTGACGCCGGCGGCGAAAAGCACTCCGCCGCACCGACCGTTCAACAAGACGGCAAGGCAATGGAAACGCGGAAAGACTGCCCGCCCCAGACCAAGTCCAAAGAATAAATTTCGGTTCAACTCGCCTTCTTCTCCCCATTGGGGAAGAACAGCTGCTGACCATCGATCTTGTAGCCGGCGATGGCCGCTTGGCCTTCCGCCGACACCAGCCAGTCGATGAAGGCCTGGCCGAACTCCTTCTTTACCGAAGGGAATTTTTCCGGATTGACCAGCATGACGCCGTATTGGTTGAACAGCCGTTTGTCGCCTTCGACTGATATCACAAGATCGCCACGGTTCTTGAACGATAGCCAGGTGCCGCGGTCGGACAGCACATAGCCGTTCATCGCGCCGGCGGTATTGAGTGCCGCACCCATGCCCTGTCCGATCTCGCGATACCACGGACCTTTTGCGGCTGATATATCGACACCGGACTGCTTCCAGAGCGCGAGTTCGGCCGAATGCGTGCCCGATTTATCGCCGCGTGAAACAAACGGCGCGGCCTTGGCCTGAATCGCCTTCAGGGCGGTCTCGATGTCCTTGCCCTTGACGCCCGCTGGATCGCTCTTCGGCCCGATCAGCACGAAATCGTTGTACATCACGTCAAATCGCTTCACGCCAAAACCGTCGGCGACAAATTTCTCTTCCTGCGATTTGGCGTGGACGAACACCACGTCGGCGTCGCCGCGCCGCGCGGTGTCGAGCGCCTGGCCGGTACCCTGCGCGATCACCTTCACATCGATGCCGGTCTTGGCCTTGAACATCGGCAACAAATGGCCGAACAGTCCGGAATCCTGGGTCGACGTGGTCGACGCCACGACAATCGAGCGATCCTGGGCACTCGCCGGCACAAGACCGGCGAGGCCGGTGAGAAAAACTGCGGATGCGAATGATGAAAAGCGAGACGCCATGGGGTGCTCCTGTTGCGGCAAATCAGATCACGAGATCGCCGCGCAGGAATGCGGCGGCTTCCGGTGTGCTTGGGTGGTCGAGAAAATCGGCGGCAGGCCCCTGCTCGCACAGCGCGCCACGAACCAGAAAAATGACGTCGCCCGCGAGCCGGCGCACCTGACCGAGATCGTGCGAGGCCATAACGATCTTGATGCCGGATTGGGCCGCCATCAACACGATCTCCTCGACACTGCGTGTCGCGGCGGGATCGAGGCTGGCGGTGGGCTCGTCGAGCAGCAGGATTTCCGGATCGCGCGCCAGCGCGCGGGCCAGCGCCAGCCGCTGCTGTTCGCCGCCCGACAGCCGTCGCGCCGGGCGCTGCGCCAGATTGGTGAGCCCCACGCGTTCCAGCAATGCAGCGCCGCGCGACGCGCGCTCCTTGCGCGGCGCACCGGCCTGCGCCAGCGCATAGGCAACGTTGGCCGCGGCGGTTCTTCGCAGCATGACCGGACGCTGAAACAGGATCGCGCGCCGCACCGGCTTGCTGTCGGTTCGGCCGCCCCAGCTGATGCGGCCCGCAGAGGGAACCGCAAGTCCCATGCAGAGACGCAGCAGGGTGCTCTTGCCCGAGCCATTCGGCCCGACGATCAGGGTCGGGGCGCCCGGATTAATTAGCAGGTTCAGGCGATCGAGGATCGTGGTCGCGCCCGCCTGCAGCGTGACATCATCGAAAACAAGGGGAAGATCGCTGGAAGGGGCCCGCATCGTCATCCCACCTGCCGTTCGGACCACGCGCGCGTTCCCCATGCTGCTGCGTTGATCGCCAGAACGATGGCGACCAGAACGAGCCCCAGTCCCATCGCCAGCGGCAGATTGCCCTTCGAGGTCTCGAGCGCCACCGCCGTGGTCATGGTCCGCGTAAAGCCGTCGATATTGCCGCCGACGATCATGACCGCGCCGACCTCGGCGGCGGCTCGCCCAAAACCCGCCAGCAGCGCCGTAAGCAGGCTGAAGCGCGCATCCCATAGCAGCGTCATCATGCGGCCGGCCGGACTGACGTCCATCGCGGTCAGTTCGTCGCGATACTCGGCCCAGAGATCTTCGATGATCTGGCGCGCCAGCGCCGCGATGATCGGCACGATCAGGATGGTTTGGGCGATCACCATCGCTATCGGCGTGAACAGAATGCCGAGATCCCCAAGCGGCCCGGATCGCGACAGCAGCAGGTAGACCGCCAGTCCAACCACCACCGGCGGCAATCCCATCAGCGCGTTGAGCATTACCACCAGGGCGGATCGCCCGGGAAAGCGGGTCAGCGCCAACAGCGCGCCCAGGGGCATCCCGACGAGAGCCGCCAGCGCCACCGCCGACAGGCTGACGGCCAGCGAAAGTCGCACGATCGCAAACAGCGCCGCATCGCCGTTCAGGATCAGTTGCCAGGCGCTGAACTGGTCGGACACTCGCCACCTCCGCCGATCTTGTTCGGCAACGATTCCGTAATTGTCAATCTATTGAAAAAGGACAGGAATATGCATACAAATGCAGGATGGAATATCTGACCACCAGCGAGGCCGCCGATTACATCCGGCTTGCAGAGCGCAAGCTCTATGCGCTGGTGACCTCAGGCGAGATCCCCTGCAGCAAGGTAACCGGCAAGTGGTTGTTTCCACGCCACGAGTTGGACCGCTGGGTGCTTTCGGGATTGGCGCGCCCGGCCGGTATGATCGCCGCCGACCCGCCGCCGATCGTCGGCGGCAGCCAGGACGATCTCCTGGAATGGACCTTGCGCGAGTCCCGCTCAGGCCTGGCCACGCTCACCGAAGGCACCGCACGCGGGGTCGAGCGCCTGCAGCGCGATGAGGTGATCGCCGCGGCCATTCATTTTCACGGCGACGGGGTGTCTGCGGACGACGCCAATATCGCGGCGGTTCGCGCAATGCCGGACCTGCATGACGCGGTGCTGGTCGGAATGGTCAAGCGCGAGCAAGGGTTGCTGCTGCCGCCCGAAAACCCAAAGCAGCTGCACAGCCTCTCCGACGTTCTCTCCTCCGGCGCGCGCATGGCGGTCCGGCAGCCCGGCGCCGGCGCGCAGATGCTGCTCGAGGTGCTGCTGGCGCGCGCCGGCGCCAAATCGAAGGAATTGCACCGGCTCGAGCCGCCTTGCCTGACCGGGCCGGATCTCGCCGCCGCGATCCGCGCCGGCAAGGCCGACTGCGGCATCGCGACCCGCGCCGCCGCAACCGCGGCCGGGCTCGATTTTGTCCCATTGCTCTGGGAGAATTTTGATCTGCTGATGCGCCAGCGCAGCTATTTCCGGCCCTCGATACAGGCGCTGCTCGGCTTTATCGGACAAAAACGCTTGAAGCAGCGGGCCTCGGAACTCAGTGGTTACGACGCGACGCCATCAGGTCAAATTAGGTTCGCCGCTTGATCACACCGAACCGCGCCGACCCCAGGGCGTTGAACGATTGCAAGAAGGCAAGCCGGGCCGACCTTAGCTCCCGGTCAAGCAACAGGGCCAATACGCGCCCAAAAGAAAATGGGAGAAGACGACATGATCGCCCGAAAAATATCCATACTTGCGGCAGCCGCGTTGTTGGCGTCATCCGCCGCGTTCGCCCAGATATCCGACGACGTGGTCAAGATCGGCGTTCTCACCGACATGAACGGGCCGGCCTCCACGCCCACCGGCCAGGGCTCGCTCACCGCCGCGCAAATGGCGGTCGACGATTTCGGCGGCAAGGTGTTGGGCAAGCCGATCGCGGTGATATCGGGCGACCATCAGTTGAAGGCGGATAT
>CAVUNF010000047.1:0-80000 GCA_963742695.1 uncultured Alphaproteobacteria bacterium
ATGGGCGCGTGGACGTGTTCGCGAACTTGCTGGCTTCCGACATCGAGCGGCTGCATGTCCTGATCACGCGTCACTTCAAGCTGACGGGCTCGAAGCGCGCCGCCGACATCCTGGCGAACTGGAAAGCGTTTATGCCGAAATTCCGCAAGGTGATGCCGGTGGAGTACCGCCGCGCGCTGAAGGAATTGAAGGCCAACGCCGACGCCGAGCCGAAAATCGCGATCGGGGCGTAGAGATTCACCAAGCGTCATTCCGGGGCGCGCGAAGCGCGAACCCGGAATCTCGCAAACGTAATATCGAGATTCTCGGGTCTGCGCCTGCGGCGCATCCCGGAATGACGAAGCAAGGGTTGCAGGGGCTTAAGCTTTAATGGGCAAGATTACAGGTTTTCTCGAGATCGAGCGGCATGACCGCAAGTACGCGCCGGTCGCCGAGCGCGTGCAGCATTATCAGGAATTCGTCGTTCCCCTGAGCGAGAAGGAAACCCGCGACCAGGCCGCGCGCTGCATGAATTGCGGCATTCCCTATTGCCACGGCACCGGCTCGGTGGCGCCGGGCACGCCGGGCTGCCCGGTCAACAACCAGATTCCGGACTTCAACGATCTGGTCTATGGCGGCAATTGGGAAGAAGCCTCGCGCAACCTGCACTCGACCAACAATTTTCCGGAATTCACCGGGCGGATCTGCCCGGCGCCGTGCGAGGCTTCCTGCACGCTGAACATCGACGACAACCCGGTCACCATCAAGACCATCGAATGCGCCATCGTCGACCGCGCCTGGGACAATGGCTGGCTGAAGCCGGAAATCGCGGCGCAAAAGACCGGCAAGAAGGTCGCCGTGATCGGCTCCGGCCCGGCGGGGCTTGCCTGCGCGCAGCAGCTCGCGCGCGCCGGCCACGACGTGCATGTCTATGAGAAATTCGCCAAGGCCGGCGGCCTGCTGCGTTACGGCATTCCCGACTTCAAGATGGAGAAGGTTCATATCGACCGCCGCCTCGAGCAGATGGAAGCCGAAGGCGTCACCTTCCATTACAGCACGCCGGTCGGCGGCAATGCGGCAGGCGCCGTCGATCCGCAGGTGTTGCTGGACCAGTACGACGTGATGGCGCTGACCGGCGGCGCCGAAGCCGCGCGCGATCTGCCGATTCCCGGCCGCGATCTCGCCGGCATTCACTACGCGATGGATTTCCTGCCGCAGCAGAACCGCCGCGTCTCCGGCGAGCCGCTCGGCAATGCGTCCGGAAATTCTCGCCGGCGGCAAGCATGTGGTTGTGATCGGCGGCGGCGATACCGGCTCGGACTGCATCGGCACCTCGTTCCGGCAAGGCGCGCTGTCGGTGACCCAGCTCGAGATCATGCCGGCGCCGCCCGAGCATGAGAACAAGGGCCTGACCTGGCCGAACTGGCCGTTGAAGATGCGGACCTCGTCGAGCCAGGCCGAAGGCGCCAAGCGCGAATACGCCGTGCTGACGCAGAACTTCTCCGGCGTCGACGGCAAGGTGGCAAAACTGCACGGCGTGCAGGTCGACGACAAGTTCAAGCCGGTCGCCGGCACCGAATTCGAACTCGACGCGCAGCTGGTGCTGCTGGCGATGGGTTTTGTGCATCCGGTGCACGAGGGCCTGTTGAAGACGCTCGGCGTCGACCTCGACCCGCGCGGCAATGTGCGCGCCAACACCGCGGACTATCAGACCTCGCGCCCCAACGTGTTTTCCGCCGGCGACATGCGCCGCGGCCAGTCGCTGGTGGTGTGGGCGATCCGCGAAGGCCGGCTCTGCGCGCGCTCGATCGACCAGTTCTTGATGGGCACGACGAATTTGCCGCGGTGAGCAACAACGCCTCGTCGTCCCGGCGAAGGCCGGGACCCGACGCGAGGCTCGCGTCTTAGGGCGGCGCATCGTGAGCGCAGCGACCTATGTTGAACGGTGGAGGCCAGGGGTTATGGCTCCCCCCGTTCGCCGTCGCCACGACGGGTTGAAACGTCACCCGCCACTCACCCGCACTCCGCCCCCTCACTTATCCAGCCAGACTTCCTCGAACCGCAGGCTGTTGTACTGGCTGTTGTCGTGCGGGGTGTAATTCTTGACGTAGGGATGCCAGCAATTGGCGGCGATGGCGTGGGTGATGATCGGCCGCGCGGCATCATCGACCAGCAGGCGCTCGATATCCCAGACGATCTTCTTGCGCTTTTCCCGGTCGAGTTCGCGCGATTGCGCCGCCAGCAACTTGTCCACCTCGGCATTGCAGTACTGGGTGTAGTTGCGCTCGGACTTGCAGGAATAGTTTTCCACGATGTTGCCGTCGGGATCGTCGACGCTGACGCCGGTGACGTTCAGCCCGATGGTGTAGTCCTTCTTGGCCAGCTTGGCGTACCAGCGCGGCGTGTCCAGGATGTCGAGCTCGCCGACGATATAGATCTTCTTGAGCTGGTCGGTGAGAATGACCGCGGCATCGCGATAGGTCGGCAGGTTCCGGGTCTGGATCTTGATCGCCAGCGGTTTTGTCTCGCTGTAGCCGAGCTTCTGCATGATGCCTGCGCCTCCGCGATATTTTTCGCGGTGTCGGGACTGTAGCCCGTCAGCGACGCCAGCATCTCCGGCGGCATGCCCCATTCGCCCGCCGGCTTCGCCAGCATCGCGCCGCCGGTCAGCGCCATGCCCTCCATCAGGATGGTATTGAAGGCCTTGCGATCGATCGCCAGCGACATCGCCTTGCGCAATTCCGCGTTGTCGAACGGCGGATTCTCGCGGTTGACCATCAGATTGGATTGCGTGCCCGTGGTGATCATCTCGCACACCGCGTTCGGCGCCCGCGCCTTGACGTCCTTCATCAGGGGAACGCTGACGTCGGCCGGAAAGGTGATGTCGTAATCGCCGGTCGCGAACGCCAGCATCCGCGTGGCACGGCTGTCGATCATCCGGAACGTGATCTCGTCCAGATACGGGCGATCCTTCTTCCAGTAGTCGGGATTGCGCACCAGACGGATGGAATTGCCGCGGTTGAACTCGACCAGCTTGAACGGCCCGGTGCCGACCGGCTTGGTGCGCATCGCTGCTGCGGCACGTGGCAGGGATAGACCGGCGAGAACGCGCTCGCCAGCAGCACCGGCAGGCTCGGCTGCGGCTCGCTCAATTCGAACGTCGCCTCGTAATCGCCGTTGATGCTGACGTCCTGCAACTTCGTGTACCAGACCTTGCGCGGGTTGCGCTTGAAGTCCTGCACGTCGCTCTTGCCGATGATCATCCGCCAGGTGCACTGCACGTCCTTTGCCGTGAACGGCGCGCCGTCGTGCCACTTCACGCCCTGCCGCAGCTTGAATGTCAGCTTTGTATTGGTCGGATCCCACGACCAGCTTTCGGCGAGGTCCGGCACCACGGTGTCGAGGCTCTCGTGAACTTTCAGCGGATCGAATGCCACGAGGTTGTTGAACACGGCCATAAACGGCGTCACCGACGCGATGGTGGATTCCTCGTGCAGCGAGGCACTGGGCGGATTGTCGTTATGATAGAGCCGCAACGTGCCGCCGCGTTTTTGCGCGGCCGCTGATGTGGCGAGCGATAGCGCGAGGCCAAGAACGGCGATGGAAATGGCGGCGATGGAAAGAGCGGGCAATTGGCCCGGCAACCGGCTGGCGCGCATCCTTGGCCTCCCAAATTTGTTTTCGTTTTTATAGGACCGGCGCCGGAGGAGCGCAATGCGCGGGCGACGCATGGCGCCGCCTCATAACGCATGTCGTCCCCGCGAACTCGAGGGACCCATACGCCGTGTCGTGCATGTCTTGGCGTCAGTATCCTTGTTGGACCGCTGCGCTCCGACCATCGGCGCCAGGGGTGATGGTCCCCACGTTCGCGGTGACGACCCGTTGAGAAGTCTGTGCGTGCCTCAGCTTCAACCCCACGGTCCGCGCGGCGCCGCACCGCTGCCGCGGGGAGCGGTCCAGGGACCGCGTCGAGGCGATTGCGCCTGACGTGCCGACGGCGCCGCGCCGCCGCTGCCGAGTTCGGCGGCGAGCCGCTGCAACTCGGCGATCCGGTTCTCGGTCGATGGATGGGTCGAGAACAGGTTGTCGATGCCGTGGCCCGACAACGGATTGATGATGAACATGTGCGCGGTCGCCGGATTGCGTTCGGCCTCCATGTTCGGAACCTGCATGCGCGGCGTTTTCGATCTTGACCAGTGCGGAGGCGAGCCACATCGGCTGGCCGGCGATGCGCGCGCCGAGATTGTCGGCGGCGTATTCGCGGGTCCGGCTGATCGCGGTCTGCACCAGCATGGCGCCGAGCGGCGCCAGGATCATCATCGCGATCGAGCCGATAATGCCGGGGCCATTGTTGTTATCGCGATTGCCGCCGAAAAACATCCCGAACTGCGCCACCATCGAGATCGCGCCGGCAATGGTCGCGGTGATGGTCATCATCAGCGTGTCGTGGTTCTTGATGTGCGCGAGCTCATGGGCGATCACGCCGCTGAGCTCTTCGCGGCTCAGCGACTGCATCAGTCCGGTGGTAACGGCGACGGCCGCGTTCTGCGGATTGCGGCCGGTGGCGAACGCGTTGGGCTGCGGATTGTCCATCACGAACACGCGCGGCATCGGCAGGCCGGCGCGGCCGGCCAGCGTCGCTACCATATTGACGAGTTCGGGCGCGGTGCGCGCATCGACCTCCTGGGCGCCGTACATCGACAGCACCATGCGGTCGGAATTCCAGTAGGCGAACAGGTTGGTCGCGGCCGCGATCGCAAGTGCGATGATCGCGCCGCCGGCGCCGCCGATCAAATAGCCGACGCCCATGAACAGGGCCGTCAGACCCGCCAAAAGGATCGCCGTTTTGAGGTAGTTCATCGTCGTCTCCCTGACGCCGGCGGCAGGAGCCACGGCATCCAGGGAATCAGGTAGATCGCCGCCGGGACGGTTCAAGACGGGAGGGTGCGTCGCCGCGTCGCGGGAACTGCGCAAGACAAACGTCATCGCGGGCCTGAACGAGCCATCCCACCATCTTCCAACGAAGATGGCGGGATCGCCGGCTCAAACCCGCGTCATGACGCCTGAAGTATCGGCCTGCCGTAGCTTAGTAGCAGACGACCCGGCCGAAGCGCGCGCTGTAGTGGCACCCGCCGCCGCGTCCGCGACCACGAATGATGCCGACGCCACGGCCGCGGCCACGGCCACGGCCACGGCTTGAACCCCGGCCTCGGCCTCTGCCACGGGCGGAAGCCTCCGTCGTGGATGTCGCCACCATCAGCGCTGTCGTGCCGACGAGGCTGAAACAATAAATGCCGGTCAAAATCATCGCCGCGATCAATCGCGACAGGACGCTGCGACCGGGTGGGTTATGGGTCATGAGGTTTTCCCTTCTGTTAGAGGGCCGGACGCTGACCCGGGATTCGTCCGGGGTCAATGGGCAAAGGACAAATGGTCGCTGCCGCAATCAGACATTCTTGTATCAAATTCCGCCAATGAACTTGTTCATCAATGCGGCGAATGCTGGATACCGCACGCAACGACGGCCAATTTTGCAGCAGCGCGGTGAACTGTCCGGCCGTGACGAATGAGAGGTCAATATCGGCCCAATCAATGCTGCAGCCGCACCCCGAGCATCACCACGGTCGAGGCGGTGCTGTTGCCGGGAAGATTGGACTCGAGCCAGTCGCGGCGCAGCGTGCCCTTGACCCAGAGGTTGCGGTTCATCTTGTAGATCAGGTCGCCCGAGAGCGAGTAGATCTTGTCGAAGCGGTCGTCGCCCTGGTAGTCGAGCGTGCCCTAGGTGAACTTGCCGATGCCGGTGAGCCAGCGGCGGAAGTCGTGATCGACCTCGACGGTGTAGGTACTGCGTCAGCACGCCGGAGACGCCGGGCAGCGTGGTCTCGTCGATCGAGGTGTTGGAGATGAATTTCGCCGTGGTCAGCGGCGTCGCCGTCCAGATCAGCGAGGCCGAGGTCAGCAGGCCCTGCAGGCGGTTGAGCCGCGGATCGACATAGTCGCGCGCCGCATAGCCGACCGAGATTTCGCCGGTCAGCAGCCGCGAGAATTCGAAACGTGGTGCCGGCCTTGACGTAGCCGCCGTTGGAGTTGCGCGCAAAGCCGTTGCGGTCGAGCCTGACGTCGTGCACGCGGGTGTCGCCCTGGATCTCGCCGAACGGTTTCACGCCCGGCAACAGGTCGTAGCTGACGCGGCCGACGCCGCCGAACTGGTTGAAGTTGCGGTCGTCGTTGCTGCGTCGAACTGCCGTCGGTGAGTTTGGAATTGCTGATAGACGGTGCGGTCGACGGTGCCGCCGGCGGAAACCTGCAGGCGGTTGAAGTTCTGGTCGACGCCGACGGTGCCGCCGAGCGTCGGTGTAGACCGGATATTTGGCGAGGCCGGCCTGGATGTTCGGGCTGCCGGGATTGTCGGTCGAAAGCCGCAACCGCACTTGGCCGGTCAGGCGGGTGTCGCGGCTGACGTCGAGGCGGCCGTCGATATGGCCGTTGAAATCCGGCCGGTCGACATTGATCGGCGCCGGCGAGATGGTGCCGTCGATCGGCGGCGGGAAGGTGTTGCCATAGCCGGTGAACGAGCCGCGCAGATCGGCGACCACCGCGTGGCGCTCCCAGTCGGAGACGGCGAGAAATTCCGGCGCGACCATGTAGAACGGCGAGCCCTTCGGCACGAAGGTGCGGCCGGGATTGGTGTCGTAGCCGCCGGAGAGTTCGACCGCGGACTTGACCAGGAAGCTGCCGGCGTAATCGCCGACCGCGCCGAACGGATCGTCGTCGATCTTGAGCCGCTTGCGCGGCGGCTGGCCGACCACGGTGCCGGCCATCGCCGGCGGGATCGGCGTCTTGTTGGCGGGCGCCGACGGCGGGGCCGACAGCCGGACGCGCAGTCGGCGTGCACGGCGGCAGCGGCTGCCGGGACCGGCCGGCGGTTTCGGCTTGGCCTGCCCGGGATAAAGTTTTGGCTTCTTGCGCTTGCGATTGAGCGAGTCGAAGCCGGAAGAGGACGCGCCGCTGGCGGCGGAGAGGCCATAGGCCGGGGTGTTGCCGATCCGCGACGGCGCCATGGCGTCCTGTCGCGAGGCGGTCTCGTCGGCATCGCGGTCTGTCGTCGGTGTCGCTGCCGATCTTGCGCAGCGGCGAATCCTGCGGCGGCGCAAAGCCGTCGCGCACCGGGCGCAACAGGTCCGGAGTGACGGTTTGGGCGCGGCGCGGGCTCGGTGCAGCCGCGATCAGCACAAGGCATGGCAAAAGCGCGCGCAAGGCAGTTGCGCGCCTGCGGCGGCCCCTTGCTGGACCCGACATCACGATCAAAAATACTCCAACGAATTCATACGCTTGACGACCGGGTTCCGAACCGCACGCGCGAAAACGTCGTTAATGGAGTTAAAAAATTATGGTTAATGACCCGTTGAGAACCGCCCCCGCGTCGCATCGCGGTTGGGCCGTGCTAAGGAGCAGGCCACCCTGAGGCGAGAGCCGAGCCGTCCGCATCCTTCCCTTGGAAACCACGACGATGGCCAGGTCGAAACCGCTGGATGACGCAAACCATCATCGCGTGACCGCATCACGCCGATCGCCGCCGTGCGTCGGCGCTGCGCACGCTGGACGCCGAAGCCAGCGGCATCACCGCGCTCGCCGCCGCGCTGCAATCCGACTCGGCGTCGGCCTTCGCCGCCGCCGCCGACCTGATCCGCAACGCCAAGGGCCGGCTGATCGTCACCGGCCTCGGCAAGTCCGGCCATATCGGCCGCAAGATCGCCGCGACCTTCGCCTCCACCGGCACGCCCGCCTTCTTCGTCCATGCCGCCGAAGCCAGCCATGGCGATCTCGGCATGATCACCGCCGACGACGTCATCATGGCGCTGTCGTGGTCCGGCGAGCAGCCGGAGATGAAGAACCTGATCACCTACGCCAAGCGCTTCCGCATCGCGCTGATCGCGATGACGGCGGAGCGCGACTTCGACGCTCGAGCAGGCCGCCGACGTCGCGCTGACGCTGCCGAAGGCGCGCGAGGCCTGCCCGCACAATCTCGCGCCGACCACCTCGTCGCTGATGCTGCTGGCGCTCGGCGACGCGCTGGCGATCGCGCTGCTGGAAGGCCGCGGCTTTACCTCGGTGGATTTCAGCGTGCTGCATCCCGGCGGCAAGCTCGGCGCGATGCTGAAATACACCCGCGACCTGATGCATGCCGGCGACGCCGTGCCGCTCAAGCCGCTCGGCACCAAGATGTCGGACGCGCTGGTGGAGATGTCGTCGAAGGGTTTTGGCTGCGTCGGCATCGTCGATGGCAAGCGGCGAGATCGTCGGCATCGTCACCGACGGCGATCTGCGCCGCCACATGCGGCCCGACCTGATGACCGCCGCTGGTCGACGACGTCATGACCAAGAATCCGAAGACCATCCGCCGCGACCTGCTCGCCAGCGAGGCGCTGGAAATCCTCAACTCGTCGAAGATCACCGCGCTGATCGTCGCCGAAGGCCAGAAGCCGGTCGGCATCGTGCATCTGCACGACATGCTGCGCGCGGGCGTGGCGTAAG
The DNA here is from genome assembly GCA_963742695.1 of uncultured Alphaproteobacteria bacterium. Classification (GTDB taxonomy): domain Bacteria; phylum Pseudomonadota; class Alphaproteobacteria; order Rhizobiales; family Xanthobacteraceae; genus Bradyrhizobium. The sequence goes on from CAVUNF010000047.1 coordinate 8,515, forward strand.
CGACTCGTCATCGTGGCGGCGAAGGCCTCCCACCTTTGCGCGGCGACGCCATGCCGCAGGGTATGGATTCTTCGCGCTTTGCCCTCGCATGACGGCTAGTCGGAAACCGCGCCGCGTTTCCTCCAGCGGCAGATGCCAAGCCGTTCGCCAGATACGACACCGTGCGATAGAAGCCGCAGAGCAGGATGATCTCGAAAATTTTCGCGTCGTCGTAGTGCGCCGCCAGCGCTGTGAATTCCGTCGTCGCTCAGCGTGGCGCGGTGATGCAGCGCATCGACCGCCGCGATCAGCGCCTGTTCGGCCGCCGACCAGCACGGCGCGTCGGCCTGTCCGAGCACCGTGGCGCGGACCTGCTCGTCGGTCAGATGCGCCGCGGCCGCAAAGGTCGCGACATGCACGCCCCATTCGTATTCGCATCCGGTCAGCGCGCAGGTGCGATCGATGACGATCTCGCGCTCGCGCAAGCGACAGCGGGCCACGGTCGAGCAGGCCGCCGGCGCGGAATTTCTCCCAGGCCCGCGCGTTGCCCGCGATCACGCGAAACAGCATCAGCGGCGGCGCGCCGCGCATGATGCGGTCGAACTGCGCCTGAATCTCCGGCGCATAAGGCGGCTCCAGCGGCGCGATGCGTGACATGGCGCAACTCCTGTGCTACAATAAACGTAGCGGCATGCTACATTATCTGTAGCGGCACGGCAAGAGAGTCGTTGATGCCGAAACAGATTTCAGCCATGACAAAACGCGCCGTGCGCGGCTCGAGGACCGGCCGACCGATCATGGCGCTGCTCGACCTGCTGGGCCGGCGCTGGACGTTGCGCATTCTCTGGGAGCTGCGCGAGCAGCGCGCTGACCTCGCGCGCGCTGCGCGCGGCTTGCGACGAGGCGTCGCCACCGTGCTCCAGGCGCGGCTGGCCGAACTGCGCGAGGCGGGTTTTGTCGAGCTGATGCCCGGCAGCGGCTATCGCCTGACCGAGACTGGGCCAGGAGTTGCACGGACACCTTCCTGCCGCTGCACCGCTTTGCGGAGCGGTGGAAGCGCCATCGTCGTCCTGGCGAACGCCGTGTCCGATAACCACCGGCTTCAGTAGTTTTCGCACGGCTGTAGCTACCCTCTTGCAGAACCGGACGAGAGTGGTTATGGGTCCCGGCGTTCGCCGGGACGACTCGTGGGAATGCCGCACTGCGCGTCCGCGAAACGCTGCTCAAGCCGCGGCCACCGTCAGGCTGGCGCCATCGGCCTGCACGATCTTGACGCGGCTGCCGGCCGGCGCATCGGGACCGGCGACGCGCCAGACCGTGTCGTCGATCCGCACCGTGCCGGCGCCGTCGATGATCGGCTTTTCCAGCGTGAACACCCGGCCGACCAGCGCATCGGCGCGCTTGTTGAGGAACGGATTGCTCGGTGCTGGCGCGCTGTTGCTGCGCGCGACGCGCCGCCACAGCGGCACGGCGGCGACGGCGAACACCGCGAACATCAGGATCTGCGCCTGCCAGGACGGATCGATCGCGAACGACAACAGGCCGACCAGCAGCGCCGCGAGCCCGAGCCAGAACAGGAACACGCCGGGCGCCAGCAGCTCCAGCGCCATCAGCACGATGCCGAAGATCAGCCAGTTCCAGGTGCCGAGCGTCGAAAAAATCTCGGCCATGGCACGACCTCTCAACGTCTTCGACCTCGATAACACAGCGGACCCCTCATCCCCCCCTCGTGAGCGAGCGTCGGGGTGAGGGGTTACGTCCTCGATGGCTGAGCCCCTCACTCGGATCGCCAGCGCGATGCGACCGTCTCTCATGGGAGAGGTGACGAATGCGTGTTCGCTTCGATGCTTCATCCTCTAGCGTGCGGCGTACGGCGGCGACGCCGGTGCTCGGCACCGAGCCGCGCCGCGCGGCGGCCTGCGCCGACGCCGCACTTTCGCCGAACGTCGCCTTGGCGATCTCGCCGATGCCGGCGAGCGAGCCCAGAATGCTCATCGCCTCGATCGGCAGCATGATGATCTTCTGGTTCGGCGAGTCCGCGAGCTGGCCGAACGCCTTGATGTATTTGTCGGCGATGAAGTAGTTCAGCGCGGCGACGTCGCCCTTGGCGATCGCCTCGGAGACCATCTGCGTCGCCTTGGCCTCGGCTTCCGCGGAACGCTCGCGCGCCTCGGCGTCGCGGAAGGCGGCTTCGCGGCGGCCTTCGGCCTGCAGGATCTGGCCCTGCTTGGCGCCTTCGGCGCGCAGGATTTCCGATTGCCGCTGGCCTTCGGCCTGCAGAATGTCGGCGCGCTTGACGCGCTCGGCCTTCATCTGGCGGCCCATCGCCTCGACGAGATCGGCCGGCGGCACGATGTCCTTGATCTCGATGCGGTTGACCTTGAGGCCCCATGGCGACACCGCGGCATCGACCACGCGCAGCAGCCGCTCGTTGATCTCGTCGCGATGCGACAGCACCTGGTCGAGATCCATCGCGCCCATCACCGAGCGGATGTTGGTCATGGTCAGCACGATGATCGCCTGATTGAGATTGGAGACCTCGTAGCTCGCCTTCGGCGGCGTCGAACACCTGGAAGAACGCGACGCCGTCCACCGTGACGGTGGCGTTGTCCTTGGTGATCACTTCCTGCTCGGGAATGTTGATCACCTGCTCCATCATGTTCATCTTGCGGCCGACGCGGTCGAAATAGGGAATGATGATGTTCAGCCCGGGCGCCAGCGTGCGGGTGTATTTGCCGAACCGCTCGATGGTCCAGTCGTAGCCCTGCGGCACGGTCTTGACGCCGGCAAACAGCGTACAGATGACCAGCAGCACCAGTGCGATGGCGAAAATATCGAAACCGGCCATAAAATCCTCCCTGGCGAGCAAGCGAAGTCGCCGCACCATTGCCCCGTCAACGTGACGCAAGCAACGCCGTTTCTTTTCGTCTGCCAGACCGGCAGCGCCGGTTCAGCCGGCGGTTCTTATTCCTATACGTAAGGGGGCGTTCGCCGGCCGCCAGACGTACCGCTCTGAATGTCGGCCAAGTGCCTCGTTTCGTTCGCGAAGCAGGCGACATCACTTGAATCGAGTCAAATCCAGCCTTGAAGCTCGCGCAGCACCAGCTGGCGGATCACATCCATGCCGGCGTCGCTGTCGTTCAGGCAGGGAATCGCGGCAAACTGCTCGCCGCCGGTATGCTTGAAGATCTCGGCGTTCTCCTGCGCGATTTCCTCCAGCGTCTCCAGGCAATCGGCGGAGAAGCCCGGCGTCACGACGGCGATGCGGCGCACGCCGTCCTTGGCCAGCTGCTCGATGGTCTTGTCGGTGTAGGGCTGCAGCCACTCGTCGAAGCCGAAGCGCGACTGGAAGGTCAGCATCAGCTTCGAGGCATCGAGGCCCATGCGCTTGCGCAAGGCATCGGTCGTCGCGATGCATTGCGCCTGGTAGGGATCGCCCTTGTCGATGTATTTCTGCGGCATGCCGTGGAACGAGGCCACGATCAGCTCGGGCTGGAACGGCAGCGTCGCCAGATGCGCATCGATCGAGACCGCCAGCGCCTCGATATAGTCCGGATCGTCATAATAAGGCGGCGTCACCCGCAAAGTCGGCTGCGCGCGCATGCCTGCCGAGCACGCGAAAAACCTCGTCGCAGACGGTCGCCGAGGTCGCCGCCGAATATTGCGGATAGAGCGGCACCACCAGCAGCCGGTCGCAGCCTTGCGCGGTCAGCGCGTCGATCCGCGAAGCGGATCGACGGATTGCCGTAGCGCATCGCCCAATCGACCACGACATGGTCATGGTCGGCGATCGCGGCCGCGAGCTTCTCGGACTGCGCGCGCGTGATGGTCTTCAGCGGCGATTCGTTTTTCTCGGTGTTCCAGATCTTCAGGTAATCGCGCGCCTTGCGGCCGGGGCGGATGCGCAGGATGACGCCGTTGAGCACCAGCTTCCACAACAGGCCCTGATTTTCGATCACGCGCGGATCGGACAGGAATTCCTTGAGATAGACCCGCACGCCCCTGGCGTCGGCGGTGTCGGGGGTGCCGAGATTGACCAGCAGCACGCCGACGCGTTCCGGCCTGGCCTCGGCCGCGGGCTTTGCGCTTTCGATGGGAACGACCGCTGTCATGATGGCAGTGGCTTCGCGCGTTGCGACTATCCTTGTCAAGATAATGGCGTTTCGGTACTGTCTCCTACGTGCATCGCCGTGATCGGGGGAACCATGACGGTCGCCGAATGGTGCGTTTTCGGAGCAGTGATGCTCTATCTGCTGACGATCGCGCCGATCAAGTGGATCGGCTTTCGCCGTTTCGACAATTCCAAGCCGCGCGATCCCGCGTTCTACGAAGATCCGCATTGCGGCCCGCGCGCTTGGCGCGCATCAGAACGGCATCGAGACCTTTCCGTTCTTCGCCGCCGCCGTGCTGCTGGCCGAATTTCGGGCAGGCCCGCAACATCTCATCAATGAACTGGCGGTGCTGTTTCTGATCGTGCGGATCGCCTACGTCCTCACCTATCTCGGCGACCGCCCGACGCTGCGCTCGATCCTGTGGAACATCGGCTTTGCGATCAATCTCGCGATCTTCTTCATGCCGGCGATCCGGACTGGCTGCAGACTAGGCGGCCGATCAGAAACGCCGCGACCTCGCGGCGCAGGAGCTGTTCACCGCTCGCGATCCCGTGAAGAGGTTTCGTCGGCTATCCGCCACGAAACCAGATTGCGGCCGTTGACGAAGCCATTTCCCCGAAGCGGTGAAGACAGGCTGAAACGAAGACCAGGTATGCGTTTGCCAATCAAATAATGGGAGTCGGTCATGTGGACGCTCTTAGCTTCATCTACCGCTGGATTGCCGGGTCCGTTTAGCGGAAATCCGGAAGTATCACCTCGCAACGACCGCCTGAGCCCCACAAACCTTAATGCGCCCTTTGGAATCAGAACTATGCGTGAAGAATTCACCTCCAACAGTTTTCTGGCAGTCGCTGTCACCGGCCTGTTGCTTCTTTGCTCCGGCTTGCTGGCCCTTGCGTTCACCTGACCCGAGCGGCGGCTGCCGCCCGAACTACGCTGGCGCTCATGCGGCGAGATGATGCTCCCGCGTCGCGATGAGATCCCGGATCGATTTCGGTATCGGGACTGGACGATGGGTCTGCTGGTCGGTGTAGACCCACACGACCTCGCCGGTCACCAGCGCGTCAATGCCGCCCTTCAGAAAGATGGCGAGTTCGAAGACGAGGCTTGAATTGCCGATCCGAGCCACCCGCGCGCCGACGTCGAGTTCCTGGTCGAACAGGACCGGCGCCTTGTATTCGATGAGCGATTTGACGATGTGGAAGTCGACGCCGGTCGCTTTGGCGTCGGCATATTGGTCGTAGCCCAGCGCGCGAAAATACTCGGTGATGGCCGTATCGAAATAGGTCAGATAGTGCGCGTTGAACACCACGCCCTGACCGTCGATTTCGGAATATCGCACCCGAAACGGGTGAAAGAACCAGAATTGCTCGCGTGACATGAGTTTCCGTTTAACCCTTTGCGTGATTGGATCGCCCAGCTATTCGAACAGGGCCACGAGGACTGCCCAGCTGGTCCTGCATGGACCAACCGGGCGGGGCCATACTTTCCGTTCCTTCTGGCTGGAATTTAAAGCCAAGCTATGCTGAGGCGCAAGCACAGCTAATATCGTCGCGGCGCATGCGTGAACGCATGAACTGACTCGCTCGGGCAATTTCGCGTCGGGAGTTGAATATCATGACGATGGTCATCGAAGAGCTATGGAGCATGCCGGAACCGGCGCTGATCGGCACATATCACGGCGCCCGCCGCCAATTGGTGGAAAAGAAGTTCGAGCGTGACACCGAGCGGGCGCGGCTGGAATGGATGAGGGCCAAGATGTTCCTCAGCAACTCGGGCGGGGTGACCGACCGCAAGATGGCCGTCGATGTCTCGGAGGAGCTTGCTCGCAAGGGGCAGGAGTTGCGCGAGATGACTCGCGATCTAGACCTTCTCAAGGTCGATGTCGATACCATCGCAATGGTGATCCGGCTGCGGGGCGTGTCGGTGGCGGCCGGCGTGCAGGGCGAAGATACAGGCGACAACGATCTGCAGCGCGAGGGCGCCTGATTTGGCTTAGCGTCGTGAACCGAGAAAAACCTGCGCTGGACTGGTCGTCGCTTCGAACACTCTAGCCGAAAGCGCTCAAATTCAAGCGGCGGCTCGTCTGGACGTGCGGCGGACCGGAGCTTTCTTGGGCGGTGGAATGAGCAAATCGGCGGGCACGCGGAAACGGGCCCGCAATCTCTGCACCATCGCCATGCTCAGCCCCTTCTTTCCTTTCAGGATCTCACTAACGCGGCTCGGTGTTCCCAGGATCGGCACCATGTCCGCACGAGAGAGACCATGCTGATCCATGAGGTGGCGGATTAGATCTGCCGTGCTCGGTGACCGGCGCGGCCACTTACCTTCCTCATAGGCTGCGATGAGACGCGCTTGCGCCTGAAGCCGAGCAATGTCGGCCGGTTCATCCGATTGCCAGAGCCGATCAACGAGTTCGTGGGCGCGGGCGAGTTCCGCGTCGCTGTCAATCAAGATCAGGGTTGCATCCATCACACGGTCTCCGCGTCTATTCTGTCGTATTCGCTGTGGGTACCGAAGAACCGGATCGCCACGGCTCCTGCCCGATACTGAAAGGCTGCAACCAATCGATAGTCGTTGCCCTTGATGTTGAAGACGACCCGGCTGGCCTTCAGAATGCTCGCCTTCGGATAAGCCGCCTTGACGTCCTCCGGATTACGCCATTCGGCGCGAACGACAATGTCCAGCCAGGCTTCGTATTGAGACCGCGCGGCTTTGATTCCTCTGTGGCCAGCATGGTCGGCGAAATAGCTTTCGATCACAGCCGTGCCAATGACAATCATTGCTGGAGCATAACACGAAATTCCAAAATTTGGAAGCGCTGAACCAGCGGCAAGCGCGGCTGACCGAACTTAAAAACACGTCACCCGCTCGGCGGCCAGATAGCCGAACAGCAGGCCGAGCGCCGAACAGCAGCACCAGTCCGGCCGCGCCGAATTCGATGCCGCGCATGATCAGCGCGCCGCCGCCTTCGCTGCCGCCGCTCAGGCGCCGCGCCAGGTCTTTGGCGGAGACCGCGATGACGGCGATGGTCGCGACCGTGATCGCGGTGCCGAGCCCCATGACGAAGGTCGCGGCGATGCCGGCCCAGAACAAGCCCTGCGCCAGCGCGAACACCAGCACCAGGATCGCGCCCGAGCAGGGCCGGATGCCGACGGCGAAGATCGCGCCAAGACCGCGCTGCCAGCCGCCGGGACCGGCGAGCTCGCTCGGCATCGGGACCATGGGAGTGGCCGCAATGCTCGTCATGGACGTGATCGTGCGCCGTGGTCATCGTGACCGTGCGCATGATCGTGATGCGCTGCATGGGCGTGGGATCGTGGTCATGATGGTGATGGTCGTGCCCATGACCGGCATGATCGTGATGCGCCGCTGCAGCGCCCGCCATCGCGGCCGCCGGCCGCGGCGCCTGCAGCGCGCGCATAAATCCGCCACCCTTGGTCCAGACCAGCCGGGCGCCGAACGCCGCGATCAGGGCGTAGCTCGCGATCTCGATCACCCGTCTCGGCGCCGCACATGGTTTTGGCGGTGGCGTTGAGCAGCCAGGCGCAGACCCCGACGATCACCACCGCGACCAGCGACTGCATCAGCGCCGAGGCGAACGACAGCACGATGCCGCGCCGCGCGGTCTCCTGGTTGGCGACCAGATAGGACGAGATCACCGCCTTGCCGTGGCCGGGGCCGGCGGCATGAAAGATGCCGTAGGCAAAGGAGATCGCGAGCAGCGTCCAGACCGCCGAGCCGTCGGACTTCGCGGCGCGGATGGTCGAGGACATCTCGCGGTAGAATTCCGATTGCTTTGCGAGCAGCCAGCCGACGATGCCGCCGACCTGCGGCTCGGCGCGCGCGCCGCGGCGCGCCGAACGGGTTCTGCGCCAGCAGCAGCATGCATGGCGCCGTCGAGCACCAGCACGGCGGCCAGCCACCGCGGCGCAGATCGCAGGCCGCGCGCCAGGCCTCGGACCGGGATTCGGCCTCACGGGCAATCCACCGTGATCTTGTTGGCGAACATCGCGCCGTAATTCGAATTGTCGCCGTTCATGAAATTCTGCTCGTTGAGCTTTTGCGGCGCTGGCGGTGCCGTCGTTCGGGCCGCTGGAATTTCATCTGGCAGGCGGCGGGCGCCCCGACCAGCCTGATCGGATCCTTGTCGGCGAATTTGAAGTCGATGAAGAACGCGGGATCGAACACTTCCAGCGCCAGCTGCCTTCGGCTTCACCGGCGTCTTCAGCGGCAGCGTGAAATGCAGCGTCAGCGCGGCATCCTTGTATTCGAGGTAATAGTCGACCGGCTCCTGAAACTTCTCCTTCTTGCCGTCGGCCTTGGCGAAGGTGAAGAAGCCGAACTCCTTCAGCGATTCGACATTGGTCTGCGCCAGCGGCGCCAGCTCCTCGCGGCTGTAGACGCCTTTGGTCTTGGTCTCGATGCCCTGCAGCGCATAGGTCGAGAACATGTCGTCGAAGGTCCAGGCGTGGCGCACGCCGGTGATCGAGCCGTCGGGGGCATAGATCAGCTCGCTGCGTGGCGGTGATCCAGACATGCGGATGCGCCTGCGCCGCGTTGGCGCCGAGCGCGCAGGCAGCCGACGAGCAGCAGCAGAGCCGAATAACCGGCGCATCGAAGTCGTTCATGTCAGGCCGCCTCCGGCGTTTCCAGCAGGCCGCGGCGGCGCAGCAGCGCGTCGGGCTCCGGCTCGCGGCCGCGGAAGGCGACATAGGCGTCTTCGGGATCGCGCGAGCCGCCCGACGAATAGATGTCGTCATGCAGGCGCTTGGCGACCGCGGGATCGAAGATGTTGCCGGCCTCCTCGAAGGCGCCGAACGCGTCGGCGTCCATCACCTCGGACCACATGTAGCTGTAATAGCCCGAGGCATAGTGATCGCCGGAGAAGATATGGCCGAACTGCTGCGGCCGGTGCCGCAGCGAGATTTCCGCGGGCATGCCGATCTTTTCCAGCTCCCTGCGCTCGAACGCCCGCACGTCGCGGCTGGCCGACGGCCGGCTGGGTGTGGAATTCGAGATCGATCAGCGCCGAGGAGACGAATTCCACGGTGGCAAAGCCCTGGTTGAATTTGCGCGCGGCGAGGAAGCGCTTCAGCAGATCGTCCGGCAGCGGCTCGCCGGTCTGGTAGTGCCGCGCGAACTGCCGCAGCACCTGCGGCTGCTCCTGCCAGTGCTCGTAGAGCTGCGACGGCAGCTCGACGAAATCGGTGAACACGCTGGTGCCGGACAGCGAGGGATAGGTCACGTCCGACAGCATGCCGTGCAGGGCGTGGCCGAATTCGTGGAACAGCGTCCGGGCATCGTCCGGCGACAGCAGCGACGGCTCGCCGTCGGCGCCCTTGGAGAAATTGCAGACATTGATGATGAGGGGCGCGACCTCGCCGTCGAGCTTCTGCTGGTCGCGCAGCGAGGTCATCCAGGCGCCCGAGCGCTTCGAGGGGCGGGCGAAGTAGTCGCCATAGAACAGCGCCTTGTGCTTGCCGGCGGCATCCTTGACCTCCCAGACCCGCACGTCGGGATGCCAGACCGGGACATCCTTGCGCTCGGAGAAGGTGATGCCGAACAGCCGGGTGGCGCAGTCGAAGGCGGCCTCGATCATGTGGTCGAGCGACAGATAGGGCTTGATCGCGGCGTCGTCGAAATTGGCGCGGATCTGCCGCAGCTTTTCGGCGTAGTAGCGCCAGTCCCACGGCGCCAGCGCGAAATTGCCGCCCTCCTCGGCCACCAGCGCCTGCAGCGCATCGCGGTCGGCCAGCGCCCGGGCGCGCGCCGGCTTCCAGACCCGCTCCAGCAGGCCGCGCACGGCTTCCGGCGTCTTGGCCATGGAATCCTCCAGCCGATAGGCGGCGAAGGTCGGAAAGCCCAGCAGCTTCGCGCTCTCCTCGCGCAGCTCGAGGATCTCGACGATGGTGGCGTTGTTGTCGTTGGCGTTGTCGTTGTCGCCGCGCGCGGTGAAGGCCTTGAACACCTTTTCGCGCAGGTCGCGCCGGGTCGAGCTCTTCAGGAACGGCTCCACGAAGGAGCGCGACAGCGTCATGATCGCCTTGCCGGCCATGCCGCGCTCGTCGGCGGCGGCCTTGGCCGCCGCGACAAAGGTCTCCGGCAGGCCGTCGCGATCGGCCTCGCCGAGCTCCATGAACCAGTCCTGCTCGTCGCCGAGCAGATGATGGCTGAAGGCGGTGCCGAGATGCGCCAGCCGCTCGTTGATCTCGGCCATCCGCTTCTTGGCGGCCTCGTCGAGCCCGGCGCCGGAGCGGTGGAAGCGGGTATAGGTGCGCTCCAGCAGCCGCATCTGCTCCGGGGTCAGCCCCAGCGTGGCGCGGTTGTCGTGCAGCAGCGCGATCCGGCCGAACAGCACCGCGTTCATCATGATCGGGTTCCAGTGCCGCGCCATCCGCAGCGACACCTCCTTGTCGATCTCCAGCAGCGCCGGATTGGAATGCGCCGACACCAGGTCGTAGAACACCGCCGACACCTTGGAGAGCAGCTTGCCGGAGCGCTCCAGCGCGGTGATGGTGTTGGCGAAGTCCGGCGTCGGCGGGATCGTGGGTGATCGCGGCGATCTCGGCGGAGTGGTCGGCGAAGGCCTGCTCGAAGGCCGGCAGGAAATGCTCGGGCACGATCTCGGCGAACGGCGGCGTCTCGAACGGCGTCTGCCACGCCTTCAGCAGCGGGTTCGCCGGGCGCCTGCGAGGCGGCCGCCGTCTTCCGAGGTTTCCGACATCAAGATTTCCCGTTTTCGCCCGATTGAATCGGGGCAATCTATATCACGCGATCGGGCTTTTTTGGGCCTTTTGCGCTTGATAGCGGGGGCCTTTTCAGAGAGATTGCGCGCCGCAAACAGGACCACGACCCATGAGCGCGCAGCCCTCCCCGACCGGCGCCCGCCAGATCATCTGGCCCAGCGTCGTCACCGTCATCAGCGCGGCGATCCTGATCGGCGCCGAGGTGTTCGGCGCGGCGTTCGCCGGCGGCTGGGCGCTCGCGATCCTGTTCGGCCTCGACGACACCGGCGCGCACATCCTGCAGGCGGTGCTGTTCGCGATCGGCGTCTTCATCATGGTGGCGTTCATCCGCGCCGCGCAGCGCGTCGAGCCGTTCACGCGCCGCGCGCTAAGTCGGCTGCGCAACAAAGCCGCTCGCCGCTTGCGTGAAATCGCTCACGCTTCGTTAAAGAAACTTAACATCTGTTCACGTTCGACGCCGCTCGCGCGCGCCGAGTGCGACAATGTTGACACGCGCTGGGGAAATTTGTCCCCAGCGCAAAAAAAATGTTGCGAAGCAGACTCAAAACCCCTATTTGCACTCTTGCCCAATTTCGCACGTGCCTGTGGTCGTGTGTCAGTCGGTAGGTATCCGGACAAGAGGCCGGACAGCCGCCAAGGGATGAAGAACCGAGGGTCGCTCAAGTCGGACTGATCGAGACTTGAGAGGCCAGCATCTCTCTCAAGAGATGCCGTTGAAGGTCTCTTCACCCCTTGCAACCGTGACTGGCAGCCGGAGGCGAACCGGCGCACCTCGTTCTCAACGGGGGACGCGACTTAAAGCAACGACGGATCGGGCTTTTTTGGTCTCTGCCGGCTTTCCACCAGCCGGCGCGAATACCGAAGAGGCTTGTCCTTCATTGCCAGGTGTGCGGGCGGGATCCTTCCCAACCAATCCACGGCAGCACAGTTCGGTCTGAGTTTTTTGGCTCCGTCGCGCCTCCATCGCGCGACGTGGCCGGAGCGCTCTTGATCCGAGATCATTTTTTGAACGTGTCCCGTCGCTGGGCCGTTTGGGAGGGTGCTATGACCGAACGTATTCAGGAATTCCTGCGCAACCGCCGCAACGAGGGCCAGGACGTCGAGCCGTGCCTCGTCGTCGACCTCGAAGTCGTGCGCGACAACTACCAGACCTTCGCCAAGGCGCTGCCGGACAGCCGCGTGTTCTACGCGGTGAAGGCCAACCCGGCGCCGGAAGTGCTGTCGCTGCTGGCCTCGATGGGCTCGTGCTTCGACTGCGCCTCGGTCGCCGAGATCGAGATGGCGCTGGCCGCCGGTGCGACCCCGGAGCGTATCTCCTATGGCAACACGATCAAGAAGGAGCGCGATATCGCGCGCGCCTTCGCGCTCGGCATTCGCCTGTTCTCGGTCGACTGCGCCGCCGAAGTCGAGAAGATCGCCCGTGCCGCGCCCGGCGCCAAGGTGTTCTGCCGCATCCTCTATGACTGCGCAGGCGCCGAATGGCCGCTGTCGCGCAAGTTCGGCTGCGATCCGGAGATGGCGGTCGACGTGCTCGACCTCGCCAAGCGTCTTGGCCTGGAGCCCTATGGCATCTCGTTCCATGTCGGCTCGCAGCAGCGCAAGGTGAAGGCGTGGGACCGCGCGCTGGCGATGGCCTCGACGGTGTTCCGCGACTGCGCGGAGCGCGGCATCAACCTGTCCATGGTCAACATGGGCGGCGGATTCCCGACCAAGTACCTCAAGGAAGTCCCGGCGGTCGTGCAGTACGGCCGGTCGATCTTCCGCGCGCTGCGCAAGCACTTCGGCAACCAGATCCCGGAGACCATCATCGAGCCGGGCCGCGGCATGGTCGGCAATGCCGGCATCATCGAGACCGAAGTCGTCCTGATCTCCAAGAAGAGCGACGAGGACGAGGTGCGCTGGGTGTATCTCGACATCGGCAAGTTCGGCGGTCTCGCCGAGACCATGGACGAGTCGATCCGCTACGCCATCCGCACCGCCGCATGACGGCGCGGAGATGACGCCGTGCGTGCTCGCGGGCCCGACCTGCGATTCCGCCGACGTGATGTACGAGAAGCTGCCGTACCCGCTGCCGGTGACGCTCGAGATCGGCGACAAGCTGCTGATCGAAGGCACCGGCGCGTATACGTCGACCTACTCGTCGGTGGCGTTCAACGGCTTCCCGCCGCTGCGGACCTACCACATCTGATGGCCTCGCTTTGAGGCTCTGACTAATCGGGAGCCGGTGCGCCGGCTCCCATCCCTTCATTTGCCGATTTGCTGACAACGCTCCGCGGCTCGACTGCCGTCGGGAGCGAGGACTGACGTGCCATGACTGCTTTGCGGAAGACCCCCGTTGCCCTCATCTCCGATGCCGCTCCGTTCGCGATCCGTGCGGAGCGAGCCTCGGACGTCGTTGCGCGTGAAGCGCTGCTGGATGCCTGCTTTGGCGCAAACCGCCATACGCGCACCTGCCAGCGCCTGCGCGACGGACGCGCGCCCGCCGAAGGCCTTGCCTTCTCGGCCGTGCGCCAGGGCCGGCTGGTCGGCACCGTGCGGTTGTGGCACGTCAGCGCCGGCGGCGTGCCGGCGCTGGTGCTCGGCCCGCTGGCGGTCGATCCGTCGCTGCCGCGAGCTCGGCATCGGCGCCGCGCTGATGAACCACGCGCTGGCGGCGGCGAAGGCGCGCGGCCATGGCGCGGTGATCCTGCTCGGCGACGCGCCCTATTACGCCCGCTTCGGCTTCTCGGCCGACAAGACCGGCGAGCTGTCGCTGCCCGGCCCGTTCGAGCGCGACCGCCTGCTCGGCCTCGAACTGCGCGACGGCGCGCTCGACGGCGCCTGGGGCATGATCGCGCCGACCGGCGCGCCTGCGCAAACGCAGGGCCGCGCGCAAAGGCGCTGCGGCCGTGCCGCACGCGGCCTGAGCGCGCATCATGCCGAAGCCCGGCAACCGCGATGCGCGTGCCGCGCTCCGCGGCACCATCACGCCGTCCTGCTGATCTGATCGCGGTCATGATCGTCAGGGACATCTGCGTGCGCCGGGATCGGCCGCCGCCGCTCCGACGTGACATAGCGCCCGCTGATGCGAGTTGCGCGCCGGCGAACCCGTAACCGCGCAACCCTTCATCGAGGTCCCGATGCCACGCCGTCTGATTTCCACCGGCTCGCCGTTCGAAAAGACCGCCGGCTACAGCCGCGCCGTCATCGACGGCGATTTCGCCTTCGTCGCCGGCACCACCGGCTACGATTACGCCACCATGACGATGCCGGCCGATGTCACGAGCCAGACACGGAACTGCTTCAAGACCATCGAAGCCGCCCTGAAGGAAGGCGGCTTCGCGATGGCCGATATCGTGCGCGCGACCTATTACATCACCGACGCCAAGGATGCGGACGCCATTTCGCGGTCTGCGGCGAGGTTCTCGGCGAGATCCGCCCGGCCGCAACGCTGCTGGTCGTCGCCGGGCTCTACAAGCCCGAGATGAAGATCGAGATCGAAGTCACCGCCAAGCGGCGCACCGCCTGATCCGTTCCTTCGCGCGCTCAGCGCATCCATTTCCCGGAGACCATCCATGAGCCCGTCCTCGCAGATCCACGCGAAAATTTCCGGCCCCATCGTCATGATCGGCTTCGGCTCGATCGGCAAAGGCACCCTGCCGCTGATCGAGCGGCATTTCGACTATGACAAGTCGCGCTTCGTCATCATCGATCCGCACGAGGACGGCGAGATCGCCAAAGCAGCACGGCGTGCGCTTCATCAAGCAGGGCATCACCCGCGACAATTACCGCGAGGTGCTGGTGCCGCTGCTGACCGCCGGCGGCGGCCAGGGCTTTTGCGTCAACCTGTCGGTCGACACCTCCTCGGTCGACATCATGACGATGTGCCGCGAGATCGGCGCGCTCTATATCGACACCGTGGTCGAGCCGTGGCTCGGCTTCTATTTCGACAAGAACATCGGCCCGGAAAAGCGCTCGAACTACGCGCTGCGCGAAACCCTGCTGGCCGCCAAGCACAAGAGCCCGGGCGGCACCACCGCGGTTTCCACCTGCGGCGCCAATCCCGGCATGGTGTCCTGGTTCGTCAAGCAGGCGCTGCTCGACATCGCCCGCGACACCAACACGCCAGTTCAACGAGCCGAAGAGCCGCGAAGGCTGGGGCCAGCTCGCCCACAAGCTCGGCGTCAAGGGCATCCATATCGCCGAGCGCGACACCCAGCGCTCGAAGAAGCCGAAGCCGATGAACGTGTTCGTCAACACCTGGTCGGTGGAAGGCTTCGTGTCCGAGGGCATGCAGCCGGCCGAACTCGGCTGGGGCACCCACGAGAAATGGATGCCGGACAACGGCCGCGCGCACACCGAAGGCTGCGGCGCGGCGATCTATCTGCTGCAGCCCGGCGCCAACACCCGCGTGCGCTCATGGTGCCCGACGCCGGGCGCGCAATACGGCTTTCTCGTCACCCACAACGAGTCGATCTCGATCGCGGATTATTTCACCGTGCGCGACGGCCAGAAGGTGATCTACCGCCCGACCTGCCATTACGCCTATCACCCCGCCAACGACGCGGTGCTGTCGCTGCACGAGATCTTCGGCGCCACCGGCAAGATGCAGCCGAACTGGCACATCCTCGACGAGAACGAGATCGAGGACGGCATCGACGAACTCGGCGTGCTGCTCTACGGCCACGGCAAGAACGCCTATTGGTACGGCTCGCAGCTCTCGATCGAGGAAACCCGCAAGATCGCGCCCTACCAGAACGCCACCGGCATGCAGGTGTCGTCGGCGGTGCTCGCCGGCATGGTGTGGGCGCTGGAAAATCCCGACCGCCGGCATCGTCGAGGCCGACGAGATGGATTTCCGCCGCTGCCTCGAAATCCAGATGCCGTATCTCGGCCCGGTGAAAGGCTATTACACCGACTGGACGCCGCTGACCGACCGGCCCGGCCTGTTTCCGGAAGATATCGACACGTCGGATCCCTGGCAGTTCCGGAACGTGCTGGTGCGGTGAGGGGCGAATACACGTCATTCCTGGCGATGCGCCGCAAGGCAGCAGACCGCGACTGTGCAATCGCACATCGGGCGAATCGCGATGACGTCCGGGATTCGACGCTGCGCATCGCTCCGGAATGACGCTTGGAAGGTGTCGCGCTTCGCAGAAGCTGTCGAGTCTGAGGCGACTACCGTTCCTTGATCGGCGCGGCGGTCTTCTCGGCCGGCGCGGGCGGCAATGCTGCCGGCGCGCCGGCCTTCTGCGCATCGGCATCGGGGCGCGCCGGTTCGGGCGCCGGCTGTGGTCGGGACGGTCGCCGCCGGGTTTCGAGTCGGCGAGTGGGCTGGTTTGGTCGTCCGGCATCGGCGTCGATTGCAGTGGCGGCGTCGCCTGCGCCATCTGCGGATGTTGCGCCTTGATCTGGGCAAACGAAAGCCCGGACATCGCAAGCCCGGCCGCGACCATGGCGGAGGCCAGCAAGAGATCCCTCTTCAAAGCGCGTTTCCTGTCGTCCGAAGCCATCTGATTCACCGCTGTTTTCCCCGCGAACGGGTTCGCGATACCAACAGCCGCCGCAACCATGGTTCCCTCGGGAACTGCGACAAACGAGCCGCTTTGGGTCGCTGCTCACAATGAACCGCAATGCTCCCCGCCGTGACTAAACAGCAATCTTGCCATCACTGATAAATGCCAGCGCCCGGCGGGCGGGAGATTGTTGTGGTCAAATTTGTTGCTGTCGCAATTGCGCTTCTCGTTCAATGCTGGCCCGCCGCGGCGGCCGGCCGGGATTGCATGCCCGATTACTATCGCACCAAGGCGCCGAGTTGCGTCGACAACATGCTGTCGCAACTGAGGCAGACGACGCCGAAGGGCGAGCCCAATCCGATGATCGGATTTCTCGCGCAAATCTTCCGCACATCCCCTGCAGAGAAAAAGCGCATTCTCGAGGGCGAGCGGTCCGACTACGTGAAATCGGTGGATCTCGTCGCCCTCTACCGCGCCGACCTGCTCGATGACGCCCGCAAATTCGCCGAGAAGAACCAGCTCTCCGAGTTGCTTGCGAAGCTGGAGGCAAAGCCGCCGGCAACCCTTGCGGCGCTGAGGCCGTCGTCCATTCCCGGCGACAACGATCTCCTGATCGGCGCCTATATGGCGTCAGGCGATACCGCCTTGATCAAGCGAATTCTCGAAAATTTCTCGGACGCCGACGACGGCATGGTGAGCGACGCCCTGCGCCTGGCCTACATGAAGAGCAAATTCGGACCGAACCTCGTGGCGACGGGACGCGATAACGTCATGGCCCCGGCGGCCTGCGCGAAATATCAGTGCAAGACCGATCCCGCCAAATTCTTTCGCGTGCTGACATTGGCCAGCGCCTTCTGGGCATTGCAATCGCTGTCGCAAAACGACGAGGGTATCCGGAAGACCGCTGGCCGGCTTTTTCGAGCGCGATGCGCGCCTCAAGAACCTGCGCGCGGGCGAAGAGGCCGCGTTCGAAAATTACGTGAGCGCCATTACAATGTTCGCCGTGTTCAAGCCAGACCAGCCCTCGACGGAACCTGACGAGGAGTCCGCGGCCTTGAACAAGGCTGCCTCGGCTTACGAGACGCTCGAACCAGCTCACAAGGTGTTCGACCACATCGAGGCTTTTGTCAGCTCGGAGAAGCCGCCGAAGTGAACTAAAGCGCCAGCAGCCCGGCGTCGCCATCCTCCGCGGCGAACGCCAGCAGCGTGCCCTTGGCGTTCCAGGCCAGCGCCGCGACCTGCGCGCCGCCGTTCTTGCGCACCAGAATTTCCGCGCCGTCGTTCGTGCCGCACCATCAGGATGGTGCCGTCGCTGTAGCCGGCGGCGAGGATGTCGCTCTTCGGATGGCAGGCGACCGCGGAGACGCGCGCCGGCAGCGGCGCCAGCATCGCGGGCTCCTTGCCCATCGGGCCGTCCTTGCTGGCGAACGGCCACATGATCACGGTGTCGGCGCCCGAGGTCGCCAGCGCCTTGCCGCCCGCGCTCCACGACATCGAGCGGACGCGGCCGGGATAGCCGGTCATGCGCATGTGCCGGTTGTCGGCGAGCCGCCAGCCGTGCAGCGACGGCTCGTGCATCGCGGTGACCAGAAACTTGTTGTCCGGGCTGAACACGACGCCGAGATGCGAGCCCGCCCATTCCAGCAATTCGGCGTTGGCGGCCATGTTGGGAAACCACAGCGTCACGCCGTTGTAATGCGCGATCGCGAGCCGCAGGCCCTTTGGCGCAAACGCCAGCCCGCCGACCGTCGAGGGCACCTCGAACGATTTGTCTTCGCCCTTGCCGCTGCGGACAAAGGCGGTCTTGCCGACCGACCATGCCACCGCGCCGTCGGGATGCAGCGCGACATTGTCGATCCAGCGCCGTTTGGCGTCGGTCGCGAGCAATGCGACCTCGCCTTTGTTGTCGAGCGCGACTAACTTGCCGTCATCGCCGCCCATGACGATGCGCGAGCCATCGGACGCCGCGCACAAGATGCCGCCGCTGTGGACCGCGACCGGCGAGATCTCGCCGTCGGCGCTCACCAGAGAGACATTTTCCTCGGCGCCGACAAAGGCGGCGCGGTCGCCGAGAAAATGCACAGAGGTGACCGGCATGCCGATCGCGACCGGGCGCACCCGGTCGGTGACCGACACGATGGAGGCGGCATTATCGCCGGGATCGAACTCTTTCATCACGTGGTGATACAGCTCTCGAAGCCGTCGCGGATGATCTGCTCGGGCAATTCGCGGCCGATGAAGACCAGCCGGCTCTCGCGCGCTTCGCCGTCTTTCCAGGCCCGCTGGTGATCGCCTTCCAGCATCATGTGCACGCCCTGAAACACATAGCGGTCGTCATCGTCGGTGAAGGCCAAAATGCCCTTCGAGCGCAAAATCTTCTGGCCCTCGCTGGCGACCAGATTCTGCAGCCAGGGCATGAATTTGGTGGCATCGAGCGGCTTGCTCGGTGCGCAGCGACAGCGATTGCATGTCCTCGTCGTGATAATGCTTCAGGCCGCCATGGCTGTGGGCGTGATCGTGACCATGGCGATGATCGTGGTGATGATGATCGTGATCATGGTCGTGGCCGTCGCCGGCGTCCAGGAATTCCGGCTCGAGCTCGAGGATGCGGTCGAGATCGAAGGCGCCGCGCTCCAGCACGTCCGACAGCGCCACCTGGCAGCGCTCGGTGCGGTGCAGCTTGGCGTAAGGGTTGATGGCGCGAATCCGCGCCTCGACTTCGGCGAGTTCGGCCTTGGAAACGAGGTCGGTCTTGTTGAGCACGATGACATCGGCGAACGCGATCTGGTTCTTGGCCTCGGGGGCGTCCTTCAGCCGGTCGCTCAGCCATTTGGCGTCGGCCACCGTCACGACAGCGTCGAGCCGGGCGTTCTTCTGCACGTCCTCGTCGACGAAGAAGGTCTGCGCCACCGGCGCCGGATCGGCCAGGCCCGTGGTCTCGACGATGATGGCGTCGAACTTGCCCTTGCGCTTCATCAGGCCTTCGAGGATGCGCACGAGGTCGCCGCGCACGGTGCAGCAGACGCAGCCATTGTTCATCTCGAAGACTTCTTCGTCGGCGCCGATGATCAGATCGTTGTCGATGCCGATCTCGCCGAATTCGTTGACGATGACGGCGTATTTCTTGCCGTGGTTTTCCGACAGGATGCGGTTGAGAAGCGTGGTCTTGCCGGCGCCGAGATAGCCGGTCAGCACGGTCACGGGAATTTTTTGGGACGTCAAATCGGGCATAATCACTCCGGAAGCGGTATTCGCGAGGCTGCGCCGCCGGCAGGGAGGCCCCTGCCCTATTGGCTAAGCGCGCCGGTCAGGGCCTTTATATTGTGCCTGACCATATCAATGTAAGTGGGGGCGTCGCCCTTTTCGCCGGTCAGACTGTCGGAATACAGCGTTCCGCCGATCCTGGCGCCGGTCTCGGCCGATATCCGCCGGATCAGCCTGGGATCGCTGATATTTTCCAGAAAAACCGCCGGAATTTTTTGGGCCCTGATCTGGGTGATGATGCGCGGCGATATCGCGGGCGCTGGCTTCGGATTCGGTGGAAACGCCCAGCGGCGCGACGAATTCGATGCCGTAGGCGGCGGCAAAATAGCCGAAGGCGTCGTGGGTCGAGATCACCTTGCGGCGCTCGGTCGGGATTTGCGCGATCGCCCCGCGCACCTCGCGGTCGAGCGCATCGAGCTTTGCCAGATAGCGGTCGGCATTGGCGCGATAGGCCTCCGCACCCGCGGGATCGGCCGATATCAGGGCGTCGCGGATATTGGCGACATAGATCTTCGCATTGGGCACCGATTGCCACGCATGCGGATCGGCATTGCGGTTGATCTTGAGCGGCGCGATGCCGGCGGTTGCGGCTGCGATCACAGCCTTGCTGCCGGAGGATTGCACCAGCCGCGGCAGCCAGCCCTCCATGCCGAGCCCGTTGATCACGACCACCTTGGCGTCCGCGATCTTCTTGGCGTCGGCCGGCGCCGGCGTATAGACGTGGGCGTCGCCATCGGGGCCGACCAGCGTCGTCACGCTGACGCGCTCGCCGCCGACATTGCGGACGAAATCGCCAAGGATCGAAAAACTGGCGACGACCTTGAGGGGTTGCTGCGCGCGCGCGGCGGGAATGGCCGCCAAGAGCATCAAGCAAATGAGCATGGGGAAGCCGCATCGTCAGGCCTCGAGATGGCGGCCGGGAAACATCTGGCGGACCAGGCCGCTGACGCTGCCGAACAGCACCGAGACGATGTAGATCACCGCCGCCACCAGGATGATCGCGGGGCCCGACGGCACCTTGGTCTGGAACGACAGCACCAGTCCGGCATAGCCCGACACCAGCGCTGCTGCCACCGCGATGCAGATCATGCCGGTGATGTCGCGCGACCAGAACCGCGCGATGCCGGCGGGCAGGATCATCAATCCCACCGCCAGCAGGGTGCCGAGCGCATGAAAGCCGTTGACCAGGTTGATGACGACCAGCGCCAGAAACGCCAGATGCGCCGGCGCGCCGGCCCGGCTCACGGTGCGCAGGAACACCGGATCGACGCTCTCGATCACCAGCGGGCGGAAGATCACCGCCAGCACGATCAGGGTGATGGTGGCGTTGAACGCGATCACCAGCAGGGTCTGGTCGTCCATCGCCAGGATGTTGCCGAACAGCACGTGCAACAGATCGATATTGGTGCCCTTGATCGAGACGATCGTCACGCCCAGCGCCAGCGACACCAGATAGAAGGTGGCCAGCGAGGCGTCTTCCTTCAGCTCGGTGGTGCGCGCCACCACGCCGGCGAGAATCGCCACGGCAAAACCGGCGATCAATCCGCCCGTGGTCATCGCGAACAGATTGAGGCCGGACACCAGGAAGCCGATCGCCGCCCCCGGCAGGATCGCATGCGCCATGGCGTCGCCGACCAGGCTCATCCGCCGCAGCATCAGAAACACGCCGATCGGCGCGCCGGCCAGCGCCAGCGCGATGACAGCGGCGAGCGCGCGGCGCATGAATTCGAATTCGGTGAAGGGCGCGATCAGCGCGTCATAGAATATCACGGTCAGGCGGCCCGTGACGGCATGTGGTCCACCGCGCAGGCGGCGGCGCCGTCGTCGAACGCCTCGCACATCCGGCGGGCTTCCAGCAGGTTTTCCGCGGTCAAGACTTGCGCTGTGGCGCCCCAGGCCACCGGCCCGCGCGCCAGCAGCAGCGTTTCGGGGAAATGGGCGCGCACGATCTCCATGTCGTGCAATGCCGCCAGCACCGTGCGTTTCTCGGCGTGCCAGCGCCGCACCAGCGCCAGCAGGTCCGCCGAGGTCTTGGCGTCGATGGCGTTGAACGGCTCGTCGAGCACGATCAGGCGCGCATCCTGCAGCAGCACCCGCGCAAACAGCATGCGCTGCATCTGCCCGCCGGACAGCGTGCCGATGGTGCGGTTCTCAAAGCCGTTGAGGCCGACCGCGGCGAGCGCCTGGGCGATCTTCTCGCGCGCCGATTTGCCCATGCCGCCGAACAGGCCGACGCTGCGCCACAGCCCGGTGCCGACGAAATCGAACACCGAAATCGGGAAGCTGCGATCGATATCCACCGTCTGCGGCAGATAGGCGATATCGCGAACGTTGAGATCGCCAAGCCCGATCGAACCCGCGAGCGGCTTGAGGATGCCGACCAGCCCGCGAAACAGCGTCGACTTGCCGGCGCCGTTCGGCCCGACCACCGCGAGCAGCGCGCCGGAGGAAACTTCGC
Source organism: uncultured Alphaproteobacteria bacterium (assembly GCA_963742695.1). Lineage (GTDB taxonomy): Bacteria > Pseudomonadota > Alphaproteobacteria > Rhizobiales > Xanthobacteraceae > Bradyrhizobium. Next base: position 30,572 of record CAVUNF010000047.1, read on the forward strand.
CGTTGAGGTGATGCACCGCCGGATGCCGGTCGTAGCCGAGCGTGACGTCGCGGAACTGCACTTGCGCGGACATGCTCACCTCATCGCCAGCCAGACGATGGCCCACAGGCCGGCCGAGACCGCGATTGCGGCGCCAAGCCGGGAGACCATCGTCATCCGCAGGATCGACCAGGGCGCTGCCTGCGCCGGATGCGGCGAAGCCGGGCCCGTGGCTGTGGGCGTGGCCGTGTGCGTGGTCATGGCTGTGGGGAGCGGATGGCACCATCGAAAAACGCTCCCAGGCAAAATATCGAAAACGAGCCCATGCAAAGATAGCAGGCCGGCTGCTAGCATATGTTATAATATAACATACGGGTGTCCACGGGCCTCTCTGGGATCACCGAGACCCTACGGCTTGCCGATCACCATCGCGATGGCGGCCGCCAAAAACGGGAACGGCAGCGACACCGCGGCGCGGAACCAGACGAAGCGCGCCGGCATGAACGGGATTTCCCAGATGATCAGGCGCTGGAAAGCGAACAGCGCCCAGGCGACCACATAGGCGATGATCTGCGGCGCTCCGGCGCCGGCCTTCAGCGCCACCGCGCCCAGCGAGAAACCGATCACCGGCCCTCCGGGCGTCGCGGCGCCGGCGATGGTGGCGGCGAGGACGCCGAGCCAGCCCGAATTGGGCCCGAGCCAGCCGGTGATCGACTCCTGCGGAAGTACTGCTGCGATATATCCCGAACCGATCACGCCGAGTGCGACGCGCGGCACGATATTGATGAAGTCCATGGAGCCTTCGCGCAGCGAGCCGACCAGCACCGTCCGCCCGCGCTGCAAGGCAATGAATCCGAGTACCGCGACCGAACCCCACAGGATGATGTCGACGATCAGGGCGCTCATGACGGCGTCCCTTTCGGATACATCCGCACATAGACAAAACGTCCGAGCGCGCCGGCCAGGATCGGCAATGGCAGCGAGATCACGACGCGCCACAGCGTGAAGTCGGCGCCCAGTATCGGCAATTCCCAGACGATGGCGCGGCCATAGCCGATCAGCGTCCAGCTCACGACCATGGCGATGGCGGCGCCGAAATCGGCGCCGACGGTGAGCAGCGCCGCCGCCACCGGATAGACGGTGAAGGGACCGCCGGGCAGGATCGCGCCGAACGCGGTGCCGATCAGCAACCCCTTCAGCCCCGAATTCGGCCCGAGCGAGCGCGATATCTTCTCATGCGGCAGGATCTCCGCGATGAAGGCGCCGAGCAGGCAGCCCGCCAGCACCCGCGGCAGGATTTCGCCGAACAGCCAGAGATCGTTGCTCAGGATTTCGGTGACGCCGTGGATGCCGTCGCGGCGCCAGACCAGCACCACGCTGACCGCGACCAGCACGGCGATCACGATCATCGACCAGCCGATCGGCTTGCGTTTGCCGCCTGGCCGCGGCTTGGCCTCCGCGGCGTCGTCGCCGGGTTCCGGATTCTTTAGAGGAGGTTCTGACAAGGCAATGGAATCTGGCAAATAATGAGTGCTGGCCCTGCTTAGTCCCGGCGGCACAGCGAGGCAAACGGAAGTGAAGCCATACCCATGCGCCACTCATGGGTGGCCATGCACGGCGGAAATTCAGGCCAGATGCCGCACCAGCGCGAGGCCGGCGAACAGGCCGGCGATTGAAAGCACGACCGAGCCCACGACATACAGCGCCGCAAGCCCGATCTCGCCGCGCTCATACAGCAGCGCGGTATCCAGCGAAAATGCCGAGAAGGTGGTGTAGCCGCCGAGGATCCCGGTCATCAGGAACAGCCGCCACGGCTGCGCGGCTTCGCCCTTGAACGCGAGATAGCCCGCGATCAGCCCCATGACGAACGAGCCAGTAATGTTGATGATGAAGGTGTGATACGGGAACGCCGTTCCGAGAAAGCGCGTCGAGAGAACGTTGATGGCGTGGCGCAGCGTTGAGCCGAGGCCGCCGCCGATAAAGACCAGCACATAGTTCATCGCGCGATTCCTACATTGGCCGGGACGGCACGACCTGAACAAAGGTCGGGCCTCGCCATTTAGCCCGTCATGCCCGGGCTTGTCCCGGGCATCCACGTCTTGCGGCATCCCAAAAGAAAAGACGTGGATGGCCGGGTCAAGCCCGGCCATGACGAAAACTCAAACGAAAGGGCGGCAACGCGAGGCTGCCGCCCTTTCGAAAAATCCATCACGTCATTCCGGGGCGATGCGCAGCATCGAACCCGGAATCTGCAAGATTCCGGGTCTGCGCTGCGCGCATCCCGGAATGACGAACTAAACTCCAGCCTTGGAAAACAGCTGGTCGACATATTCCCAGTTCACCAGATGATCGACGAACGCCTTCAGATAGTCCGGGCGGCGGTTGCGATAATCGATGTAATAGGAGTGCTCCCAGACGTCGACGCCGAGGATCGGGGTGGCGCCGTGCACCAGCGGGCTTTCGCCGTTGGCCGTCTTGGAGATTTCGAGCTTGCCGTTCTTTACCGACAGCCAGGCCCAGCCGGAGCCGAACTGGCCGACACCGGCGGCGGCGAAATCGGTCTTGAATTTCTCCAGCCCGCCGAGGTCCTCGGTGATCTTCTTTTCCAGGCGGCCCGGCAGCTTGGTGCCGCCGCCATTGGGCTTCATCCAGTTCCAGAAATGCAGATGGTTGTAGTGCTGGCCGGCATTGTTGAACAACGGGGCGTTCTTGCCGAACGAGCCCTTGACGATTTCCTCGAGCGATTTGCCCTCGAATTCGGTGCCTTTCAGCAGGTTGTTGCCGTTGGTGACATAGGCCTGGTGATGCTTGTCGTGGTGAAATTCGAGCGTTTCCTTCGACATATGGGGCGCGAGCGCGTCATGGGCATAAGGAAGGTCGGGAAGCGTGAAGGTCATGGGTTGATGTCCGCACTGGTGGGAGACGTTGGCTTAACGGGAACCCTTATAGAAGGTTCCATCAGGCTTAAACACCCGCAAATTTGCGGTATTATTGCGCAAACGCCATAAGAATTTTGAGCGGGCATAGCCGCGCCTCCTCCAAAGGAGACGCCAATGCCAGAGCCGAGATAGCATCCAAACAAGCCGCCCATACCCTGAGCCTGCTTCACGCAGACTTGGCGGGAAAGCTGCTGGACAATAAGCGAGAGGCCATCCGCATCCGCACGGCCATGATGCAAGTCGAGGCCGTAATGAAGATGCTGAATCCCACCATGAACCTCCGGCTGATCGCGCCTAAGCGGCGGGTTGTGGGCAATCCCTGGTTTAAGCGCGGGACGCTCTTTAGAAGCGCCGTGGACGTGATGCGGCGGGCTGCGGATCCCATGACGGCGCGGCAGATTGCAGACAGGCTGATAGCCGAGAAAGCCCCTCAAGCGGCCCGCAAGCAGGCCATCGACATACAGGCGGCCATCGTTGCGTCTCTGCGGAAGCGCCGCGGCGAGCTGGTTATTGGCGAGGGAGCGCCCGCCCGATGGAGTTGCAAGAGGCCGCCAAGGGGCGGCCTCTGTACTGGCCGAATTATCCGCTTTTCAAATAAAGCCAGTACGGCGACTTGCGAGTTCCGAACTCGGCCACCACATCGCCCCAAACACAATTTGGGGAGGACAAAGTGCCGATTTCCATAGATGGCTTCTATAAGGCTCGCTTCACGACACCTGACGGCGAGTTGGGTGGCGTCATAATGCTCATGGATGGCAAGCTTTACGGCGGGAATGGCGACTTGATGTATCTGGGTCGCTACCACATGCAGAATGTAGACAGCTTTAGTGCTGATTTAGTGACGAAAAGACTTTGGGTGCAAACCTCCGGGCTGGTTAAGGAGGATGTAAATATCAAAATCGCTGGCCGTGCAGGACTTAGCAGCATCACCTGCATTGGGTCGTCGCCTCAACTGCCGGGCGTTGAGTTAAAGGCGATGTTTGAGCGCGTGCCAATTTGATCGCCGCAAATTTGCTTGCCTTGGCGGCGAATTGGCGTCCTTGCGAATGCTGCCCAACGCTTGGACCGCGGGGACACGAGGCCCGCCCGCGTGATAGGGACACGCGGCGCGCAGACAAGAGAGTGCGATGAGCATCGAGATCGACGTCCTGAACGGCGACGCATCCTGGAAGACCGCCGAACCGCTGCTGAACGCGGTGTGGCCGTCTCACGTCGTCGAGAAGCTGCCATGGGGCCATATCGCGTGGGCCCATGCCGATTTGCGCGTGCTGATCGAGGAGCCCGAGGGCGGCCTTGCCTGCCATGTCGGCATCTACTTCCGCACCGTGACCTGGAACGGACGCAAGTATGAGATCGGCGGCATCGGCGGCGTTTCCACCCGCGACGATTGCCGGCGCCACGGCTACGCCAGCCTCGCGCTCAACGCCGCGATCCGGACCATGCGCGACCACGAAGCGCTGCAGTTCGCGCTGTTATTCTGCGAGCCGCACAATGTCGCATTTTATCAGTCGCGCGGCTGGCACCCCTTCACCGGAGAAATCTTCTGCGAACAGCCGGGCGGACGGATCAAATTCGACGTCATGGCGCCGTTTGTATTCGATTTCAGGCGCGGCCCGCGCGAGGGCGTAATCGACCTATGCGGCTTGCCGTGGTGACCCCTGCGCCGCCGGGGGTAGAGAAGGCCCGCGCCGGCTTATAGTATGTTGCCCATAATCTATTGCCTCATCGCCGAGGCGGGGATATCTGGTGACGCATGACGATCGACGCCCCACTCAATGCCGTCCCGGTCAGCGCCCCGCCGAACAACCTGCTGACTTCGCCGATCCTGCCGACGCTGCTGAAGCTGGCGCTTCCCAATATGGTCGCCATGGTCGGCACCGCGCTGGTTGCCGTCGCTGAAACCTCCTATATCGGCCGGCTCGGCGTCGAACCCTTGGCCGGAATAGCACTGGTGTTTCCCTTCGTGATGCTGACGCAGATGATGTCGGCGGGCGCGATGGGCGGCGGCGTCTCTTCCGCGATCAGCCGCGCGCTCGGCGCCGGCGACCGCGATCGCGCGGCTGTCCTCGCGCTGCACGCCGTCATCATCGGTACCGGCTTCGGGCTTTTCTTCACCCTGATGATGCTGCTGTTCGGCCGCCAGTTCTTCTCGCTGCTGGGCGGCCGCGGCGAGGTGCTCGAACAGGCCTGCCTCTACTCGCAGGTGCTGTTCTCCGGCGCGGTGGCGATCTGGCTGGTCAATACGCTGTCATCGGTGCTGCGCGGTACCGGCGACATGAGGGTGCCTTCGGCAACGCTGATCGGCGTCGCCATCGTCCAGATCCTTGTCGGCGGCGGCCTCGGCCTCGGCCTTGCAGGACTGCCGCAACTCGGCATGCGCGGCGTTGCCGCGGGGCAACTCGTTGCGTTCTCGCTCGGCGCGATGTTCCTGGCGTGGATTCTCTTCAGCGGCCGCAGCCGGCTCACGCTGAATTTTTCCGCCTTCGCGTTTCAGCGCGGCATGTTCATCGATATCCTCAAGGTCGGCGCGATCTCGTGCCTGGCGCCGCTGCAGAGCGTGCTGACCATCCTGATCTTCACCAAGATCCTGGCCGGCTACGGCACCGAGACGCTGGCCGGTTACGGCATGGGCTCGCGGCTCGAATTCCTGCTGATCCCGATCACGTTTGCATTCGGCGTCGCCTCGGTGCCGATGGTCGGCATGGCGATGGGCGCCGGCCTCGTGACGCGGGCGCGCCGGGTGGCCTGGACCGCGGCCGCGGCAGCCGGATTGAGCGTCGGCCTGGTCGGCCTGATCGTCGCACTCAAACCGGCGCTGTGGGTCTCGCTCTTTACTAGCGATCCCGGCGTCACTGCTGCTGCCTATTCGTATTTCGCCTGGGCCGGCCCGGCGTTCGGGTTTTTCGGACTGGGCACCTGCCTGTATTTCGCCTCGCAGGGTGCCGCGAAGGTCGGCGGTCCGGTGCTGGCCGGCACCGCAAGGTTGCTGCTGGTCGGTCTCGGCGGCTGGTGGCTGGTCTCGACCGGCGCACCGGCCTGGACGCTGTTTGCGCTGGTCGCTATCGCCATGACCGTGTTCGGGCTCGGCACCGCGGCGTCCGTGCACTTTTCGCGCTGGGGTAAGTGACCGGCAGCGGCCGCGGGACGGCGTTGGCGCGCATAATGTGTTATCGATGGTAGATCGCCTCGCCGCCGACGCGGGATATCTGGTGACGCATGACCGTCGATGCCCCGCTCAATACAGTCCCGGTCAGCGCCCCGCCGAACAGCCTGGTGACCTCGCCGATCCTGCCGACGCTGCTGAAGCTGGCGCTTCCCAATACGGTCGCGATGTTCGGCAGTACGCTGGTGGCCGTAGCCGAAACCTCCTACATCGGCCGGCTTGGCATCGAGCCTTTGGCCGGAATCGCGCTGGTTTTTCCCTTCGTGGTGCTGACCCAGATGATGTCGGCCGGCGCCATGGGCGGCGGCGTTTCATCCGCGATCAGCCGCGCGCTCGGTGCCGGCGACCGTGACCGCGCGGCGACGCTGGCGCTGCATGCGGTCATCATCGGCGTCTGCGGCGGCGTCTTCTTTACGGCGATGATGCTGCTGCTCGGCCGGCAGTTCTTCATCCTGCTGGGCGGGCGCGGCGGCGTGCTCGAACAGGCATTGCAATATTCGCACGTGCTGTTTTCCGGCGCGGTCTCGATCTGGCTGATCAATACGCTCGCGTCGGTGCTGCGCGGCACCGGCGACATGCGGTTGCCGTCGGCGACATTGATCAGCGTCGCCATCGTTCAGGTCGTGGCCGGCGGCGCATTGGGTCTCGGCCTTGCCGGTCTGCCGCAATTCGGCATGCGCGGCATCGCTGCCGGGCAGCTCATCGCATTCTCGCTCGGGGCGATTTTTCTCGCATGGGTCCTCGTCAGCGGCCGCAGCCGGCTGACGCTGGATATCCGCGCCTTCTCCTTCCAGCGCGCCATGTTCGTCGACATCCTGAAGGTCGGCGCGATTTCGTGCCTGGCGCCGTTGCAGACCATACTGACCATCCTGATCTTCACCAAAATCCTCGCCAGCTTCGGCACCGCGACGCTGGCCGGTTACGGCATAGGCTCGCGTTTCGAAATCCTGATGACCCCGATCGCGCTCGCGTTCGGCGTGGCCTCGGTGCCGATGGTCGGCATGGCGATGGGCGCCGGCCTGGTGGCGCGCGCGCGCAAGGTGGCCTGGGCCGCGGGCGCCGCGACCGGCCTGAGCGTCGGGCTGATCGGCCTGATCGTCGCGGTCGAACCGGGGCTGTGGGTCTCGATGTTCACCAGCGACCCCGGCGTCACCGCCGCGGCTTATTCCTATTTCGCCTGGGCCGGGCCGGCGTTCGGGTTTTTCGGGATGGGCACCTGCCTGTATCTCTCGTCGCAGGGTGCGGCGAAGGTCGGAGGCCCGGTGCTGGCAGGCACCGCCAGATTGCTGCTGGTCGGTCTCGGCGGCTGGTGGCTGGCGTCGATCGATGCCCCGGCGTGGGCGTTGTTCGCGCTGGTCGCCGCCGGCATGACCGTGTTCGGCCTTGGCATCGCGGCCTCTGTGTACTTCTCGCGCTGGGGCAAGTGACCGGCAGCCGCGCCGGATACGGCATTGCACAAATCAGATTTATTGCTATGCAGTCCCCTTTCCCGGGGAGCGGTCTATGATTTGCAGATTCTCTTTCATCATTGCATGCGTGACGGCATTGCTGGCGCTGCCGGCAAAGGCGCAGAACGGCCTTGACGCTGGTGGCATCTGGCTGACCCAGGCCGGCGACGCCAAGGTGCGTGTCAGCAAATGCGGCGCCGGCATTTGCGGGGTGGTGGTCTGGCTGAAGGATCCGATCGATCCGGCCACCGGCAAGCCCCACGTCGACGACAAGAATCCCAATCCGGCCCTGAAGAGACGCCCGATGATCGGGCTGCCGTTGTTCAGCGGCATGCACGCCACCGGTCCGAACCGATGGTCCGGGCAAATCTACAATGCCGATGACGGCAGCACCTATGCCAGCAACGTCTCGATATCGAGCCCCGACACCCTGAAAGTGGAAGGCTGCGTCGGCGTGCTCTGCGGCGGCGAGAACTGGACGCGGGCGGGACGGTGATTTACGCCGCTGTCGCTTTCAAGGCTGTTGCCGCCGAGGCATAGCCACCGCGGGCGCCGTCGATGAAGTGCACGTGGTCGCTGCGTGTGACCGACGGAGCAAAACAGGTCATCATCGCCGCGTCCTGCCGGTGCAAGCCGTAGCGCACGGTTCCCGTCGCGGCCGCTGCGGCCAGCACTTTCGTCAGCGCTTGCTCCAGCTCCGGCGTGCAATCGAGGATCATGCGCAAGCCGTCGTCGTATTTGCGGAAGTCGGAATTCTCCACCACCTGCTGCACATAGGTCTTCGGCACGAAGCCGCCGACGCTGATGCCGAAGCGCATGATCACATAGACGAACAGCGTGTTGGCGAGCACGAAGGCGCGCCGCCGCAACAGCGATCCGCCGCGCATGGTGCTGACTTCGTATTTGTTGCCGCTCGGCGGCCACTTCAGCGGCGGTCCTTCCGGCGGCACCGGCCGCCCTGCATCCGGACTGCGCTCGGCCAGCGCGACCACGTCTTCGATGACTTTACGAAAAGCACGGGGATCGGCGCCGCGCGTGGGCAGCACCAGCACCGAGAGAATCAGGCCGCGCACCGACGGAATTTCCTCGAACCGGCACGACAGGCCGGAAAGATCGGGCTGCGTGCCGGGCGGCGCCGCCGCGACCGCGAACTCGCCGCGCTTCATCGCGGTTTCCGCCCAGCCGAGGCCGCCGCCTGAAAACATCGCATAAGAGAGATTGGCGGATGGACCGAACCGCGCGACGCGGACGTCGAGGCCCTGCGCACGCACCGCCTTGACCGGCACCAGCGCCACCCGCATCACGAGGTCGAGGCTTTCCTCGACCCAGATCGCGGTCGCCGCCATGGCTTCGCGGGTACGTTCGAGATCGTCGGGCGACACCGCAAAGCTCGCGCCGTCGCCGCCGAACACGAACGGAAATTCGCGGTCCTCCAGCGCGTTGGCGACCGCCGCGATGACCGAGGCGCCGGCCATGTTGACCGCCTTGTAGCGCGCATCCGCGATCGCCTTGGTCGATTCCACGATATCGGCGATGCCGATGCTCCAGTCGTCCGGCAGCGGCGAATACAGCGCCGGGTCCATCAGCTTGGAAAAGCCGCGAAAGACCGGGATCGAGCTGTAAAAAGTATCGCTGCTGCTGGGTGCGTTCATTTCCGCCGAACTTATCAGTTACCGTCTCACAGATACGGCCGATCTTGGAATTCGGTTCGAATCAATGCAACCGAACGGGTGGTACTTGCGAGAAAAATGCCTTCGATTTTGACCGGTCCCCAACTTTATCCGGGCGCGACAAATGATGCATGCCCGGTCCGGGCCGTGACCAAACCTTGCTTCTCCGCGTTTGTGACCTATAATAATCGGTACTACCCGCCAAAGGGGAGTAGCCTCGCCAAACGGTCGTCAGCACGAGATCTCGATCTCCGGCCGTATGGGCAACGCGGTTAGCGTTGCGGCAAGACCTTTGCCAGGAACTGAAGTTGGAAGCTCTGCAGACGGCCGTGTCACGGCTCGCCTGCAGAAGGTGACGGCTTGATTTTCTCTGGACGGAGGTCGCCATGCCCAAGGCAATGGTGTCCATGACTGTTGCGCAGATGACTCCCGGCACCGCCAGGCATGGTGTCCGGCTGACCGAAGCTCGCGGGCCGGGATATCCCGGCACCCCGCGATATTCGGCTGCGCCGCCGTATCAATCATCTCCCCCGAAGCCCGAACCTCACTTCAGTTCCTGCGCGCGACCTCACGCACCGAAACCTCATGCGCACAGGAACTCCCATGCTGGAAACCCTTACCCCGACGCGGCGGCAGGATAATTTCGAGAAAACCCCGGCCACTTCTGTTACGGCCGACGGAAATAGTTCGAAGGCGCCGCACCGCGAGCCGGTTGAAGCGGTCGTCTCGGCGCTCGGTTCCGACGCCACGCGCGGCTTGAGCGAGGTCGAGGCGCAGCGGCGTCTCGAGCAGCATGGTCCTAACCAATTGAAGAGCGCGCCGGAAACGCCATGGTGGCGGCGGCTCATCGAGCAATTCCAGAATTTCCTCGTCATCATCCTGCTGGTTGCGACGGTTATTTCGGGGATCGAGTGGCTGCTGCAGGATCCGCGCGAGAGCCTGCTGCCCTACGAGGCCATCGTCATCCTGGCGATCGTCGTGCTGAACGCGCTGCTTGGCTATTTCCAGGAAGCGCGGGCCGAGCGCTCGGTTCGCGCCTTGATGGCCCTCGCCGCTCCGGAATCGTCGGTGATCCGAGACGGCGAACGCCAGCGCATTCCGGCCCACGACATCGTGCCGGGTGATCTCGTGCTGGTGGAAGCCGGGGACAAGATTCCGGCGGACGCCCGGATCATCGAAAGCGCCAATCTCCACGTCGACGAGGCTCCCCTGACCGGCGAGAGCGTGCCGGTGACCAAGGAGACGAAGCCGATCGACGCCGATGTCGGCCTCGGCGACCGCCGCAACATGCTGTTCGCGAGCACGGTCGCGACCTACGGCCGCGGCCGCGCCGTGGTCGTCGCGACGGGAATGGGGACCCAGGTCGGCCACATCGCCGGTCTGCTGGAAGCCGCCGAGAAGGACCCGACACCACTGCAGCAGGAACTCGACCGCACCGGCAAGCGCCTCAGCGTGATCATGCTCGGAATTTGCGCGGTCGTGTTCGCCACCGGGCTGCTCAGCACGCCCGTCATAAATCTGAATGCGATTCTCAGCCTGTTCCTGTTCGCCGTGGCGCTCGCGGTTGCGGCGATTCCCGAGGCGCTGCCGGCCATCGTCACCGTTGGACTGAGCCTCGGCGTGCGGCGGATGGCGGCTGCCAACGCCATCGTGCGAAAACTTCCGGCGGTCGAGACGCTCGGTGCGGCAACCGTGATCTGCTCGGACAAGACCGGCACGCTGACCCGGAACGAAATGACGGTGCGGGCGATCTTCACGGCCGGGACGCTGGTCGAGGTCGGCGGCAGCGGATACATCCCGGAGGGCGACTTCACCATCGACGGAGCCCCGCTCACCGAAGCCTCGCCCGCTCGCGATGCGGTGGCGCAAGTGCTGCGTGCGGTGGCGCTGGCCAATGACGCAGCCCTGTCGCACAGCGAGGATCGCTGGAAGGTGCAGGGCGACCCGACGGAAGGCGCGCTGATCGTCGCGGCCCGCAAGTTCGGCATTGGCGAATCCGATCTGGCGCGCCTGCCTCGAATTGCGGAAATCCCCTTCACCTCCGAACGCAAGCGCCACACCACCCTGCACCTCGATCCCGACACTCCCGGCATCTTGCGCGTCTTCGCCAAGGGCGCGCCGGAAGTGCTGTTCGCGAAGAGCGACTTCATCTGGGAAGACGGCAAGCCCGTCCCGCTCGACGAGCACCGTCTCGCCGAATTGTCGACGCGCAACGAAGCATTGGCCAGCCAGGCGCTGCGCACGCTCGCCGTGGCCACACGCACCATCCCGGCCGCCGATCTGGGCATCGATGCCGCCGGCAAGCTGCCGTCCGGCTTCGAACTGCCTGACAGCATCGAGGACGACCTCGTGCTGCTCGGCCTCGTCGGCATGATCGATCCACCGCGCCCCGAGGCCAAGGCCGCCGTCGCTGTGGCGAAACGGGCGCACATCCGCTCGGTGATGATCACCGGCGACCACCCGGCGACCGCCGAAGCCATCGCCCGCGAACTGGAGATCTTCGAGCCGGAACGCGGACCGTAACCGGCGTCGATCTGCGGACCATGAGCGATGCCGACCTCGACGCCATCGTCGAACAGGTGCGCGTGTTTGCCCGCGTCGACCCCGAACACAAGCTGCGTATCGTCGGCGCGCTGCAGCGCAGGGGCCACATCGTCGCCATGACCGGCGACGGCATCAACGACGCCCCCGCGCTCAAGACCGCCAACATCGGCATCGCCATGGGCATCACCGGCACCGATGTTTCGAAAGAGGCCGCCGACATGGTTCTGACCGACGACAATTTCGCCAGCATCGTCAAGGCCATCGAGGAAGGCCGCGGGATCTACGACAATATCCGCAAATACCTGGTCTACCTGCTGTCGTCCAATGCCGGCGAATTGCTGACGATGTTCGCGGGCGTGATGTTCGCGGGCGTGCTCGGTCTCAAATCCGCGGACCTCGGCCTGTTCCTGCCGCTGCTCGCCGCCCAATTGCTCTGGATCAACCTGATCACCGACGGACCGCCGGCGCTCGCGCTCGGCATCGATCCCAAGGATCCCGACGTCATGCAGCGAGAGCCGCGCAGTCGCGGCACCGGCGTGTTGACGACCGAGGACTGGTGGCGCCTCGCCGGCATCGGATTGATCATGATGGTCGGCACGCTCGCCGTGCTGGATGCCTATTATCCGGGCGGGCTGTTCACGATGTTTGCCGAGGGTAATGCACCCAACGAGGTCGACGCCACCCACGCACGGACGATGGCGTTTACGACGCTGATGCTGTTCCAGCTTTTCAACGTCTTCAACTGTCGCTCGACCTGGCGCAGCGCCTTCGACGGGTTCTTCGAGAACAAATGGCTGATTGCCGCGGTGGCGCTGTCGTTGTTCACGCAGGTGCTGGTGATTTACGTCCCGTTCCTGCAGGCCGCGTTCCACACCGTGGCGCTGTCGGCGTTCGATTGGCTGGTCGCGACGGCGGTCGGGGCAACGCTGCTCATCGTCATGGAGTTGGTGAAATTGGTGCTGCGCTCCAGACGGGGCGACATCTCCGCCGCCGCGCAGCGGGTTGAGACAGCATGAAACGTGAATCTGGAAAAAGCGCAGACCGACAAAACCAGAGGAGGATACAATGCCTGTCCTAGCGATGACGCGGGAAATGGGTTCCGGAGGCCGGGAGGTAGCACAACGCGTCGCCGACAGGCTGGGGCTTGCGGTTGTTCTCCATCACATGGTCGAGCATGAGATCGCCGAACATCTCCATGTGCGGGAGAGTGCCGTCCATCACCTTCTCGAAGGCGGCGCCACGCTGCTGGAACGATTGCGAACCGGCGGCAAGCGCCTGGCACATTACACGGCCGAGGAGATCCTCGAATTGGCGAACCAGGGAAACGTCCTGATCCGCGGCTGGGGCGCCTGCGTGGTTCTGCGGGGCGTGCCGCACGTGGTGCGCGTGCGCATCTGTGCCCCGATGGAAGTCCGCGAGCAGGCAATGATCGAACGCTCGGAAGTCAAGTACCGAGGTGCGGCAAGGCAGGAAATCGAACGCAATGATGCTGCCCACAAGCGTATCTTGCACGGCGCCTATGGCGTCGACCGAGAAGATCCCACGCTCTACGATTTGGTGCTGAATACCGAGCGCAACTCGATCGAGACCTGCGTGAAGCTGATTTGCGATCTCGTTGAGCGCCCGGAATTCCACGAAACCGAAGCCTCCCGGTCGATCCTCAACGACAAGGCCATCGAAGCCCACGTTCGCATCAGGCTGCGCGAACGCTTTGGCGTCGGAACGGGCGTCAGCGGCGTCGAAGCCATGGCCGACGGAGGCAAGATCGTGCTGACCGGTACGGCGATCCACAGCAAGCTCGTGGACGACGCCAGCAAGCTGGCAGGCGCGGTGTCCGGCGTAAGAGAGGTCCAGAACCGCATGGTTGTCGTGCACGGGCCGCGGGTTTTCACCTGACGGCCCGCTGCGGCGTTACGGGTCTGGCGAAATCTCCTTCGCCATTCCCCGCAACACCAGCCGATTGAGCCGGCCGGCAAAGGCGGCCGGATCTTCCGGCAATTCGCCGTCGAGAATCTGGGCTTGCTCGAGCAGCAGCAACGACAGGTCGGTGGCGGTGTCATTGCCGCCGGAAATCGCCGCGACCAGGGGATGCCGCAGGTTGATCTCGAGGATCGGCTTTGAACCGGCGCCGCGATTCTGCTGCGCCAAAATCCGCTCGAGCTCGCGGTCCGGACCGTGGCTGCTGGCAACGAGACACGAGGCGCTCGACGTGAGCCGCTGCGAGGCGCGCACGTCGGAAACGCGGTCGCCGAGCGCGAGTTTGATCGCAGCGATGATCGCAGCCTCGTCGGCGTCGGACTTGCTCTCTTCCTTGCGATCGTCGAGCAGCGGGACCAGTCCGAAATCGACGTCGCCCTGGCTCAGCGACTTCAGCGGCTTGCCTTCGAAGTCGAGCTGCGCGGAGGTCCAGAACGCATCGACCGGATCGGTCAGCAGCAACACCTCGATGCCGCGGGCGGCGGCCGATTCCAGCTTCGGATTCGACTTCAGCCGCTCGATGCTGTCGCCGAGCAGGAAGTAGACCTCGGTCTGGTTGGATTTCAGGTCGGCGATATATTGCTTCAGCGACCGGTTCTCGCCCGAGGTGGTGGTGAAGCGCGACAGCGCCAGCAGTTTCTCGCGCCGCTCGAAATCCTCGTAGATGCCTTCCTTGATGACAGGGCCAAAGGCCTCCCAGATTTTCGCGAACTTTTCCGGCTCCTTGTCGCCGAGCGTTTCCAGCTCGCCGACGACGCGGCCGGTCACCGCCTTGCGGATCTGCGCCAGCTGCGGATTGTTCTGCAGCATCTCGCGGGAGAGATTGAGCGGCAGATCCTCGCTGTCGACCACGCCGCGAATGAAGCGCAGATAGGCCGGCAACAGATCGGCATCGTCGGTGATGAAGACGCGGCGGACATAGAGCTTCACCTTGCCCTTGCGCGCCGGCTCGAACAGGTCGAATGGCTTTGTCGACGGCGCGAACAACAGCACCGCATAGGAATAGCGGCCCTCGGCGCGGTAATGCAGCGTCATCGCCGGCTCGTCGAACGCGTTCGCGACCTGCTTGTAGGCCTGCGTGTAATCTTCCGGCTTCAGTTCCGATTTCGAGCGCTGCCACAGCGCGCTGGCCGAATTGATCTGCCGCGGCTCGCCCTCCTCCGGCGCCAGCCAGATCGGAAACTGGATATTGTCGGAATAGGCGCCGACCACCCGTTCGATCTCGTAAGCCTCGAGGTATTTCTTCGCGTCGGGTTTCAAATGCAGCACGATCTCGGTGCCGCGCGTGACGCGCCCGGCGTCGTCCTCGCTCGCCGGCGCGATCTCGAAGCCGGAGCCGCCGGACGATGACCAGGTCCAGACCTCGTCTGCTACCCGCCCGGCGGCTGGTGACGACGATGCGCTCGGCGACCATGAAGGCCGAATAGAAGCCAACGCCGAACTGGCCGATCAGGCCGGCGCCGTCCTTGGCCTCGGTGAGGCGCGCCAGGAACGATTTGGTGCCGGAGCGGGCGATGGTGCCGAGATTGTCGATCAGTTCCTGCCGGTCCATGCCGATGCCGCTGTCGGCCACGACAAGGGTATTGTCGGCCTTGTTCGGCACGATCCGGATTTTTGGCGCCTCGCCATCCGTAATCAGTTCGGGCTTCGCAATCGCCTCATAGCGCAGCTTGTCGCAGGCATCCGACGCATTCGAGATCAGCTCGCGCAGGAAAATATCGGTTTCCGAATAGACCGAATGCACCATCAGGTGCAGCAGTTCGGAAACCTCGGCCTGGAACGGCTGGGATACGGGGGCGGCGGTATCGGTCGTGTCAGTCATTATTCGGCTCACTCAATCGGTGGGACGGAAACTTGCGGAAGGATCCGATATAGCAGTGCTTTTTCGGGTGACAAGCTATGGGTGGCATGGAACGCCAGTGCCCAATCCAAATCACCGCAGCGCGATATCCAGCCAGCCGAGCGCGTTGACGGTGACCCGGTCGCCGGTATCGACAATGACCGTCGTGGTCTCGGCCTCGACGATCGCGGGTCCCTCGAAGGAATGGCCGGGCTCGAGGGCGTCGAGCGCATAGACCGGAACCTCGCGCCAATCCCTCAAGAAAATCTTCCGCGTGCCGCGCGGCGAACAGGCGGCGGCGCGACGGCGCCGATTTCGCGTCCTTGCCGCGTTGCGCCACCTGGCCGACCGCGGCGACGCGGGCATTGACGAACACCACTTCCTGGTCGCGCGAGGCGTAGGTGTAGAGTTCTTCATGGCGGCGGTGAAAGCGATCCTCGATCTGATCGACCAGGGTGCCTGCGTTCCAGTCGAGGCCATCGAGCGCGACGTCGATCTCGAAAATCTGCTCGCCGTAGCGCATCTCGGCGGATCGTTCGATTCTCGATGGCGCCGTCGAACCAGGAGCCGAGCCGGCCGGCGGCCTGCTGCTCCAGTTCGGCAAACAGCTCGCGCACCTCGCGCGGCGAAATGCGCTCCCCCGCGCCGTAATGGGTCCGGCTCACTTCGTATCTGAGATCGCTGGTCAGCATGCCCCAGGCCGACAGCACCGATGCCGTGGTCGGCACGACGATGCGCTTGATATCGAGTTCGCGCGCCACTTCGGCCGCATGCAGGCCCGCCGCGCCGCCAAAACTCAACAGCGTGAACCGCCTGGGGTCGACGCCGCGGCGCAAGGTCATCAGCCGGATGCCATCGGCCATCTTCAGATTGATCATGCGATAGATTCCGGCCGCGGCCTGCAGCCGCGACAGGCCGAGCGAATTTGCAACCCGGTCGACCGCGGCTTCCGATGCCGCCGACTCTAGCGGGCGCTGCCCGCCCATGAACGCGCCGGCATCGAGATAGCCGAGCACGACATTGGCGTCGGTGACGGTGGCAGCCTCGCCGCCATTGCCGTAGCAGGCCGGCCCCGGCACCGAGCCCGCGCTTTCGGGGCCGACGCGCAAGGTGCCGCCGGCATCGACCTGACGCGATCGAGCCGCCGCCGGCCGCGATGCTGGCGATATCGAGACTGCGCAGCGCGATGCGCTGCCCGGCGAGCATGCCGTCGGCGGAAAGCGAGGCGCGGCCCTCCGAAATCAGCGAGATGTCGGTGCTGGTGCCGCCCATGTCGAACGGCACCAGATCGGGAATATCAAGCAGACCGGCGCAGCGCCGCGCGCCGGACACGCCGCCGGCCGGTCCTGACAGCACCGTGCCCGCGGCCAGCCGCGAGGCTTCCTCGACCGGCGCCATGCCGCCATGCGACAGGATCACAAACAGCGCGCCCTTGAATCCCGCTTCGGAAAGACGCTGCTCCAGATTGGTCAGATAGTGCCGCACCAGCGGCCCGACATAGGCGTTCACGATCGTGGTCGAGACCCGCTCATATTCCTTGATCTGCGGCAGCACGTCGCTGGAGCGGGAAATGCTGATGCCGGGCAGTTCGCGCGCGAGGCGCTCGGCGGCGGCGATTTCGTGCACCGGATTGATGTAGGAATGGAAAAAGCAAATGGCGACCGAGGTGGCGCCGGAGCGGCGGATCGCGGCGATGGCCTCATCCAGCGAGCGCTCGTCGAGCGGCGTCAGCACCTCGCCGCTGGCCTTGAGCCGCTCCTTGACGCCAAAGCGCAATTCGCGCGGCACCAAAGGCTCCGGCGGCGGCGAACGCAGATCGTAGCGGTTGTCCTTGAGGCCTTCGCGCATTTCGACGACATCGCGATGGCCCTGCGTGGTCAGCAGCGCGACCTTGGCGCCGCGGCGCTCCAGCAGCGCATTGGTCGCCACCGTGGTGCCGTGCACGACCCGGCCGGTCAGTCCCAGCATTTTCGAGCGCGTCAGGTTCAGCCGCCGCGCCAGTTCCTCCAGCCCGGCCATGACGCCGACCGACTGATCCGATGGCGTCGAGGGCGATTTGGCGAACACGGTTTTGCCGTGCTCGTCGATCGCCACCAGATCGGTGTAGGTGCCGCCGACGTCGATCCCGATCGTGAACGTCATTGGGATTTTCGCCCGGTCGTGGCCCCGCTTGTCACGAGCCCCTGTTCGCGGTCATGCGCTCGCGCTTGCGGCGATCGCTTCGCCGGCGGTCCCCAGCCGCCGCCGCCGGATGAGCGGACTTCGAGGCAATCGCCGGGACGAAGCTCGATGCCGACTTCCTTGGTGCGCAAGGGACGCGGCGGACGGCCTTCGGAGATCAGGCGGTAATCATGGGGAACGCCGTCTTCGCCGCCGAGCATCCCGCACGGGCCATGGCGCGCGCCGTCGCCCGCGGTATTGCCAAGCGCCGGCTTTTCGGTTTCCAGCACCAGATCGAGCGCGACGCCGAGGCCGCCGCGAAACTGTCCGTCGCCGCCGGAATCTTCGCGGAATTCATGTTGACGAAAGTGCAGCGGAAACCGCACCTCCGCGACCTCGAGGCTGCCGAATTTCAGGCCGCCGACGCTGTGCCATTCGCCGATCGACGAATAGCCGTCGCCGCCGGATGACGCACCGCCGCCCGGCCGCGCCTGAAACAAGTGCCAGATGAAATTCCTGCCGGTTCGCGGGTCTTCGCCCTTGATCGCGATGCGAAACCGGCGGCCCCAGCCCGCCATGGCGCGTTCCGGACAGGACGCCGACAGCGCCTTGACGATCGCTTCCACGATTTCATTGGAGGGATGGCTGGTGCACAGCGTCACCGGGCGGCCGGGATCGGCCCAGACAATGGTCCCCTGCTTTGCGATCACTTTCAACGGGCGCAGCGCGCCGGTGTTCTTGGGGATTTCGGCGTCGATCAGATAGGCAAAGGCCATCGCCACCGCCGCCTGCATATTGGCATGCGAGGAATTCACGAAACTGGTCGACTGCGGATCCGAATCCGACAGGTCGACCTCGATGTCGCTGCCCTTCTTGGTGACCTTGGCCGCGATCCTGATATCGCTGCGGCCATGACCGTCATCGTCGAGAAAGGCCTCGCCAAAGAACACGCCGTCCTTCCAGGTCGAGACCACGGCGCGCGTCTGTTGCTCGGTCGCATCGAGGATCGCCTCGATGGCGGCTTCGACAACCGGCGCGCCGAACTCGCGGAACAGTTTTGAAACGCTCCGCTCGCCGAGATGGGCCGCCCCCAGCATCGCCGCGAGGTCGCCGCGAAACTCGCGGGGGTTCCGGACGTTCAGCGCCAGCAGATCGAGCAGGTCGTCGCGCGGCTTGCCGGCTTCATAGAGCCTGATCGGCGGGACGCGCAGCCCTTCCTGCCAGATCTCGGTGGCACCGGGATTGTAGGCGCCATGGGTGGCGCCGCCGATATCGCTGAAATGGGCGCGGACGATGGTCCAGAGCAGGCGCTTGTCGCCGGCGAATACCGGCACGAACACCGTGAGATCGGGCAGATGGCTGCCGCCGTGATAGGGATCGTTGAGCAGAAACACGTCGCCCGGTGCTACGTCCTTGAACCGGTCCTCGATCACCAGCGTCGCCCACGGCAGCGCGCCGACATGAACCGGGAGATGATCGGCCTGCGCGATCAGGCGCGCTTGCGTGTCGCAGATCGCCAGCGAGAAATCCCGGCTGGAATTGAGGATCTGCGAATAGGTGGTGCGAAGCATGGCTTCGCCCATTTCCTTGACGATCGAACTCAGCCGGTGCTGAACCACGGATCGCGTGATGGGATCGACGGCGCTGGACATTCGCCCTTGCTGACAAAAAAACGGGTTTTGATCAAGTGACGTTGTCAGGTTGACGCCGCCACCTCCGCCAGCGCGGCCGATGCCGCCGCGATGATGGCGTCGATGTCGGCATCCGTCATCGGCGTCGACAGCGCCATCAAGCCGTAGCCGGCCGCCAGCACCCCGCGATTGAGCAATCCGCGATTGAAAATCGCCTGGCGCTGCGCTTCCGGCTCGGACAGATAGGCCGAGCGGTAGTCGCGGATCGGGCGATCGGCAAAATGAACCTTCAAGAGCGATCCGAGCCCGACCGTGCGGCCGGGAACGCCGTGCTGGCGGAACGCCTCATCGATGCCGCTGCGGACCGCCTCGCCGATTCGATCGAGCCGCGCGAACGCCGCTTCATCGAGCAATTCCATCGATGCGATTCCGGCGCGCATGGTGACGGGGTTGGCGGAAAACGTTCCGCCATGCGGCAGCGCCGGCTTGCCTGAGCGGGGATCGAACACCGCCATGAATTCCCTGTGGCCGCCAACGGCGCCGACCGGAAAGCCGCCGCCGATGATCTTTCCCAACGTCGTCAGGTCGGGATCGATGCCCCACAGTCCCTGCGCGCCGCGATACCCCAGGCGAAAGGTGATGACCTCGTCGAAGATCAGCAGCGCGCCGACTTCGCGCGTGACCGCGCGCAACGCTTCCAGATACGCCTTGTCGGCCGGCGCCAGACCGGCGCGGTTCGGCATCGGATCGACCAGCACGCAGGCGAGCTCCGCGCCGTGCTCGCGGATCAGGCTGACCGCCGCCTCGGCGTCGTTGAAGGGAATGGCGACGACATCGGCCAGCACATTGTCCGGCGTGCCCTTCGCATACGCCACCGACACCGGCGCGTTGCGGCCCCACGCCTCCGGCGTCGGATCGAGACTGACTTCGGCGTAGTCGTAGGAGCCGTGATAGGCGCCCTCGCACTTGGCAATCTTCGGCCGGCCGGTAAAGGCGCGCGCGGCCTTCAGCGCCATCATGACAGCTTCGGTGCCGGAATTGGTGAAGCGCACCTGCTCGACCGATGGCAATCGCGATGCCAGCAACTCGGCAAGATCAACCTCCGACTCCGTCGGCAACCCAAACGCCGATCCCAGCGCCAGCTGCCGCGTCGCCGCCTCGATCAACACGGGGTGCGCATGGCCGTGGATCAGCGACGTGAAATTATTGATGCAGTCGATATATTCGTTGCCGTCGACATCGAACACCCGGCACCCCTCGCCGCGCGCCGCATAGATCGGATACGGCTTCATGAACACGGTGGTGCGGGTGTTGCCGCCGGGCAGGCTCGCCAGGGCGCGGTCGTACAGTTTTTGGGAGTTTGATTTCGGATCGGGGTACATGCGTGGGCTCTCACCAATTTCGGCAACGAAACCGCAGTTTAGAGCCGCATTCGCCCGCTCCCAACCAAAATATCGAAAACGAGCCCATGCAAAGATACCGTCAAGTGCCGGCACGGACATTTTGAACTGCCCGCCATTTGACACGTCGGGCAAATCACCGGCACTATTGCATCATCCCGCAATTTGGAAACATCCATGGCAACCCGACAACGGGCGCTTCGGCGCGAGTCCTGTCGGGTATCGGGTGGCAGCCGCCCATGTCTCGACCCATTGTGATCTTCAACAAGATTGGAGAATCACAGTGGACACATCAACAATGACGCTAACCGGCAAGGTGGCGATCGTCACCGGCGCGAGTTCCGGAATCGGGCGCGCGATTGCTTCGCTGTTTGCCGCCGAAGGCGCGCGCGTCGTCGTCACCGCGCGACGCCGGGAATTGCTCGACAGCCTGGTTCAGGAGATCGAGGCCGCGGGCGGTATTGCCTGCGCGCTGCCGGGCGACGTCACCGACGAGGCTTTTGCACGCGCACTGGTGGAAGAAGCAAATCGCGTTTCGGCGGGCTCGATATCGCGGTGAATAATGCCGGCGCGCTCGGGCCGATGGGAGCAACGCCGGAGGTGACGCGCGAGGCCTGGGACCAGACCATGGCGACCAACCTGACCAGCGCCTTTCTCGGCGCCAAATATCAGATCCCCGCGATGCTCGCGCGCGGCAAGGGCTCGCTGATCTTCGTCAGTTCGTTCGTCGGCTATACCGCCGCGATGCCGGGCGCCGCCACTTATGCGGCCAGCAAGGCCGGACAGATCGGCCTGATGAAGGCGCTTGCGGTCGAGTACGGGCCGCAGGGCATTCGCGTCAACGCGCTGCTGCCGGGCGGCACGCAAACGGCAGCCGCCGATGCGATGGCCGACACCGAGGAGATGAAGGCCTTCGTGCGCAACATGCATGCCTTGAAGCGCATCGCAGCACCGGAGGAGCAGGCGCGTGCGGCATTGTTTCTGGCGTCCGACGCCGGAAGCTTCGTCACCGGCAGCGCGATGCTGGTGGATGGCGGGGTGTCGATCAACAAGACCTGAGCAGATGCGGCGCCCTCAGAACGACGCTAATCAAGGCTTCACCCCCACATGCAGGAGGCGCGCGCCCTCACCGCCTTTCCAGTCCGGCCTTGTCGATCACGCGGGTCCAGGTGTCGATCTGGCGCGTGATCAGTTCGCCCATCTCGGCAGCGCTCGACGGCGCCGGCTCGGAATCGAGCTTGCGCAGCCGCTCCTGCACCGTGGCGTCGGCGAGCGCGCGCCTGCACTTCGGCGTTCAGCTTGCCGGCGACGGCGGCAGGCGTGCCGGCCGGCACGCCGATGCCGGTCCAGGAGATGACGTCGAAATCCGGGGCCACCGTCTCGGCGATCGTCGGCACGTTGGGCGTGAGCTTCCAGCGCTCTCTGGAGGACACGGCAAGGATATCGATGACGCCGGCTGCCGCCTGGCTGCTGATGACGGTTCCGGTGTCCACGATGAAGTCGACGTCGCCGCGCAGCAATGCGGTAATGGTCGCGCTGCCGCCCTGGTAGGGAATGTGCGTGAAGCGCGTGCCGGTGCGCTGCGCCAGCAATTCGCCGGTCAGGTGCTGCGTGGTGCCGACGCCGGCGCTGCCGAAGTTGAGCCCGCCGGGCTTGTCCTTCGCCTTCGCGATCAGCGCCTGCAACGACGGATAGGAGCCGGCCTTCACGGCGATGAAGAACGGAAACTTCGCTACCGTCGAGATGAAGGCGTAATCCTTGACCGGATCGAACGGCAGCTTCTTGTAGAGCGCGGCGGAGACCGTATGGCCGCCGACCAGCAGCTGCAGCGTGTAGCCGTCGGCCGGCGCCTTGGCGACAAAGGCGGACGCGATGTTGCCGCCGGCGCCGGGCTTGGCCTCGACAACGAACGGCTGGCCGAGATCCTTCGACATCTGGTCGGCCATGATCCGCGAAATCACGTCGGCGTTGCCGCCCGCGGCAAAGCCGTGCACCAGCGTGACCGGCCGCGACGGATAAGCATCTTGCGCAGCGGCAGGGACCACTGCCTGGCGTCAGTGCGGAAAGAAACAACAGGCCCGCTGCAAACTTCATCTTCATTCCTCCCTTGGTATTGTCTGTGATTGTTCTGCGCAGGTCGCATTCGACCATCTGGTGCCTCTGCTGTCCGACCGGCGACGGCGGACCGACGCCAAATCTGTCGGCAAGCTTCGCCAGCCGCGCCACCGTGCCCGGCGGCAGCGGGATGCCGGCGGCCCGGCGCGCCGCGGCCTCGGCAAAGCCGCGTTCGCCCGGCATCAGGATCGACGATGTGCCTGCCGCCAGCGGGACGGCCTTCAGCGCCTGGGCCAGACTGCGACAACCTGCTGCGCAAAACCATCGGCCTGGCCGAACGCATCGATCTGCACCGCGATAGCAAGGCCATTCATCCGACCGGAACCCTGCCGGCGAGCGCCGGCGCGATCACGGGGTTATTGACCAGAACGCTGGCGAGGATTTCGATCATCAGCGACAGACCGGAGCCTTTCGGCCCGCCGAGCGGCGTCAGCGTCGCGACCTTGTGCGGATCGGTGGTCGGCTGCCCCTCCGCGTCGACGCCCCAATCCGGCGGAATGGATTGTCCGGCATCCTTCGCCGCCATCACCTTGCCGAGCGCCACGTTGGCGGTCGACATATCGAGCACGATCGGATCGGGCCGTCGCCGGCACGGCAATCGCGAGCGGATTGGTCGAGACCGCCGATCCGCGCGAGCCGTGATAAGCCATCAGCGGGCCCGAAGCCGTCATCACGATGCCGATACAACCCTTCGCCGCCGCCTGCAACGCGTAATAGCCGATCGCGCCGGCATGGGTGATGTTGCGCGCGGCGCACCAGCCGACGCCGAAGCGTCGAGGCCTGTCCGACGGCTTCCTGCATCGCGGCGATCATCGCAGTCGCGCCGGGCGCGCGCGATGCTTCCAGCACCGAGATCGCGCCGTTGCGCTCCACGACGGCAGGCTTCGGCCGCCGGGTTGATCGTGCCGGCTTCGACCATCTCGACATAGCGGGGAATGCGCAGCACGCCGTGCGAGTCGACGCCGCGCGCGTTCGCCCAGACCAGCACCTCGGCGGTCTGCTCGGCCTGCTGCGGGCCGAAAGCCGCCGCCCGCCAGCAGCGCCGCGGCATAGCGCTGCAGGTCCTCGCGCCGAACAGGACGCTGTCGGCGGGCCTGCCCGTCATTCGCGTGCCTCAAGCGGGGTCGGGAAGAATTGGTCGAGCCAGGAGCGGATCAGCACGCGGGTGCGCGGCGCATCCTTTTCGCGACAGCGGAAAATGCGACGTGCCGTTGACGATCATCAGTTCCGCCGGCTGGCCGGCCTTCTCATAGAGCCGGATCGATTGCTCGGTCGGCGTGATGACGTCGTTGGCGGTGTGGAACAGCAGCAGCGGACGCGGGGCGATGTTGGCGACCACGTCCTCGGCGCGGAAATTGTACATGCTGATGGCGGTCTCGACCGGCACCTCCATCAGCGCCTTCGGCGACAGATTCTTGCGCAGGCTTTCCGGAATCGGAACGACGTCGAAGCGCGACACCCACATGCTTTCGCCGGTGGCGGCCTTGTGCTTGCGTCCCTGCTCCAGGATGCCGGTGAATTTCGCCCAGGCTTCCGGCGTTGGATGCTGGCCGCGGAATTTGCGCTCGCCGTCGCCCCAGCCGCAGGAGGAGATCACGCAGGCAAAGCGCTCGTCGATTCCGGCGGTGTAGACCGCGACCGCCGCGCCGAAACTGTGGCCGATCACGCCGATCCGCGTCGGATCGACCTCCTCGCGCGCGGCGATGAAGCTGAGGGCGTTCTTGGTGTCGGCGACCTGGTCGAAGCAGCGCACCTGGCCGCGCTCGCCCTCGCTCTCGCCGCAGCCGCGCAGATCGATGCGGAAGGCGCAGTAACCGAAATCCTCCAGCATTCGCGCCTGGAGCTCGGCATGCAATTCATCCTTGGTGCCGACGAAGCCGTGCAGCACGATGAAACACGGCAGCCGCTCGCCGGCGCGGCGCTGTTCGGGCACGTGCAGAACGCCGGACAGTTTGAGTCCGTCCGAGGTGAAGGACAACTTCTCCTGCATGTTCCGCTCCGATGTCGCTGCGCTGCCCGCGCGATCAGGCCGAGACGGGCGCGAAGGGAAAATGATGCGCCAGCCATGGCGGCGGCGCCGGCATGCCCCAGACGTTGAGCGCGCGCACATTCTCCGGCCGCTTGATCGCGGTGATGATGTTGGGCTGATAGTTGTCGTCGTCGGCGATCAGCGCCATGCCACTCGAGCATTCGACCATCACGCCGGCCGCGTCGACATAATAGGCATAGACGTTGTCGCCGGGCCGGTGTCGCCCGGGGCCCCAGGCCAGCTGCTTGTCGTACTGGTCGAGCAGATCGCCAAGCCGGCAATATTCGCCGAAATCCTCGAGCTCGAAGGAATAGTGGTGCAGGCCGGTCGCGCCGCGGACGATGCCCATGATGTGATGCTGGCGGTTGGCGCCGCGCATCCAGATCAGGCCGTGATCGACCAGCTTCTCGGAGAGCCGCAGCCCCATGATCTGCTCGACCTGGGCCTGGGTTTCGGCTCGGGCTCCGGCGAGGTGATGTTGACGTGATCCATTCGGACCGGATGGACGCCGGTGCCGAAATGGCGGCGGTCATAGATGCGGTCGGGGATCGGCGTGTGAACCTCAAAGGTGTGACCCTGGGGCGTGGCGAACACCACGCCGGCCGTGCAGCAATCGAGCGAAGGCTTTTCCGACAGCACCTTGCAACCGGCCTGCGGCACGCGGGCGGCCGCCTCCTCCACCGCCCTGGCCGAGACCGCCTCGAAGCCCACGGAGCGGACGGCATTGGCCTTGGCGCGATGCAGCACCAGTTCGGCACTGCGCCCGTTGGAAGCGAGCCAGGTCTGCGCGGCGTCGCTACGCGTCACATGCAGGCCGAGAATGCCGGTCGCCTCGCGCGTCACCGCGTCCATGTCGGTGACATTGACCTGAACATGCCCGAGCGAATTCACAAGATAGGTCAATTGGCCCTCCCCGATGCCCTTGCCGTTTGAAAAGCCGTAGCACCAACTTTCAATGATTGCAATAAGTTTCGAAACTATTATAATCTTCGAATTAGCTGATTGCCGCGAAGGCTGGTTCAGCCGGAATTCCGTTCAATTGAAGCGCGCGAATCGGAAACGGTACATATGCGCGAAGCGCATTCTCTCATCCGTCGGAGCGGATCCCTGAACATCCATCTGAAGAAATCGCCCAGGAATGCCGAGCCCCGCGACGACGATGCGTC
Organism: uncultured Alphaproteobacteria bacterium; assembly: GCA_963742695.1. Lineage (GTDB taxonomy): Bacteria > Pseudomonadota > Alphaproteobacteria > Rhizobiales > Xanthobacteraceae > Bradyrhizobium. Next base: position 56,633 of record CAVUNF010000047.1, read on the forward strand.
GCTGTCGAGCGGGCAGGATCTGCTGGGCCGGCTGCGGGACGACATCGTCAAGCACACGTTCGCGCCGGAAACCAAACTCAAATTCTCCGACCTGACCGATCGCTATGGGCTGGGCATCGGTACCCTGCGCGAGGCGCTTTCGCAGCTGGTGTCGGAAGGTTTCGTCACGCTGGAGGCCGGCAAGGGTTTCCGCGTGGCGCCCGTGTCGAGGCGCGACCTTTCGGAGGTCACCGAGCACTATGTCGGTTTCGAGAAGCGGGCGCTCGCGCAATCCATTGCAGCCGGCGACGACGAATGGGAGACGCGGATCGTCGCTTCGTTCCACAGCCTGAGCATCATCGAGGATCTTTCCTGGGCCGAACGCATGCGGCGCCACGGTGACTGGGTCGAACGCCACCGCCAGTTTCACGAGGCGCTGGTCGCTGCCTGCGCCGACCGCTGGCTGCTGCGGCTGCGCTCGCTGATGTTCTACCAACTCGAGCGGTACCGCTTTCTGTCAAAGATGAATCGCGAGAAGAGTTTGACGCGCAAAGGCACCGAGCATCGGGCGATCATGGAAGCGACGGTGGCGAGGGATGCGAAAGCGACGGCGCTGCTCGAGCAGCATATCCGCGAGACATCGGAGTCGATTGCCGGAACGCTGCCCGTTTGACGACCGCACGCGGAATCCCTACCGTTGGGTAAACCCGCGTGCGGCAGTGTGCCCATGGCATGCAACGTGCATAGAAAACGATCCATGAGTACCCCTGATCCGCTGCTGCCCGACGAGCCCTTGCCTCAACGCATCTCACGGATTTTTGCCTGGTTCGCGGGCGCCTGCATCCTGTTCGGGTGCGGCGCGCTGATTTCCACCGATGTCGTTACCCGCTTCATATTCAAGCGCGGCATGATCGAAAGCTTCGAAATATCGGGCTACATGCTCGCGGCATGCATCGGGCTCGGGCTCGCGTTCACCGTGACCTCGAAGTCCAACATCCGGGTCGACATCCTGCTCGATGCCTTCCCTTATCGCCTGCGCGCGGCCTGCGATCTTTTGGCCGCAATTACCCTCGCCGTTATCGCGGTGGCGCTGGTGTGGTTCGCCTGGAAAACCCTGGCGCAGTCATGGAGCATGAATGCCAAGTCGACCTCCATCATGCAGACGCCGATGGTGCTGCCGCAAGGCGTCTGGTGGATCGGCCTGCTGTGGTTCGCGTTCATGGCGGTGCTGCTGCCGCTGCAGGCCGTATTGCGTCTGCTGGCAGCGGACCAGCGCGGCTTCGACAAATTGATCGGCAGCTTGCGCGTCACCGAAGAACTCGAGCAGGCCGGTATCGATTTGGCCAAGGTTGAGCCGAAGCCAGAGTCGTCGCAGTCATGATCGGCACCGGATTCAGCCTGCTGATCGGACTGATGGCGCTGAGCCTGCCGGTCGCAGCCGCCCTCGGCATCATGGGCTATGTTCTCTCGCAGAAATACGCGTTCTTTCCGCTGACCGGCGCGCTGGGTGAACTGGCCTGGAACACGTCGAACGACTTCATTCTGATCGCCGCACCGATGTTCATCATGATGGGCGAGCTGATGCACCGCTCCGGCATGAGCGAGCGGCTGTTCAGCGCCCTCGCCCCCTGGTTCGCGCGAATTCCCGGACGGTTGATCCACACCAACATTGCCGCCAGCGCGATCTTCGCCGCCACCTCGGGCTCATCGGTGGCGACGGCGGCGACCATCGGTACGGTCGCGATCCCGAACATGGAAAAAGGCGGCTACAATCCTCCGCTTTTTCTCGGTTCGATCGCCGCCGGCGGCACGCTCGGGATCCTGATCCCGCCGTCGATCAACATGATCATCTATGCTGTCTTGACCGACACTTCGGTGGCCCAGCTTTACGCCGCGGGATTCATTCCAGGCTTCATGCTGGCCGGGCTGTTCTCGCTGATCGTGTTCACCCTCGCGGTCTGGCGGCCAAAACTGGCCGGCCCCAAGGTCGAGACCGCCGGACTGTGGCCGCAACGGATAGCCGGGCTGAAGCATCTGGTGCCGCCGCTCGGCCTGTTCCTCATCGTGGTCGGCTCGATCTACATCGGCATCGCCACGCCGACCGAGGCGGCAGCACTCGGCCTCATGGCAACGTTGGGCCTGGTGGCGGCCAATGGCCAGTTGACGCTGGCCGTGCTGGTCCGCGCCTTCGAAGGCACCGTGCGAACCACCTGCATGATCATGCTGATCATCATGGCCGCGTTTTTCCTGAACTTCGTGATGGTCTCGATCGGCCTGGTGAAGGCGGTGACCGATTCGGTGCTGTCGCTCGGCCTGCCGCCGCTGGCGATGCTGATCGCGATCATCGCGTTTTATGTGATTCTCGGCTGCTTCATGGAAACACTATCTATGATGATCGCCACCACACCGGTGGTTGTGCCGGTCATCATTGCGATGGGCTACAGCCCGATCTGGTGGGGCATCATCTTCGTGATCCTGATGGAGGCGGCGCTGATCACGCCGCCGGTCGGCTTGAACCTTTATGTGGTCCAGTCCGTTCGCGGACGCGGGCCGTTCTCTGACCTTTGCATCGGCGTGCTTCCCTTTGTCGGTGCAATGATCATTATGATCGGTATTCTGATTGCCTTTCCCGAGATCGCGCTCTGGCTGCCGAGCATGTTGCAACCGAAGAAATAGCCGGACGACAGGCCGGCATGACCCTCAAGGAGACCTGAAGATGTTTATGCGTTCAGCTGTTGCCGCACTTGCCGCGGTTAGTGCCGTTGGCCTCGCGCCGTTGCCTGCGATGGCCCAGACCCAGGGACTGCCCGCGACCAGCTTCAACGTGGTCGGCAGCATCGGCAATCTGTCGATGTATCTCAGCCGCGAAGTGCCGTTCTGGAACGAGACCGTTCCAAAGGAGTCGGCCGGCGCGATCAAGGTTCAGCTGAAATCCTTCACCGAGCTCGGATTGAAGGGACCCGAAATTTTCCGGCTGGTTTCTTCCGGCACGCTGCAGTTCGCGACCACCGTCCTGAACTACAATTCCGGCGAAGTGCCGATGAACGAAGCGGCCGACCTGGTCGGCCTCGTCGGCTCGGTGGAGGAGCTGCAGAAGGCCGTCAATGTGCTGCGCCCGAGCTATGCCAAGTTCCTCGAAGAAAAGCACGGCCTCAAACTGCTCGGCTTCGGTTCATATCAGGCCCAGGTGATCTACTGCCGCGATGCCTTTACCAACGTCGCCGACCTGAAAGGCCGCAAGGTGCGCGCGTCCGGCGCCTCGCAGCAGACATTCGTCTCTCACCTCGGCGGTTCGCCGATCACCATCGCATTCGCGGAGGTGCAACCCGCACTTGCGAGCGGCGTGATCGATTGCGCCATCACCGGCGCGCTGTCGGGCTACCGCTCGAAGTGGCACGAATCGGCAAAATTCATCTCGCCGATGCCGATCAATTTCGGCCTCGCCGCCCACCTCGCCAATCTCGCATGGTGGAAAACGCTGGACCCGAAGGTGCAGGCCTTCCTGGAGACCAATGTCAGAAAGCTTGAAGACTCGATCTTCGAACAGGCCAAGACCGAAACCCAGACCGGCATCAATTGCAACACCGGCGCGGCCTGTACGGAAGGCCAGCCTGCTGCCATGAAACTGGTCGCCGTGACACCCGCCGACGAGGCGCTTCGCAAGGACGCGCTGGTCAAGGCGATCATGCCCGGCTTCGCGCAACGCTGCGGTGCGGACTGCGTCGCCAACTGGAATGCGACCATCGGCCAGTCGCTCGGCCTCAAGATGGGGCAATGAGCCCCACACCTGCCGTCGGCGGTATCAGGCTCACGCCGCTCGATCCCGCCGGCTACCGGCATACGCCATGGAAGAACGGCGGCGGGGTCACGATCGATATCGCCAAATCGCTGTTGCCCGGATTTGCGCCAGGCAGCTGGGAAGGAATGGTGTGGCGATTTGGCCGGACCGCCATCGTGTCGTCGGGTCCGTTCTCCGATTTGAGCGGCTTCGACCGCCAACAAATGCTGGTTGCAGGTTCGGGACTCGTGCTTGAGACCCCTGACGGAGAAATCGACGTCCGACAGCCATTCAAGCCGGTGCGTTTTGCCGGAGAAACCAGCATCGTCAGCCGGCTTGAAGCCGGACCGGTCGAAGTCGTCAATCTGCTTGGCGACCGGTCGCGTGTGTCGATCGACCTCTCATGCCTCGCAACCGGCGCAACCAGTTCCCACCCGGCCGGGGTCCACATCATCTATGCCGCTGCAAGTTCCTGCGAACTCACCATCGACGGCAACGCCTGCGAGCTTGCGACCGGTCACGCGATGCGCATCGATGCCGGCGAAAGCTTCACGGTCGCAAGCCGGCTTGGTACCGCGATTGTCGCGTCGATTTTTTCCGGCCGTGCGGATGCCTGATGGCGGCGTATCGATCAACAAGACCTGAGATGCGCCCAACGAAAAATCCCCCGAGGTCTTCGACCTCGGAGGATTGATCTTGGTTGCGGGGATAGGATTTGAACCCATGACCTTCAGGTTATGAGCCTGACGAGCTACCGGGCTGGCAGTTAGCCGCATGGCGCTCTGCTTTGGCTATTCGGATAACTGCAATGGAAACGAGTGATGCTCGTGCGCGACCGCCCACCGGCCGTCAAGCTTACGAAGTCCCACGGTAAGACGGAGGCGGTTACCGGGATCCTTTCTGAACTCCTCATCGGTTCCGCAGCGAAGCAGGGCGTGCGCGAACGCAACGTCGCTCCCGGCGGTGATGTCGAGCGAGACGATCTCGAACACGGCGCCCTGTTTCTGATACTTGAAGAAGGGCGGCCATGTTTCGCGATAGGCATCCTTGCCTCGCACTTCGTTAGGAGGCGGCACATCAAACATCACGATGTCGTCGGTGTGATCGGCAAGAACACTGTCCATGTCGCAGGCGTGCACCGCTTTCGCCCAACCCACGATCAGCGCGCGAATTTCAACTTCCTCACTGCTCATTGATCGCCTCCATCTTGTCAGCGCGATCGCCGCATCTTCTCGTCTATGCGCCGATCGCTGGCCCCGGGGGATTCGGAGAACTCACGCACAGGACGATCGGAGCCGCGTTGCGCCGACAGCGGCGAACATTTTGCTTGAAGTGTGCGATCTCTCTGCTGCTGGGTCTCGAAGCGGCCTAGGGCGAGCGCAAGGGCGCCTCTTTTCGAATTTCGGGCCGAACTCAAGCAGCAAAAAGCCCTCGAAAACATCACGTTTTCAAGGGCTTAAAACTTGGTTGCGGGGATAGGATTTGAACCTATGACCTTCAGGTTATGAGCCTGACGAGCTACCGGGCTGCTCCACCCCGCGATAAACCGTTGCGCGCCTTGCCGAAAAACCGATGCCGAAACGAATTTGGCCAACGCTTGAGGCGCCGATCGATCCCGTCCGGAGGCTTCCTGAGAAGGCAACCCGGGCAAGTGCCCTTGGGTGCGAGCGGTATGTACCAACGCTGACCCGCTTTGGAAAGGCCCGCCAGCGATCTTTTCGGGATTTTATGACGGCCAGAACATGCATTATCGCGCGAAATGGCGCCCGCCCGAGCACTCTTGCCAGAATGCGCGTAAAAGCCCAGCCTTGAGCCCAACCTTGGGCCCAGGCAAGCGGGCAAAACAACCGGAGGATGTGCGTGACGGATACGTTCGATTTCGTGGTGGTGGGCGGCGGTTCCGGCGGCTGCACGGTGGCAGGCCGCCTCTCCGAGGATCCCCAGACCTCGGTGGCGGTGCTGGATGCCGGCGCCAAAAACGACAATTGGGTGGTGACCACGCCGTTCGCGCTGGCGCTGATGGTGCCGGCCAAGCTCAACAACTGGGCGTTCGATACGGTGCCGCAGACCGGGCCTCAACGGCCGCATCGGCTATCAGCCGCGCGGCAAGGGGCTCGGCGGCTCCTCGGCGATCAACGCCATGGTCTATATCCGCGGCCACCGCAGCGACTACGATCAATGGGCCTCGCTCGGCAATCCCGGCTGGTCGTTCGCCGACGTGCTGCCCTATTTCAAGCGCTCGGAAAACAATGCCGATTTCGACGGCGAGTATCACGGCAAGGGCGGCCCGCTCCACGTCAACAGACTGCGCACCGACAACCCGGTGCAGCAGATATTTTTGCAGGCGCGCGCGCGAGGCGCAGTTCCGGATCCGCGAGGACTTCAATGCCGACGAGCATGAAGGCCTCGGCATCTATCAGGTGACGCAGAAGAACGGCGAACGCTGGAGCGCGGCGCGGGCCTATCTCCATCCGCATATGGGCAGCCGCGCCAATTTGCGCGTCGAAACCCAGGCGCAGGCCACCCGCATCCTGTTCGAAGGCAAGCGCGCGGTCGGCGTCGAATACCGGCAGGGCAAAGAGACAAAACAGATCCGCGCGCGGCGCGAAGTGATCGTTGCCTCCGGCGCGTTCCAGACCCCGCAACTGCTGATGCTGTCGGGCGTCGGCGACAGCCGCCGCACTGGCAAAACACGGCATTGCCAGCCGGCATCATCTGCCCGGCGTCGGACAAAACCTGCAGGACCATCCGGATTTCGTGTTCGGCTACATGTCGGACAATCCGAATTTCAACGGCATGTCGTTCGAAGCGGCATCGCGCGGCTGCTTCGCGCGCATGCGCAATACCAGCGCGAGCGCCGCGGACCGATGACATCGAACTTCGCCGAATGCGGCGGCTTCCTGAAAACCAGTCCCGATCTCGACGTGCCCGACATCCAGCTGCATTTCGGCATGGCGATGGTCGACGATCACGGCCGCAAGCGCCACCGCGGCACCGGCTTCTCGCTGCATGTCTGCCTGCTGCGCCCCAAAAGCCGCGGCAGCGTCGCGCTCGGCAGCGCCGATCCGCTGGCCGCCCCGCGATCGATCCGAATTTCCTCGGCGATGCGGCCGATCTCGAAACCATGGTCGCGGGCTACAAGGTCACAAAGCGGCTGCTGGAAACACCGGCGCTGCGGGCGCTTGCAAAAAAAAGACATGTTCACCGAAGGCGTCGAGACCGACGACCAGATCCGCGGCGTGCTGCGCCAGCGCGTCGACACCGTGTATCACCCGGTCGGCACCGCCAAGATGGGGCAGCGACGCGATGGCGGTGGTCGATGCAAAACTCAGGGTGCACGGCCTCGAAGGCCTGCGCGTCGTCGATGCCTCCGTGATGCCGACCCTGATCGGCGGCAACACCAATGCGCCGACCATCATGATCGGCGAGAAGGCCGCCGACATGATCAAGGCGGAGATGCGGGCGTTGATTGAGTGATGCCCTCATCCTGAGGAGCCGCGCTCTTCGCGCGGCGTCTCGAAGGATGGGCCGCGGATCGTTTCCGTCCTTCGAGACGCGCGCTAAGGCGCGCTCCTCAGGACGAGGGGCGCGTGCCCTTACCGCCCCATCGGACGATAATCGCCCATCGGCTTATATCCGCCGGCGCCCATCGGCTGATAGCTGCTGGCGCCCATCGGCTGATAATTCGAGCCCTGATTGGAGCCTTGGCTGGAGCCCGCGCGGGTAATCGTGGTGTTGAAGGTCGCGCTGTTGGAGCTGCGGGTGACCAGCCTGGTCGTCGCCGTCGTGCCATTGGGAGCCGTGGTGGTGACCGTCTTTGCGTCGCGGTTGACGACCGTCGTATAGCCCTGCGCGTTGGCGGCGGTTGCCGCCGCCAGCAGAAAACCCAACCCAGCCAGAAATTTCATTGGTGATGCCCTTGCGATGCCCTGTGGGCGGCTTGGTATCGCAGCGGGTTTGAGGAAGGTTTGTCGAATTAGTTCAAATTCGAGCGATCGATCAATTCAGCAAAAACCCGCCATCCACCGTCACCACGCTGCCGGTCATGTAGCGCGAGGCGTTGGAGGCCAGCAGCAGGATGGCGCCGTCGAGATCGGATTCGGCGCCGACGCGGCGCTGCGGAATCCGCTTGGTCAGTTTCTCGCCCGCTGGCGTCGCCCAGAAATCATGGTTCATCTCGGTGTCGATATAGCCCGGCGCCAGCGCGTTGACGCGGATGCGGTTGCCGGCGAGTTCCAGCGCCATCGCCTTGGTGGCCTGGATGATGCCGGCCTTGGAAATCGTGTAGGGCGACAGGAACTTCATCACGCTCTGGCCGAGCACCGAGGCGATATTGACGATGTTGCCTTCCTGCTTGCGCGCCATCATCCGCCGCGCCATTTCGGTCGCCAGGAAATAGGCGCCCTTCAGATTGGCGTTGATGACGGCATCCCAGTCCGCCTCGGTCTGATCCACCGCGAGCTTTTCGATGGCGATGCCGGCATTGTTGATCAGCACGCTGATCGGCCCGAGCGCTGCTTCCGCGCGTGTCGATCGCCTTGGCGATCGAGGCGATATCGGTCACATCCATCTGCACTGCGACGGCGCGGCCGCCCTGCCCCCGAATTTCATCCTCGAGGCTTTTCAGCTTGGCGGTCTGCCGCGCCGCCAGCACGACCGCGGCGCCATGCGCGGACAGCACGCGCGCGAATTGCCGGCCCAGCCCCTGGCTGGCGCCGGTGACGAGAATGATTTCTTTACTGACGTCGAATAGACCGGGCATGCCGAATTCCCCAGGGTGGAACGACCGCATTGATACAGGCGATCGTGGCGATCGCAAACCCGGCGGAAATGGAGACCGCGACGTCGATTTGTGGCGGTGCCAGGCCTCTCCTGATATGCAATTCCGTCCCTTATCAGGGACGCCGATGTTGGCTACAGTGTCCGGATCGGACTTCAAAAAACCTGACATAACGGGAGTGAGACAGTGGATCTTGGAATCAAAGGCCGCCGCGCCATCGTTTGCGCCTCCAGCAAGGGCCTGGGGCGCGCCTGCGCCATGCAGCTTGCCAGCGAAGGCGTGCATGTCACCCTGACCGCGCGCGGCGCCGAGGCGCTGAAGAAGACCGCCGACGAAATCCGGAAAGCCAACCCGGTGTCACGGTGACCGAAGTCGTCGGCGATATCACCACGCCCGAGGGCCGCGCCCAGCCGCGCTGAAGGCCTGCCCGGATCCGGATATCCTGATCAACAATGCCGGCGGCCCGCCGCCCGGCGATTTCCGCAACTGGACCCGCGACGACTGGATCAAGGCGATCGACGCCAACATGCTGACGCCGATCGAGCTGATCAAGGCGACGGTAGACGGCATGATGGCGCGCAAATTCGGCCGCATCGTCAACATCACCTCGGCCGCGGTGAAGGCGCCGATCGAGATACTGGGATTGTCCAACGGCGCACGCGCCGGGCCTCACCGGCTTTGTCGCGGGGCTGTCGCGCAAGACCGTGATCGCCAACGTCACCATCAATGGCTTGTTGCCGGGCCCGTTCGAGACCGACCGGCTGCGCGGCACTGCAAAGGCCGAGGCCGAGAAACGCGGCATTCCCTTCGAACAGCAGATGGCGGAGCGCGCCAAGGTCAATCCCGCCGGACGCTTCGGCACCCCCGAGGAATTCGGCCAGGCCTGCGCGTTCCTGTGCGGCGCCAAGGCCGGCTTCATCACCGGGCAGAACATCCTGCTCGACGGCGGCGCATTTCCGGGCACGCTCTGAACCGAAGGGTGCCCTGAATGAAGGCGGTCTGGTACGAACGAACGGGCGCCGCGCCCGATGTATTGACCTATGGCGACATGCCGACGCCGAGTGCCGGTCCGGGCGAAGTCCGGGTCCGGCTGGAAGCGTCCGGCGTCAATCCCGCCGATGTCGGCCGCCGCGCCGGCAGCTACCGGGCGATGGAATATCCGCGCGTGATCCCCAACAGCGACGGCGCCGGGATCGTCGACCAGGTCGGCGACGGCGTCACGCGGCTTAGCCTCGGCCAGCGGGTCTGGCTCTTCAACGGCCAGCGCAACGGCCGCGCCTTCGGCACCGCGGCCGAATACATCGCGCTGGCCGAGCATCTGGTGACGCCGCTGCCCGACGCTGTGTCGTTCGCCGCCGGCGCTACGCTCGGCATCCCCGGCATGACCGCCTGGTGCTGCCTGTTCGGCGACGGCCCGATCGCGGGGCAGACCGTACTGGTGACCGGCGGCGCCGGCGCGGTCGGCCATTATGCCGTGCAACTGGCGAAATGGGGCGGCGCGCGCGTGATCGCCACGGTCGAGTTCATCGCTCAAGGCCGAGCAGGCGCGCCTGGCAGGGGCCGATCTCGTGGTCGACTACAAGACCGAAGACGTCGCCGCCAAGGCGCTGGCCTTTACCGAGCAGCGCGGCGTCGACCGGGTGGTCGATGTCGATTTCGGCGGCAACATCGCCACCACCCTGAAGATGATGGCGCTCAATTCGACCATTGCGGTCTACGCCACCAACGGCAACCGCAACCCGGTGCTGCCGATGCGCGAGCTGATGGAAAAATGCATCGCGCTGCGCGCGCTGGTGCTGTTCGCGCTGCCACAGCCTTTGCTCGCGGCGGCGCAGGCCGATATTTCGAAATGGCTCGCCGCGGGCAAGCGCATCCACAACATCGCCGGGCAATTTGCGCTGTCGGAGACCGCGCAGGCTCATCTCGCGGTGGAAAAAGGCAACAAGCTCGGCACCGTGATCGTCGACTGCGCGCGGTAAGCGACGACAGGCGAAGTAGCAAGGGAAGCGGCGAATGCACTGGAATGTGGGCAAGGTCAAAATCACGAAGATCGTCGAGCTGGAGACGGTCGGCAGCACCCGGTTCATCCTGCCGCTCGCCACCAACGACGAAATCCAGAAACTGCCCTGGCTGATTCCGCATTTCGCCACCGAGGAAGGCCGGCTCAAAATGTCGATCCATTCGCTGGTCGTGGAGACGCCGTCGCGCCGGATCGTGGTCGATACCGGGCTCGGCAACGACAAGGAAGGCCGCAACGTGCCGACCTGGAACAACCGCAAGACGCCGTTCCTCGAAACCATGACGGCAGCCGGCTTTGCGCCCGACAGCATCGACACGGTGCTGTGCACGCATCTGCATGTCGACCATGTCGGCTGGAATACCAGACTGGTCGGCGGCAAATGGGTGCCGACATTCGCCAATGCGCGCTACGTGTTCGGCAAGACCGAATATGAGCACTGGCGCGACCACAGCGACGAGCCGGACAGGCGCGCGGTTTTCAACGATTCGGTGAAGCCGATCGTCGGATGCCGGCAAGGCCGATCTCGTCGCCAGCGACAGCAAGGTTATGCGATGAAATCACCCTGATCCCGACGCCCGGCCACAGCCCCGGCCATATGAGCCTTCACATCCAGTCGGACGGCGAGCAGGCCCTGCTCACCGGCGACGTCGCCCATCATCCCTGCCAGATGGCGCATCTCGACTGGTCATCGACAGCGGATTCCGATCCCGTGCAGTCGGTGGTGACGCGGCGCGAATTGTTCGCGCGCTTTGCCGATACGCCGACGCTGGTGATCGGCGGGCATTACAATGCCGGCCACATCAAGCGCGACGGCGAGGCGTTCAAGTTCGTGGCGCTGGGTGATCGGGCGCGAAGGGGGCGATTGCCCACCCCGCGCATGCGGACCTGCAATGCGGCAGCGCAGTCAGCCATTGAATTTCGCCCCGCGCTGTTCCAAGAAGCATCCAAGCAACGAAACCATCCAAGAAACCGTCCAGGGAGTGATCAAAAATGAAGCTTGTTCGTTACGGGGCCATTGGCCAGGAAAAGCCCGGCCTGATCGATAAATCGGGTCAATTGCGCGACCTCTCCGCGCATGTGAAGGACCTCAACGGCGAGGCCTATGCGCCGGCCTCATTGGCCAAGCTCGCCGGCCTCGATCCGTCCAAGCTTCCCGCCGTCGACGGCAAGCCGCGGTTCGGCGCGCCCGTCACCGGCATCTCGAAATTCGTCGCCATCGGCCTGAACTATGTCGATCACGCCAAGGAAACCGGCAATCCGATTCCGCCCGAGCCGATCTTCTTCCTGAAGGCCAACACCTCGCTGTGCGGCCCGAACGACGCCGTCGAAAAGCCGCGCGAATCCAAAAAGCTCGACTGGGAAGTCGAGATCGCCGCCATCATCGGCACCCGCGCCAAATACGTCTCCGAGGCCGACGCGCTCAATCACGTCGCCGGCTACATGGTCTGCAACGACGTCTCCGAGCGCTACTTCCAGCTGGAGCGCGGCGGACAATGGACCAAGGGCAAGTCGCACGACACCTTCGGGCCGGTCGGCCCGTGGCTGGTGACCAAGGACGAGATTCCGGACGTGCAGAAGCTGTCGATGTGGCTCGACGTCAACGGCAAGCGCTGCCAGACCGGATCGACCTCGACCATGATCTTCACGATGGCGAAGTGCATCTCCTACGTCTCGAAGTTCCTGACGCTGCTGCCCGGCGACATCATCACCACCGGCACGCCGCCCGGCGTCGGCGCCGGCATGAAGCCGCCGAAATTCCTCAACGTCGGCGACGTGGTGACGCTCGGCATCGAGGGCCTCGGCGAGCAGCGCCAGGAGATCATCGAGGCGTGAGGTGCGAGAACCGTCCTGCGTGAACTCGTCATGCCCGTGAGCTAAAGCGCGAAGCTCGCGCGCGTCTCGAAGGGTCCGGGCATCCACGTCTTAACAGTCAGCCTTCGAGGCGCGCGGAAGACGCGGGCAAGCCCAGGATGACGGACAAGAAGCTTCCGTTCCTTAAGGAACACTCCCATGAAACTCACCTTCTCCCCGGCCTCGCCGTTCGCCCGCAAGGTCCGCATCGCCGCGATCGAGCTCGGCCTGATCGACAAAATCGAATTCGTGCCCACCACCGTGGTGCCGGGCCAGCCCAACGACGAATATTCGAACATGTATCCGATGAAGAAACTGCCGGCGCTGATCCTCGACAATGGCGACGTCATCGTCGATTCCTACGTCATCGTCGAATATCTCGACGAACTCGCCGGCGGCGGCAAGCTCGTTCCGGCCTCGGGCGCGCTGCGCTGGAAGGTCAAGAGCGATCATTCGCTGATCCAGGGCATGCTCGATTCGATGCTGCTGTGCCGTTACGAGAAAATGGTGCGGCCGCAGGGGCTGCAATGGCAGGCATGGTCCGACGATCACTGGAACCGGGCCTGGAAGGGCATGGCGCATTTCGAGAAGCAGCCGGAGATGCTGGCGCGACCGCAGATCGACATCGCGCAGATCGCCTCGTCTGCGTGCTCGGCTATGCCGATTTCCGCTTTGCCGATTGCGGCTGGCGCAAGGCCTATCCGAAACTCGATGCCTTCCATGAGAAAATGCTGACGCGGCCCTCGATCAAAATCTCGGTGCCGCCGCCGGCTTAAGCCCAGAGCAGGAGATTGCCATGAGCCTGAAATTCGCCGTCGGCGATCTCGCCATTCACCGCATCATCGAGCAGGAAACCACTTTCCTGCCGGCGCTGGAGATGTTGCCCGGCCTGACGCCGGAGCGTGCTGGCGGAGAACAGGTCGTGGATGCAAGCGGCCGGCGCGCTCGATGCGCAGGACATGCTGATCCTGTGTTTCCAGTCCTACATCGTGAAGACGCCGCATCACACCATTCTGGTCGACAGCTGCATCGGCAACGACAAGCCGCGGCCGCTGCGCCCGAAATGGAACATGAAGACCGACGACACCTATATGCGCGCGCTGGCGGCGGCGGGTTTTTCGCGTCGGCGACATCGATTTCGTGATGTGCACGCATCTGCATGTCGATCATGTCGGCTGGAACACGCGGCTGGAGAACGGCCGCTGGGTCCCGACATTTCCGAACGCGCGCTATGTGTTCGCGAAGAGCGAATTCGACTACTGGACCGAACAGCACGCCAAGACGCCGGTGCCGCCGTTCGGCGACAGCGTGCTGCCGGTGGTCGAGGCCAAGCAGGCCGACATCGTGCGCGACGATTTTGCGATCGGCGATCACGTCCGCATCCTGCCGACGCCGGGCCATACCCCGGGACACGTCGCGTTCACCTTCGGCCGCGGCAGGGACGACGCCGTGTTCTCCGGCGACCTGATGCATTCGCCGTTGCAGACGCGCTATCCGGAATTGTCGGTGAAATTCGATGTCGATCAGCCGCAGGCGGCGGTGACGCGGCGCAATTTCCTGGAGCGCTATTGCGACACCGACACGCTGTGCTGCACCGCGCATTTCCCCTCGCCGTCGGCGGGGAAAATCCGTCGCCGGGGCAACGGATTTTCGTGCGAGGTGGTTAGCGTAGTTAGAAATGCACGCACGCCGCGGTGCACACCTCTCCCATCGGGAGAGGTCGCGAACACTTGCGAGCGGGTGAGGGGTTACGGCTTATCGATGGGGCTGAAACCCCTCACCCGGCGCGGAGCCTGTCATCGGGCGCGCATTCGCGCGACCCGTTGGCGCCGACCTCTCCCAACGGGAGAGGTGTGGCGCACTCGCGTGCCGAATAGGCTCAGTCGAACAAATTCGGGGTGTGGTTGACCACCGCGCCCTCGATCGCCAGCATTTTCAGTTTTGTCGCCACGCCGCCATTGGCCGAAAAACCGCCGGGCTTGCCGCCGGCGGCGAGCACGCGGTGGCAGGGCACCACGATCGGGCACGGATTGCGCCCGAGCGCCTGGCCGACGTCGCGCGACAGTTCGACGCCGCCGAGCCGCTTGGCGATATCGCCATAGGTGAGCGTCTTGCCCGGCGGGATGCTGCGGGCGATGTCGTAGACGCCGCGGTTGAATTCCGGAACGCCTTCGAGGTCGAGCACGATGTCTGTGAGATCGTTCGGCTTGCCGGCGAGCAATTCGACGATTCCCGCAATCGCGCTTTGCACCTCGGCGGTCGGCGCGGTTTCAGGGATATCGCCATAGCGCTGGCGGATGCGGGCGCGGGTCTTGTCCTCGCTCCCCATCGGCAGCTGCACGGCATTGATGCCGCGCGGCCCCCAGGCGATGGCGCAGCGGCCGATCGCGGTGTCGAACATGGTAAAGCTTTGGTCGGTCATGGCTGGCTCCAGATTTGGCTCCATGCTGTGAGCTTGATACATGCAGGAAAGATAGGCTTGGAGATTGTTGCTATCCACCCGAATTCCGGGGGAACCGGGCGGTGTCCCCCGCGAAAAATCGTCGTCACCGGGCTTGACCCGGTGAGCCCGCCGTTTTGAAAAAGTGCTTGTTGTCGAAGAGGATGGATACGCGGGTCGAGCCCGCGTATGACATCCATATATCGCCACCCCCTCCGCACCCGAGCCCCCATGCAAACCCTTCGCGTCAACGGCTACGACATGGCCTATCTCGAGGTCGGCCAAGAAATCGGCCAGGGCCCGCCGCTGGTGTGCGTGCACGGCTCGCTGTGCGATTTTCGCATCTGGTCGGCGGTGCTGGGGCCGCTGACGCGAAAGCATCGCGTGATCGCGAGTCAGCTTGCGGCACTTTTTTCCTGAACATTGGGACGGCGTCGGCAACACCTATTCGATCGCGCAGCATGTCGAGGACGTGATCGGCTTCATCGAGCAGCTCGACAGCAAACCGGTCGATCTGATGGGGCATTCGCGCGGCGGGCACATCGCGTTCCGCGTCGCGCAGCGCCGGCCCGATCTGCTGCGCAGGCTGGTCCTGGCCGAGCCCGGCGGCGAGCTCGATGCCACGCTCGATCCGGCCTTCAAGCCCGGGCCCTCGCCGCTGGCGGCGCGGTTCGCGGTATCGGCGGAGAAAATCGCGGCCGGCGATGTCGACGGCGGGTTGGCCTATTTCATGGACGCGCTGGAGGGTCCCGGCGCCTGGAATCGGCTGCCGGCGACGCCGAAGCAGCTGCTGCGCGACAACGCGATGACGCTGATCGGCCAGGCCAGGGACAATCGCCCGCCGTTCTCGAAAGCCGACGCCGAGGCGATCAGATGCCGACGCTGTTCATCGGCGGCGCCAGGACCAGGGGAACGCTGCCGGTGGTGTTGCGGGCGCTGGCGGCGCATGTGCCGGATGCGCGCATGGCGATGATCCCGAACGCGACGCATCCGATGTTCGAGCAGGCGCCGCAGAAATTTTGTGAAATCGTGCTGGAGTTTCTGGCGGCGACGTGAAGATACTGTTGTTGCCTCCTGCCACCCTTCCTCCCGCGAGACTCCGATGCAAACGCTTCACGTCAACGGTTACGACATGGCCTATCTCGAGGTCGGCGAGGGCCCGCCGCTGGTCTGCGTGCATGGCACGCTCGGCGATTTCCGCACCTGGAATTCCGTCGTCGGCCCGCTGTCGAAACAGCGTCGCGTCATCTCGGTCAGCCTGCGGCGGTTTTTTCCCGAGCATTGGGACGGCGTCGGCGATGATTATTTCATGGCCCAGCACGTGTCCGATGTGATCGCTTTCATCGAACAGATCGAGCCGCGGCCGGTCGACCTGATGGGACATTCCCGCGGCGGACATATCGCCTTCCGCGTCGCCGAAGCGCGGCCGGATCTGTTGCGCAGGCTGGTGCTGGCTGAACCCGGAGGCGACCTCGACGCCTCGCTGATACCGCCGGGTGCCCCAAAGCCCCCACCCATGCCGCTCGCAACAGCGATGCCGGTCGTGCTGCAAAGTATCCGGGGCGGCGACATCGATGGCGCATTGAGGGCGTTCGTCGATGCGATCGACGGCGATGGCGCCTGGGCGCGCATGCCGGCCGCGGCAAAGCAGCAGCTGCGCGACAACATTTTTACGCTGCTCGGCCAGGCCGGCGAAAATCGAAAGCCGTTCACGAAGGCGCAGGCCGAATCGATCCGCACGCCGACCCTGTTCATCGGCGGCGGCAACACCACGGGAAGTCTCGCGACGGTGCATCGCGTTCTGGCGCAGCATTTCGCCAATTCGCAGACCGCGATGATCGACGGCGCCAGGCACTGGATGTTCGACGAGGCGCCGCAGGAATATTGCAAGACCGTGCTGGAGTTTCTGGCGGAATGACAGTGTCGTCCCGGCCTCCGAGTCGGGACCCATAATCATCGTCGACAATGATTGCAGCCAGACGTCGCAACGTGTCTTCCAATCGCAACGACACGGAGTATGGGTCCCGGCGCGGAGGCCGGGACGACGCGGTGGATGGCGCGACCTTCGTCCTACACCTTCCAGGCCCCTACCGGCTGCCGGATCGCGACGTTGAGCCGGTTCCAGACATTGATGTTGGCGATCGCCAGAACAAGTGCGGCGAGTTCGGCCTCGTCGAACTGCTTGTCGGCCTCGTTCCAGATCTCGTCCGGCACCGGATCGGCGCGGTCGCTGAGCCGGGTCAGGGATTCCGTCAGCGCCAGCGCGGCACGCTCGGAATCGGAAAAATACGGCGCTTCGCGCCAGGCCGCCACCGCGAACAGCCGCTCGTCGGTCTCGCCGGCCTTCTTGGCGTTCTTGGCGTGCATGTCGACGCAGACGCTGCAGCCGTTGATCTGGCTGGCGCGCAGATGCACCATTTCGAGCAGCTTTTCCGGCAGGCTCTGATGGGTTACCGCGCCCAGCGCCTGCAGCGACTTCATGGCGTCGGGAACGACCATCGCCGGGTGATTCATTCGTGCTTGCATCATTTCGGTCTCCATATTCTGGGTTCGGATGCTCGGCATCCGGTTCCGATTTTTGCCGCATGTGAGCCGATTTCTGGTCACATCGGCCGGGTTTCGTTCGTCATGGCCATGACGGAGCGCGACCAGGGAATGTGACCGATGGACGAGAAAAAATTTCTGGCGGAGAAATTCGAGGCCAACCGGGCCCATTTGCGGGCGGTGGCCTACCGGATGCTCGGCTCGACCAGCGAAGTCGATGATGCGGTTCAGGAGACCTGGCTGCGGCTCAGCCGTTCCGATACCAGCGGCGTCGAAAATCTCGGGGCTGGCTGACCACGGTGGTGGCGCGGGTCTGTCTCGACATGCTGCGCTCGCGCAAATCGCGGCGCGAGGAACCGCTCGGGCCGCATGTGCCGGAACCGGCCGCCAGCGACGAGCACGAGCGCGACGCCGATATGGCCGACTCCGTCGGCGCCGCACTGCTGGTGGTGCTGGAAACGCTGGCGCCCGCCGAACGGCTCGCCTTCGTGCTGCACGACATGTTCGCGGTGCCGTTCGAGGAGATCGCGCCGATCGTCGGACGCACGCCCGCCGCGGCGCGGCAACTCGCCAGCCGCGCCCGCCGCCGGGTGCAGGGAACATCTGCTGTTCCCGACGCCGACCTCAGCCGCCAGCGGAAAATCGTCGACGCCTTTATCGCGGCCTCGCGCGGCGGCGATTTCGAGGGGCTGCTCGCGGTGCTCGATCCGGACGTGGTGTTCCGCGCCGACGATGCCGCGCAGCGGCTGGGCTCGCTGGCGGAAATCCGCGGCGCGGCGGCGGTGGCCGAGAACTTCAAGGGCCGCGCGCAGGCCGCAAAGCCCGCACTGGTCGACGGCGCGCTGGCGCTCGCGGTTATCCTCGGCGGGCAATTGCGCGTCGTGGTTCGCCTGACCATCACGGGAGACAGGATCTCCGCGGTGGAGCGGTGGCGGATGCCGAGCGCATCGGCGGGTTCGATGTGGAGATGCTTGATCCCAATTGACGCTGTTGGGGACCGCGGGCTGGAGCGGTTCCGTCGGCCAAAGCGCCCTTGACCGCCTGCCGGGTTGAAGCTATTTTTCGAATTCGGAATTCCGTATTCCAAATGGATCGCCGCAAATGATCCCGCTCGACCCGACCCCGAACCTGATCGACCAGGTCTATGCGCGGATCCTCGACGGCATCACCGATCGCACGCCTGCCGCCGGGGCATCGTATCCGGCAGAACGAGCTCGCCGAGCGGCTCGGCGTCTCGCGCCAGCCGGTGAGCCACGCGCTGCATCTGCTGCACCGCCAGGGCCTGGTCGCCGAAAGCGGCCGCAAGGGTTTTGAGGTCACCCAGCTCGATCCCCTGCGCATCCGCCAGCTCTATGAGGTGCGCGGCGCGATCGATGCGCTGGCGGCGCGGCTCGCGGCGCAGCGCGTCAAGACCGACGCGGCCGGGCGCGCGCATCTGGAGGCGGCGCTGCAGGCCGGGCGCGCCACCGACAGCAAGACGCCGCTGTCGCGGCTGATTGCGCTCGACGTCGATTTTCACCGCGCGATCTACCGGCTGTCGGGCAATCCCGCGATCGAGGAGATGATCGCGCCGCAATGGCCGCATATGCGCCGCTCGATGGCGACGGTGCTGGCCGAACTGGATTATCGCCAGAGCGCCTGGGCGGAACATGAAACCATCGCCGCGCATATTTTGTCCGGCAACGCCAAGGCCGCGGAGAGCGCGGCGCTGGCGCATGCGATCAGCGCGGGACGAATGACGGAAGAGAGACTGAAGGTGACGGAGAGCGGCGTAGCAGCGTGTCGTCATTCCGGGGCACGCGAAGCGTGAACCTCTGATGTGCAATTGCACATCGGAAATCTCGAGATTCCGGGTTCGCGCTTCGCGCGCCCCGGAATGACAAAAACAAAAACCAAAAGGAGGAACACCATGAAACTGACCCAGCAACAGATCGACGATTTCAACCGCGAAGGCTGGCTGTTCCTGCCCGAGCTGTTCAGCCCGGAAGAAGTGGCGCTGCTGGCGCGCGAGGCCGAGGGCATCTACGACACCACGCGCCCCGAGGTGTGGCGCGAGAAGAGCGGCGCGCCGCGCACCGCCTTTGCCGCGCATCTCTACAACGAGGCGTTCGGCCTGCTCGGCGCCCATCCGCGCATGATCGATCCGGTCGAGCAGATCTTCGGCGAGAAGGTCTACATGCACCAGTACAAGATCAACGCCAAATCGGCCTTCACCGGCGACGTCTGGCAATGGCACCAGGACTACGGCACCTGGAAACGCGACGACGGCATGCCGCAGCCGCGGGCGATGAACATCGCGATCTTCCTCGACGAGGTGATGCCGATCAACGGCCCGCTGATGCTGGTGCCGAAGAGCCAGACCGCCGGCGACCTCAAGGCCTCGCACGACCTCGAGACCACCTCCTATCCGCTGTGGACGCTGGACGAGGAAACCGTGACGCGGCTGGTCAAGGAAGGCGGCATCGTCGCGCCGACCGGCAAGGCCGGCGGCATGCTGATGTTCCACGGCAATCTGGTGCACGGCTCGGCCGGCAACATCACGCCCTATCCGCGCAAGATCGTCTATCTGACGCTGAATGCGGTTTCGAACTACATCCGCACGCCGACACGGCCGGAATACATCGCGCATCGCGATTTTACGCCGATCCAGACCGTGGCCGACGACGCGCTGCTGCGGCTGGCGCGGGCGCATCGCCAGGCGGCGGAGTAAGAAAAGCCTCAGTCCCGTCATTCCGGGGCGCGCGTAAGCGCGAACCCGGAATCTCGCGCACTATCATCTCTGGATTCCGGGTCCACGCGAAGACGCGTGTCCCGGAATGACGGACAACCTTCATCCGGATCATCCCCTCCATGAACCTCCACCATCTCCTCAATGCCCGCCGCGCGGCCGGCAAACCCGTGCGCGTCGCGCTGATCGGCGCCGGCAAATTCGGCTCGATGTTCCTGTCGCAGGTGCCGCACACGCCGGGGCTGGAGGTGCCTGTCATCGTCGATCTCGATCCGGAACGCGCCCGCGACGCCTGCCGCACCGTCGGCTGGGATGCCGCGCGGATCGCCGCGACCACCTTCACCGCCGACGCGCGCGAAGGCGACGCGGCGGCGACATCGAGGTGATCGTGGAAGCCACCGGCAATCCCGCGGTCGGCATCCGGCATGCCCGCGCGGCGATTGCGGCCGGCAAGCATATCGTCATGGTCAATGTCGAGGCCGACGTGCTGGCCGGGCCGCTGCTGGCGGAGGAAGCCCGCAGCGCCGGCGTGGTCTATTCGCTGGCCTATGGCGACCAGCCGGCGCTGACCGCCGAGATGGTGGACTGGGCCCGCGCGACCGGCTTTCGCGTCGTCGCCGCCGGCAAGGGCACAAAATACCTGCCGGCCTATCACGACGTGACGCCGGCGGGCGTCTGGGGCCATTACGGGCTGACGGCGGACGAAGCGCAGTCCGCCGGCATGAACCCGCAGATGTTCAATTCGTTTCTCGACGGCACCAAATCCGCGATCGAGATGGCGGCGATCGCCAACGCCACCGGGCTCGACGTGCCCACCGGCGGCTTGCTGTTTCCGCCCTGCGGCGTCGACGACCTGCCGCATGTGATGCGGCCGCGCGACGCCGGCGGCGTGCTGGAAAAATCCGGCGTGGTGGAAGTGGTGTCGTCGCTGGAGCGCGACGGCCGTCCGGTGTTCCGCGACCTGCGCTGGGGCGTCTATGTGGTGCTGGAAGCGCCGAACGATTACGCCGCCGACTGCTTCAGGCAATACGGCCTGAAGACCGATGCGAGCGGGCGCTATGCGGCGATGTACAAGCCGTATCACCTGATCGGGCTGGAGCTGAACATCTCGATCCTGTCGGCGGCGCTGCGCAACGAGCCGACCGGGCAGCCGCACGATTTTCGCGGCGACGTCGCCGCGGTCGCCAAGCGGCCGTTGCGCTCAGGCGAAATGCTCGACGGCGAAGGCGGCTATACGGTGTGGGGCAAACTGATGCCGGCGGCCGCCAGCCTCAAGGCCGGCGCGCTGCCGATCGGCCTGGCGCACGGGTCAAGCTGAAGAACGACATCGCGCATGGCGCGGTGGTGACGTGGAGCGACGTCGAGATCGATGCCGGGCAATGAGACCATCAAGACGCGCAAGGCGATGGAAGCGGCGTTTTCGTCGCCGCGCTAGGGTATCTACGGCAGCAACCGGCTCGTCCGCGCCTGGCTGAACCATTTGTGGAACATCTCTTCGGTATCCATCATCTCGGTGAAACCGGCCTGGTTGATCTTGACGGTGGAGACGATCGAGGGCGGCGCCGGGCTTGGGTCTGGCCGTAGCGCATGGTGTAGTCGGCATACTGAAACGACAGGCCGACGAACGCTTCGAGATCCGGCGCAATCAGATCGTGCTTGCGCCGCAGCGCGTCCCACGGCGCGATCCATTGCGGATAATTCTTCGACCAGCGACAGCGGGACGGCGGCGCCCGGCTTCATGTCCGAGCGCGTCCGCTATCGCCGGCCAGACATTCTCCCAGGTGAAGACATCGCCATTGGTGACGTTGAACGCTTCATTGCGCGCCGCTTCCGCCTCCCCGGCCCAGGCGATGGCGCGCGCCAACAGGTCGACGTCGACCGCCTGCGACACCCGCGCAGCACCGCCGGGATAGTCCAGCGCCCTGCCCTGCTCGCGCATCATGGCCGCATAGACGCCGAGCGGCGGGATCAGGTCCATGGCGCCGCCCATCGCCTCGCCGACGATCAGGACCGGCCGCAGGATGCTCCAGTGCCAAGTCTGCTTCCCAACTCCTGCCTTGCCTTGCTGCAGTTCGCGAAGAAAGTTCTCCTGGGCCCAGTAGAAATTGGGCTGCTCGTACATTTCCGAGCGGCCTTCCCGCGCCGGCACGTTGAGCGGGCGGACATGCACGCCGTAGGCCTTGGTGCCTTGCAGCAGCGCCACATGCTTGAGCGACGGCGCGGCCGGCTCGAGCACCGCCATCAGGTTGCGCAGCATGTCAGTCATTGGTTCGGATCTGGTCCTGGATCGCGCCAGCCATCGACCAGGTTCGGCGCCTCATAGAGCGCGGCGTAGACGAGATGGGTTGCACCTTGCAGCTCCGGCGCGGCCTGCGGCATTGGGCCGGCATCGGTCAGGTCGACCGGGACGTGGCGGGCGCCATAGAGCTGGCGCGGCTTTCGCCGCGACAGCGCGATCACCTCGCATCCGGCGGTACCGCCGAAATGCCGCAAGGCGGCGCTCCCGACCAGACCCGTCGCGCCCGCGACAACCACCTTTTTGACGGCCATTCACACGTTCTCCGGTGCGATTTACCGATTCCATAGCAGATGAAAGCGGGCAGCGGCAGTCGGTCGCATCGCGACATACTGCCCGTCAAAAGCTGCCTGCTAAAAGTGCAGCGCGCTTACGACTTTGGTGGAAGGCACGGCCATACCGGACCCGTTCGCACCTGCGTTGTGAGGGCGGCCGCGCGACGCCCTTGATTCCTGGGAACCGATTGGTCATCCTGCGCGCCGGTTCGGAATGTTCAGATTTCGATCGCGCCCAAAGTCAGGGAATTTTGTTTTCGAAATCCGGGTTCAGGTACCAATCTCAACGTCGACCATCGGCGATTTAAAAAAGCGACACTCAAGATCGTTGCCCTCGTCGATAACGCGACATAAAAACAGAGGAGGAAGCGCATGAAACGTCGTGAATTTCTAAAAGCCGGTGGTGTTGGTCTCGCTGCGAGCGCAGTTGCCGCGCCCGCAATCGCGCAATCGAAGCCCGAGATTAAGTGGCGGCTGGCGGCCAGCTGGCCGAAGGCACTCGATACGCTCTACGGTGGCTGCGAGTATCTTCTGCCAAGCGCGTCGCCGAAATCACCGACAACAAATTCCAGATCCAGCCGTTCGCCGCCGGCGAAATCGTGCGGTGGCCTGCAGGTGCTCGACGCGGTGCAGAACGGCACGGTCGAGATGGGCAACACCGCGCTGTATTATTACTG
>CAVUNF010000047.1:85000-141553 GCA_963742695.1 uncultured Alphaproteobacteria bacterium
TGATCCTGGAGATTATGAATTGAGACTCCGCAAATTGCTTTGCAGATCCAAACTCGGATCGATCTCCTCTTTACGATGTCAGAAATCCCGCACGCGCATCCCGTGAAGGACGCAACGATGCGAAGTGATGTTTCGCGGACGATGATTTTGAACGAGGCAACTTCGTCGATCTTCAATTCCATCTGGTGGAGCCAGACGGGATCGAACCGACGACCTCATGCTTGCAAAGCACGCGCTCTCCCAGCTGAGCTATGGCCCCGTACCAGAAGACGAATGCTTACGCTGATCATGATGAGACGCATTGCGCTCGATCAAAGTGGTGGGCCTGGGAAGACTTGAACTTCCGACCTCACGCTTATCAAGCGCGCGCTCTAACCAACTGAGCTACAAGCCCCTAACACGAGGGGCCATGCGCGCGCGCACCGGCTCACGCCAGATGCATCGCACAAGCGCAAGCCCCTGGCGCGTGTTCGTCCGCGAAGAAAGAGAAACGAAGACGGCGAAATCCCGCCAATGCAGCTCAACAATCCTGACGAACGTTGGCCACTGATGTTTCAAAAGAGGTTCGATAGAAGCAAGCTTCTGAAGAACCATCCTTAGAAAGGAGGTGATCCAGCCGCAGGTTCCCCTACGGCTACCTTGTTACGACTTCACCCCAGTCGCTGACCCTACCGTGGTCGGCTGCCTCCCTTGCGGGTTAGCGCACCGCCTTCAGGTAAAACCAACTCCCATGGTGTGACGGGCGGTGTGTACAAGGCCCGGGAACGTATTCACCGTGGCATGCTGATCCACGATTACTAGCGATTCCAACTTCATGGGCTCGAGTTGCAGAGCCCAATCCGAACTGAGACGGCTTTTTGAGATTTGCGAAGGGTTGCCCCTTAGCGTCCCATTGTCACCGCCATTGTAGCACGTGTGTAGCCCAGCCCGTAAGGGCCATGAGGACTTGACGTCATCCCCACCTTCCTCGCGGCTTATCACCGGCAGTCTCCTTAGAGTGCTCAACTAAATGGTAGCAACTAAGGACGGGGGTTGCGCTCGTTGCGGGACTTAACCCAACATCTCACGACACGAGCTGACGACAGCCATGCAGCACCTGTCTCCGGTCCAGCCGAACTGAAGGACTCCATCTCTGGAATCCGCGTCCGGGATGTCAAGGGCTGGTAAGGTTCTGCGCGTTGCGTCGAATTAAACCACATGCTCCACCGCTTGTGCGGGCCCCCGTCAATTCCTTTGAGTTTTAATCTTGCGACCGTACTCCCCAGGCGGAATGCTTAAAGCGTTAGCTGCGCCACTAGTGAGTAAACCCACTAACGGCTGGCATTCATCGTTTACGGCGTGGACTACCAGGGTATCTAATCCTGTTTGCTCCCCACGCTTTCGTGCCTCAGCGTCAGTATCGGGCCAGTGAGCCGCCTTCGCCACTGGTGTTCTTGCGAATATCTACGAATTTCACCTCTACACTCGCAGTTCCACTCACCTCTCCCGAACTCAAGATCCTCAGTATCAAAGGCAGTTCTGGAGTTGAGCTCCAGGATTTCACCCCTGACTTAAAGACCCGCCTACGCACCCTTTACGCCCAGTGATTCCGAGCAACGCTAGCCCCCTTCGTATTACCGCGGCTGCTGGCACGAAGTTAGCCGGGGCTTATTCTTGCGGTACCGTCATTATCTTCCCGCACAAAAGAGCTTTACAACCCTAGGGCCTTCATCACTCACGCGGCATGGCTGGATCAGGCTTGCGCCCATTGTCCAATATTCCCCACTGCTGCCTCCCGTAGGAGTTTGGGCCGTGTCTCAGTCCCAATGTGGCTGATCATCCTCTCAGACCAGCTACTGATCGTCGCCTTGGTGAGCCGTTACCTCACCAACTAGCTAATCAGACGCGGGCCAATCTTTCGGCGATAAATCTTTCCCCGTAAGGGCTTATCCGGTATTAGCACAAGTTTCCCTGTGTTGTTCCGAACCAAAAGGTATGTTCCCACGCGTTACTCACCCGTCTGCCGCTGACGTATTGCTACGCCCGCTCGACTTGCATGTGTTAAGCCTGCCGCCAGCGTTCGCTCTGAGCCAGGATCAAACTCTCAAGTTGGACTTGAAACTTTAAACCGGCTGATCACAACGTTTGACGAGGTCCCACCATATTTATCGCCTGCGATTCACATCGCGGACGACGATGGTGTAACCTATGTAAACGTGTACCGCCGAAGTCTTTCGTCCAGCCTCAACTACTCAAAAACCGAAGTTTTCAAGTAATCGAGACTCGCAAGGACTCCGCCGTCCACGTTTCTCTTTCTTCATCTTCACTTGTCAAACAGCCCGGGGTCCGAAAACCCCTCTTCCATCTCTGGAAGCTTCGCGAAGCCCTCATCCGACGGCAAATAACAACCGATGACTATCGGCTGTTGATTCACTCATCTTAGTGAGGAGCTTCACGGGCACGAAAACTTGCCTTGGCCAAGGGCCAAGACAGCGCCGCGCTCAGTGGTCGGTTTATAAGCCCGCCCCATCGGCGTTGTCAACGGTTGTTGTCAACAAATCGTCGCATCGTCGAAGAGAATTTCGCAGTGCGAAGAAGTCCTCGATTTTTAGGGACTTCGCGCCGTACTTGAGCCACAATCCTGCGACGTTCTGACTAGTAACGTAAGCATTGAATCGCCGGATGCCAGGGGGGCTGCCGGCGGTCATCTACTCGGGAACAGGCGATCTTCCATGAACCCGTCGCCTTTTCCCGATACGGCCGAGAAACATCGAGAGATCTGCACACCATTGACGTTCGAGATTCCGGCCAGCCTTTTGGCCTCTGATTCCCGAATATCCGTGCGTGTGGCACGCCATGCTCCCGGATCTCCCCTCAAGAGGGCGAACGCGGGTCCGGAATGAGCGAAGGTCTCGTCGAATGTTGATGGAATTTGGGGGGACGGTGGTTTGAACCACAGGACGTCACGCGGGGGCGGATACGGACGCGAGACCGGGATCATCGATCTTGGTCACGAGCCGCCGCTTTCCGTCGATGGCTCCGAAGCCGCGGTGATCGATCGCCGCCGCGTCTCCGTGCAATGGTTCAGCGGCACCATTCTGACCGGTCTGTGCGGCGCAGCTCTCATCGGCGGCGCCGTTTTTGCGTCGCTCGACGGCGAAATGACCTTCGCCAAGGTGCCGGAACGCGTCGAAGGCGCGCTGCGCGGCGCGTTCGGCGCCAACGACCGCACTGCCAGCCTGCACAAGAGCGACCGCCTGCCGCCGCCCGGCGAATTCGACCGCCGCGCGCAATGTGGTGCGGGTCTCCACCGTCACCCGCGTCGGCAACCGCGACGTGATGCGGGTGCGGCCGTTCATCCGGATCTCCGGCAATCTGTCGATGGCGACCAGCGATCTCAGCGCCAAGATCCCGCCGTTCAATGCCCAGCGCATGCTGACCGATGTCGGCGCCGCCGTCGCCGGCCGCCGCCGACGATCCGAACAATCCCGACGCCGTCGAGCCCGATGCCGAGGTTTCGTTCGTCACCAAGGACCTCGCGCCGATCCTGCCGAAGGCCAAGATCGCCGCCGTGGTCGCGCTCGACGAAGTCCTGATGCGGGTCCGCGACGCCTCGAACTGGCGCGGCAACAGCGGCGTGCGTTACACCCTCGCCAATGCCACCGCCGACGCCAGCGGCGCGCAGCCCGACATGAAGATGGCCTACGCCACCGAAGGCACCGTCGCCGATCCCTATGCCGGTTTCGAGACCCGGGTGGTGCCGGAAAACGTCACGCTGCTGCCGAAGACCAAGGATCAGGCCACCGGCGGCAATCCGACCAGCGAACGCATCCACGTCGTCAAGAAGGGCGACAGCGTCACCTCGATCCTGCGCGACCAGGGCGCCACGCCGGAAGAGGCGAAAGCGATCGCCGCCACGCTCGGCGCCCGCGGCCGCGACGGCGGCCTGAAGGAAGGCCAGAAGCTGCGCATCCTGATGGCGCCCGCCGGCCCTGCCCCGGGCCAGCGGCTGCAGCCCTACCGCGTGATCGTCGCCAACGAATCCACCATCGAAGCCGTCGCCGCGCTGTCCGATCTCGGCAAATACGTCGCCGTCGACGTGCAGAGCATGAACACCGTCACCGAGACCGCCGCGGCAACGACGACGACGATGATGATGACGGCACCGGCGTGCGGCTCTATCAAAGCATCTACGAGACCGCGCTGCGCAACAAGGTGCCGGCGACCGTGATCGAAGACATGGTCCGCATCTACTCCTACGACGTCGACTTCCAGCGCAAGGTGCAGCCCGGCGACTCCTTCGACGTGTTCTTCGCCGGCGAAGACGAAGGCGCCACCATCACCGAGAAGACCGAGGTGCTGTTCGCCGCCCTCACCGTCGGCGGCGAGACCAAGAAATACTATCGCTTCCAGACCCCCGACGACGCGGTGGTCGATTTCTACGACGAGACCGGCAAGAGCGCGAAGAAGTTCCTGGTGCGCAAACCGGTCAACAACGCGATCATGCGCTCCGGCTTCGGCGGCCGCCGCCATCCCATCCTCGGCTACGTCAAGATGCACACCGGCGTCGACTGGGCGACGCCCTACGGCACGCCGATTTTCGCCTCCGGCAACGGCGTCGTCGAGAAGGTCGGCTGGGAAGGCGGCTACGGCAAATACGTCAAGCATCAAGCACAACAACGGCTACGAGACCGCCTACGGCCACATGTCGGCGTTCGCCAAGGGCCTGGAGCCCGGCAAGCGGGTGCGGCAGGGCCAGGTGATCGGCTTCGTCGGATCGACCGGCATGTCGACCGGCGCCCACGTCCACTACGAAATCCTGGTCAACGGCCGCTTCGTCGATCCGATGCGCATCAAGCTGCCGCGCGGCCGCTCGCTCGAAGGCCCGCTGATGGCGGGCTTCGAGAAGGAGCGCGACCGGCTCGACGCCCAGATGAGCAATCGCGGCGGCGCGGCGCGGGTCTCCGACGCCGCAGGCACGCCGGCGCGCCGCAAGTGCGCCAGGTCAGCAATCGCTGAAGTTTCGACAGAATTCGCAACCGCCTGAATTAGGCAAGGCAAACCCTCCCGCATTGCGGAGAGGGCTTTTTCATTTCGCCTCAGTGCAGCTTCCGCTTCGGCACCGGCGCTTCGAACGCCGCGATCTCGGCGGTCTGCGGCGCCTTGCCGTTGAAGGTCAGCACGTTGCCCTCGCTCGAAATCGCGACATGATCGCCGTCGGCCACGTCGCCGGCGAGGATCATCTCGGCCAGCGGATCCTGCACGTGGCGCTGGATCACCCGCTTCAGGGGACGCGCGCCGTAGGCGGGATCCCAGCCCTTGGCCGCCAGCCAGTCGCGCGCCGCGGCATCGAGCGTGAGCGTGATCTTGCGCTCCTCCAGCAGCTTCTGCAGCCGGCTGAACTGGATCTCGACGATCCGGCCCATCTCGCTCTTCTGCAGGCGGTGGAACAGGATGATCTCGTCGACGCGGTTGAGGAACTCGGGCCGGAAATGCGCGCGCACCATGCCCATCACCTGCTCGCGCACCGCCGAGGTGTCCTCGCCTTCCGGCTGGTTGACCAGGAACTCCGAACCGAGGTTCGAGGTCATGATGATCAGCGTGTTGCGGAAGTCGACGGTGCGGCCCTGGCCGTCGGTCAGGCGGCCGTCGTCGAGCACCTGCAGCAGCACGTTGAAGACATCGGGATGCGCCTTCTCGATCTCGTCGAACAGCACCACCTGATAGGGCCGCCGCCGCACCGCTTCGGTCAGCGCGCCGCCCTCGTCATAGCCGACATAGCCCGGAGGCGCGCCGATCAGCCGCGAGACCGAGTGCTTCTCCATGTATTCGGACATGTCGAGGCGCACCATCGCGGTCTCGTCGTTGAACAGATATTCCGCCAGCGCCTTGGTCAGCTCGGTCTTGCCGACGCCGGTCGGCCCCAGGAACATGAACGAGCCCATCGGGCGGTTCGGGTCCTGCAGGCCGGCGCGCGAACGGCGCACCGCGGTCGCGACCGCACGCACGGCTTCGGCCTGGCCGACGACGCGGTTGCCGAGGCTGTCCTCCATCCGCAGCAGCTTGTCTTTCTCGCCTTCGAGCATCTTGTCGACGGGCACGCCGGTCCAGCGCGACACCACCTGCGCGATGTGGTTGGCGGTGACCGCCTCCTCCATCATCTCGCCGGTATTTTCCTTGGCCTCGATCTCGCTGAGCCTCTTCTCGAGCTCGGGGATCCGGCCATAGGCCAGTTCGCCGGCGCGCTGATATTCGCCGCGGCGCTGCGCGTTGGCGAGTTCGATGCGCAAGCCGTCGAGTTCGCTCTTCAGCTTTTGCGCATTCGACAGCTTGTTCTTCTCCGCGCTCCAGCGCGAGGTCAGGTCGGCCGACTTCGCCTCGAGATCGGCCAGTTCCTTTTCCAGCGTCTGCAGGCGGCTCTTCGAGCCGGCGTCGGTTTCCTTCTTCAGCGCTTCCTGCTCGATCTTGAGCCGGATGATCTCGCGGTCCATCGAATCGAGTTCTTCCGGCTTGGAATCGACCTGCATCTTCAGCCGCGCCGCGGCCTCGTCCATCAGGTCGATCGCCTTGTCCGGCAGAAACCGATCGGTGATGTAGCGGTTCGACAGCGTGGTCGCCGCCACCAGCGCGGAATCGGTGATGCGCACGCCGTGGTGCTGCTCGTATTTGTCCTTCAGGCCGCGCAGGATCGAGATGGTATCCTCGACCGAGGGCTCGGAGACGAAGATCGGCTGGAACCGGCGCGCCAAGGCGGCGTCCTTTTCGACGTGCTTGCGATATTCGTCCAGCGTGGTCGCGCCGATGCAATGCAGTTCGCCGCGCGCCAGCGCCGGCTTGAGCAGGTTGGACGCGTCCATCGCGCCGTCGGCCTTGCCGGCGCCGATCAGCGTGTGCATCTCGTCGATGAACAGGATGATGCTGCCCTCGGCCGAGGTGACTTCCTGCAGCACCGCCTTCAGCCGCTCCTCGAACTCGCCGCGGTATTTTGCCCCCGCGATCAGCGAACCGAGGTCGAGCACCAGCAGCCTCTTGTCCTTGAGGCTTTCCGGCACGTCGCCGTTGAGGATCCGCAGCGCCAGGCCTTCGACGATCGCGGTCTTGCCGACGCCGGGCTCGCCGATCAGCACCGGATTGTTCTTGGTGCGGCGGGACAACACCTGGATGGTGCGGCGGATTTCCTCGTCGCGGCCGATCACGGGGTCGAGCTTGCCGTCGCGCGCGGCCTGGGTCAGGTCGCGGGAATATTTTTTCAGGGCGTCATAGGCGTTTTCCGCCGTGGCGGAGTCGGCGGTGCGTCCCTTGCGCAGGGATTCGATCGCGGCATTGAGATTTTGCGGCGTGACGCCGCCCTTGTTCAGGATGCGACCGGCGTCGCTGTCCTTCTCCAGCGTCAGCCCGAGCAACAGCCGCTCCACGGTGACAAAACTGTCGCCGGCCTTCTCGCCGGCCTTTTCGGCGGCGTCGAACGCCCGCGCCAGTTCCGGAGCGAGATAGACCTGTCCGGCGCCGCTTCCGGAAACCTTCGGCAGCTTGTTGAGCGCGTCTTCGGTGGCCTTCAGGATCGCGCGCGAATTGCCCCCGGCACGGTCGATCAGACCGCCGGCGAGGCCCTCGCTGTCATCCAGCAGCACCTTGAGCACATGCAGCGGCGAGAACTGCTGGTGGCCGTCGCGCATGGCGAGCGATTGCGCGGACTGGACGAAACCGCGCGCACGCTCGGTGTATTTTTCGATATTCATAAGGTATTCCCTCAGCCTGCCGCTCCGCCCCGAAGGCACGGTCGCCGCATCTTCATTGGGTTTTCCGCTGATCGCGTTGACATTGCTCAACCGGCAGCGGTCGCGTCGCCGGCGCTCCCGCCGGCTTGGGGCAAATGTGGGAAGGGCGTTGCGGAAACGGAAGAGGCCGCTTCACAAATTCGTGTGCGGTAGCGCAGGAGCGGGGAATCTCTTAATAAGCCGCATGTCACCTACCCCGCCTGCCCAGATCGCCAGCCTTTACCGCTATCCCGTCAAGGGCCTGTCTCCGGAACCGCTGCCGCGCGTCGCGCTCGGCGTCGGCCAGACCCTGCCGGCCGACCGCCGCTACGCCATCGAAAACGGCCCCAGCGGCTTCGACCCGGCGGCTCCGAAATGGATGTCGAAGGCCTACTTTCTGATGCTGATGCGGGACGAATGGCTGGCGGCCCTGCATACCCGTTTCGACGATGCCAGCAACGTCCTGACTGTCCGCCAAAACGGCGCGATCGCCGCCGAGGGCAATCTCGAAACCGCCGAAGGCCGGGCCGCCATCGAGCATTTTTTCGCCAGCCACCACGCCGGATCGATCAAGGGACCGCCGAAAATTCTCACCAGCGAGGGCCACAGTTTTTCGGATGTCCCCCGGAAAGTCGTCTCCATCATCAATCTCGGCAGCGTAAGAGCGATCGAGAGCATGGTCGGCCAGCCGGTTCACCCGCTGCGCTTCCGCGCCAACCTCTATGTCAGCGGCTGGCCGGCATGGCACGAATTCGACCTGCTCGACCAAACCCTCGCCATCGGCGAGGTCACGGCTGAAAGTGGTGAAACGCATCGTGCGCTGCGCCGCCATCAACGTCGATCCGGAAACCGCCGCGCGCGATCTCCAGATCCCGCAGGCGCTGCAGCGCCGTCTCGGCCACGCCGATTGCGGGGTCTATGCCGAGGTGATCGAAGGCGGCGACATCGGCGTCGGCGATGCGATCGTCGTCGAACCGCCGCAGGCCTCCTAAACGGCCGTTGCCGGGGGCGCAAAGGCCTGCCGGCTGCGCCCGCCATCTTGCATCGAAATCGACATAATGCATGGATGCTGGCGTCCGCCGGTGGGACCGCAGGGCCTGCGCGCGATCGGGAGAAGGCGATGAAGACCCCTTGGCTGATTGGCCTCACCATGGCTGTCTTGCTGACCGGCGCGCCGGCCCATGCGCAAAACCGGCTGGCCTTCGTGGTCGGCAACAATGCCTATCGAAACGTCGATCCGCTGCAGAAGGCGGTGAACGACGCGCGCTCGGTGGGACGGAGCCTTCAGCAACTCGGATTTCGGGTAACGTTCGGCGAGAATCTGGGCTGGCGCGACCACGTCGAGAAATTCAGCGCGTTCGAGAATTCGATCCAGCCCGGCGACACCGCCTTCTTGTTTTATTCCGGCCACGGCGTCGAAATCGACGGCGCGAATTTCCTGATTCCGGTCGATGCGCCGAAAGTAGCACCTGAACAGCAGAGCCTTCTAAAGGACGTCTCGATCTCCACCGACAGTCTGGTGCAGCGGCTGAAGTCGCGCGGCGTGCGTTCCCAGATCATCGTGCTCGATGCCTGCCGTGAAAATCCGTTCCGCCAGAGTAACGGCCGCTCGGTCGGCGGTGCCCGCGGTCTTGCAGGCGCCCGCGCTCCCGGCGGCGTGTTCATGATCTATTCGGCCGGGGTCGGCGAAGTGGCACTCGACCGGTTGTCCGACAACGACGCCAACCCGAATTCGATCTTCACCCGCAATTTCCTGCCGCTGCTCGAAAACCCCGAGAATTCGCTGGTGGTGGTGGCGAAGCAGACCCGCGCCAAGGTCAAAGCCCTGGCATCCAGCATCGGCCAGACCCAGTCTCCCGCCTATTACGACGAGATCGATGGCGATATTTTCCTGGCCAAGGCTGGGTCGGCGGAAGCGGCGGTAGCGTTGCCGCCGGTTGCCGCGGAAATACCGCGACCTGCGGTAACGCCGATGGCTGCGGCGAAGAATCTCCCGGTACCGGCGGCGCCTGAGCCGGCTCTGGTTCCTGCGCCGGAGCAGGGTTTTATCTTTGCCAATTCGGACCGTGTCAGGCTGACGCCGGCAATGCTGCGCGGCCTTGGCGCGGACCAGCTCCGGATCGCGCGCAACGAAATCTACGCGCGGCGCGGCCGCTTTTTCAAGGATCCAGCACTGACCGCGCATTTCAGCCGGTTTGCCTGGTATCGACCGCATGCCTGGGATGTGCCGCTCAGCGCCACCGAGCAAGCCAATGTCAGCCTGATCGCATCACTGGAACGTTGAGGCGATAAACAAGAAAATCGGGAGGAACCTGAAATGCCCTACGCCGTCACGTCAGACAATGTCCGGCTCTATTTCGAAGAGGTCGGCCAGGGTACGCCGATCATCTTCCTGCACGAGTTCGCGGCCGACCACACCAACTGGGAGCCGCAGATGCGCTACTTCTCGCGCGGCCACCGCTGCATCGCCTATTCCGCGCGCGGCTACACGCCTTCGGACGTGCCGGCTTCGGCCGATGTCTATACCTACAAACACTTCTATACCGACGCGCTCGCCGTGCTCGATCATCTCGGGATCGCAAAAGCGCATTTCGTCGGCCTGTCGATGGGCTCCTACTCCTCGCTGCAGGTCGGCCTGAACAATCCCGAACGGGCGCTGTCGATGACGCTGGCCGCCGTCGGCGCCGGCTCAAGCCTCGAAAACCTCGACGCCTTCCGCAAGCAATGCCGCGCCAATGCCGAGCAGTATGACGCAATCGGTTCGGTGGAAGTCGCCAAGGCGACGCGCGAGGCGCCGAGCCGGATTCCATTCCTGCTGAAGGACCCGCGCGGACACGCGGATTTCTACGACGCGCTGGCGCGCCACGACGCCAGGGGCTCGGCCAATACCATGCGCGGCTTTCAGGGCGGCCGGCCGTCGATCTACACCCTGACCGACGCGATCCGGAAAGTCCCGACGCCCGCGCTGATCATCTGCGGCGACGAGGACGACAATTGCATCGGTCCCAGCCTGTTCCTGAAGCAACATTTGCCGGCAGCCGGCCTCAGCTTCTTTCCGAAGACCGGCCATGTGCTCAATCTCGAAGAGCCGGCGCTGTTCAACGACATGGTCGAACGTTTTGTCGCGCTGGTCGAGGCCGGCCGCTGGCCGGTGCGGGATCCGAGGTCGATGGTGGCGGTTCACGTTTAATTGCGGCCCCTTTCGACCTCTCCCATTGGGAGAGGTCGACGCGAAGCGTCGGGTGAGGGGCTCCGCGGCTTATCGATAGGCTGTAACCCCTCACCCGCTCGCAAGATGCTCGCGACCTCTCCCTTCGGGAGATGAAGAAAGGTTACTTCCCCTTCTCCGCGCGGCTCAGCAAAAACACGCCCTGCTCGCCGAACATGTTCCAGAACCACCACGGCAGGTTGGCGCGCACCGGGCGGCCGTAGAGATCGAGCGCGACGGCGCGCTCCATCTTGACGTTGATCTCGTCGCAGAGCTGCACGAAATCCTTGATGGTGCAGAAATGGATGTTCGGCGTGTCGTACCAGGTCGCCGGCAGGTTTTCGGTGCGCGGCATGTGCCCGCCGACCAACAGCTGCAGCCGCATCTTCCAGAACCCGAAATTCGGGAACGAGACGATGGCGCGCCGGCCGATCCGCAGCAGGTTTTCCAGCACCACGCGCGGCTGTCGCGTCGCCTGCAGGGTCTGCGACAGGATCACATAGTCGAAGGCGTCATCGGGATAGTTGACGAGGTCGGTGTCGGCGTCGCCCTGCACCACCGCAAGGCCCTTGGCGACGCAGCGATTGACGCCCTCGCGCGACAGCTCGATGCCGCGCCCGTCGATGCCGCGCGCCTCAAGCAGTTGCAGCAGATCGCCATCGCCGCAGCCGACGTCGAGCACCTTCGAGCCGCGCTCGACCATCTCGGCCACCAGCAGATGGTCTCCGCGATACTGCCCGGTGTCCCGCGAGCCGATGCCGGTCAGCGGCAAAACCTGTTGCTGCAGGCTCATGTCAGCCTCCCGCCGTCGTCAGGCCGCGCGCCTTGCCCGCGGATTGCAGGAATGCGCGGGAGATGTCGAAAAACTCGGGCACGTCGAGCAGGAAAGCATCATGCCCGCGGTCGGTCTCGATCTCGGCGAACGACACCCGCGCGCTCGAAGCGTTGAGCGCATGCACCAGCGCGCGCGACTCCGCTGTCGGAAACAGCCAGTCGCTGGTGAACGACACCACGCAGAACCGGGTCTGGACGCCGCGAAACGCCTGCGCCAGCACGCCATCATGGTCGGCGGCGATGTCGAAGTAATCCATCGCCCGCGTCAGATAGAGATAGCTGTTGGCGTCGAACCGTTCGACAAACGACGAGCCCTGATAGCGCAGATAGCTCTCGACCTGGAAATCGGCATCGAACGAGAACGTCGGCAACTCGCGGTCCTGCATGCGCCGGCCGAATTTGCGGTGCAGCGCTGCGTCCGACAGATAGGTGATATGGGCGGCCATCCGCGCCACGCCGAGGCCGCGATGCGGATGGGTGCCCTGTTCGAAGTAGCGCCCGCCATGCCATTCCGGATCGGCCATCACGGCCTGCCGGCCGAGTTCATGAAACGCGATGTTCTGCGCCGAGTGCCGCGTGCTGCAGGCGATCGCCAGCGTCGAGAATACGCGCGCTGGATAAGCCGCGGTCCACTGCAGCGCCTGCATGCCGCCCATCGAGCCGCCGACGACACAGAACAGCGTATCGATCCCGAGGCGGTCGATCAGCATGGTCTGCGCGCGCACCATGTCGGGAAGGGTGATGATCGGAAAATCCAGCCCCCACACTTTGCCGGTTGCGGGATTGGTCGAGGCCGGGCCGGTCGAGCCCATGCAGCCGCCGATCACGTTCGAACTGATGATGAAGTATTTGTTGGGATCGAGCGGGCGGCCGGGGCCGACCATGGTTTCCCACCAGCCGGGCTTGCCGGTCACCGGATGCTCATTGGCGACATGCTGATCGCCGGTCAGCGCATGGCAGACCAGAATGGCGTTGGAGCGGTCGGCATTGAGTTCGCCATAGGTCTGATACGCAATCTGGAACGGCGCCAGGTCGATGCCGCAATCGAGCTTCAGCGGCTGGTCCGCGCCGAAACTGCGCCAGCTGCGAAGTCGGATGATCCGCCTCGTGCGCGCGGTCCTCGCTGTGGATCGCCGGACTTGGTATCGACTGTACGTTTGCCATTTTACTACCGACCTCCTCCGGAGGTTTTTACAAAAACCAGCCGGAAATCAGGCCATAAAAAAACCCGGCCTGAACATAGGTTCGGCCGGGATCAACTTGTGTCCCCGGCCTGTTTAGCGAGTTGTTTAACGTGGCTGCAAGCCGGCCGGCTCAAATGACCACGGAATGGCTCAAAGCTAGTCCGAAGCCGGCTTTTCGTCAAGGCTGGCCCATGGTTAACCGGGCGGATCAGGCTCCCGGTGAGGAGGCGCCCTTGCGCCGTCTCCGGACGATGCTTTGCATCGCCGGGAGAACCATGAGAGAGAACGGACCTTCATCCTTCGAGAGTTACCATGGCCAAATCACCCCCCGCTCCGCCCTCGCTCGAGGTGTTGCGCAAAGAGATCGACAGCATCGATGCGCAGGTCCACGGCCTGCTGATGGCGCGCGGCGACATCATCGACCGGCTGATCCAGGTCAAGCAGACCCAGGAGGTCGGCTCGGCGTTTCGCCCGGCGCGCGAGGCCGACATGATGCGGCGCCTGGTCGAACGCCACCGCGGCATTCTGCCGATCGACACCATCGAGAGCATCTGGCGCGTCATCATCTCGACCTTCACCTATGTGCAGGCGCCGTTTTCGGTGCATGCGGATGTTTCGGTCGGCGAATCCGCGATGCGGGATTCGGCGCGGTTTCATTTCGGGTTCGTCGTGCCCTACGTCTCGCATTTCAGCGCGCAGGCCGCGGTCGAGGCGGTAGCCAAATCGAAAGGCGATCTGGCACTGGTCCCGGCCACGTCGAGCCGCACCCCGTGGTGGATCGCGCTGGAGGCCGATGGCGCCCCCAAAATCATCGCGAGGCTGCCGTTCCTCGAACGCGCCGACCATCCGGCGGCGCTGCCGGTGTTCGTCGTATCGCGCGTCGCCGACAGCGCCATGGTGACCGAGGTCGAGACCTGGAGCGTGCGGGTGTCCGGCTGGAACGCCGAGATCGCGCGCGCATTGTCGCCGCTGGCCGAGATCCTCGCGGTCCCCGATACCGCCTTCGACGGCGCAGCGCTGCTGGTGTCGGTGACAGCGCCCGCCAGCCTGGAAAAGATCAAGACCGCCTTGATCGACGCCGGCGCCTCGGTGCGCTCAGCGGCTCTCGTCGGCAGCCATGCAACGCGCTATACGGTGCCCCCGAACGGGGCGGCGAAGCCTTAAAGGCCGCCCGATAATCCGGAGTTGAAGATGTCCCGACCCGTGCCGAATCCCGGCATCCTCGAAATTGCGCCGTACACGCCGGGCAAGAGCCCGGTGCCCGAGCCCGGCCGCAAGGTGTTCAAGCTGTCGGCCAACGAGACCCCGTTCGGGCCCTCGCCGAAGGCGATCGCGGCCTACAAGCACGCCGCTGATCATCTGGAGGACTATCCGGAAGGCACATCGCGCGTGCTGCGCGAGGCGATCGGCCGTGCCTTCGGGCTCGATCCCGCCCGCATCATCTGCGGCGCCGGCTCCGATGAAATCCTCAATCTGCTGGCGCACACCTATCTCAGCCACGGCGACGAGGCGATCTCCACCACCCATGGCTTTCTGGTGTACCCGATCGCGACGATGGCGAGCGGCGCCATCAACGTGGTCGCGCCGGAGACCGATTTCACCGCCGATGTCGACGCGATCCTCAAGCGCGTCTCGCCGCGCACCAAGCTGGTGTGGCTCGCCAACCCCAACAACCCGACCGGAACGTATTTGCCGTTCGACGAGATCAAGCGGCTGCGCGCCGGGCTGCCGCCGCATGTGCTGCTGGTGCTCGACGCCGCCTATTCCGACTATGTGTCGCGCAACGATTATGAGATCGGCCTCGAGCTGGTGGCGACCACGGAAAATACCGTGATGACCCACACCTTTTCCAAGATCCACGGCCTCGCGAGCTTGCGGATCGGCTGGATGTTCGGCCCCGCCAATATCGTCGACGCGGTCAACCGCATCCGCGGACCGTTCAACGTCTCGACGCCGGCAATGCTGGCGGCGGTGGCGGCGATCGAGGACACCGCGCATGTCCAGATGTCGAAAGCGCACACCGAGACATGGCGCAACTGGCTGACCGAGGAAGTGACAAAACTCGGCCTCAAGGTGACGCCGAGCGTGGCGAATTTCATTCTGATCCATTTCCCGCTCGACAAGGGCAGGACGGCGGCCGACGCCGATGCGTTCCTCACCAAGCGCGG
This sequence comes from uncultured Alphaproteobacteria bacterium, assembly GCA_963742695.1. GTDB lineage: Bacteria > Pseudomonadota > Alphaproteobacteria > Rhizobiales > Xanthobacteraceae > Bradyrhizobium. The sequence continues at coordinate 100,131 of CAVUNF010000047.1, forward strand.
CCTGGTGCTGCGCGGGTTGCCGAATTACGGCCTGCCGCACGCGCTGCGCATGACCATCGGCACCGAGGAAGCCAATCGCCTCGTGGTCGAGGCCTTGCGCGATTTCATCGCGGGCAAGTGAGTAGCTGTGAGCACTGAACCCCTCTTCAAACGCATCGCGCTGATCGGCTTCGGGCTGATCGGCGGCTCGATCGCGCGCGCCGCGCGGGCACAGGGGCTCGCCGGCGAGATCGTCGCGTCAGCGCACTCGGCCAAGACCCGCGCGCGGGTGACCGAACTCGGCGTCGTCGATCGCGTGCTGGAAACCAACGCCGAAGCCGTCAAGGGCGCTGATCTCGTCATCCTCTGCATCCCGGTCGGCGCCTGCGGCCCGGTCGCGCAGGAGATTGCAGCCTTCCTCGAACCGGGCGCGATCGTGTCCGACGTCGGTTCGGTCAAGGGCGCCATCGCCCGCGAGATGGGGCCGCATATTCCGCAAGGCGTCCACTTCGTGCCCGCGCATCCGGTCGCCGGCACCGAGCACTCCGGTCCCGATTCCGGCTTCGCCGAACTCTTCATCAATCGCTGGTGCATTCTCACGCCGCCTGAAGGCACCGATCCGGCCGCGGTCGAGAAGCTCGGCGCGTTCTGGTCCGGACTCGGCGCCAAGGTCGAGATCATGACGCCGGATCATCACGACCTGGTGCTGGCGATCACCAGCCATCTGCCGCATCTGATCGCCTACACCATCGTCGGCACCGCCGACGAACTCGCCCAGGTGACGTCGTCGGAGGTGATCAAATTCTCCGCCGGCGGCTTTCGCGACTTCACCCGCATCGCCGCCTCCGACCCGACGATGTGGCGCGACGTGTTCCTCAACAACAAGGAAGCCGTGCTGGAGATGCTCGGCACCTTCAACGAGGATCTGTCGAAACTCACCCGCGCCATCCGCCGCAACGACGGCGAGGCGCTGTTCGAACATTTCGCCCGCACCCGCGCCATCCGCCGCGGCATCGTCGAAATCGGCCAGGATTCGGCGGCCCCCGATTTCGGCCGCGGGCACGCGCAGTTGGGGAAGAAGGAATGTCGTGCCGATGCCGCACCGCGGCGCGTGCGCTGCTGATCCGGGTCATGCTCGCGTTTAGGTCCCGGCTCTGCGAGACGTGAGAACGCTGCACCGCGTCCGGGACGGCCTCAAAACAGCGGCGGGACCTGCCCTACCTTCAGCGGTCCGAAAAACACCGCGCCGTCGACGAAGCGCAGCGGGAAGGCCCGCGCCTTCTTGCCTTCCAGCACCGCGTCCTTGCCGAGCGAATTGATTCCCGCGGTGACGCCGGCATTGGCGTTCTGCTTGACTGCCTTGCCGAGGCCCGGGACCATCCGGTCGAGCGCGCCGAACAAATTGGTGACGTCCTGCGATTTGACGCCGGGGGCGACCCGATCCAGCGTCGACTGCGGCACGCCCTCCTCCAGCATTTTTTCAATGCCGAGTGCGGGGATCACCTTCTCGATGCCGGCCAGCGTCATCTGCAACTCGCCATCGATGCGGCCTTGGGCGTTGAGGCCGAGGGTGCCGGTGGCGACCGCGATGATATCGCCCTGTACAATCCGCGACTGCACGATCTCGACACGGCCGCCGGCGGCCTGGATTTCGCGAAACCGCTCGGGCCAGGGTTTTGGCGAAAAATCCTTCAACCCGCTCAGCATCGTCCGGATATCGGCATCGAACGGCTGCGCCAGCAGCGGATGCAAATCCTGCACCTTGCCTTCGGCGATCTGCAGCACGGTTTCGATCACCGGACGGTCGGGGGTCGAGCTTTCCACCAGCCGGCCATGCAGTTCAATGTGTTTGGCGCGCGCCATCGGCGCCGGCGCGGGTCCAGTGACGCGGTCGAGCGAGGGATCGTCGAAGATCATGGAGGCCCGCTGCGGTATAGCAGGCAGTCCGACCACGCTGGCGCGGGCCTTGCTCCAATTCACCGTCATCGAAGGTGGCCCGCCGCGATCGGAGAGCGTCGCGGGCGCGGTGAATTCGGCGATCACCAGTTTCGGATCCCAGATCTGCGCCACCACCAGGATCTCGCCGAGTTTCGCCGTGATCGGAGCCGCCTGCGTCGCGGCCTGCTCCGCGGTTTGCGACTTCAGCGACACGCTGGCGCCGTTGCAGCGAACTTCGAGGCGGAACGGAAAACCGGCCACCGAGCGCTTGTCGCAGTCGTAGACCCGGCCGGATTTCGCCTCCTGTGCCCGCCAGGCGTCGGCCTTCACATCGACCTGGGAGGCGGCAAAAAACCAGAACGCGCTCCATGCCGCGGCGGCGACAACGAGAATGGCGGGCATGATGAAAAAGCGCCGAAGCGAGCGCCGGCGCGGCGCGAGGGTCATATCGGACATGCGGCGACCTTTGACCATTGATTTTGTCAATTAAGCGGTCGCGCCTGATGTAATCAAGCTGGTTAATGGGTGTTCAGGAGCACAGAATTCTGCTTCGCCTGAAAAGATTCTTCTGCTAGCCGTGCGCCCGATGTCCGTGAAACTCCAATCCGAAGCCGAATCCGCCAAAGGCGACCTCTGGGTGTTCGGCTATGGCTCGCTGATGTGGCGGCCGGGCTTCGAGTTCATCGAACAGGTTCCGGCGCGCCTGATCGGCGAGCACCGCGCGCTCTGCGTCTATTCGTTCGACCATCGCGGCACCCCGGAAAAGCCCGGACTGGTGCTCGGGCTCGACCGCGGCGGCGCCTGCCGCGGCGTCGCGTTCCGGGTGGCCGCAAAGCAGCGTGCCGAAACCGTGGAATACCTGCGCAGCCGCGAGCAGACCACCAATGTCTATCGCGAAGTGATGCGCTCGGTGTGGCTTGAAGACGAAGCCCGGCAACGCGTCAGCGCGCTGGCCTATGTGGTCGATCGCGGCCACGTGCAATATGCCGGACGGCTCTCGCTGGCCGATCAGCTGCGCTACGTGCAGCAGGGCCACGGCCGCTCCGGCAACAATCGCGACTACGTGCTGTCCACGGTAGCGTCGATCGAAAAGCAGGGTTTTCGCGATCAGCAGCTGCATCAGCTGGCGGCGATGCTGCATGGGGATGCGCATTCGCTTCACCCTCCCCCGGAGGCCTAGGGGAGGGTAAGAAAAAGCTACCCCTTCGCCGGCGCGCTCGGCACCCTTCCGAACAGTTGCGCCTGCTCTTCCCGCGCGGTCTCGACCAGGCGGTTGGTGGCGGCCTCGATCACGGTTGAAATCCGCACGATGAAATCCTTGCGCTTCAGGCCCGGCGGCAACGGATCGAGGAATTCGACCACCAGCGTGCCGGGATAGCGCATGAAGGTGCGGCGCGGCCAGAACAGGCCGGAATTGAGCGCCACCGGCAGGCAGGGCACGCCGCTGTTGGCGTAGATCTGCCCGACGCCGGTCATGTAGTCCGGCGGCGCGCCGACCGGGGTGCGGGTGCCCTCGGGAAAGATGATCAGCTGGCGGCCGCCCTGAATTTCCTTCGGCGCGCGCCGCGCCATGTCCATCAGCGAGCGCAGGCCGCCGCTGCGATCGACCCCGATCATCTTCGACTTCATCAGGTACCAGCCGAAGAATGGAATCCAGGCCAGTTCGCGCTTGTAGATAAACAGCGGCGCATCGAAGAACTGCATCAGCGCAAAAGTTTCCCACATCGACTGATGCTTCGAGGCGACGATCAGCGGCCCCTGCGGGATTTTCTCCAGCCCGCGATATTCGGTTTTGGTGTTGCAGATCACGCGCATCAGCCAGACGCTGCTGCGGGCCCAGGCCTTGGCCACGGCCATGAAGGCGCGCGGCGGCATCAGAAAGGTGGGCAGCGCCACCAGAATCCAGAACACCAGCAGCGCATAGAACAGCACGTTGTAGACCAGCGAACGCAAGAAAATCGAAACCATCGAAAACCCGATCAGTTGGCAGCTCGCTTATCAGTTCGCTTTGTCAGTTCGCCTGTGCCGTCGCCGGCCGGCGCGGCGCGAGATTTCGGCTCGGCTGATCCCCGAGTTCGGGCGTCAGTTCGAGACCGGCGTCAGCCAGGCGTACCCGCACTTCGGCGGCGACGTATTTGGCATACTCCGATAGCAGCAGCCGCAAGGTCGCGCCACTGGTCCACCACGGTTCGTCGCGCCATCTGTCGCCGACCACCGCGAACGGAATGAGCTCGATCTCGGGCATCACGTGCGACAATTCGACGATGGCGCGCGGCATATGGTAATTCGATGTCACCACGATCAGGGATTTGAAGCCGCGCTCGTGCGCCCAGCGCCGCGTCTCCGCTGCGTTGCTGCGGGTATTGACGGCGGAGCGGTCGAGATCGACGCAGCAGCTGAGCAGCGACTGATTATCGGTCAGCGACCGCGAAATGTCGCTGACCGCATTGGTCGGATGCACCCCGGAGATCAGCAGCCGCTTGCCATAGCCGCCGGCCAGCAATTCCATCGCATCGGAAACCCGCGATGAGCCGCCGGTGAGCACCACGATGCCGTCGGCATTGCGGGCAGGCTTGATTTCAGCGCCGCGCAATTGCGAGAGAAATCCGACGAAGCCCACGCCCGCACCGACGAACAGCAGCGCCAGCACCGCAACGATCGTTGCGCGCAGCCAGCCGCGCGGCGCGGCCATCGGCGCATCAGGCGATTTATCGTCGGGCTGCAGGCTCATGCTGGTCTGGCGATCCTCCCCTCACAATCTAGAAGGTTTTGCGACGAAGTGGAGTCCGGTTTGGCGCTGGTTTGGTGCGCGCCCATCAATCGATATCGTCCAAGGTAGCGAACAGCGTTCGCCGCGAAGCCCAGGCGGTGATCGCCGCGATCAGCACCGCCTGCGCCGCCAGCGCCAGATAGCCGGAAGGGCGCAGCGAAAACGTTCCCAGCAGTGCCGCGAACTGATCGCCGACCGGGGTGCCCGAGAACCAGCTGGCGATCGATTCGGAGAACCCGAACGCCAGCATGGCGATGCCGCCGCCGATCACGCCGCCCTGCAGCCCGAGCCGGAGAAAATGCCGCAAAAACCGGTTGGCGATGTAGCGGTCCCCCGCGCCGACGAAATGCAGGACCTCGACGATCGGCCGATTGGCGGCCATCGCGCCGCGCGTCGCGAACGATACCGAGATGATGGTGGCGATGATCACCAGCGCGAGAATGCCGATGCCGGCGAACACGGTGGCGCCGGTCATCGACCGCATGCGCTCGATCCAGGCGCGGTGGTCGTCGACGCTGGCCGACGGCGCCACCTGCATCACGCGGCCGCGCAGCGCCGCCAGATCGAGCACGGTCCCGGGCTGAACCCGCGCCACGATGACGCGCGGCACCGGCAGATCGTCGAACGAAAGCCCGCTGCCGAGCCACGGCTCCAGCAGCTTGGCGGATTCGTCCTTGCTGAACGGCCTGATCTCGACGATGCCCGGCTGCGCGCGCATCGCGTTCGCCACCGCCGCCGCATCGCGCTCGATATCGCGCCCGGCGCTGGGGCGCACCTGAATGGTGATTTCGCTCGCGACCTCGGATTGCCATTCCGCCGCCGACGCGCTGACCAGCAGCACCGCGCCTGTGGTGATCGAGGCGAGGAAGGTCATGATGGCGACGACGGCGACCAGCGCGCGGCCGGCGATCGAGGCGCGCGGCACGATCGGCGACAGGTTGCGCGCCCGCGCCGGCACCTGCGGCCGCTCGTGCCCGAGGTCCACCAACGGGCCATGCTCGTCGCCGGTGCTTACTCATAGATATGCAACCGTCCCTGATGCAGCACCAGCCGCCGTGCGTCGTATTGATCCATCAACGTCATGTCGTGGGTCGCGATAATCACCGCGGTGCCCGACTTGTTCAGTTCGATGAACAGCCGCAGCAGACGCCGCCCCAGCGTCGGATCGACGTTGCCGGTGGGCTCGTCCGCCAGCAACAGCTGCGGCCGCGAGATCACGGCGCGCGCGATCGCCGCGCGCTGCTTCTCGCCGCCGGACAGGATCGGCGGCAGCGCATCCATGCGCTCGCCGAGCCCGACCCATTTCAGCAGATCGATGACCTCCCTGCGATAGCTCGATTCATCGCGGCCCATCACCCGGAACGGCAGCGCCACGTTTTCGTAGGTGGTCATGTGATCGAGCAGGCGAAAATCCTGCAGCACGATGCCGATGCGCTTGCGCAGATCGGCGACTTCATCCTTGCCGAGCAGCGAGACGTCATGGCCGAACAGATTGACCAGGCCGCGGGTCGGCCGCAGCGACAGGAACAGCAATCGCAGCAGCGAGGTCTTGCCGGCGCCCGACGGGCCGGTGAGGAACTGGAACGAGTGGGCGGGGATCAGGAAGCTGAGGTCGCGCAAAATCTCCGGGCCGAGCCCGTAACGCAATCCGACATTTTCGAACCGAACCAAGCTCAGCTCCGTTCGATAGGGGGCGCGACCGGAAACCGGAGACCGCAGGCCCCGAACTGGCCGGTCTCGCCGCGCCCGCGGACCCGGCAAAATGGTTGTGCGTCGGTTATGGTTTCCGATTCGTTAACGGTCGCCTTGTAGCATCCGGGCAGCGTCATTGTGGATATACGCTCCATGCAGATCATTTGCCCCCATTGTACGACGTCCTATGCCATTGATTTGGCTACCTTGGGCACGGCTGGCCGTACGGTGCGCTGTTCCCGCTGCAAGGAGGTCTGGCTGGCGCGGCCGGAGGATGCGGTCGAGGTCGCGGCCCCGGTACCCGCGATGGCGGAAGCCAGCGGATCGTCCGGCGGAAGCCGATGCCGCCGCCGAATGGGAGGCGATGGCGCACGAAGACGACTTCCGGGCACACCCCTGTTGTCGACAGCCCTTCGATTTCGGCCGACTGGCCGGCCTCGGCCGGCGGCGAGACTTCGACCGAGGCCGACTGGGCCGCGGCAGCCCAGCACCATATGCATGACGGCGACGCTGCCCGCCTCGCAGCATCGATCGTGGTTCCAAAAACTCATGAAGCGGCCGGCATCGCTTCGCGCGCCGGGCAAATCCTCGATCGGCCTGCCCACCGCCTGCGCCGCGATGGGCGCGCTGGTGCTGGCGCTGATGATCTGGCGGGTCGACGTGGTGCGGCTGCTGCCGCAGACCGCCACCTTCTACAAGATGGTCGGCTTCGACGTGAACCTGCGCGGGCTGATGTTCAAGGACGTCAAGCTCACCACCGAAACCGTGGAGGGCAAGCCGGTGCTGGTGATCGAGGGCGTGATCACAGGCGAATCCCGCAAGCCGGTGGCGCTGCCGCGGCTGCGCTTCAGCGTTCGCGACGCGCAGGGCGCGGAAATCTACGCCTGGAACGCGGTGTTGGAACAGCCCGTGCTGAACCCGGGCGAACGAGCCTGGTTCAAGTCGCGGCTGGCCTCGCCGCCGCCCGAAGGGCGCAATATCGATGTACGCTTCTTCAGCAAACGGGATATTGCCGGCGGCAATGTATAACAGGCCAGACCGGTCTCGCTCGCGAAAGACGTGACCCATGCCGCGCGTATTGATCGCCGACGATGAAGACTCGATGCGCACCTTGGTGGCGCGCGCCATCGCCATGGACGGCCACGACACCGTCACCGCGGAAGACGGCGCCGAAGCGCTGGAGATCCTCACCCGCGAAAACGGCGCGTTCGACCTGCTGCTGACCGATATCCAGATGCCCGTGATGGACGGCATCGCGCTGGCGCTGGCGGCGGCCCGCGACTTTCCCAAGCTGACGATTTTGTTGATGACGGGCTTTGCCGATCAGCGCGAACGCGCGCACGGCCTCAGCGCCATCGCCCATGACGTCGTCACCAAGCCGTTTTCGGTGGCCGATATCCGCGCCGCGGTGGCGGGCGCGCTGGCGGCACGGAAGGGCTAGCGGCGCCACCCTAACGCCGTCATACTCCGCGGCGGAGTCGATCCGAGTGGGCCGAGCCGATACGATCACCGTGGGCCGCTCGACGCCTTGCCGACGCGCGTATGCTCGTGGGATCACCTGGACGAAGCATCCGGCGAGAGCGATTGTCGTCGCTCGTCTGAATGACCGCTAATAATCCTTCAGCAGCCGCTCGATGTAATCGAGTTCGATCTGCGGACGCTGCGGATCGGCCAGGCGGCGGCGGAGTTCTTCGAGAATCCGGCGCACCCGCTGCACGTCGATTTCGCCGGGGATTTTCACCGTCAGATCGTCGCCGAATTCGCGGCCGCTGCAGCGGCCGTCCCAGGGGATCGCTCTGGTTGCCGCCGCTCTGCTGCCGGCCGGCGCGGTTGCCGGGGCCGTCGCCCTGACCCTCGCCATCGCCCTGCTGCATCGCTTCTGCGAGAGCTCTGGGCGCCCTTGCGCAGCGCTTCCAGCGCCTTGCCTTGCGAACCCACCGCGCCATCGGCGTTGCCCTCGCCGAGGGCGCCGCCGGCGTCGCCCATCGCGGTATCGGCCTCGCCGAGGCCGTCCTCGCCGTCGCCCTGCTCGCCGCCTTGCTGACCCTGGCCCGGCTGGCCTTGCTGACCCTTCTGGCCTTGCTGGCCCTTCTCGCCGCGCTGGCCCGGACCCATGCCGCGCTTGGCCAGCTCCTGCTGCAATTTCTTGAGGCGATCGCGCAGGCCCTGCTGGTCCTGCTGCAGGTCGCCCATGCCCTGATCGCCCTGCTTGCCGCGCTGGCGATCGCGCCGCGAATCCTGGCCCTGCTTGTAGGTCTTGTCGCGCAACTGCTGCTGCTTGCGGATCATGTCGCCGAGTTCGTTCAGCGCCTGCTCCATCTCGCCGTCACCGGACTGGCCGGGCTGCGCCATCTGCAGGTTTTCCAGCATCTGCTGCAGCTGCTCGAGCAATTGCTTGGCGGCGTCCTTGTCGCCGGAGCGCGACAGCCGCTCCATGCGCTCGATCATGTTGTTGAGATCCTGCTGGCGCATCACCTTGGTATTGGGATCGAGCGGCCGCGCCAGTTGCTGCGGATTGTTGCGCAGCTGTTCGGCGAGCTGGCGCAGGAAATTATCCAGCGCCGCGCGCAAATTCTCGGTGAGCTTCTTGATCTCCTCGTCGCTGGCGCCGCGTTCCAGCGCCTGCTTGAGCGCCTCCTGCGCGGCGCGCAGCGCCTTGTCGACATCGGTGATATTGCCGTCCTCGATGGTGACGGCGAGCGCCCACAGGCTCGCGACCACCTCGCGCATCGCAGTCGTCGGTGCGGGCGGCCTCGAGCTGCCGCGCGACGCTGTAGAGGCCGAGATACTGCCCCGCCTCGGGCATGAACAAATGCGGCGCGATCATCAGCGCGTCGAGCGCGGCGTAGACCTGCCCGTTCTGGTTGGCGTCGAGCGCCAGAATGCGGCGCTGCTCGATCAGCGCCCGCGGCAGCGGCTTGGTGAACAGCCGCTCCGGCAGCCGCATGTTGAAGGGCTCGCTCTTGCCCTCATTGCCGGCCTCGTCCTTTGCGATCAGCGTCAGCGTGACGTCGGCGCCGGCATAGGGATCCTCGCTGAGATCCTTGACGGTCTGGCCGACCCCGTTGCGGGTCCGCGCGTTGGGAAGCACCAGTGAAAATTGCGGCGCCTCGAACAGCGGCCGCGGCTCGGCGCCGGCCTTCGGCGCGTCGCCGCGGCGGGCTGCAAAGCTGCGCGCGCGCTTCGGTGACGCCGTAATCGTCCTCGATCTTGTAGGACATCTGCAGCGAACCGCGGGCCTGTCGTTCCGGATCCTTTGCCAGCGCAATCGTCGGGGGCGCGGTCCGCCGTGGCGCTGAACCGCCATTGCGGCTGACCGGAGGGCGAGCGGACCTGCGCCGTGCCGTCGCCCGATATCGTGAAATGGCGTTCGTTGGTGCCCTTGGGGGCCTGCTCGGCCGGCGCGGCTTCGGTCACGCCGCCGGAGGCGACCACATCGAGACTGCCGCCGCTCGAGCGCACGATCAGCGTCGCGCCCGCCGGAACCGGCAACGGCGCCGCATTGGGCGCGGCGGCTTCCTTGTTTGCCGCCGACAGGATGATCGGAGGCCTGCCGGTATAGAGCGGCGGGGTGACCCAGGCGTCGACCCTGACATTGGCCGGCGCCAGCACGCCGTTCCAGTCGAACGCCGCCGCGATACGCATGCGGCGCTCGTCGCCCGCGGCAACATAGGCCGCGACCATCATCACCGCGACCAGCGTGCGCAGCGCCCAGGGATCGTGGATCGCCAGCCGCGGCGACGGCAGGCCGGCGCGGATCCGCTTGATCGACGCCAGCGTGCGCTCACGCTGCGCCTGCCACAGCGCCCGCGCGACCGGATCCTGCGTAACCAGCGTGTCGGTCAGCGCGGTGGCCGGGCGATGGCGGATGCCGGTGCCACGGTCGAGCCGGCTGAGCGCCTCATCGCGATTCGGCCAGCGAAAGCGCAGCAGCGGAAACAGGGCGGCCAGCGCCAGCAGCGCGAACAGGCCGAGCCCGATGGCGCGCGCCATGAACGGCAGCGCCAGCCACAATCCGGCCCACGACACCACCAGAAACAGTCCGGCGAGACTCAACAGCCGCGCCAGATGCGGCCAGCTTCGCTCCCACGCGATGGCATATTTCGCCCGCTGCAAGGCCTGCGTCAGCTGAAGCCTGGACAGGGCATCAGGGTTGCGCGCGGATTCTGGCAGCTCGGGGGGGGCGCCGCTCAATAGACTCTCCGGGTTGTTCCGAAGCGGACCCTAGCACAGCGGCGGCAATGAGGCACCTGTTCCCCGCGGTAACCCACACCCGGGATTACGCATAACACGAAGGCGTGACTGCAGGGCGGCGACCCCGTAACGTCGCCCGCCAAGCACACCAGGGAAACGCCATGGACAAGACGCACGACAAGGGGCTGGAAATTGCAAAGCGGTACTGGGCGAGGCCTATGTCGCCAACGCCCTGAAGAACGCCGACGATTTCAACAAGCCGTTTCAGGAACTGGTCACCGAATACTGCTGGGGCGCGGTGCCCGAGGAACTGCCGCGCAAGACCCGCAGCATGCTCAATCTGGCGATGATCTCGATCTGAACCGGCCGCACGAATTGCGGGTGCACATCAAGGGCGCGCTGGTCAACGGCGTGACCAGACGAGATTCGCGAAATCTTCATGCAGGTGGCGATCTATGCCGGCGTGCCCGCCGGGTCGACAGTTTCGATGCGCGCGAAGTATTCGCGAACTCGACAAGGGCTGAGGCACATCATCATGGACATCGGATTCATCGGCCTCGGGAAAATGGGATTTCCGATGGCGCGCCGCCTGATCGAGGCCAAGCATCAGCTGATCGTGTTCGACCAGCGCAAGGAGGCGTTGGACAAACTGGTTGCGCTCGGCGCTGCGGCCGCATCGTCGCCCAAGGACGTCGCCGACCGCGCCGAGACCGTGCTGGCGAGCCTGCCGTCGCTGGCGGCCTCGCTCGAGGTCGCGACCGGCGCGAACAGCGTGATCGAGGGCAAGCGCGTGAAGCGCTTCGTCGATCTGTCCACCGTCGGATCGCACATGGCGGTGCGGATTCACGACCTGCTGGCCAAGCGCAACATCGTGCAGCTCGACAGCCCCGTCAGCGGCGGTGTCGGCGGCGCCGAAAAGGGAACGCTGGCGGTGATGGTGTCGGGTCCGAAGGCGGACTTCGAAGCGATCAAATCCGCGCTCGACGTCATCGGCAAGGTGTTCTTCATCGGCGAGAAGCCCGGCTCGGCGCAGACCATGAAGCTTGCCAACAACCTGTTGTCGGCGACCGCCGTCGTCGCCACCTCCGAAGCCGTGGTGATGGGCGTCAAGTCCGGCCTCGATCCCGCCGTCATGATCGACGTGATCAATGCGGGCTCGGGCATGAACACCGCGAGCCGCGACAAGTTTCCGCGCTCGATCCTGCCGCGCACCTTCGATTTCGGTTTTGCGACCGGATTGATGGTGAAGGACGTGCGATTGTGCCTTGAAGAAGCCAAGGCGCTGGGGATGTCGATGGAAGTCGCCGAAGCGGTCGGGCGTCTCTGGGAAGTGGTGATCCGCGAAATGGGCGCGGAATCCGATTTCACCTCGGCGATCAAGCCGATCGAGAAAGCGGCGGGCGTGACCGTCGGGAAAGCAAAGGCTTAGGCGAGAAAGCCGGGCAACGCGGCGGCCTGCTTCACCCAGCTCGCCAACTGCGCCTCGTCGAATTCGCCTTCGTGGATGTCGAAATAGCGCACATCCCTGTGCTTGCTGGCGCCCGGCGGGACCGGGCGCAGCGACATGCCGCGGAAGAACGTCACCTTGACGTAGCGGGTGAAGACGTGGAGCGACAGGAACCAGCCCTGGCCCTCGATGCCGTACAGCGGCGAATTCCACTTCACCGCCTTGCGCACGTTGGGAACGTTCCGCACGATCAGCGCGTCGAGGCGCTTGCCGAGATCGCGCTTCCAGCCCGGCATCGCCTTGATGTACGCCTGCACCGGCGCATCGCCGTCGGCTTTCGCGATCTGAGGGTTTCCGCCCGAGAGCAGGACGACCTTCGCGCCCGCCTTCAGTTGAAGGAGACTTCTTCGAGGGAGTGGGACTTCTTCGAGGGAGACTTGGCCTTCGTGCCTGCCTTGGCGCGCTTCATGTCTTTCTACTTTTTTAGTTTCGCTTGAGCGCCCGCAGGCGCTTTATTCTTCAATTTGACCTGATTGCAGTCAATCGCGGCACGGATGAGGTTTTTTAGTGCGCGCTCGTTGATCTTGTCATTCTCGCTGAGATCGATCGCTCGCCTCACATTGCCTTCGAGGCTGGAGTTGAACAGTCCAGAGGGATCCGCAAGCGCAGCACCCTTGGCGAAAGTGAGCTTCACGACGCTCTTGTAGGTCTCGCCGGTGCAGATGATGCCATCGTGAGACCAGACCGGAACGCCTCGCCACTTCCACTCCTCGACCACCTCGGGGTCAGCCTGTTTGATCAGCGCGCGGACTTGCGCGAGCATCTTGCCTCTCCAGTCGCCCAGTTCCTTGATCCGCGCGTCGATCAGCCGCGAGGGGGAGTCCCGCTCCTTTTGCTTCCTTCGAACCGCTCTTCGTCGTCTTACCCATCGTCTTGACCATCGCACCCACTCCAACCGGTAGAGATTCTTTCTGATGAACGGACCGAGGATATCAGCTGTTCGTCGAAGGTAACAAACCAAGGTTCTCAGACGGCCTTGTCGGCGCGAACGAGCCGTTGGTCATCCAGTACTGCATCTCGGGGACGCTTCCTAGCCGCAGTTCGAACCACAACCCCGACCCGGCGCGTGTCATTCCCGCCGAGTTTGCGAATGCCAGATGTGCTGTCATCCACTGCAATTGTCCGATGACTCGCTTCGCCATTCGTAACCACAACGAGCGACTGGTCCTCCAGAGACAACTCGTCGTCGTGCAGTGAAACCTGGTAAGGCCCACTCGGTCCGAGGAAGATGATAGTTCTCATTGCGGACCCTCGCGAATTCCCGGTCACATTCGCTCGCCGGGCAACTGACTGGCTTGCTTCATCACCCGTGCGGCTAGCTGAGCTTCGTCAAGGTGGTCGTTCTCATGGATCCCGCTGGTTATGCATCAGGCGACACGCGTCGGGATGATATCCGCAGCTAGGCTCGCAGCATCACGTCGATCGCGCCCTTGACCAGGGCTTCCAACTGCTTGCGCGGCACCTGTACCCGGGCGCGGACCGCGATCGTGTGGATGGTGGCGGAGGCCAGCTGCGCCAGCACCGCAGGATCGGCTGACGGCGCCAGTTCGCCATTGTCCTTTGCCCGCTGGAAGCAAATCGCGAACGACTTGTCGAGCTCGGAAAAACCTTCCAGCACCATGGCGCGGATTTCAGGATCGGCCACCGCTTCCGATGCCGCCGTCATCACCGTGAAGCAGCCGCGCGGGCCGGCCTCGCCGGACAGATAGATATCGAGCGCCACCGCGTAGATGCGTTCGAGCCGCTGCCGGATCGGCAATTCGTCCTTGAAGATATCGATCATCGCCGCGCGCGCATCGGCGCGGTAGCGCTGATAGCTCTTGATGAAGAGTTCGCGCTTGTCGCCGAACGCGCCGTAAAGGCTCGGCCGGTTCATGCCGGTGGCGGCGCTGAGATCGTCGAGCGAGGTGGCGGCGAAACCATCCTTGCGGAACAGATCGAGCGCCTTGCCGAGCGCGACTTCGGGCTCGATAGGCGCGCGGCCGGCCGCGGCGCTTGGGCGGCGCACCGGCACATCGGGCCTTGTCGCCCGCAACGGCGGCGATTTTACTTTTTTGTACCATTTCGCAAGAAATTCCTTGACCGGGTTTATATTATGCGGAACAGTATAAAAATCAACCCGGCCGCAACCAGAGCCGGGACAACCGCCCAAGGAGGCATCCATGGATCTTTATTTCTCGCCGATGGCCTGCTCGCTGGCGACCCGCATCGCGCTGTATGAGGCCGGTGCCGAGGCCAATTATCTCGAGGTCGATCCCAAGACCAAGATCGTGCAGAACGACGGCTCGGATTTTCGAAAGGTCAACCCGCTCGGGCTGGTGCCGACGCTGCGCACCGACGATGGGCTGATTCTCACCGAAAACGCGGCGATCCTGCAATATGTCGCGGATCGTTTTCCGCAGGCCGGCATCTCGGCCGGCGCAGGCATGGAGCGCAGCCAGTTGCATCAATGGCTCTGCTTCATCGGCACCGAACTGCACAAGGGATTGTTCGTGCCGGTGCTCGACAAGACGGCGCCGCCCGAGGTGAAGACCTACATCCTCGGCAAGGGCCTGTCGCGGCTCGACTGGCTCGAGACCTATCTCCAGGGCCGCGAATTCCTGCTCGACCATTTCAGCGTCGCCGACGCCTATCTCGTGACCGTCATCAACTGGACCATGGCGACGCCGCCGATCGAGTTGGCGAAATGGCCTGCCGTCAAAGCCTATTACGAGCGGCTGCGCACCCGGCCCAGCATCGCGCGTGCGGTCGCCGAGGAGTTCAAGCTCTACCAGGCCGAACTCGCGCGGCACAAGGCGGCGGCGTAAGGGAAAACCTCATGGTGAGGAGCCGCGAAGCGGCGTCTCGAACCATGGGCCAAGGACGATGAACTTCATCCTTCGAGACGCTTGCGGAGTTTAGCATCGGGCCGCGCTTTGCGCGGACCCGGTGGCAAGCTCCTCAGGATGAGGTTTTCGTCTAATCCGGGCTCTCCCCCAGCCCCGCAACATCCGCCGGCCGCGGGCCCGGCGCGGTCCAGCGAAAGCGGCGATCGCGCTCGGCAATCGCGACATCGTTGATGCTGGCTTCGCGGCGGCGCATCAGGCCCGGCGTCGTCGAACTCCCATTGCTCGTTGCCGTAGGAGCGATGCCACTGCCCGGCATCGTCATGCCACTCGTACTGAAACCGTACCGCGATGCGATTGCCGTCGAACGCCCAGAGATCCTTGATCAGGCGATACTCATGCTCTTTCGCCCATTTGCGGGTCAGGAATGCCACGATCGCGGCACGGCCTGTGAAAAATTCCGAGCGGTTACGCCAGCGGCTGTCCTCGGTGTAGGCCAGCGCGACGCGCTCGGGATCCCTGCGAATTCCAGGCGTCTTCGGCCATGCGGGCTTTTTGAGCGGCGGTTTCCCGGGTGAACGGCGGAAACGGGGGACGGGACATGGTGATCTCGGGCTCCTGAATGGATTTGCCCGGAAGTGTATCGCCCTCGACGCGACAAGTCGATGGCGTGTTGCCTATCGCCCGATAGTCTAGATCACATCGGCCTTCATCAGCGTCCGCAGCGATTTCGGGATCGGCTGCGCCCGGCCCTCGCTGATGAAGGCGACGCGCACCTGCGCCTTCACCAGCACATGCTCGCCGCGCCGCACTTCCTGCGCCAGCGTGATCGAGGCGCCCTTCACCGCGACCGGCCAGGTCACCACGTCGAGCACGTCATCCATCCGCGCGGGTTTCAGAAAATCGATCTGCATCGAGCGCACCACAAAGGCAAAGCCCGGGGTTTCCGCCTGCGCTTCGGCAAACAGCGCGTGCTGTTCGGCGCCCATCAGCCGCAGATGATTGGTCCGTCCGCGCTCCATGAAGCGCAGGTAATTGGCGTGATAGACGATGCCGGAAAAATCGGTGTCTTCGTAAAAGACCCGGATCTGCATGTGATGGCGGCCGTCGCGAAGCTCGCCGTCGAGATGTGCTTTCACTTGCGGTCCCCGATCGCCCCTGGAAGCGATCGTTTTGCGCAAAATCTTGCGGTCGCGCAAGTTCGGATCAGGACACGACCGGAGCCTTGCCGCCCAGCGTCACCAGCACGATTTCCGGCGGAACGCCGATGCGGAACGGCATGATGCTGCAGCCGAGGCCGCCGGAGACGATGAGGTCGCAGTTCGCCCGGATGTGGCCATAGGCCAGTTTCTTCCCCGACGGCGAAACCGGCGACCATCCGAACAAGCGCACCTGACCGCCATGGGTGTGTCCCGAAAGCTGCAGCGCGACCCGCGACGGCACGCGCGCGGCGACGTCCGGCTCGTGCGCCAGCAGAACGATCGGCGCATCGTCGGTGACTTTCCCGAGCGTGGCCGCGAGATCGTCGACGCCGATGCGCTTGAGCGGCCGGAACCGCCGCGCCGGCGCGTAGGCCAGTTGATCGCCGAGGCCGGCGAGCCAGAACGGCCGGCCGGCCTTGGTCAGCCGCGCCACGTCGTTTTCGTAAACCGGAATGCCGGCGGCTTCGAGCGCGCGCCGGGCGATCGGTGTCGCCCTGCCCGTCGCGCTGCACGGCCTTGTCTTCCCAGTAATCGTGGTTGCCGAGAACCGCATGCACGCCGAGCGGGGCCTTCAGGCCGGCCAAGTACCGGCGCCCATTCGCTGGCGGGAATGAAGCGCGTCACCTGGCGATGCCCGGCGACGTAGTCGCCCAGCAGCACGGTGATATCGGCGTTGAGCGAATTGGTGCGCTCGACGATCGATTCGATACGCTCCAGCGACATCCAGGGATCGCAGGCATGAAGGTCGGCGATGACGGCAATTTTCAGCTTGAAATCGGCGGGCCATTGCGGCGGCTGGATATTGTAGCGCGTGACGCGAAGCCGCAGCGCGGGCTCGCTAAAGCCATAAGCGAGCGTGGAAACGCCTGATGCGCCGAGGCCGGCGGAGAGACGTAGGAAATGGCGGCGCGAAATCATTGATGTGTTAACCGTGATGCACCCCAGAGCTAGCCGGGCATTGCAGCTGAATTCGGGTGGGTTTGTGCAGAAAGCCTGCAGAAGCAGCGGATTACCTACGCAGGGTTAATCCTCGCTGTCGCCGCTGCCGCCGAACAATCCGAACTGCGCCGGATCGCGCGCGGGCTCGGCGAGGCCGAGATGCCGGAACGCATGCGAGGTCAACAGCCGTCCGCGCGGCGTGCGTTGCAGATAGCCGCACTGGATCAGGAACGGCTCGATGATGTCCTCGATGGCGTCGCGCGGCTCCGACAGCGCCGCCGCCATGGTTTCCACGCCGACCGGGCCGCCGCCGTAGTTCATCGCGATGGTGGTGAGATAGCGCCGGTCCATGGCATCGAGCCCGGCGGCATCGACTTCGAGCGCGCTCAGCGCATTGTCGGCGATCTTGCGATCGATCGAGGAGGCGTCCGCCGCGGAGGCAAAATCCCGCACCCGCCGCAACAGCCGTCCGGCGATGCGCGGGGTGCCGCGGGCGCGGCGCGCGATCTCGTTGGCGCCGTCGGGCGTCATGCCGATCTTGAGCACGCGGGCGCCGCGCGTAACGATCTTTTCCAGTTCCTCTTCGGTGTAGAAATTCAGCCGCACCGGAATGCCAAAACGGTCGCGCAGCGGATTGGTCAACAGCCCTGCGCGCGTGGTGGCGCCGACCAGCGTGAACTTTGCCAGCTCGATCTTGACCGAGCGCGCCGCCGGCCCCTCGCCGATGATGAGGTCGAGCTGGAAATCCTCCATCGCCGGATACAGCACTTCCTCGACCGCGGGGCTGAGGCGATGGATTTCATCGATGAACAGCACGTCGCGCTCTTCGAGATTGGTGAGCAGTGCCGCGAGATCGCCGGCCTTGGCGATCACAGGTCCGGAGGTGGCGCGAAAGCCGACGCCGAGCTCGCGCGCCACGATCTGCGCCAGCGTGGTCTTGCCGAGGCCGGGCGGACCGACGAACAGCACATGGTCCAGCGCCTCGTTGCGCTTGCGCGCGGCCTCGATGAAGATCGCCAGGTTGGCGCGCGCCTGCGCCTGACCGACGAATTCGGACAGCAATTGCGGGCGCAGCGCGGTGTCGCCGACATCGTCGCTGCGGCGCTCGGGGGTGACGATGCGGGAGGGCGTGGCTCACTTCGCCAGTTCCTTCAGCCCCAGCCGAATGAGCTGCGCGGTCTCGGCACTTTCGCCGGCGATGCGCGAGGCGCCGGCGATGGCGGCGGCGGCCTGCGGCTGGCCGTAGCCGAGATTGACCAGCGCCGAGATCGCATCGGTGACCGGCCGCGGCGCGCGGTCATTGTCGATGGCGCCGGACAGATGCACCAGCGCCGGATCGACATTGGCAAAGGCCGGCGCCTTGTCCTTCAATTCGGTGACGATGCGCTCGGCGACCTTCGGGCCGACGCCCGGCGTGCGCGTCACCGCGGCCTTGTCGCGCAGCGCGATCGCGTTGGCGAGATCGGACGGCGGCAAGGTCGAGAGCACCGCCAGCGCCACCTTGGCGCCGACGCCCTGCACCGTCTGCAGCAGCCGAAACCATTCGCGCTCGGTGTCGCCGCGAAAGCCGAACAGCTTGATCTGGTCCTCGCGCACATAGGTTTCGATCGACAGCACCGCGGCTTCGCCGGGCGCCGGCAACGCCTGCAGCGTCCGCGCCGAGCAATGCACCTGATAGCCGACGCCGCCGACGTCGAGGATGACGTAATCCTCGCCATAGGAGTCGATCAGGCCTTTGAGTTTGCCGATCATGGTTGCGATCTCTGCGTTGCGCAAATTCCGAGTCTCGGCCTTGCGGCTACCCCCCTCCCCGACCCTCCCCCGCAAGGGGGGAGGGAGCAAGCAGGCGCGCCGTTTGAGTTCGATCTCCCCTCCCCCTTGCGGGGAGGGGTCGGGGGTGGGGGTGCTACGCGTACCGGCGTCGATATTCATACCCCCACCACCCTCAGCTTCAGCGCGGCACTTTGGCGGTGATGCGCGTGCGTAATCGCGATCGCCAGCGCGTCGGCGGCATCGGCCGATTTCGGCTCGGCCTTGGGCAGCAGAATCTTCAGCATCATCAGAATCTGGTTCTTGTCGGCGTGGCCGGCGCCGACCACGGTCTTCTTGACCTGGTTGGGCGCGTATTCCGCGACCGAGATCCCGAACATCGCCGGCGCCAGCATCGCAACACCGCGCGCCTGTCCAAGTTTCAAGGTGGCGACGCCGTCCTTGTTGACAAAGGTCTGTTCGACCGCGGCTTCCGCCGGCTTGAAATCGCCGAGCACGGCGGCGAGGCCCTCATGAATGGCGAGCAGCCGGCTCGCCAGCGGCAGGCTATCCTGCGGTTCCACCGAACCGCACGCGACGAAGATCAGCCGGTTGCCGTCGATCTCGATCACGCCCCAGCCGGTGCGGCGCAGGCCGGGATCGATGCCAAGAATACGGACGGGATGGCGAATCGGCGGTGATGTCATGCCCATTGATAGCCTTGGCGGCGGTCCGCGCCTAGATCGCACCACTAGCGGCCGTTTCGATGGAATCGAAACGGGGCTCTAGATTCCTGGTTTGACGCGTTATCTTGACGCGAACCGGTTTCCACTTCGCTTGAAAACGCTCTAACGGCCGTACTTGCGGTCGATCGCCTTGATCTCCTGACGGATCTGGCGGTTTTCCCGCTCGTAGCGCTGCATGGTTGCCTCGTGCTCCCGGCGCGAGGCCGCACCATTGTCCGACGATGACGACGAATAGCCGGAGCCGCCGGAATATCCTGACGAGGACGACGACGAACTGTTGGCGTTGTTCGCGGCGGCGGCCCGCTCTGCCTCCTGGCGCTTGCGCTGAAAATCCGCCAGATAGCGCGCATAGTCGGCGGCGTTCTTGTTGTTCACATAGCTGAGCGCATGCTTCTGCAGCCCGTCGCAAGATTGAGACCACTCGCCCCATGGCGGCTGGCCGGTGCGGGCCTGATGGGAGTCCCAGCTCGCCGCCACCCGCGCACGCAAGCGTTCGCGTTCTCTTCCGACCTGCGCCGTCGCCGCCGCCTTGTCGATGCCGCGATCGAGCTTGTAGATGTCGCTGGCCTGATTGGCGTAGCCATCCACCTGGACCTTGGTGGAGCCGCCACCCAGCGCCTGGATCAGCTCCATGCGGTCGACACATTCCGCAACCGCCGACCACAGCGGCCGGCCGTCAAAGTCGGCGCGCGCCTTTGTATCCGCAGTGCCGGCGCCGACACGTACATCACGGCTGTCCTCGCCGCCGTCCGGGACGCCTGCTGCCGGAATCGACACCGGTTTCGAAGCCGCAACGGCAGGCGCTGCGGGTGCAACCGCCCTGGGCGCGACCGTGCTCGGGTAGATCACCGGTGGATAGGCCGCTGCCGGCGGCTTGGCGGAAGTGGCCTTCTCGGCCTGGCGCGCCTGCTCGGCGAGAACCGCGACCTTCGCCTGTTCGGCGGCGTCAACCGGCGCGCGCAGGCCGTTCTGGGCGGCATACCAGTCTTTCGTCAGTTGGCAGGCCTGCAGACGGTCGAGATTGCGCGCCTTGCGGATCGACACGCCGAGGGCATCGACATCCTCGCGGACAAATTTGAGCGTGTCCGCAGCACTCTTGGCGAGTTCGGCATCGACCGCCTTCTGCGCGTCGGCGGCGCTGATCTTCGCGGCATGGGCCTTCAACTCGATCGCCAAAGCGCGGTAGTCGGCAATGGCCTTGTCGAGGTCGGCGCGCGAAGCCGGCAAGGCGCGGCCCTCGTCACGGACCGCGGTGAGTTGAAGAACGCAGATGCCGAAGCGAGTTGGGAACGGCACCTTGTCGCTGCCGAGATCGAAATTGGCATCGGCCTTGGCGGTCGCGATCGTGCGCGCCTTGGGCAGCGCCTTCGGATCGGGATCGAGTTTTGGGTCTGCAGCCAGCGCCGGCGGGATGACGCCAACGAGCCAGACCGACGTACCGGCAACATAGAGGGCTGCGAGAAATCCGCGCGTCCTGCCGATCATCGCCTGCCCCCAGCCTGCCTGCGGCAGCATATCCGTGAAAACAAGGCGTTCAAGGGCCGCGGCTGCGAGGCTGCAGCACGGCGGGCCGCCTAGCCGCCCATCTTCGTCATCAGCGCGTCGGAGACCTCGAAATTCGCGTAGACGTTCTGCACGTCGTCATGCTCGTTGAGGAGGTCGATCAGCTTCAGCAGTTTCTCGCCGGTCTCGTCGTCGACCGGCACGGTGTTCTGCGGCTTCCAGGTCAAGGCCGCCTTGCGGGCTTCGCCGAATTTAGCTTCCAGCGCTTTTGCCACCTCGCGAAAGGTTTCCTGCGAGGCGTACACCTCATGGCCGTTCTCGCTGGAGGAAACGTCGTCGGCGCCGGCATCGACCGCCGCTTCCAGCATGGCGTCGTCGGAGGCGACCTTGGCGTCATATTCGATGATGCCGGTGCGATCGAACATGAAGGCGACCGAGCCGGTCTCGCCGAGATTGCCGCCAGACTTGGTGAAAAACGACCGGATGTCGGAGGCGGCGCGATTGCGGTTATCGGTCAACGCCTCGACGATGACGGCAACGCCGCCCGGACCATAACCCTCATAGCGAATCTCGTCGTAATTCTCGCTGTCGCCGCCGCTCGCCTTCTTGATCGCGCGCTCGATCGAGTCCTTCGCCATGTTCTCCTGGCGGGCGGAAATGATGGCGGCGCGCAGCCTGGCATTCATGTTGGGATCGGGCTGGCCCATCTTGGCGGCGACGGTGATTTCCCGCGCCAGTTTGCCGAACAGTTTCGACTTCTGGGCGTCCTGCCGGCCCTTGCGGTGCATGATGTTCTTGAACTGGGAATGTCCGGCCATGCGGTCTCTTTTCGGATTCGTCCGGGGTGTGGGGGTGGAAAGCGCGGCGTTATAGGCCGCGGCAGTGGCAAAATCAAAGATTTGCCGGGGTTTTCGGTATGCCAGTAGTGCCCAATGCCAGTCCGTGAGGCAATCGTTAACCATGATTTCATGCACCGATGAGAGAATGCCGGTCTTATTCCAGCCCCCGTGAGGCCTGATGGCGTTCGGTTTTTTTCGAAAACGGTCACCCGAACCGGCTACGGCCGCCGCCGAACCGGCAGCAGCGCTGGCGGCGATTGCGTCCAATGCGGTCGCCGGACCGGACAGCGATTCCTCCCGGGAAATCCTGGAACTGCTCGAACTCGAACTCGGCTCGATGATCCGGCAGCTCGAGCGCGCCGCCAATTCGGTCGCCGGCGGCGCCGAAGCGACCGCGGCGACGCTCTCCACCATCCGCCAGCGCACCGATGCGCTTACCGGGCGCACCAGTGCTGCCCAGAGCACCGCGACCACGTTCTCGCAGGCGGCGGACAAATTCACCCATTCGGCTGAAGGCATCGGGTCCCAGGTGCGCGACGCCAGCAAGCTCGCCGACCTCGCCAGCGAGGCCGCGCGCGAAGCCAGCGCCAATGTCGATCGTCTGCGCGAATCCTCGGCCGCCATCGGCAATGTCGTCAACCTGATCGCCCAGATCGCCAGGCAGACCACGCTGCTGGCGCTCAACTCCACCATCGAGGCGGCGCGCGCCGGCACCGCCGGGCGCGGCTTTGCGGTGGTCGCCACCGAGGTCAAGGCGCTCGCGGTGCAGACCCAGAACGCCACCGAGGAAATCACCAAGAAGATCGACGCGCTGCAAAAGGACGCCGCCGGCTCGGTCGACGCCGTGCACCGGATCTCGCAGGCGATCGAGGCGATCCGCCCGGTGTTCGAAAACGTCAACGGCGCGGTGGCGGAGCAGAACCAGACCACCGGCGAGATGTCCGACAACGCCGCCTCCGCCTCGCATTTCATCGTCTCGGTCGGCGACAGCGCCGCCGAAATCGACTCGGCGACCAAGGAGGCCGAGGCCCATGGCGAAAGCGTCGCCAGCGCCGGCAAGGCCGTCACCATGTTCGCGCAGAAGCTCAGGGATCGCTGCGCGGTGCTGCTGCGCCAGGACGAGCGCAAGGACCGCAACAAGAGCCAGCCGCTGCCGTGCAACCTCGCCATGGAAATTCAGACCGCGCGCGGCCTGATCGCCGCACCCGCCTATGAGATCTCGCTCGAAGGCATGCTGATCGGCGGACCGGAGGCCGAGAAGCTGCCGCTCAATGAAACCCTCAACGCCACGCTGCAAGGTATCGGCGCATGCAGGATCCGTGTCAGCGGACGCTCGAAGGCCGGCGCGCAGGCGCGGTTCGAGGCGGCGGATGCGGCGCTGAAGGAGAAGATCGAAGACAAGCTCTGGTCGATCCAGGACGAGAACACCGAATCCGTGACCCGCGCCATGGAAGCCGGCCGGGCGCTGACCAAAATCTTCGAGGACGCGGTCAAGAGCGGCGCGATCTCGATGGACGACATGTTCGACGAGACCTACGTCGAAATCGCAGGCACCAATCCGGTGCAATACCGCACCCGGGTGCTGGACTGGGCCGACCGCGCGCTGCCGGCATTCCAGGAGGCTTTCCTGGCCAGGGACCCGCGCCTGGCGTTCAGCGCCATGATCGACCGCAACGGCTATTTGCCGGTGCACAACAAGATCTACTCGCACCCGCAACGCCCGGGCGACGTCGCCTGGAACACCGCCAACAGCCGCAACCGCCGCATCTTCAACGATGCCGCGGGCCTCGCCGCCGGCCGCAATGAGCGCTCCTATCTGATCCAGAGCTACGCCCGCGACATGGGCAACGGCAAGACCATCATGATGCGCGAGATCGACGTGCCGATCCGCGTCAACGGCCGGCACTGGGGCGGTTTCCGCACGGCCTACAAGCTCTGATCGAAGGCACGCGCAGCCCTCGAACCGGCCAGCGGTCCGGCGTCACTTCAATCTTGGCGTCATCCTGCGGACCAGCGCCAGAATTTCCGACTGCCTTTTGGTACCGGTCTTCTGAAGAATGCTCTTCACATGCGTCCGCGCCGTCTCATAGGAAATGCCGAGTTGCTCCGCCGCCATCGGCAGCGGAATCTCGGCCTCCAGCCGCGACAACAGCGTCGCTTCGGCCTTGGTCAGCCCAAACACTTTCTGCAGCTCGGCGAGCGGCACAGGTTCCCGGGCGAGGAACGGATCGACGAGAAACAGCAGCACGCGCGCCGGGCTGAAAATCTCGCCCGCTATCCCGGTCAGCTTGATGGCCTGCACCACGAACGGCGGTTTGGACGATCGCCGGACGACCTGGCTGCGGGGCACCCCCGGGGAAGCCGACCAGGCCTTCGGTACAGAGCGAATAAATCATCTTGCGCAGCGCCGATGCATCGGCCGCAACGGCGCAGGACAAATTGCCGTCCACCAGCGCGAAGCCGTCGTCGAAATACGGCTCGGCTGATTTGTTGATGCGGATCACCTTGCCAAAGCGGCTGATCAGCATGCTGGCGCAACCGACCATATCGAAGGCGTCATTGAGCCCGAGGGCATTGGCAAACGACAGTTGACGGCTGAGCAAAGCCGCCTGTTTCAGCGGCGCGGCCAGGCGCAACAAATTGCGTTGCTCGTGTTGCTCGAAATGCCCCTGACGATCGCCGCGCTGGACCACCAGACACCATTCGTCGTCGCCGTTCTTGAGCCCGAGACCCGCGCTCCAGTTGCAATCGAACGGCGCCAGCAGGCCGCGGTAGTAATCCGACTTCCGAAGCTCCTCACGGCGTGGCAAAATCCTGATCGGTGAAAATTCCGGTGGTCCGCATCCGCGGCAGGCCGCGCTCCCGTTTGTCCCGCAGATACCAGCCATCGGCAAGATAAGCGTCATGGGCCCCCTTCATGGCGGCCGAATGCAGAAACGACGGCAGCCGGCCGCTGACCGGTATCAGCGCCGCGCCCGTCGCATTGCCATACCGCCCGACCGCATCCATCGCCGCCGGCCACAGGGCGGGATCGACAGCTGCGTCAAGAAAGCTCTGAGTGACGGCATCCAGATCCACCAGCCATTTCCCCCATTTGCGGAGCGCGAAGCTGGTGCGACCCTAGCTTGATATTCTGCTGTCGGGAAAGAGCGGCAATTTACGGGGATTCCGCGGCATTGCGGTTCCCATCATTGATCAGGGATTGCACAGGAGCGCGGCGCAACTACTGCATGGTCGCGGCTCACGATCCCACCGCGCCGAGCGGCAGCCGTTCTAGAACGCCTTCTTCGTCTCCGGCCGGTGCTTGTTCGTAGGCACGAAGCCCGATGGCGTTGCCTCGCGCGGCTCGCGCACCCAGACCTCGCGGTTCGGATGCAAGCCGCCGCCGCGCGTGGCGGGAACGGCGGTGAGCCGCGCGCGATGCAACAGCCGGGTGTCGGCGACGCCGCAGTTCGGGTGCAGGCCGCCATTGGCCGCCACCACTTTTTCCCAGGCCGCCTTGCGCTGCCCGAGGATGGCGGGATCCGCCAGCGCGGTGCAGTTGAGTTCGTTCTTGTTCAGGTCGGCGATGATCTCGTCACCGTTCTCGACAAAGGCGATCGGTCCGCCAAGGCCGGCCTCAGGGCCGACATGGCCGATGACGAGGCCGACCGATCCGCCGGAAAATCGCGCGTCGGTCATCAGCGCCACCACGATGCCCCGCTCGCGGCACAGCGTGGTGATGCGCGAGGTCGGGTCGAGCATTTCAGGCATGCCCGGCGCGCCGCTCGGCCCCTCGTAGCGCACGATGATCATGTCGTTGTTCTGGAACCGGTCGGGCGTCTTGTCGAGCGCCGCAAGCAGATCCTGCTCGCCCTCGAACACGCAGGCCTTGCCGCGGAACAGATTGTTTTCCAGCCCGCCTTCGACGCCGGCAAGCTTCAGGATGGCGGAAAATTCCGGCGACAGATTGCCGCCGAGCACGCGCAGGCCGCCGGTCGGCTTGTAGGGCTTGGCGACGGTATAGACCACCTTGCCGTCGGCGCTCTTGGCTGCCGAGGCGCTTGACCTGCTGCGCCAGCGTTTCGCCGGTGCAGGTCATCACGTCGCCATTGAGCAGGCCTGCCTCCAGCAATTCACGGACGATCACCTGCACGCCGCCGACCGCGTCGATGTCGACCATCGAATACTTGCCATAGGGGCGGGCGTCGGTGAGCACCGGAACGACGTATTGCGACAGATGGTTGAACTCCGCCGGCGTCATCACCTCTTTCCAGAAGTCGGAAAAGCCTGCGGCGCGCGCGATCTCCGGCGCATGCAGCGTGACGTTGGTCGACCCGCCGATCGCCATCGCGACGATGACGGCGTTGCGGATGGAATCGCGGACCACGATGTCGCGCGGCTTCAGGTCCTTCGCGATCATTTGCGCGAGGTATTCGACTAGCTGGTCCGGAAACTCCTTGAGGCGGCGCGGATCGTCGGACGGCGGCGCCACCATGTGCAGCGGCTGCATGCCGACGACGCCGATGAAGGTCTGCATGGTGTTGTAGGTGAACATGCCGCCGCAGCTGCCGTAACCCGGGCAGGCATGGCAGGCGATGTGGTGGCGGTGCGCGGCGTCGGGATGGCCGGCGACCTGATAGGCGCTGACGATGTCGAGCTTCTCGCCGGTTTGCGGGTCGGTGCCGGGATGGATCGCGCCGTCCGACATGATGATCGCGGGTTGATTGTGCTCGAGCAGCGCGGCCAGCGTGCCGACCGGCGGCTTGTCGCAGGCCACGACGGCGATGGTGCCGGCGAGGCCCGGTGGCTTCAAGATGTTCGCACAGCGCATCATGGGTGATTTCACGCCCGATCAGCGAGTAGCGCATTTCGCGGGTGCCGTTGCGGATGCCGTCCGAGGTCGCGATGGTGTATTCCGGCTGGACCAGGCGCAGCTTCAGCTGGCCCGCGCCCTTGCCGATCCGGCCCTTGAGGCTGGCATGGATCGCATCGACCTTCGCCGCCACGCCCATATAGCACTGGCTGTCGCCCTTGGTGCCGACCACGCCAACCGACGGCTGGTGGATCAAATCCTCATCGGTCCCAAGTTCGCGCGCAATCCCGATGGTCTGGGCCGAGCGGCCTGGATGGCGGTCGATGAGGACGGCTTTTGAGTCTGTCACGGCGAGTTCCTTCCGGGGGCGGCTTGTTCCCTGCATAAAGCCCGGAGATCGCCCCGCGTCAACGGTCGGCACTGGGGCGGTTTTTCGAGACCGGGTAGAAGCTGCAAAGCGGAAGCAGCAAACCGCGTTCTCGCGGCGCGAGGCGCCCGAAGTTTTGCAAATCGTTCCGCCCAAGAGAGAGGGCGCAGGGAAGACCGGGTGCGCGCTGCACCCGCGGTCTCATGTGCAAAGTGCGCGCAAAAAGGCGCACATGAGCATACAGGTCCAGCGGAGAACACCCGGCCTTCCCTGCGCAATGGCTTTACGGCTTATGCCGTGATCTCCTCGGCGACGAATTCTTGTTTGTCACCGTCGCTGGCGGATTAAGGCTTGTCTAAGCCCGGTTGGGCCGACGCGCCTCCGCCAGCTTGACATCAGCAACGGATGCCAGGACCACACGGTTTTGCCGTACGCAGCAACGCCGTTCGTCTGCGTGCCGCCGATCGCTCACGAGCCGAAGCCCGCCCTGCGATCACGTTTCACGCCCGACGCTGCCGCGTCCACCGCATCCCGCCCGCAACGTTCGTGACGTGCGCAACGCCCCTCAAATGGAGCAGGACGGGAATGGATATAGTTTTGATTTGGGTGAATCGTAAAGTGATTTATTTCGGAAAATCAGAAAAATAACACTTGACGCGAAATGAGTGATTTGCCCGACGGATCAAATCAAGATGACTTTGGATGCGTATGCGCTGCTCAGCCGCCTTCACCATTCGCTACGTACCCGCTCCTGATAGACCAAACCGTCAATTTGTCGCTGGCCCCAAAGCCCGAACGCGTCGCCTGGTGTTTACTGCGTCGTTTCGCGAGAAAGTCATCGATCGCCTCACGGATCAGCGCCGCGCGAGACCGGTTCTCTGCTTTCGACAATTCGTCCAGCTGCCTGGAGCTGGGTATCGCTGATATCAATCGATGTCCGCATATTTATCCTGCCACCATTCGGGCATCGTGCTTCACGCCGGCTCAATCGGCCAGCGCTTGCGCTCGTAGTCCTCGACAATCGACGCGAGAAGATCGAAGCGATCCGCTTCCGGCGTGCCCGGCTTTGGTTCGTTTTCGAAGTACCGCTCGATCTCATCGAGGGCTTCGTCGTATTCGGCTTCGGTATGAATTGGACAGATCATTTTCTTCGCCATGATGCGATCGTGTTCGGCATTGGCCACATAGCCAGCTCCTACCGCAACCCCGCCGGCAATTCGAACCCCTTGTACTCCCGCTGCAGCATCGCCTTCAGCGCCGGCGTCTCGGGCTTGGCATCCTTTGCCGGCATCGGGTTGCTGTCGGCCTTGATGAAGTCCGGCGGCGTGCCTGGAAGCTTGTAGAGATTGAAACCGTTGCGGCGCACGGCGAAGTCGGCCTGCAGAAGGCCGTCGGCCATCATGGCGCCGGCGGGCGCCAGATAAAATCCGTCCTCGCGAAACGGCCCGAGCACCGTCGACGTCACCGATCCCTTGCGCACATCGCTGAGCTGGCTGGAGAGTCTGGTCAGTTCGGTTTCCTGGCCGTTGACGGTGACATAGACGCGGCGCAGCGGCAGTTCGGCCTTGTCCTGCGTCACCACGCTGACCAGTACCAGCACGTGTTTGGCGAGCGCGCGATATTCCGCGGCGTCGGAAGGCCAGGTGAAATCCACCGACGATCCCCGCGCCGCGCCCTTCGGTGCGGATTTTGCGGTCTTGATGGCGGATTTCTCCAGCCGCTCGGTCATCTCGGCCGATGTCACCGGGTTCTGCGACACCGGACGTTTGGTCAGCGTCTGCGCGTCGGCGGCGGTGACGAGAAAAGCGGCGAGCATCCAGCCGAACAGCGTGCGCAATGCGATCTTCCTTCCTTAGAGTCTGACGGGAAAAGCAGCCAGCATTTTCAGGCTCTTTCTAACCGCTTGGAAATAAATCCGCTTTCGTCATGGCCGGGCTTGTCCCGGCCATCCACGTCTTTCTTGCTTAAGGGCAGTCAAGGCGTGGATGCCCGGGACAAGCCCGGGCATGACGACTTTGGTGCCCTATTTTATTGGCCGCTTTTTCGGTCAGAACTCTCAAACGCTCAGGATGCCGTCCAAAACCCCGGCAGCGCCGGCTCGAGCCGGCCGCCGATCCGCACCGGCGCGATCCGCAGCGCCAGCCCGGTCGCATCGTCGGTCTCGACCGCAACGCCACTTAGTGTGGCGACGCCGAGCGCCGGTTCGAACCGCCCTGAGGGAATGCCGGTCGTAAAGCGCCGCAGCGGCTCTTCCTTCTGCATGCCGATGATCGAATCGTAATCGCCGGTCATGCCGGCGTCGGTCATGTAGGCGGTGCCGCCGGCGAGGATCTGATGATCCGACGGTCGGCACATGGGTATGGGTGCCGACCACGAGGCTGGCGCGGCCGTCGCAGAAAAATCCGATGCCTTGTTTTTCGCTGGTGGCCTCGCAATGGAAATCGACCACGATGGCGTCCGCGGCCTCGCGCAGCGGACAGGCTTCCAGCTCGCGGTTGATGACGGCGAACGGATCGTCGAACGGGGTCATGAAGACGCGGCCGATGCCGTTGATGACCAGCGCGCGCTTGCCGTTCTTGGTGTCGACCAGCGTCGAGCCGCGGCCCGGCGTGCCCTTTGGAAAATTCGCCGGCCGCACCAGCCGCGGCGCGCGCTCGATGAACACCAGCGCCTCGCGCTGGTCCCAGGCATGATTGCCGAGCGTGACCGCATCGGCACCGGCGTCGAGCAATTCCTGGTAGATCGCCTCGGTGATGCCGAAGCCGCCGGCGGCGTTCTCGCCATTGACGACGACGAGATCGAGCGCCCAGTCGCGGATCATGCCGGGCAGATGGTCTGAGATGGCGGTGCGGCCGGCCCTGCCGACCACGTCGCCGACGAAAAGAATGCGCAACCTATGTACTCCGGAAATCGAACACTTCAGTTTCCGTTAGCACATAATCCAGCGCCACGTCGTGCTGCAGCGCGGGCACGCCTTCGATTTCCTGTGCGGCGAAAGCAAGGCCGATGGCGGTGATCGCCTTCAACTTGCGCAAATGCGCCAGCGTGTAGTCGTAATGCCCGGCGCCATAGCCGATGCGGTGGCCGGCGCGATCGAACGCCGCCAGCGGCACCAGCATGATGTCGGGAACGAGTTCCGTGGCGGCCGGGCGACGGCTCGAGAATGCCGAGCGGCCCGAGCATCAGCCGGTCGTCGGGCGACCAGGCGCGAAACGCCAGCGACTTGCCGCGCGCCATCACCGCCGGCAGCGCCAGCCGCGCGCCCTGCGCGGCAAGCGCGCGCATCAGCGGTGCGGGATCGATCTCGCTGCGGATCGGCGAATAGCCCGAGACGATGGTGCCTGGCGCGATCTCGATCGGCAGGCCGCGCTTGGCGAGCGCGTTGGCCGCAGTGGCGCGTTTTTTGTCGCTCAACGCGTCGCGTTTCGCGAGGGCTGCGGTGCGGAGTTCGGCCTTCGATCGCTCTGTCGGCAAAGCTGGGACCCATCATCGTCATGCCCCGGGCTTGTCCCGGGCATCCACGGCTTACTTTGTACCGCAAGGAAAGACGTGGATGGCCGGGACAAGCCCGGCCATGACGAGCGTTGTCCCAAGAAAAGTGCGAAGCCGCGATGGCCGTTGAAGCACTCGATCCCGGAGTTCCCTACGAAAGTAGGTGGGCACCATATGACCGGATCCACGGACCCGGCCAGGGACAGTTCCCGGAAGGATCGATAAGGCCCCGGGGATATATGGCTTCTGACGCGCGACGCAGCTTCGCAGGGTCAATGTAGGGGGTATGGGCGCGGGATACCAGCGGTAAGGGGAGCGATGGCTGTTGGTGCGCGCTTTCTTCACCCTCCCCTCCAGGGAGGGTAAGAGAGCAACTACCCGATCGCGACGCCGCCGCCGATGGTGCGGTTCAGGACCTGCGTGGTCTTTTCGATGCGCTCGGCGGCGGAGTTCAGCGCGTTGGAGACCGCGGTCTGCGTCGCGCGGGCGCGATCGGCCGATACCACGCGGACGTCGCGCAGCGCCTCGAGCTCTTCCTCCAGGCTGCGGATGCGATGGTTGGCGTCGAGCAGTTCGTCGCACACGGTCAGCGCCGCCATCACGGTCAGCCGCGCGTCGCCGATTTCGCCGAACTTGCCGCGCAGGCTGACGATCCGCGATTCCAGGCTCTCGGCGAGTTTCAACAGCCGCACCTCCTGGCCTTCCTCGCAGGCCATCCGGTATTGCCGGCCGTTGATGGTGACGTTGATGTGGCTCATGACGTCTCTCCCGCATCGAGCACGGAGCGGATGGTGCCGATCGCCGCATCCAGCCGTTCGGCGATCTCGCGATTGGTGCGCTCGAGCTTGCGCGATTTCACCAGCGAGCCGTCGAGTTCGTCGGCGAGCCGCGATCGATCGGCGCCCAGCGCCTGAATCCGGACCGCCAGCTCGTTCTCGTCGCGGTCGGCTTCGCGCCGCCGCTCCACGGCACTTTCCAGCGCTTCGAGCGCGGCCATCAGCCGCCGCGTCGCGGCGTCGATATCGGCCGATACGGTCGGCGTGCGGAACCGTTGGCGGGACGATCGTTCATGGCAGACAGCGCGCACCTTCCGTCAAGCCGCCGGACAGCAAAATGCGCGGTCAGGCCAAGCGTTTAGGCCGCGAAATTTACGTGGCAAGCGAGGCCAGCGCAACGCCGCTTCGAAAGCTATGCACCGCAAAGCAACTTTTCACACAGGTACCGCGTTGCACTGCCTTGGACTCGCTGGAAACAGGTGCTATCCAGCCCAGACTTCCCGTGGCGTTCAGGCGTGTGCGGGCCCTTCGCGGTAACAGCGGATCGCCATCAAGCATCTCATTTCAGACGGATTTTCATCATGACGCGCGTCGATCATTCTCTTATGGCCAATGCGATTCGCGCGCTGGCGATGGATGGCGTCGAGAAGGCCAAATCCGGCCATCCCGGCCTGCCGATGGGCGCCGCCGACATCGCCACGGTGTTGTTCACACAATTCTTGAAGTTCGACGCCGCCGATCCGCGCTGGCCCGACCGCGACCGTTTCATCCTGTCGGCCGGCCACGGCTCGATGCTGCTGTACGCGCTGCTGTATCTGACCGGCAACGAGGACGTCACGCTCGACCAGCTCAAGAATTTCCGCCAGCTCAACTCCAAGACCCCCGGACATCCGGAGAATTTCATGACCGCCGGGGTCGAGACCACGACCGGCCCGCTCGGCCAGGGCGTCGCCATCGTCGGTCGGGATCGGCACTGGCGGAACGGCTGCTGGCGGCCGAATTCGGCGAGGATATCGTCGATCACTACACCTACGTGCTGTGCTCCGACGGCGACCTGATGGAAGGCGTCAGCCACGAGGCGATCGCGCTGGCCGGACATCTGAAACTGTCGAAGCTGATTTTCCTCTATGACGATAACGGCATCTCGATCGACGGGCCGCTGTCGCTGACCGACAGCGTCGACCAGGTCGCCCGCTTCAAGGCCCATGGCTGGAACGCGGTGCAGATCGACGGCCACGACCAGAAGGCGATCGCCGCCGCGATCACCAAGGCGCAGGCCTCCGACCGCCCTTCGCTGATCGCCTGCAAGACCACCATCGGTTTCGGCGCGCCGACCCGGGCCGGCACCTCGAAAGCACACGGCGAGCCGCTCGGTGCGGAAGAACTCGCCGGCGCCAAGAAGGCGCTGGGCTGGAATTACGGCCCGTTCGAGGTCCCCGACGACGTGCTGCAGGCGTGGCGCAATGTCGGCAAGCAGGGCGCCAGCGCCCATGCCGACTGGAACAGCCGCTTCGAGGCCAAGCCCGACGCGCTGCGCGGCGAATTCACCCGCCGCGTGATCGATCGCAAGCGCCCGGCCGGGCTCGCCGACGCGATCCGCAAGCTGAAGGAAAAACTGGTCGCCGAGCCGCCGACCATCGCCACCCGCAAGGCGAGCGAAATGGCGCTCGAGGTGCTGGTGCCGGAGATGCCGGAACTGCTGCTCGGCTCGGCCGACCTGACGCCGTCCAACAACACCCGCACCAAGGGTCTGAAGGAAGTCAAGCCGGGCGATTTTTCCGGCCGCTACATTCACTACGGCATTCGCGAGATGGGCATGGCGGCGGCCATGAACGGCATTTCCAGCCATGGCGGCTTTGCGCCGGCCGGCGGCACCTTCATGTGCTTCACCGATTACGCGCGGCCCTCGATGCGGATCGCGGCGCTGTCGCACGTGCCGGTGGTCTACATCATGACCCACGATTCGATCGGGCTCGGCGAAGACGGCCCGACGCATCAGCCGGTCGAGCATCTGGCATCGCTTGCGCGCGATGCCGAACATGCGCGTGTTCCGCCCCGCCGACGCGGTCGAGACCGCCGAATGCTGGCAGCTGGCGCTGGAAAACCTGACCGGCCCCACGGTGCTGGCGCTGTCGCGCCAGAACCTGACCCCGGTGCGCACCACGCGCCAGCGCCGATAATTTGTGCAGCCACGGCGGCTATGAACTGGTCGCCGCCAAGGGCGAGGCCAAGGTTTCGCTGTTCGCCTCCGGCTCCGAGGTCGAGATTGCGGTCGCCGCGCAAAAGCAGCTGGCCGAGCGCGGCATCGCGTCGCGGGTGGTGTCGGTGCCTTCGCTCGAATTGCTGCTGCAGCAGCCGGCGGAACGGCGGCAGGCGATCATCGGCAAAGCCCCGGTCAAGATCGCGATCGAGGCCGCGGTGCGGTTCGGCTGGGATGCCGTGATCGGCCCGGATGGCATGTTCATCGGCATGAGCACGTTCGGCGCCAGCGCCCCGGCCAAGGACCTTTACAAGCATTTCGGGATTACCGCCGAGGCTGCGGTCAATGCAGCCCTGAAGCGCCTGGGCTGACGGTTGAGATTGCCGGCAAAAGGACTACCTAACGGTCATCTTATCCGCTCCCGCCCGGCCGAACCGGGCGTCCGCCGAAAACTCCTCGTGGATGGCCGAAATGGCCGCTGCGGGGATGGCAAAAGTCATTGAAGGAGAGATCAAGCATGGCAATCCGGGTCGCGATCAATGGGTTTGGCCGCATCGGCCGCAATGTGCTGCGCGCCATCGCCGAGTCCGGCCGCAAGGATATCGAGGTGGTCGGCATCAACGATCTCGGCCCGGTCGAGACCAACGCCCATTTGCTGCGCTTCGATTCGGTGCATGGCCGCTTCCCCGGCACCGTGACCGTCGATGGCGACTCGATCAGCCTCGGCAACGGCAAGATCAAGGTTTCCGCCGAACGCGATCCCTCAAAGCTGCCCTGGAAGGAACTCGGCGTCGACATCGCGCTGGAATGCACCGGCATCTTCAGCGCCAAGGCCAAGGCCTCGGCGCATCTCACCGCCGGCGCCAAGCGCGTGCTGGTCTCGGCGCCGTCCGACGGCGCCGACATGACCATCGTGTTCGGCGTCAACCACGACAAGCTGACCAAGGACCATCTCGTGGTCTCCAACGGCTCGTGCACCACCAACTGCCTCGCGCCGGTCGCCAAAGTGCTGAACGACACCGTCGGCATCGAGACCGGCTTCATGACCACGATCCACGCCTATACCGGCGACCAGCCGACGCTCGACACCCTGCACAGCGATCTCTATCGCGGCCGGGCCGCGGCGATGTCGATGATCCCGACCTCCACCGGTGCCGCCAAGGCGATCGGCCTGGTGATGCCGGAGCTTGCCGGCAAGCTCGACGGCGTCGTCGATCCGGGTGCCGACGCCGAACGTCTCGGTGATCGACCTCAAGATCGTCGCGCAGCGCAAGACCGACGTGAAGGAAATCAACGAGGCGATGAAGCGCGCGGCGGAGCAGCAGCTCAAGGGCATCCTCGGCTATACCACCGCGCCCAACGTCTCGATCGACTTCAACCACGATCCGCATTCGGCCACCTTCCACATGGACCAGACCAAGGTGCAGAACGGCACGCTGGTGCGGGTGATGGCCTGGTACGACAATGAATGGGGCTTTTCCAACCGCATGTCGGACACCGCCGTGGCGATGGGGAAGCTGCTCTGATTTCTGTAGCGTCATGGTTCGAGACGCGCGCGAAGAAGCGCGCTCCTCACCATGAGGCAAACCTCATCCTGAGGATGCCGAGCGCAGCGAGGCGTCTCGAAGGATGCGCCGCGTGAGACCGTCAATGACCAAAACATTCCGCACCCTCGATGACGTCGACGTAAAGGGCAAGCGCGTGCTGCTGCGCGTCGACCTCAACGTTCCCATGGAAAACGGCCGCGTCACCGACGCCACACGGCTCGAGCGCATCGCGCCGACCATCACCGAAATTTCCGACAAGGGCGGCAAGGTCATCCTGCTCGCGCATTTCGGCCGGCCCAAGGGGCGCGACCCCAAGGAATCGCTGAAGCCGGTCGCCGCAGCGCTGGCGCAGGTGATCAAGAAGCCGGTCGGCTTTGCCGAGGATTGCATCGGCGACGTCGCGGCCAAGGCCGTCGCCGCGATGAAGGACGGCGACATCCTCTGCCTGGAAAATACCCGCTTCCACAAAGAGGAAGAAAAGAACGATCCGGCGTTCGTCGCTGAACTGGCAAAGCTCGGCGACATCTGGGTCAACGACGCGTTCTCGGCCGCGCACCGCGCCCATGCCTCGACCGAAGGCCTCGGCCACAAATTGCCGGCCTATGCCGGACGCACCATGCAGGCCGAACTCGACGCGCTCGGCAAGGCGCTGGAAGCGCCGACCAAGCCGGTGATCGCGATCATCGGCGGCGCCAAGGTCTCGACCAAGATCGATCTTCTGGAAAACCTCGTCAGCAAGGTCGACGCGCTGGTGATCGGCGGCGGCATGGCCAACACCTTCCTGCATGCGCAGGGTGTCGGCATCGGCAAATCGCTGGCGGAAAAGGACCTCGCGGCGACCGCGCTGCGGATCATCGAAAAGGCGAATGCCGCCAATTGCGCCATCATCCTGCCGGTCGATGCCGTGGTGGCGTTTCACTTCGCGGCCAATTCGCCGTCCCATGCCTACGGCCTCGATGCGATCCCGGCCGACGGCATGATCCTCGACGTCGGCCCGCAATCGATCGCGCGGATTCATGCCGCGATCGACGACGCCAGCGACGCTGGTCTGGAACGGCCCGCTCGGCGCCTTCGAGATGACGCCGTTCGACCGCGGCACCATGGTGGCGGCCAGGCACGCCGCCGAACGGACCAAGGCCAAGAAGCTGATTTCGGTGGCCGGCGGCGGCGACACCGTGGCGGCGCTGAACCAGGCCGGCGTGGCCGACGATTTCAGCTATGTCTCGACCGCGGGCGGCGCGTTTCTTGAATGGATGGAAGGGAAACCTTTGCCGGGTGTCGAGGTTTTGAAGATACGCTAACAGATTAGGCATTGCGGCCGGAACGGCTTGCCCAGAACGCGGAGAACACAACTCATGGCTCGGATCACGTTGCGTCAATTGCTCGACCACGCGGCGGAACACGACTACGGCGTGCCGGCCTTCAACATCAACAATATGGAGCAGGCGCTCGCCATCATGGACGCCGCCTCCAGCCTCGATGCGCCCGTCATCATCCAGGCCTCGCGCGGCGCGCGCTCCTACGCCAACGACATCATGCTCAAGCACATGATGGACGCGGTCACCGAAATCTATCCGCAGATTCCGGTCTGCGTGCATCTCGACCACGGCAACGGGCCCGACACCTGCATGACCGCGATCCAGGCCGGCTTCACCTCGGTCATGATGGACGGCTCGCTGAAGGCCGACGGCAAGACCGCCGCCGACTGGGACTACAATGTCGGGGTCACCAAGACCGTCACCGACATGGCGCATCTCGGCGGCATTTCGGTGGAAGGCGAACTCGGCGTGCTGGGTTCGCTCGAGACCGGCATGGGCGACAAGGAAGACGGCCACGGCGCCGAGGGCAAGCTCTCGCACGACCAGCTGCTGACCAATCCCGACGAGGCCGTGAAGTTCGTCAAGGAGACCAAGGTCGACGCGCTGGCGATCGCGATGGGCACCTCGCACGGCGCCTACAAATTCACCCGCAAGCCGGACGGCGACATCCTGGCCATGAACGTGATCGAGGAAATCCACCGCAAGCTGCCCAACACGCATCTGGTGATGCATGGTTCCTCGTCGGTGCCGCAGGACCTGCAGGACATCATCAACGCCAATGGCGGCAAGATGAAGCCGACCTGGGGCGTGCCGGTTTCCGAGATCCAGCGCGGCATCAAGAACGGCGTCCGCAAGATCAACATCGACACCGACAACCGCATGGCGATGACCGGCCAGATCCGCAAGATCCTGAAGGAAGATCCCAGCGAATTCGATCCGCGCAAATATCTCAAGCCGGCGATGGAAGCGATGGCCAAGCTGTGCAAGCAGCGGCTGCAGGAATTCAATACCGCAGGCCAGGCCAGCAAGATCAAGCGGGTGCTGACCACCGCCGAGATGGCGAAGCGCTACACCAAGGGCGAGCTCGATCCGAAGGTCGCCTAGCCCGCAGAACGCCCGGGCCGCCGCCGGTTGGCGCCCGCCGGCGGTTTCCTGTGATCTTTCTCGGCAGGTTTCTTGGGCATTGCCCGAGAACCGTCTAGTTTGCGTCTTTTTGACTTGCAAACGCTTTGACAAATACGCAATATCGCGCTTTCGGAGAAGACACCGATGAATCTCGCCGATCTCAACAAGGTCGCCCGGGCCATGGTGGCGCCGGGTAAAGGAATTCTGGCCGCCGACGAATCCTCCGGCACCATCAAGAAGCGTTTCGACGCCATCAAGGTCGAATTCGACAGAGGACGTCCCGCCGCGACTATCGCGAAATGCTGTTCCGTTCCAGCGAGGCGATGACCAAGCACATCTCCGGCGTCATTCTCTATGACGAGACCATCTGGCAGGACGCCAAGGACGGCACGCCGCTGGTGAAGATCATCGAACAATCAGGCGCCATCCCCGGCATCAAGGTCGATGAGGGCACGCAAGCCTTGCCGGGCTGCCCGGGCGAACTGGTCACCGTCGGGCTTGGACAAGCTCGCCGAGCGGCTGAAGAAATATTACGAACGCGGCGCCCGCTTCGCCAAATGGCGCGCGGTGATCGATATCGGCCAGGGCACTGCGGCCCGGGCATTCCCACCATGACCGCGATCCAGCGTCAACGCCCATGCGCTGGCGCGTTATGCCGCGCTTTGCCAGGCCGCGCAGATCGTGCCGATCGTGGAGCCGGAAGTGCTGATGGACGGCGACCACGACATCGACCGCTGCTACGAAGTGACGCAGCGCGTGCTCAACAAGACGTTCCAGGAACTGCGGGTGCAGCGCGTCGCGCTGGAAGGCATGATCCTGAAGCCGAACATGGCGATCTCGGGCAAGAAAAGCGCGAAGCAGGCGTCCGTCGACGAGGTCGCGGAGAAAACCATCCGGCTGCTGAAGTCTTGCGTCCCGGCCGCGGTGCCCGGCATCGCCTTCCTTTCCGGCGGACAGTCCGACGAGGATGCCACGGCGCATCTCAACGCCATGAACCGGATCGGCGGCCTGAATGGTAACCTTCCTTGGCATCTCACCTTCTCCTACGGCCGTGCGCTGCAGGCCGCACCGCAGAAGGCGTGGTCGGGCAAGGTCGAGAACGTGGCGGCGGGGCAGCGGGCTTTTGCCCATCGCGCGCAGATGAACTCGCTTGCGAGCAAGGGCGAGTGGAAGGCCGATCTGGAAAAGAAGGCGGCATAGATTTGGCCACTAAACCCGTTCCACCGCGCCCCGTGCCGCGTCTCTATCTCGCGACGCCGGAGGTGGACGATCCCGCTGCGTTGGTCGCAAGCCTGCCCGGCCTGCTTGCCAAGGCCGATATCGCCGCCGTGCTGCTGCGGCTCAAGACCACCGACCAGCGCACCATGATTTCGCGCATCAAGGCGCTGGCGCCCGCGATCCAGGATTCGGGCGCGGCGCTGTTGCTCGACGGCCATGTCGAACTGGTCGCCCGCGCCGGCGCCGATGGCGCGCATCTGACCGGCATCGAGGCCATGGAAGAGGCGCTGCCGACGCTGAAGCCCGACCGCATCGCCGGCGTCGGCGGCTTGACGACGCGGCACGATTCGATGGCCGCGGGCGAGCGAGGCGCCGATTACGTGCTGTTCGGCGAGCCCGATGCGGGCAAGCAGCGGCCTTCGGTCGAGGCGATCGCCGAGCGGCTGCAATGGTGGGCCGAACTGTTCGAGCCGCCTTGCGTCGGCTTTGCCGCGTCGCTTGAGGAAGCCCACGAATTCGCCGCCGCAGGCGCCGATTTCGTCCTGGTCGGCGATTTCATCTGGGCCGATCCGCGCGGTGCGGCGGCGGCGTTGATCGATGCCGGGCAGACCATCAGGCAGGCGCATGCCGCGATGTCCGGAAAAGTCAAAGCCGAACAGGAATAACGCCGGAATGAAGATCCTGCGTCCCATATCGATCCTGGTCGGCAGCATGATGTTGACGGCCGGTGCCGTGGCGCAGATCTCGCTGGTGCCTCAGGGCGCCGAGACGCCGCCGGCGGCGAGCAAGCCGGCCGCCAGGCCTAAGGAAAAGTCCAAGGAGCAGGCCAAGCCGAAACCGCCCGCCGCAGCCAAGAAGCCCGCAGCGGCGACGCCGAAACCGGCGGCAACGCCAGCGGCGGCAGCACCCCCTGCCCCCGCCTTCGACGATCCCAACCTCGATCTGGTTTACGGCGCCTATCAGCGCGGGCTGTACAAGACCGCGTTCGATCTTGCGACCACCCGCGCGCAGTTCAACGGCGATCCCAAGGCGATGACGATGCTCGGCGAGCTCTACGCCAACGCGATGGGCGTCAAGCGCGACTATGCCAAGGCCGTCGAATGGTACACGCGCGCGGCCAATGGCGGCGACCGCGAGGCCATGCTCGCGCTGGCGATGCTCAAGCTCGGTGGCCGCGGCGGGGCTGTCGACCGCGAGGCAGCGGCAAAATGGCTGGCGTCCTCGGCCAAGCTCGGCAACCCGAAGGCGGCCTACAATCTCGCGCTGCTCTATCTCGACGGACAGACGCTGCCGCAGGACATCAAACGCGCGGCGGAACTGCTTCGCATTGCCGCCGATGCCGGCAATCCGGAAGCGCAATACGCACTCGCGACCTTCTACAAGGAGGGCAACGGCGTCGAGAAGGACATCGACAAGGCGGTGCGGCTGCTGCAGGCGGCGTCGCTCGCCGGCAATGTCGATGCCGAGGTCGAATATGCCATCGCGCTGTTCAACGGCACCGGCACGCCGAAGAACGAGGCCGCCGCGGTGGCGCTGCTGCGCAAGGCCGCCAAGCAGAACAGCCCGATCGCGCAAAACCGCCTCGCCCGCCTGCTGGTGAGCGGCCTGGGCGCGCCGATGGACAAGATCGAGGGCTTCAAATGGCACATGGTCGCCAAAACCGCCGGGAAGGGCGACCCCATGCTCGACGAGGCCCTGGCGAATGCAAGCGCCGAGGATCGCGCCAAGGCCCAGGAAGCCGCGCGCAAATGGCTCGGCGGCAACAAATGATCCGCCTTGACGCCACCGCATCAGCAGGGCACCCACGGTCGCAGCGGCACTAGTCGCCGGCTTCGGGTCGAACCCCTAACGTAACCTACCCTGCCCTCTCCTGACCTGGCGCTTCGGGTCATCAAGCCGAGATCATGCTGCATTCAGCCCTCATCAACGTCATGGTCAAAGCCGCGCGCCGCGCCGGCCGCAGCCTCAAGCGCGATCTCGGCGAAGTCGAGAACCTTCAGGTCTCGATGAAGGGGCCGGCCAATTTCGTCACCATGGCCGACAAGCGCGCCGAGGAAATGCTCTACACCGACCTCACCAAGGCGCGGCCGGGCTACGGCTTCATCGGCGAGGAAGGCGGCACCCGCGAAGGCGCCGACAAGAGCCACACCTGGATCGTCGATCCGCTCGACGGCACCACCAACTTCCTGCACGGCATTCCGCAATTCGCGATTTCGATCGGGCTGCAGCGCGAGGGCGTCATGATCGCCGGCCTGATCTACAATCCGGCCAATGACGACCTCTACATCGCCGAGCGCGGCAAGGGCGCCTTCCTCAACGACCAGCGGCTG
Organism: uncultured Alphaproteobacteria bacterium; assembly: GCA_963742695.1. Taxonomy (GTDB): domain Bacteria; phylum Pseudomonadota; class Alphaproteobacteria; order Rhizobiales; family Xanthobacteraceae; genus Bradyrhizobium. The sequence continues at coordinate 141,183 of CAVUNF010000047.1, forward strand.
CGCGTCGCCGGCCGCCGCAAGCTCAACGAATGCGTGATCGCCTGCGGGCTGCCGCATATCGGCCGCGGCGACCACGAACTGTCGCGCCTGCGAAATGACCGCGATCCAGGACAAGGTGGCCGGCCTGCGCCGGTTCGGCGCCGCCTCGCTCGACATGGCCTTCATCGCCGCCGGCCGCCTCGACGGCTATTGGGAGCGCAATCTGTCAGCCATGGGACATGGCGGCCGGGCAGATCATCGTGCGCGAAGCCGGCGGCATCGTCAGCGGCATCGAAGGCGACGACGACCCGCTAAAGACCGGCAACGTGATCTGCGGCAACGAATTCGTCCACGCCGAGCTGGTGAAGATTCTCAAGCCGCTGGGGAAGTAG